>NZ_JASLGE010000057.1 GCF_030150285.1 Pseudomonas sp. | reverse complement strand
AATCCATGACAGCACGATTCGCCCGCAGGCAGTGCCCGGCTTAAAAGTCCACGTGTGTTCGCTGGTGGCCCCAGACTCGCCGGCGGGCAAGCCATGGATGCCGGTGTACATCCACTCCAAGCTGATGATCGTCAATGACGTGTTCACCACCCACGGCTCAGCCAACATCAACACCCGCAGCATGCAGGTGGACAGTGAACTGAACATTGCCCATGAGTGGGCGAGCGTGACGCAGGCGCTGCGGCGGCGGTTGTGGAATCTGCACACGGACAAGAGGGGAGCGCAGGATAATCCGGAGGTGGCGTTTGATGCATGGACGGGCATCATCAATGAAAACAAACGCCTCCAAAAAGATTGGGAGATTCCCGACGCCCCCCTTGTCGAGTTTTATTTCGACGAAGCGATTCTGAAGGACCTCGACTGATGCGCCTGGCTCTCTTGCTCATAATCCTGCAGCTAACCGCTTGCGGCACTGGCAACGCGTTCACTTTTCCGACAAAGGACACGCCCTTGAACCCCCTCACTGAAATCAAGGCCAAACTGGCCTTTACGTGCGCACACGAGCATATACCGGTGCCGTCCGCTGAAGCGGACGAACTGTTCCAGTACGCCCGCTGGTTGCAGAAAAACAACCTGCTCAAACAAAACAAAACCATTGATATCGAGATTGAGCGGCTGTACCGCATCGCGGCCGAAAATGGCCATTACAAGGCTAATATCAACCTGCAAAACGGGGCCATGCGTGGCTTCTTCAAACTCAGTGGCGCGGAGCACTTGCGCCTGAGCCGGCAACTGATTGATGCGAATGTGGCGACGGGTTACTACTTTATCGGCATCTTCCTGCAACAGGGCTCAGCCGGGCTGAAAAAGGATCCGCAAATGTCTCTGCGCTACTACCGCAAGGCGGCGGATCAGGGCAGTGCCCAAGCGCAGTACGAGGTGGGCGACAAGCTTGATCCAATTGACATCGCACCGGAAATTGCTATTCAGATGTATCGTTGTGCCGCTGAACAGGGCAATGGTAAAGCTGCTCTCGCGCTAGGAATCTTACTTAAGAGCAGGGGACGCTACCAAGAGGCACTTGAGGTCTTCCAGATGGGCGTTAAAGCAGGTGATGAAACCTCTGCCGGTTGGTTAAGAAGGGCCTTTCGCAATCCTCCGCCCTCCGATAGGTTGTACTACCTCGCCCAACAGGAAGATCTTGAACGCGCTGAGCGCTACAAAACCATCTGGCGTGTGCTGGCACGATACTCCTACGCCAATCCCACAGTTCCCGAGATCAACGAGATTCTGCCTTTGCCTCCAGCCAAGCTGCCGGCTTGGGACGGCAAGCTGCAATGGCTGGAAGCACGCCTGGCCAATGTGTCACCGAAAAAGCCCAGCGAAGCGCTGATTCAGCAATTGGCCAAGGCCAAGGTGCTTGAGCCAGCCACCGGCAAGCCCATGCCCGGCTCTCCCGCGTTTATCAAAGCCAGCTCCCCCGTGCCGAGGTGCTCCAGCGGTCAACCCTGCCCGCAAGCCGGCTACTGGAAGGCTGTGAGGGTGATCAGCAAGGTTTATGCAAAGCTGAGAGAAGGGGACATTCGGCGCTTCGAAGAGAACGAGATCATGCCCACCCTGACTGTTGCGAGCCGCGCGCCGCGCTTCTTGCTCCCCGACAGAATCACCGTCGGCGAGGAAAACATTGAATGGCATTTGTTGGGGTAAGGCATGGGCAATCATCTTCGTTGTGGCGACACAATCATGGGGGGCGCGCGCCTGACGCTCTTGGTCTCAAGCGTGCTGCTGGCTGCGTGCAATAACGCCAGCGTGTCTGCTTTGTCAGCCCGGCAAACACCCTTGAACCCCCTCACTGAAATCAAGGCCAAGCTGGCTTTTACATGCGCACACGAGCATATACCGGTGCCGTCCGCTGAAGCGGATGAACTGTTCCAGTACGCTCGCTGGTTGCAGAAAAACAACCAGCTTAAACAAAACCAAACCATTGATATCGAGATTGAGCGGCTGTACCGCATCGCGGCCGAAAATGGCCATTACAAGGCCAATATCAACCTGCAAAACGGTGCCATGGGTGGCTTCTTCACACTCAGTGGCGCGGAGCACTTGCGCCTGAGCCAGCAACTGATTGATGCGGATGTGGCGACGGGTTACTACTTTATCGGCATCTTCTTGCAACAGGGCTCAGCCGGGCTGAGAAAGGATCCGCAAATGTCTCTGCGCTACTACCGCAAGGCGGCGGATCAGGGCAGTGCTCAAGCGCAGTACGAGGTGGGCGATAAACTGGCACCGATTGACATCGCGCCGGACGTGGCCCGGCAGATGCACCGCTGTGCGGCCGAGCAGGGGCATGGCAAGGCAGCTCTTGCTTTGGGCATCAATCTTAAGAACAGGGGGGAGTACCAAAAGGCGGTCGCAGTCTTCCAGATGGGCGTTAAAGCGGGTGATGAAACTTCTGCGGGTTGGTTAGAAGAAGCCTTTCGCAATCCTCCTCCCTCCGATTGGTTGTACTACCTCGCCCAACAGGAAGACCTTGAGCGGGCCGACCGTTATGAAAAAATATGGAGTGTGCTTGCGGACTACTCCTACGCCAATCCCACAGTTCCCGAGATCAACGAAATCCTGCCTTTGCCTCCTGCCAAGCTGCCGGCTTGGGACGGCAAGCTGCAATGGCTGGAAGCACGCCTGGCTAATGTGCCGCCGAAAAAGCCCAGCGAAGCGCTGATTCAGCAATTGGCCAAGGCCAAGGTGCTTGAGCCTGCCACTGGCAAGCCCATGCCCGGTTCTCCCGCGTTTATCAAGGCCAGCTCCCCCGTGCCGAGGTGCTCCAGCGGTCAACCCTGCCCGCAAGCCGGCTATCACGATGGCAATGTGTGCAGCGCCTTTGCTCGCAGAACACAAGCAAGGTTTGCATGACTTGGATGCCTGCTTGGGGCATCCGCAATGCACGGCACCCTGGGTAGCGATCGCTGCAGCAGTGGAATCCATTCGCGCAAAAAACAGTCCGCACTTCATCTTCAGTGGAGATAGCGCTGCCGATTCGCGGCTGTGGTGCTCGGTCGTCATGCCCCCTCAGGCGCGTTGACCCTTTTTTGCAGCGCCCGTTGAGCATCGACTGCACGCTGTTGGCGCTCCATTGCAAGTGCCTGAAGGGGGGCTACCGAAGGCACTCCTTACTCAAAGGCCTCACCCCCTTTCGGTGGTGAGGCCTTTGAGTGTGGCAGGTTTAGATACTGCTGGTTTCGGACAGCGAACGGCCTTTGGTCTCAGGTGCCAAGGCATAGGAGACAATGAAGCCGACCGCTGTCATTCCGGCGATGATCAACATGGTGGGGCCGTCACCGAGGTGTTCCAGGGACAGTGGCAACAGGAAGGTACCCACCGCCGCGCCGATGCGGCTGACGGCTGTGATCACGCCCATTGCGGTGGCACGGATATCGGTGGGGAACAGTTCGTTGGGGTATGACCATTCGAGAATGTTCGGGCCACCGGATGCCACCGCATACAGGCAGAACCAGAAGATGATCAATGCCACCGGTGCTTGCGGGGCAATCCCCAGGGCCAGGAATGGCAGCACCATCAGAGCAAATGACCAAAGCAGTAAGGGGCGACGGCCGACGGTCTCTGACAGCCGCAGTGCAGGCAGGCAACCGAGTAAAAACAACAGGCTGATCAAACCATAGCCAATGTTGCTGAGGTTCCCTTCGTTGAGGCCGAAGGAACCCAGGATGACCGGGCCGAAGGTGTAGATCGCGAAGACGGGGGTCACGGCGCAGAGGTAGAAGACCCCGCAGAAAATGGTGCGCTTGAGGTATTCCCCCTTGAGCAGAGCACCATAGCCAATGTGAACGGGGCGTTGCGATTCCACTGCCCGAATGGACGATACATCGGCATCGGCACCAAACACTTTCTTGACCACCTCCCGGGCTTCCTCGATACGACCTTTGGCAATCAGCCAGCGGGGAGATTCAGGTGTCCCCAAGCGCATGAGCAGGATGATCACCCCCGGCACGCCGGAGCTGGCCAGCATCCAGCGCCAGGAGTCTTCGCCCAGGTATTCGACCATGGCAAAGCCCAGAAACGTCGCGACGGTGGCCCCGACAAACCAGGCGACGACCAGCGAGCCGAGCATGGCTGCCCGGCGTTTGGTTGGCAGCCATTCGGCAAGCAGTGAGGTCGCGATCGGGTAGTCTGCACCAATGGCAATACCGATCAAGAATCGCAGGAGGATGATTTGCCAGGCCGTCTCGACAAAGGCGCACAGTACCGAGCAGACGACCAGCGCGACGAGGTCGATGGTGTACATCAACTGTCGCCCGATAACATCGGTGACCCGGCCGAAAATCAACCCACCGAAGAAGATGCCGATCAAGGCCGCGGCACCGGCGAAACTCAGTTCAGTCGGGCTCAGCCCCAGCGCCGGCGTCATGCCAATCAGTGCCACGCCGATGATGCTCAACAACCAGCCATCGAGAAAAGGGCCCCCCGCCGACTGGAATACCAGCCGCCAGTGGAATGCGGTCATCGGGCTGTCATCAATAATCGAAGAGTTCTGTGATGACGTTGAATCGATGGGTGTGTCGGTATAGGTCGCACTGTTTGATTGCGGTGTCATATGCATCTCAAGCACCTTTTAATTGTAGTTTTATAGGGCATGACTGTCCGTACGGCAGACATGCCTTCTCTCGCAGGCAGGTACCAATCTCGGTCGAAATGTATTGCGGGTAATGGGATCTAATAACTAATGGCTGATAGGAAAGTGCTTAGCGGTGTTGGCGGATGATGTCGCGCCAGCAACTGTCTGCCTGGAAGCCCAGCAAGTCCCGTGCCCGATTGCCATCAAATATGGACGCATAGGGATTATCGATATAACGCTGCGGGTCGCGGACTTCCGGAAGTTCACCCAGCACCCGTTCCAGCCATTGCAGCGTGGGTTCATCGCGGCAACTGTCGTGCGCGGTGATGAACAGCGAAGCAAACCCGACATGCTTGGCCAGCAACGCCTCTTCGAATGCACGAGCACAATCTTGCGGGGTGATGTAGTAAAACAGCCAGCGCGAACGTGGGTCATTGGAACGGTCCAGGGTCGGCTGAATGTTTTCTGGCAACAACACCATCATGGGCCGCAAGCAAATCACTTCGATATTGCCCCGACGGACGAAGCTTTCGGCCATGTTTTCCATCAACTGCTTACTGACGCTGTAAGCCTGGGTCGGGTACAACGGATGTTGCTCATCAACGGGCAGGTACTGTGGAATAAACGCCGGATTCGCTTCCGACAACCCACAGGCAGACACGCTCGAACACAACACCACGCGACCGATGCCCAGTTCATGGGCAGCCTGCAGAACGTTCCAGGTCCCTTGCACGTTCACATGAATGTAGGTTTCATCCCGGGCTTGATGATCGAAATCAATCGCCGCAAGGTGCACCACTGCCTCAGCACCGACCAACGCCTTGCGCAAGGCATCAAGGTCGAGCACGTTGACTGTTTCAAAGGCGATAGCTTGAGGCGGGGCCTGCAAGTCGAGCACTTTAACTTCAAACTGCTGCATCAGTTGCTTGACCACATATTGCCCCAGCCGACCACTGCCTCCGGTGACTACAACTTTCTTTTTATGGCCTGACATTATCTCCCCCTCAGTGCTTGTTATTCGTTTAAATCGCCGCTGTTGCAGGTGAGGGCAAAGCCTATTGCAAGGCCCGATTGTGCGCGACGGATAAAAACTTCAGGGGGTGTGAAAATTTCTCAGCCGGTAGCCTGGACCTCGGCCAGTAACCAGTCGATGAATGTTTTGGCCTTGGGGTTGCTCAATACATCGGTTTTGTACAGCAAGTAATAGGAGTAGTGCGGCAATACGGTGGCGAAAGGAGCCACCAGCGTTTCTTCGTTCAGTTCGCGTTGCAGCAGTGACAGGCACGTCAGGCTGAAACCTTGGCCGTCGATGGTGGCATGCAGGCGCACGTTGGTGTCGTCAATGCTCATGCGTTTACGCGGTACCAGCGACGGTACGCCGGCTTGGGCCAACCACACATCCCAGTTCTGGGTGTTTTCCTCGTCAAGCAGGACCTGTTCGACGAGGTCGCAGGGGCGCATCGAGCCGCCGTAGCGCTGCAGCAGGCTGGGGTGGCAAACCGGTGTCATGTCACCATTTA
Organism: Pseudomonas sp.; assembly: GCF_030150285.1. GTDB lineage: Bacteria > Pseudomonadota > Gammaproteobacteria > Pseudomonadales > Pseudomonadaceae > Aquipseudomonas. The sequence goes on along the minus strand of NZ_JASLGE010000057.1, from coordinate 26,154 downwards.
CCAGCAGGTGCGACTCCATCCCGGGGAAGTGCCCGTCCCCCCAGGCAATCACCAGGTCGATGCCTTCACCGGCCACGCTGGAGAGGTTGTGCTGCAATACCAACTCAATCTCCGGGTGGCGCTGCCAGAATTGCCCGATACGCGGCATCAGCCATTTCTGCGCAAAGTAGGGGCGCAAAGCAATGTTCAACGACCTGCCATTGCCCAGGTCGCGAACCCTCTGTGTGACCTCCAGCAACCTGCCAAACGAAGCCGTGCATTCGGGCAGTAAGTAGCAACCGGCGTCTGTCAGGAGCAAGCGGTTGTTTTCCCGGCGGAACAGGCGTACCCCCAAGTTATCTTCCAGCAGTTTGATCTGATGACTGATGGCCGAAGGCGTGACATTAAGTTCTGTCGAAGCTTGAGTGAAACTCAAATGCCGCGCGGCGGCTTCGAACGTACGCAAGGTATTAAGAGGGGGGAGTCGGTGGGTCATGCTCATGGGCTGCTTGCGTCCGGTCGATGAACATTTACAAGGCAAGTGCTCGCCTCTTTTTTCATCAAGCTATTGAACTTTTGCACCTCTGGCAACTGCTCAATCACAGGCGTCAAGGGCGCCAAGTTTTTCTCAACCGCCGATGAGTTCTTATCGTTTGAGCCCTTTGCAGTGCATTTCTAGTATGCGCTGACACCAAACAAAAGACCCGATAAGGGCCGTGATTGAAAAGGGGATAAAACATGTCTGTGGTTGAGAACGTCATCGCCATGCGTGACAAATCGAAATCGTCTGTTGCTGGAAACGTGTTGTCCGGGTTGTCCCAGGAAGCCTATACCAGCGAAGCTTTTTTTCAGGCTGAACAAGAGCGCGTGTTTGCCCGCAACTGGGTGTTCGCAGGGTTTGCCCATGAGTTTGTCGAGCCGGGGGCGTGTGCGCCGGTCGAGGTGGCAGGCAAGCCGTTGTTGATTGTCTCCAATGATGAGGGGCAGATCGGCGTGTTCCATAACGTGTGCCGCCATCGGGGCGTGAAGCTGGTCACCGACCGTTGCAACGTGCAGGGCTCTATCAGTTGCCCGTACCACGCGTGGTCCTATCGATTGAACGGCGAGCTGGAAGCTGCGCCTCATTTCGGTGGTTTTCGGGTTCAGGAAGTACCGGGCTTCTCCAGAAAGGACAACGGCTTGGTTGCGGTACGTCATGCGGTCTGGAATGACTGGATTTTCATCAACCTGTCCGGTGATGCCCCGGACTTCGCTGAATACAGTGCCACCTTCGCCGAGCGCATCAAGTTGCTCGATGTGGCTGCGCTCAAGCCCATCGGCAAAATCGATCTGGGTGAAGTCAAATGCAATTGGAAGTTCTTGATGGAGAACTTCATTGAGCCCTACCACGTGCCCATCGTTCACGATGAAACCGCGGCCGGGCAACCCTTGAAAGACCACTACACCATCAGTGACGGCCGTTGCCTGGGTTCTGCCATCGATCTTGAGGCGGAAAAAGCCACCACCGCCAAGTCCAGCAACCTGGACATGAGCGCGCGTTACCTCACGCTGTTCCCCAACTTTGTCCTGGGTATCTACCTGCCGGACCAGGCCGGTGTGCACCTCAATATTCCGATTTCGGCCGACCGCACGCGCCAGTTCCGGGTGCTCTACAGCGTGGGTGAGCAGCATTACACCGAGGCGGACAAAAAGAACCTGTGTGATCTCTGGTACGCCGTGCACAAAGAAGATCACGTGATTGCCGAATTGCTGCAAGAAGGCCGTCGTTCGCCTGTGATTGCCGATGGCGGGGTCATGTCGCCCCATTGGGAGGACAGCGCCCACCAATTCCAGAATCTGGTGCTGGATGCATTGAGGGACTGAACCATGCAAGCACGACTGATGCACACCATGTTGCGGGTGCTTGATTTGCCCCGCGCGCTGGCGTTCTACGTTGACCTCTTGGGTATGCGCGTGCTGCACAGCACCGACTACCCGGCCGGGCGCTTCAGCAACACCTTTATTGGCTATGACACCGAAGACCAGGGCGCGGTACTGGAGTTGACCCACAACTGGGATCGGCTGCAGCCCTACGTGCAAGGCGACGCGTGGGGGCACGTGGCGATCGGCGTGGACGATGTTCACTCATGTGTGCAAAGGCTGCGTGCCAAGGGCGTTGTGGTGGTGCGCGAGCCTGGGCCGATGGCGGGCGGGGCTCGGCTCATAGCCTTTGTTCTCGACCCGGATGGCTACCGCATCGAGTTATTGCAGTCGGCTTCGGGGAGGGTGGCATGAGCCCGTCAGCGCTGAGATGGACACGCGTGTGCGCTGTCGGCGAGTTGGCCGACCAGCAGGCGCGACGTGTACAGGTCGAAGATCAGGTCATCGCCCTCTTCAATGTTCAGGGGCAGTACTTCGCGCTGCGTGATCGCTGCCCTCATGGCAATGCCTCTTTATCCGAGGGCTGGATTGAGGACGGTGAAGTCGAGTGCCCGCTGCACCAGGCCCGTTTCGACATTGCGACAGGCCGGGTGATGTGTGCACCGGCGCGAGAAAACGTCTGCACCTATGCGGTCAAGGTCGAAGCGCAGGCGGTGTTGATTGGATTGGGGAGTAACACCCTGCAACTGGCTTGAGCGTATCAGGCCATCAAGGAACAGAATTATGTCAATTATTCAGCAAGGCCTGGTCAGTTGGTCAGGTGAGAACCCGGGGATCTACCTCAAACACCCGCAAAACCAGCAAGCGGGTTGGTGCGTGCTGGCTTTGTATTTCAAGGTTGTGGTTTCAGCCTATGGCCGAGGGCGGGGCATTCTGCTGCTAGGCGAGCCTGACAGTGCCCTCGGTTACCCGGCAGCACCGAACCTGTGTATTGCCGATAACTTGCCGCTGATGCGCTACCTGTTGGACGAGTACGTGCCTTCATTTGGTGCCTTCAAAAACGTGCCGTCCCTGGCCCATGTCACGCTGCTGCAAGCCAATCAGAATGGCGGCACTGACAGTGAGGTGGCAACGGCCTGGCGCGAAAGCATCGAGGCTCAGGGGGTGCGGCTGGAAATGCGTTGGCTGGATTTGCAGCCCCCCTTTGCTGCCGATGTCGGGCCGACATTCAGTGCCACCGGCAAGCATCGTATGTACAGCGTCTTCCAGGGTGCGCAAAGGGCGCAGGTGTTGCTCAATGACGAGGTGCTGCCCGGTGTGGTCATTGAGCGGGACTTTCTGGACGGCACACTCAATTCGGCGTTCCTGGCGTTTGGTGAGTCATGGGTCGAAGAAAGCCGGGGGCAACCATGAAGGGATTCAAACCCTTGAATCATGCGGATGCCGCCGCGCTGGCCGCCATGCTTGAAGTGCGGCCTCGCTGGGTGAAGGTCGCTCGGGCGTTCGAGGTCATCCCCTTTCCCGGCCGTGCGCTGTTACACGCCGGGCCGCCGGTGGCCTGCGCCAGTGAGCTGGCTGTTGCGGTTCGCCATTCGGCGCTGTTGGCCATCCTCTACGAGGGGTGGGCTGACACCCGTGAGAAGGCCGAAGCCTTGCTCGACGCCGGCACCCTTGGTTTGTACCCCGCCCAGGATTTCTGCGCCGCCATTCCGTTGGCGGATGTGCTTTCGCCCGGGATGGCCGTGATTGTCGTTGAAGATGCCCTTCAGCCATCGCGTCGCGCGTTCAGCACCCTTAACGGGGGTGACGGGCCGGTGGCGCGGGTGGGGGTGTTCGATGACGCCGTTCTGGAACGTTTGCAATGGGTCAATCGGGAACTGGCCTCGCACCTCAGCGAATGGATTGAACACCAACCGCTGGAACTCCTGCCTATCGCCGATCAGGCACTGGCGGCCGGGGATGATTGTCATGGCATGACACGCCACGCCTCGGCCCTGCTGGCCGCTAAGTGGTTGGGGCAGGGCAGCGCATTGCCGTTGCCCGAGCCGGTACGGTCATTCCTTGAGTCGTCGGCGGCGTTTTTCCTCAACCCGTGGATGGCCGCCGTCAAATGCATTCTGCAGGCGGCGCAAGGTTTCGAAGGCAGCGGTGTGGTCACGGCCATCGGCGGTAATGGTCGACAGTTCGGCATTCAAGTGGCGGCCTGGCCTGGGCGTTGGTTTACCGCCCCGGCGACGCCGCCATTGATTCCTGCGGCCAGTGAAGCGCTGTTCAAGCGTTCTCTGGGTGCCATTGGCGACAGTGCCATTGTCGATGCGTTCGGGTTGGGTGCCATGGCGGCCCGGTATTCGCCGGTCACCTCGCAACGCCTCGAGCAGGTGTGCCAGGAACATGGCCTGCAACCCCCTGAAAGCTTACTGACCCACGTGCACCCGGCATTCACTGAGTCGGCCCCGCTGCGCACCGGGCTGAGTGCGTTCGCGGTGTGTGAGCGTGGGCAATCGCCGGTGATCAGTTTGGGCGTGCTCGATCGCGAGGGGCTGCAAGGCCGGCTGGACGGGGGCTTTTATTTTTGCGCGCGCGTGCCTTTCGAAACCGCAGTGGCTCAGTTGGAGGCGCTTCATGAAACCGCATGAAATGGGGGTGGCCGAGGCCGCACAGGCGATTGCCAATCGGCAGATGAGTTCGCTGGAACTGGTCAGTGATTGCCTGGCGGCCATTGACCGCCTGGAGCCGAGCATTCAGGCCTGGGCATTTATTGACCCGGAATGGGCGCTGCAGCAAGCCCGGGAAATGGATCGAAAAACTGCGCAAGGTTTATTGCACGGGGTGCCCATCGGTTTGAAAGACATCATCGCCTGCGCCGATACACCGACCGCCTATGGGTCAGCCGTGTACGCCGGGCACAGGCCGCCCACGGATGCGGCTTGTGCCACGCTGCTCAAACGTGCCGGGGCCGTATTGATGGGGAAGACGGTTACCACCGAGTTCGCCTATTTCTCGCCCGGCAAGACGCGCAACCCGCACAACCTGGCGCATACGCCCGGTGGCTCATCCAGCGGTTCGGCGGCGGCGGTGGCCAGTTGTATGGTCCCGGCGGCGCTGGGGTCGCAAACGGCCGGGTCGCTGATTCGGCCAGCGTCCTACTGCGGCGTGGTCGGCTACAAACCCACGTACGGTGATTTCAACTTGACGGGGGTCAAGGGCCTGGCCCATTCACTGGACACTCTGGGGGTGCTGACGCGCAGCGTGCGCGATGCCGGGCGCATGCGCTCGGTGTTGCTGGGTGGGCGTGCCGGGGTGGCGGTCAACAACAACCCGCGTTGGGCACCTGCCATAGGTGTGTGCCGCACCGCCGATTGGCTGTCGGCGTCGCCACACACCCGTAATGGCATCGAAAACATCATGCTGCGGTTGGCCGAAAGCGGTGCCCGGGTGGGCGATGCGTGTTTGCCCGCGCGCTTTGACACGTTCGCAGAGGGGCAAAAACGGTTGATGGCTTATGAAGCGGCTCGCAGCCTGGCCAGCGAATACGACCATCACGCCCACCAGTTAAGCGACCCCCTCAAGCAATTGATCGAATTGGGCCTGGAGGTCGACATCGAGGAGTATGGCGAGCTGCGTGCCGCCGCCGAACAAGGGGCGCATGAAAGTGCTCATGTGTTCGAACCCTGGGATGTCTTGCTGGCCCCCAGCGCTGGCGACACGGCCCCGCTGGGGATTTCCTCCACGGGCGATCCCTTGTTCAGCCGGTTATGGATGTTCCTGGGGGTTCCGACCTTGTCTTTACCGGCGTTGACGGGGGCCAATGGCTTGCCCATCGGCATCCAGTTGATCGGCGCGCGTTTCGCCGATGATCGCTTGTTGCAGGCAGCCGCCTGGATCGAAAGCACATTGCAGGACAGCCCTGCCTTACTCGTGACTTGACTGAAGGTGTGAGCATGCATTCTGAATACGTGATTGTCGGTGCCGGCCAGGCGGGTCGCCGGGCCGCTGAAGCACTGCGTGAACTCGCGCCGCAGGCACGCATTTGCCTGATCGGTGACGAGCCACACCTGCCTTATGATCGCCCGGCCCTGTCCAAGGATGTGCTGAATGGCATCGAAGGGGAGCGCAACCTGTTTATCCAGGATGGCGCTTACTATGCCGGGCTGGGGATAGAGTTACGCCTGGGGGTGCGCGTCGTTGGCATTGACCGCCAGCAGCAATGCCTGTTGTTCGATAATGCCCCGCCCTTGGCTTATACCAAGCTGCTGCTGACCACCGGATCGCGTGCCCGGCACTACACCGGGCCGGGTGCCGACGCGGTGAAGATCCATTACTTGCGTTCGATTGAAGACGCCCGTTCGCTGCGCAATACCCTTCGCCCGGGTTGCCGCGTGGCGGTGCTGGGGGGCGGTTTTATAGGCCTTGAAGTGGCGGCTGCGGCGCGCGGCCTGGACTGCACCGTTGACGTCATTGAAGCCGCCAGCGGGCTTTTGAGGCGTTCGATGCCGGCTCAGGTCGGTGACTACATGGTTGCGTTGCACCGTCGCCAGGGCGTCACTGTTCACCTGGCGTGTCAGGTGCTGGGTATTGTCAAAGGGCCTGAAAACAGCATGACCCTGCGCACCAGCGCCGGGGACATCGAAGCCGACATCCTGGTGGCCGGCATCGGTGCACAGCCCAATGTCGAACTGGCGCAACAGGCAGGCTTGGCCGTTGAGAACGGAATACGGGTCGACTCGGGCTGCCGTACCTCTGACCCGCATATCTTTGCCGCTGGCGATGTGACCAACCACTTCAACCCCGTGCTGGGGCTCCCGTTGCGCGTTGAGTCCTGGCAGGTGGCTGAAAACCAGCCACTCATCGCCGCGACCAACATGCTGGGGGGCTCGGCCGAGTACGGCGAACAGCCTTGGTTATGGTCGGACCAGTACGCCTGTAACGTGCAGACACTGGGCCTGTTCCAGGGGGACGGGCCATTGCTGTGCAGGGGCGACCCGGGCACAGACGTGTTCAGTGTGTTACAGCTCGACGCCAAGGGCCGCCTGCAAGCGGCGGCGACGGTCAATAACAGCCGCGACATGGCGGTGTTCAAGCGCTTGGCGGCGCAGGGCAGGGGGCTGGACTGCACGCGCCTGGTCGATCCGGGCGTGGCACTGCGCGACCTGTTGTAAAGGCTGGACGTGGGCGGTGTGCGTCTGCCGCCCACGCCGCGCAAGGGCGGTTTACAGGCCGATCAAGTAGATGCACGCCGACAGTGTGATCAAAGACCCCAAGGTGGATATCAGGATGGTGCTGGAGACCAGCGAGCCGTCCCGTCGATAAAATTCGGCCAGCATAAAGGGGCCGGTGCCTGTCGGCAGTGCGCTGAGCAGCAATGCGGCCTGGGCCCACATGAGGGGCAGGCGAAAGACATAAAAGGCCAGCACCCAAGTGATCAGGGGGTGGGCAACCAGTTTGATGAGCGCCAGGCGCGTACCTCGCTCGCGCGTCTCTTTGTGCCGATGGGCCAGAAAAAGCCCCAGGGAAATCAGCGCGCAGGGGCCCGTTGCCGCCGACAACATATTGAGCAGTGTGTGCAATGAAGCCGGTAACGGCTGTGCTGTCGCGGCCCACAACGCGCCCAGAAACGGCGCGACCACAATCGGGTTTTTAATCAGCGCCAACGTGACTTTGGCAACGGCTTTTTTAAGGCTCTTTTCGTTTTGCAAGCCGATTTCAATGCAAATCACCGAGATCGAAAACAGCACGCACACCACCACCAAACAGGTGATCAGCGCGGGTTCCATACCAGCGTCGCCAAATACCAGCAGGCACAACGGAATACCCATATAGCCGGTGTTGGCGTAGGAGGCGCTTAATCCCTGGACGCTGGCGTCAACCAGGCTGCCTGTACGCCGTAGGCGCCAGAGCAACGTGATGACGAACAGGCCGACCGTTGACAGCCCGTAAGTGAGGATAAACCCCGGCTGCCAAATCTGTTCCCACACCACAGTGGCCATGGCCTCGAACAGTAACGCCGGCAGGCACAGCCAAACCACCATCCGGTTGATTTCCGACGCGGCGTTGGGGCCGAGCAGGCCCAGGCGTCTGCAGGCGAAGCCGGCAAGAATAAGGGCAAAAACAGGCAGAACAACATTCAGCACAGAGGCCATGGGCCGGGTAACTCGCAAGGTGAAAGGGTCGAATGGGGGGCGTTTGACAACGGCGTGACGTGCTCAGGCGCGGCCTGCCAGCAGCAGGCGCTCTCAGGCCGCAAAGGTTACGTCAGATCACGGGGTTTGTTGCCCTAAATACTCACCCAGTTGTGACGTCAGGAACTCTCGCGCTTTGCGGGTGTGGACATCAGAAAGCTCACCCGCCTTTTTTGCGTCGCCTTCGGCAATGGCCTTGGCAATGGCCTCATGCTCGTCCCAAATGGATTGACGCTCAGAGGCCGACGATTGCAACACGGTGCCCATCGCGCGACGCAGGTGCACCCAGTAAACCTGGGCGCTCTCGGCAATCAGGGGGTTGCCCGAGGCGGCGTAGATGGCGTGATGAAACGCGACGTCGGCATCCACCATGGCCTTGAGGTCTTTTCCCTTGGCCACGCGCCGGCCGTGTTCAAGAATGGCCGGGTCCATTTGATGGCGTTTTTCAGCGGCCATTTTGGCGGCCAGGTTATCCAGAGCCCCGCGAATCAGGTAGAGGTTGCTGATGGACTCAACCGTCAACGGTGTCACCAGCACCCCTTTGCCGGGCGCATCCTGAACCAGCCCATCCTTTTTCAGCAGGCGAATGGCCTGCAGCACCGGAGAACGCGACACGTTCATCTGTTCGGCGATCTCTTCCTGGGTGAAACGAACCCCCGGGGCCATGGTGCCGTCACTGATTGCGTCCAGGAGCGCCTTGTACACCTCGTCGACATAGTCCGGGCGGGTTTGAATTTTCTGCAACTTAGTCGTCATGGCGTTCAGTGGGGCCTTCGGTGGCTTGATTGCGAGGGTCATTGTCCACGTTCTCCAAAATGATTCCAACGGGGTGGCTTGACAATCATGGGCGTCAGTCCAAGAATGGCTTATCTGTATACAGAATACAGTAGGTGGAATGCAGAAGACAGAAGAGGATACCCAAGACACTCCCTTAACCCGCAGCACCGATGGCATCCAAGCGCTCAAATAATCCGTATACAGAATTCCGTAGCCTGAGTTCTGACGATAAAATAAAAATGGAGACAGGGTCATGACTGAGAAATTCGAACAGCACGAAGCCCAGCAATCGAGTGGTGCCAGCGCACCGATCGCCAAAAAACTCATCGCCTATGGGGGGTATCACACCAATAACGTACCGGGCCATGACCCGGAGTTGACGGAAACCGGGCCGGGCACGCCGATGGGCGAATACCTGCGCCGTTTCTGGCACCCGGTGTGTATGTCACTGGAACTCACGGATACCCCGCGCTTCTTGAAAATCATGGGTGAAGAATTGGTGGCCTTCCGGGACGGCAGTGGCCAGATCGGCGTGCTGCATGCGCATTGCTGTCACCGGGGCGCGTCCCTGGAATATGGGGCCATTCAGGAGCGGGGCATTAAGTGCTGTTACCACGGCATGGTGTTTGACGTAGACGGGGCCTGCTTGCACGTGCCCTTTCCAGCGGGCGAAGAGAAAGAGGCGGAAAAATACGCCTGCTCCATTCGCCAAGGGGCGTACAAAGCGTTCGAGCGTCATGGCTTGGTGTTCGCGTACATGGGCCCGCCAGACGAAGAGCCGCCATTTCCAGAATGGGAAGAAAACTTTACCGTTGCAGAGGGCGACGAGCTGGTGCCTTACAGCAACTTCCAGCACTGCAACTGGGTGCAGGTACAAGACAACGCGGCCGACAATTTCCACCCCACCGCCTTGCACTCTGCCAAAAACGTGGTGAACAAACAGTTCCAGGGCACGACCTTCGACGAGGTCGGCGCAGCGTCCATGGAAGTTGCCCCCGACATGCAATTTATCCCGGTTCATCAGGGCCGAAGCCTGGCCTGCGCGGGTGCCCGTCGCGTCAACGACGACAGAATGTTCCTGCGCATTCAGCACCAGGTACTGCCCAACCTCAGCTTGCACGCGTACACCTCCGAAGACGGCTCGGCGAAGAAGCTCTTCAGCCGTTTCCATATCGTGCGCTGGACGGTTCCGGTCGATGACGAGAACAGCAAAATGATGGGCTGGCGGGTCATGGGGCCGGGTATTGATACGCGCGGCATCGGTGACAAAAGCATGGTCGGCTACGAAACCATCGACTTTCTCGAAGGGCAGGTGGCAATGCGTCGGCCTGAGCGCTTCGGCAAATACACGCTCGATGAGTTGCCTCCCATTCCCAAGCACCACCGTGAACGCGAGATCTACAAAGACGCGCAATACGCGCCGGGCGATTACGAGGCGATTATCTCGCAACGGCCGATCGCGGTTCATAAGCTTGAAAACCCCACCAAGTTCGATGCGGGGGTCTATGCCTTCCGCAAAATGCTCCGGGACGCGGTTCGCGGCACCAACCCCGCAGCAGGTGCCCATGGCTTTGCACAATGGCTGCGCTCAATGAACGGTGCGCCCAATAGCTACTGCACCGGCAACGTGTTTGAAATGCCGATCGCAGACACGGTGGAGCAAGAGGTGGCCAACCGCCGTCGGCTGGCCAAAGAAACGGTGGCGATCCTCACCGAAGCGGATCAACTGAGAGGGCAGGCGCGCGCCGAGTTCGTCAAAGAACGCCTTGAGCAGCTTGAGCAAAGCTTCAAAAAATAACCCAAAGGCCCCCACAACGTCCGGGGTGGCCCTTGCCCCGGACGTTGTCAGCGCATTGCCGAGGTGAGGTATGAACGCAAGTGTAGACAGCACGGCTGCCACGCATCTGGAACTGGTGGTCAAGCAAATCAGGATGGAAGCGAACGGTGTCCATTCGTATGAACTCGTCGCGGCGGATGGCTCCAACCTGCCGCCTTTTACGGCTGGCGCGCACATTGATATTCAGGTGGGCGCTGGCGTGGTCCGCCAGTATTCGCTGTGTAATGCGCCCTCAGAACGCCATCGTTACCAGATTGCGGTGTTGAAGGATCTGAATGGTCGCGGCGGTTCGGCGGCCGTTCATGAGCAGATTAAAGTGGGCGACACCGTACGCGTGAGCGCACCCAGGAACACGTTTGAATTGCACCCGGGTGCCACAAAGGTCGTGCTGCTGGCCGGGGGCATCGGGGTGACGCCGATGAAATCGATGGCCCACCAGTTAGAGGCGCAAAACATCCCCTACGAGATGTACTACTGCGCCAAGGGGCCGGAGTACGCCGCCTTTAAAGACGAGCTGGAAGGGTTGGCGAAATCGGGTCGCATCAGCTTCCATTTCGATGGCGGGTCCGCGGCTAACAAACTCGATATTGCCGCGATCCTGAAGAGCCCCGAGCACGCGTGCGCGCTTTACTACTGCGGGCCTGGGGGGTTTATGCAGGCGTGTAAGGACGCGTCGGCACACTGGCCCGGCGGGTCGGTCCATTTCGAACACTTCAAGGCTCCTGCCCAACCGCGCACCGATGAATGCTCGCGGGTCGGCGGGTTTATTGCCGAGGTGGCCAGCACCGGAGAACGCTTGGAAGTGGCCCCCGACCAAAGCCTGGCAGAGGTGCTGAACCGCGCCGGGTATGCGGTGCAAACGTCCTGCCAATCCGGCTTGTGCGGCACGTGCAAGGTGCGCTACCTGGCCGGGACGGTCGACCATCAGGATTTCATTCTCGACGACAGCGAGCGCGCTGACTTTCTGACCTGCTGCGTGTCGCGGGCGGCCAGCGGGACGCTGGTGCTGGACCTTTAACAAACCCCTTGGGCACTACGAGCCAGCACAACAGGCGTTAAAAAGCCCTCTCTCGAGGGCTTTTTGTCTTACTTGTAGGTCAATAAATGTTTGGGGACCAGGAAGACCAGTAAACACCCGCCGACCAACACCGCAGAGAGCAATATGATCCCTGACGAGGTATTTTGGGTCGCAGCATTGATGGTGCCCATCGCGAAGGGGCTGATAAAGCCCGAAGCGCTGCCTATAGAGTTGGCCAGGGCGATGCCCGTTGCCGCGGCCGCCCCGGTCAGAATCGCCGGAGGCAAGGTCCAGAACTGCGAGATGGTGGTCATCACGCCCATCGTCGCCAGGCACAGCGCCGGCAGGCTGATCATCAGGGTTGACTGGAACGAGGCGCTGATCAGGAAACCGGTTGCCGCGAGCAGCCCGGGAATCGCCAGGTGCCAACGGCGTTCTTTAAAGCGGTCCGAGCTTCGGCCCACCAGAATCATCGTCACCACCGCGCAGGCATACGGAATGGCCGTCAGCAACCCCAGGTGCATGGAGTCTTGCACGCCGGACGCTTGAATCAGGGTGGGCAGCCAAAAGCTGACCCCGTACAAGCCCATCGTGAAGAACAGGTAGATCAAGCTCAGCAGCCAGATCTTGGGGTTAGAGAGCCCGTCCATCATGCGGTGCAGGTGCTTGCCGCTCGACTCTTTATCGATGTTGTGGCGCAGGATCTTCTTGTCTTCCTCACCGAGCCAATGAGCATCCTCGATCCGGTCAGTCAGGTAAAAGTAAGCGCAGATACCGATGATGATGGTGGGAAGCCCTTCGAGCACGAACAGCCATTGCCAGCCTGCCAGGTCCTGCACGCCACTGAGCGAATGCATGATCCACCCCGACAGCGGTGCGCCGATCACGCCTGACATGGGAATCGCGGCCATGAACAGCGCGGTGACCTTGGCCCCTCTGGAAGACGGGAACCACTGCGAAATGTAAAGCAGGATGGCCGGGAAGAAGCCGGCTTCCGCCACGCCCAGAAGAAAGCGCATGACGTAGAACTGCATCGGCGTGTTGACGAACATCATGGCGGCGGAAATCACCCCCCAGGTCACCATGATCCGGGCGATCCAGCGGCGAGCGCCAATTCTGTACATGATGATATTGCTCGGGATTTCAAAGGCAAAATAACCAATGAAAAACATACCGGCACCGAGCCCGTACACGGCATCGCTCCAGGCAAGGTCCTGGGCCATTTGCAGCTTGGCAAAACTTACGTTGATACGGTTGAGGTAAGAGCACACATAGCAGAGGAAGAGGAACGGAATAAGCCGCCATATCACCTTTTTATAGATGAGGTCTTCGGTACTGGTCAGTGTGGCGGCGAGTGGCTGGGCACGGTCGGCAAGGGTATTCATGAGGACGCCTCCAAGCATTGTTAAATTTATAAGGCTCGCGTCTTACCCCTTGCTGAGTGTTCAACCGCGGCAAGGGGTGTCGTTTGGGTGAAGAACTTACAGCAAGAAAGCGGTTAATCGAGCATGTCGGGCTGGGTCTGCAGCAGTTGCCCCCAGATGGGTTGGAAATGCAGCCAGCCGATGTAATCGCTGCCGACGTTTTCGCGGCTGAAGCGGGCGCGTTCGTCTGTGACCAACTTCGGTTTGATGCCCGTCGCGGCCACCATCAGTTGTTGCTGGCAGCAACGCTCGAGCGCAATAAACCAAAAGGCGGCGCTTTCGATGCTGTGGCTGCTGGCGGTCAGCAGGCCGTGGTTTTGGTGCAGGATGGCCTTGTGTTTACCGAACAGCGAGGCAATGGATTTGCCGGAGTCGGTTTTGACCGCGACAGCCCCGGCTTCAGCCGTGATCACCAGTTGGTCTTCAAAGAACGCCGCGGCGTCCTGGGTGATCGGCTCCAGCGGCAAGCCGGTGCTGGCCCATGCGCCGCCATACACGGTGTGGGCATGACACATGGCAACGATGTGCGGGTGGGCTTCATGGACATTGGCATGTAGCACAAACCCGGCGCGGTTGATCGCGTAGTCGCCCTCGACGATTTTGCCGTTGTGGTCAGCCAGGATCAGGTTGGAGACTTTGACCTGTGAGAAATGGACGCACATCGGGTTCGTCCAGTACAACTCGGGGAACTCCGGGTCGCGCACCGTCAGGTGCCCGGCAAACCCGTAGTCGAAGCCCTGCAAGGCAAAGGCTCGGCAGGCCGCCACCAGGCGTTCTTTCAAATGCTTGCGTTGCTCGGCATAGGTGGCGAATTCGGGCACTTGCGGGTAGATCAGGCCTTCTTGTTCGGGCTGATAAATCGAGATCCGGTGTGACGGCTGAGTCAGTGTGCTATCGGGTTGTTTAACGCTGTTATTCATACAGGCATCCGCCATGGGTTCGGTTGAGGCTGTACCTTCACAAACCTTGCAAACGGCGACAAACGATGCTATTTCACTGCACTGTGAAATAATTTCACAGGATAATAATAATGAGTAATCGCCCCAGCCTGGTTGCGCTCCGAGCGTTCGAAGCCGCCGCACGACACGGCAATTTCAGTGTCGCGGCCGCTGAGCTGCATCAAACGCCCTCTGCGATCAGTCACCAGATCAAAAGCCTCGAAAGCTTCTTCGGCTACCCGTTGTTTATTCGCCATAGCCGCCACCTTGAGCTCAACCACCAGGGCCGCCGGTTGTTCACGGTCATCCAGCCTGCCTTTAACGCAATCGATCAGATTTGCACCGAGCTGCGGCCCTTTGCCGAAACGGAAAAACTGTCGGTTCATTGCTCGCCCAGTTTTGCCAGTAAATGGCTGGGCCCGCGGCTGCCCGATTTCTTCGCCAAATACCCCCAGTTCACCCTCCAGCTGTCATCGAGCGCCACGCCGATTGATTTGCACAAGCAGGCTGAGCTGGACATGGTGATTGCTTACGGAGCGGCCCTCAATAGCTCGGATATCTGTGTGCAAAGCCTGGGGCTGGAAGAGTGCTGCCCCCTCGGTGCGCCGAAGTTGCTGGGCGGCCGTACGGACATCCGGTTCGACGAGTTGCACGCCATCCCGCTGATCGAGTCCCAACTCAACCCGCTCTCCTGGCAAGACTACTTTCGTCAGCATGCAAAGCCGGTGCCCGAGATCATGCATCGGCCCTCATTCGACCGCGGGGCCCTGGCCCTGGCGGCGGCTGTCGACGGGCTGGGCCTGGCCCTGGAGAGCGTGCGCTTTTCCCAGCAGGAATTGGCCAATGGCAGCCTGGTCAAATACCGGATTGAAGAGTGCCAACCGGTCATGCGCGACATTCACTTTCTGTGCTATCGGCACACGCAAAGAAACTCACCCAAGGGGGTGGCATTTCGGGAATGGCTGACAGAAGCCTGTCGCCTGGATACTGAGTAGTCGCCCCCCTGCGATGAGGGTGAGCCAGGCGGCCCTGTTTATTCAACAGGGCCGCGTGTGGTTTAAGCCGCGCCGAGCAAGCCGCGTCGCGCCAGGTTCAGCATCAGTGCGCTCACCCCGAAGGTCCAGGCCGGGGCCTGGTGGCTGCCGGTGACGCGGTTTTGCAGGGCTCCCAGCAAGGGCGAGGCGATGCTGACCACGTCACCTTCCTTGTGCGTAAACCCCTGGCCCGGCTGGTCGCGGTCGTCGGTGGGGGCGAAGAGGGTGCCGAGGAACAGCACAAAGCCGTCCGGGTATTGGTGGTTGGCGTTGAGGGTTTGCCCGGCGAGGTCGGCCGGGTCGCGGCTGATCTGGTTCATCTTGCTCTGGCCGTTGAGTACGTAGCCGTCCAGGCCTTCCACCCGCAGCGTCACTTCACAGTGGCGCACATCGTCGAGGCTGAAGTGCTCGTCGAACAAACGAATAAACGGCCCCAGGGCGCAGGATGCGTTGTTGTCCTTGGCCTTGCCCAGCAGCAAGGCGCTGCGGCCTTCAACGTCGCGCAGGTTGACGTCGTTGCCCAGGGTTGCGCCGTGAATCTGGCCACGGCTGTTGACCGCCAGCACCACCTCCGGTTCCGGGTTGTTCCAGCTTGAGCCAGGGTGAATGCCGATGGCATTGCCGGTGCCCACCGCCGCCAGAATCGGAGCCTTGGTGAAAATTTCGGCGTCGGGGCCGATGCCCACTTCCAGGTATTGCGACCACATGTTCTGTTCGATCAGCACCTGCTTGAGGCGCATGGCCTCGGGCGAGCCGGGTTTTAGGTCGCGCAGGTTGTCACCGATCACGGCCTGCACCAACCCGCGCACCTCTTCAGCGCGCAATGCGTCGCCACCGGCTTTTTCTTCGATGACCCGTTCAATCATGCTGGCGGCAAAGGTCACACCGGCCGCCTTGATCACTTGCAAGTCGGCGGGGGCCAGCAGGTAGGGGGCGGTGTCGTCGCGCTGTTCACCGCTGTTGGCCAGCAAGGCCTCGACCGGGCCCAGGGACGTGCCACGGATGTCGCGCACGGCCTGCAACGGGTGTTCACGGTCCAGCAGCAGGCTCAGGGTGGGAAAGTGCGCGGTGCAGTCGATCACTTCACCGTCACGAATCACCACCACGGCCGGGCCCGCCAAGGGGCCGGGTAGCCACACACGGCCCACCAGCGTAGCCCGCTGCCAGTCTTGGGGCAGGGTGTTGTCAATATTCAATTGCAGCGTGTTCATGGGAGCGGTCCTCGAATTTTGGGCGAACAACACCCGTAGGCGCGAGCGTGCTCGCGTCTACAGGGTGTTGTGAGGGTTAGTGAGAGTGGCGGGGCGGACCGTTTTCCGGGATCACGCGCCAGTACAGGGTGGCCGGCTCCAGGCAGCCGCCCGTCGACAATTGGCCGACCAGTTGGCGGTACAGTTCCTGCCACGGGGTTTGGGACGGGGCCAGCGGCGGCAGCGGTTCCTTGCGGCGCTCGTCGAGTTCGGCTTCGTCCACCAGCAGGTTGACACTGCGGGCGTTGAGGTCGACGCGCAGGCGGTCGCCGGTGCGCAGCAATGAAAGGCCGCCGCCCACCGCCGATTCCGGCGACATATTAAGAATCGACGGGCTGGCCGAAGTGCCGCTCTGGCGACCGTCGCCCAGGCACGGCAACGAGTCGATGCCGGCCTTGATCATCGCGGACGGCGGGGCCATGTTCACCACCTCGCCGCTGCCCGGGAAACCCACCGTGCCGCAGCCGCGAATCACCAGAATGCAGCGCTCATCAATGTTCAGCGACGGGTCGTTGATGCGTGCCTGATAGTCTTCCGGGCCTTCGAACACGATGGCCCGAGCTTCAAAACTGTTGGGCTGCTCCGGGTCGCTGAGGTAGGTGCTGCGAAAGGCTTCGCCCACCACCGACATCTTCATGATCGCGCTGTCGAAGAAGTTGCCGCTGAGTACGATAAACCCGGCGCGGTGCATCAGCGGGTCTTCGTAGGAACGGATCACGTCGCGGTCGCCGGTTACGGTGTCCGCCACGATTTCGCCCATGCTGCGGCCGCTTACGGTCAGGCAATCGCGGTGCAGGCGGCCGACCTTGTCCAGTTCGTGCATCACTGCCGGTACGCCACCGGCGCGGTGGAAACTTTCGCCCAGGTACTCACCGGCGGGCATGCAGTTCACCAGCAACGGTACGTCCTCGCCGACGCGCTGCCAGTCGTCCAGCGACAGGTCGATGCCGCTGTGCCGGGCGATGGCAATCAGGTGCGGCGGGCAGTTGGTGGACGCGCCCAGTGCCGAGGCCACGGCAATGGCGTTCTCGAACGCGGCGTGGGTCATGATCTGCGAGGGGCGCACGTCTTCGCGCACCAGGTCGACGATACGCACGCCGGTGGCATACGCCATTTGCCCGCGCTCGCGGTACGGCGCGGGGATGCTCGCGCAGCCTGGCAGCGACATGCCCAGCGCTTCGGCCAGGGCGTTCATCGATAACGCGGTGCCCATGGTGTTGCAGTGGCCCACCGACGGCGACGACGCCGTGGTCAGGGTCATAAACCCTTCGTAATCAATTTCACCGGCGCTCAACAGGTTGCGCGCATGCCACAGCACGGTGCCGGAGCCGATGCGCTGGCCTTTGTGCCAGCCGTCGAGCATCGGCCCGCCGGACAGCACAATGGAGGGCAGGTCGGTGGTGGCGGCGGCCATCAGGCACGCCGGAGTGGTTTTGTCGCAGCCGGTGGTCAGCACCACGCCGTCCAGCGGGTAGCCGTGCAGCACTTCCACCAGGCCCAGGTAGGCCAGGTTACGGTCCAGTGCCGCGGTGGGGCGCCGGGATTGCTCGGCAATGGGGTGCACCGGGAATTCCATGGGAATGCCCCCGGCGTCTCGAATGCCGTCCTTGACCCGCTTGGCCAGCTCAATGTGATGACGGTTGCAGGGCGTCAGGTCGCTGCCGGTCTGGGCGATGCCGATAATCGGCCGGCCCGATTGCAGCTCGGCGCGGGTCAGGCCCTGGTTCATGTAGCGCTCCACGTACAGCGCGGTCAGGTCGGCGTGGCTGGGGTCGTCGAACCACAACTGGCTGCGCAGGCGGCGTGGGGTTGAATCGGTCATGGCAGGCTCCAGCAGGTTATTCAGGCAAAGTATTGTGGCGACGTAACTGGCGTATCAGCCCGGCGTGGTCGAGGTCACCGTCACCGGCCTCGATCATGGCCGCAAACAGGCTGTCGACCAGGCTGCCGACGGGCAGCGACAGGCCGAGTTTTTGCGCCTGGGCGAGGGCGGTGCGGGTGTCCTTGAGTTGCCATTTGGCCGGGCCACCGGGGGTGAAATCGTTGTTGAGCATGCGTTGGCCATGCTGGCGCCAGATGGGGGAGTCGACAAACCCGCCCATCAGTGCCTCGTGTACTTTTGACGGGTCGGCCCCGCCGCGTTCGGCCAGCAGCAGGCCCTCCGCGACGGTGGCGATGGTGCTGGCGACGATCAATTGATTGACCAGCTTGGACAGCTCGCCGGTGCCTGCCGGGCCGACATGCACCGGGCGGCCCATGGCGGCGAGCACGTCGCGGCCTTGTTCGAAGGCTGCGGCTTCACCGCCCACCATGATTGCCAGGCTGGCCTCGCGGGCCCCGCGCTCGCCCCCCGACACCGGGGCGTCGAGGTAGCGCAGGCCCCGTTCGGCACACTGACGAGCCTGATCGACGGCGGTGTCCACCGGGATCGAACTCATCACCACCACCAGCGCACCGGGTGCCAGCGCCTTGGCGGCACCGTTTTCACCAAACAGCACCTCGTCACAGGTCGGGCCGTCGCTGAGCATGCAAATCAGCACGTCGGCCCCGCTGGCCGCTTCGGCGGGGGTGTCGAAGCCCCGTGCGCCGTCCTCGACCAACTCGTGCACCTTGGCCGCCGAGCGGTTCCAGGCGCGTACCGGAAAACCGGCCCGCATCAGGTTGCGGGCCATGGGCTTGCCCATGATCCCGGTGCCGATAAACGCGATTGTTTGCAGCTTCATGCCTTACCTCCTACGGTGGCTGGGGTGGCGTCACCCAGCGTCACTTTGTTGCGTGGCATCAGCACCATGCCCAAACCACCGGCACCGACCAGCGCGGCAATAATCAGGAAGCCCGGGGTGTAGCTGCCGGTCACGTTAAACAGGTAGCCGGTCAGGTAAGGGCCGATAAAGCCGCTGAGGTTGCCGATGGAGTTGATCAGGCCAATGCCGGCGGCAGCCCCCAGGCCGGTCAACACTTGCCCCGGTACCGCCCAGAACACGTTGATCGCGCTGTAAACGCCCATGGCCAAGAGAATGAAGCCGATCACGATGATCCACGGTTGGTTGAGCCACAACGCCACGGCGATAGACACGGCGGCCAGCATCGCGGCACCGCCGGCATGCCAGTGACGTTCTTGCAAGCGGTCCGAACGGCGGCTCCACCAGATCATTGCCACAGCGGCGAGCGCATAAGGAATGGCGGTGATCAAACCGTTTTGCATCAGGCCGATTTCCAGCCCGAACGAACCGCGGAACGACGCGAGTACCGTTGGCATAAAGAAGTTCATGGCGTTAGAGCCCGATGTGATGCCGAAGTACACCAGCGCCAGCAGCCACACCTGACGGCTGGACAGTGCCTTGCGGATCATCTGCCACTTGCTCGGTTGAATGCCCACCACCAGCGGTTTGTTGCGCTCTTCAGTTTCCAGGGTGTTGATCAGCCAATTGCGTTGTTCATCGGTCAGCCAATGGGCTTGGTGCGGGTGGTCGGTGAGGTAGAAGTAGCACACCACGCCCAGGATCACGGCCGGTACGGCTTCGACGACGTACATCAGGCGCCAGCCGACAAACCCCATCGCGTCGCCCATTTCGATCAGGCCCACCGACAGCGGTGCACCGATGACTTGGGCGATCGGCACGCCGAGGTAAAAGGTGGCGATCATGCGGGCGCGATAGCGGCTCGGGAACCACAGCGACAGCAGGTAAATCACCCCGGGGAAGAACCCGGCTTCAGCAATGCCCAGCAGAAAACGCAGAGACACAAAGTGGATGGGCGTTTCCAGAAACCCCATCGCGCCGGCGATGATGCCCCAGGTCACCATGATTCGGGCGATCCACACGCGGGCCCCGTAGCGGTGCAGCAACACGTTGCTCGGCACTTCGAAGATGAAGTAACCGAGGAAGAAAATCCCTGCGCCCAGCCCGTACAGGGTCTGGCTGATACCGATGTCTTCGTTCATCCGCAGCGCGGCGAAGCCCACGTTGTTGCGGTCCAGAAAGGCCACCACAAACAGCAGGATCAGAAAAGGGATCATGCGCTTGGTCACACGCTTGATCGTCTGTTGTTCGATGTCCGAGACATCAGTCAGCGGGATAGTGGTCATATCGCACGGCCTCAATTTTTTATTGTTGTTTTTTGCTGTAGGAGCGAGCGTGCTCGCGATCTTTTAAACGCTCGCGAGCAAGTTCACTCCTACAGGGGTCAGACAGCGGTGTCTTCTATGTGCGCACGCACGATGGCGTCGAAATCCGGGTCGGCGGTAAAGCCCAGCGCGCGGGCGCGGGGGGCCTGAACCTTGCTTGGCCAGCTCTCGACGATGCGCTGGATGGTGGCGTCCGGCTCCCAGCGAATCAGTTTCACCACTTCATCGCCGGCCACCCGTTGCAGCGCGGCGACCATATCGGCCACGGTGGTGGTCACGCCCGGCAGCGGGATGATGCGCTCGTTGCCCAGGGTGTTCGGGGACAGGGTCATGCCCAGCAGCATCGATTCCACAATGCGCCGTGGTGACGTCAGGTACACCTGGGTGTCCGGGCGCACCGGGCACACGGCAGGCAAGCCCACCAGCGGCTCGCGAATGATTGAACTGAAGAACGTTGAGGCGGCCTTGTTCGGCTTGCCCGGGCGCACGGCGACAGTGGGCAGGCGCAGTACGCGCCCGTCCACAAAGCCTTTGCGGGCATAGTCAGCCACCAGCAATTCGCCCACGGCTTTTTGCATGCCGTAGGACGATTGCGGCGTGAGTACCGTGTTGTCGTCGACCACCTCCGGCAGCGCGCCGCCGAATACCGCGAACCCGCTGGCGTACACAAAGCGCGGTGGTTTGGGCTGTTTGCGCAGGGTTTCGAGCAGCACCATCAGGCCGTGCAGGTTGACTTGCATGCCCAGGTCGAACTCGGCTTCGGCGGCCGAGCTGACCACCGCCGCCAAATGCCACACCAGGTCAATGCCATCGGTCACGCGGGCGATGACCTCAGGGTCGGCCACGTCGCCGGTCACCACTTCCACACGCGGGTCCTTGGGCACGTCTTCGCCGGCAAAGGCATCGAACAGCACGATGCGTTCAATGGTGCGCGGGGTTTCGCCTTCCAGGGTCAGGGTGTTCAGGTCGATCAGGCGCTGAGCCAGTTGCTTGCCGATAAAGCCAGTGCCGCCGGTGATGAGGATGCGCATGTGTCACTCCTGTTTCTTATCTTTATTGAGGCGTTAAGCGTGAAATCAGTCGGCCTGGACGGTGCGTTGCACTTGTTCGCCCAGCCCTTCGATGCCCAGGCGCATGGTTTGGCCCGCGCGCAGGTACACCGGCGTTGGCTTCACGCCCAGGCCAACGCCCGGCGGTGTGCCGGTGGAAATCACGTCACCCGGTTGCAGTGACATGCAGCGGCTCAGGTACGCAATCAAGGCCGGTACCTGGAACACCATCGTGCGGGTATTGCCGTTCTGGTAGCGCTGTCCGTCGACCTCAAGCCAAAGGTCGAGCTGGTGCGGATCGCTGATTTCGTCGCAGGTCACCAGCCATGGGCCCAGCGGGCCGAAGGTGTCGAACCCCTTGCCTTTGTCCCACGTGCCGCCGCGTTCGATTTGCCATTCGCGTTCGGACACATCGTTGATCACGCAAAAACCGGCGACGTGGTCCATGGCAGTGCTTTCGTCGATATAACGCCCGCCCTTGCCGATCACCACGCCCAGCTCGACTTCCCAGTCGGTTTTGGTAGAGCCGCGCGGAATCTGCACGTCATCGTTGGGGCCACTGATCGCGCTGGTCCATTTGCTGAACACCACGGGTTCGGCCGGTACCTCCAGGCCTGATTCCGCCGCATGATCGGCGTAGTTCAGGCCGATGCAGATAAATTTGCCCACCTGGCCAACGCACGCGCCAATACGCGGCGAGCCATTGACCCGCGGCAGGCTGGCGGGGTCAATGTGACTCAGGGCTTCAAGGCTCGAAGGCTCAAGCGCCTTGCCGGCGACATCGGCAATGTACGCCGACAAATCACGAATATTGCCTTGTGCATCCAAGAGCCCCGGTTTTTCCTGACCCTTTTCGCCGTAACGCAGCAGTTTCATAAACGCTCCTGTATCGAATGACAAACCTGACCTTCTGAGGCACGCGCTTTTAAAAGCGCGCGCCTACAGTGGGGATTAGTTGCTCATCCCGCCATCAATAATCTGGGTGGTGCCGGTGGTGTAGCTGCTGGCGTCGCTGGCCAGATACACCACCAACTGGGCGATTTCTTCGGCATTGCCGATGCGGCCCATGGGCTGGCGCGCCACGAACGCTTGATACACCTCGGCCTCTGAACGCCCTTGCTCACGGGCTTGTTCGGCGATGCGCTGGCGCAGCGAGGGCGAATCCACTGTGCCTGGGCATATGGCGTTACAACGAATGCCTTGACTGATGTAGTCGGTCGCCACCGATTTGGTCAAGCCAATCACGGCGGCCTTGCTGGCGGTGTAGGCCAAACGGTTCGGTACGCCCTTCACACTGGACGCCACCGAGGCCATGTTGATGATTGAGCCGCCACCGTTGCTCAACATGCCCGGCAAGAAGGCACGGATCATCCGATACATGGCGGTGACGTTCAGGTCGAAAGAAAATTGCCAGGCGTTGTCATCGCACTCCAGCAGTGCGCCGCTGTGCACGTAGCCTGCGCAGTTGAACAGCACGTCGAGGGTGCCGACTTGCTGGCGGATGGCGTCGATGGCCGCCGGTTGGGTGACGTCCAGCGCCAACGCCTGAATGCCTTGGATGTCGCGCAAAGCTTCAACGTTCACGTCAGTGGCGATGACCGTAGCGCCTGCATCGCGCAGAGCCAGTACCGAGGCGCGGCCAATGCCGTTTGCCGCCGCGGTAATCAAAACGCGTTTGTGGGCGAGGTTCATGAGTGCAGATCCCTTGTTCTTATGGGGCCAACACTAATGTTGCTTTGCGATAATCGCCAATGAGATATTCTCAAGCCTTAATAACCGGAGGTTATCGGATGGCCGATGTCGTATTCAACCAACTGTGCAACTGGCTGCGGTTTCGCCATTTGGTGCTGATTGACACCCTGGCGCGTACCCAAAACATGCACGCCACGGCCCAGGAAATGAACATCAGCCAGCCGGCCGTCAGCAAGATGCTGCGCGAGATAGAGCATCAGTTGGGCTTTGATCTGTTCCAGCGTTTGCCGCGCAGCATGACGCTCACCGACCTGGGCACCCACGTGGCGCGCTTTGCGCAAATCGCCCTCAATGACTCCCAGCAGTTTGTCAGCCAGATCAATCATTTGCGCCAGGGCGGGCATGGCCTGCTGAAAATCGGCACCATCTATGCGGCCACGGCCGTGGCGATCCCGGCGGCGATTGTCGAGGTCAAACAGCGCTGGCCGCTGCTCACCCTGGACGTGCTGGAAGGTACCAGCGCCAACCTGCTGACCATGCTGGAACACAAGGAGCTGGACCTGGTGGTGGCGCGGTTTACCTTGGACCGTCATCGCGAGCTGTTCGACTTCCAGCCGTTGTCACCGGAACCCCTGTGCCTGGTCACCGGCAGCCAGCACCCGCTGGCCGGTGCCAGTGACGTGCCACTGGCCGAACTCGGCAACTGGCCCTGGGTGGTCTACCCCACAGGCACGCCCATGCGGGCGCGGCTGGAGCAGGCTTTTGTGGAAGTGGGCATGCCCACCCCGGAAAACACCGTTGAAACGGTCTCGATGCAAACCACCCTGCAATTGCTGCAAACCGCGCCGATGGTCTCAATGCTGGCCGACTCGATGGTCGAACTGCAGATCCAGGCCGGGCGCCTGACCCGCCTGGCGTTGCCGTTTCCTTTGGTGCTGGCGGACTACGGCATCATCACCCGGCGCAACGAACCGCCGCGCTGGTCGACACACGCCTTTATCGACGCCTTGCTCAATGGCCCCGATGCCCGACGTGGTGAGGGCACAGGGCTGGATGATTGAACGCTGTGCCCAAGCGTTTTAGTGCTCAAAAGGCGTGAGCCGCCGCTTCAGTCGCCCAGCGACAGCCTTACAGCCACGATTCGCTGATGCGTCGGTCCAGTGCCTCAAGGTCGGCCATGCCCACCACCCGTGTGGTGTTCAAGCCGCGCAGGTAACCGCGCAATTGATGGGCGCTGGCGTGTATTGCGGCAGCGGGCGCGTGCTCGTCGTGCAGGATGTCTTCGTAGGCGGTCAGGTACTCGGCCACGCGGTCTCGGTACTCAGGCAGTACCGCTGCGCGGATCAGGTCGAAAGTTCGCATTTTTTGATGGGAGTTCAATGGGCACCCTTTTTTTGTGAGAGAACGGGCTCGTGGTTTAGTCACAAGTGGTTTCAATGTATCTCACGTCGGCGCACCGTTGCTACAGGCTGCGCCGGGCAGGTGGCGGTGGCTTCGACCTGCCGGGTGCCTTGAGCCATTATGGGAAGCGGTAAGGCGTCAACGCCGTGGGGTCAATGTGTTGATCGACCGTGGCCATGGCCTCTTTCAGCGGGCACAGCAGGCCAACGCGGGTGGTGCGGCAGTTCGCAGCGCTTTTGAAATCGGTCGTCAGGGGGGGCTGCGCCGCGGTCAGTACGCTGAGGTTGCGCGTTTGGTCCATGGACTGGGCTTCAAAGGCGATGCGCAAGAAGTAGTCGCCGGTTTTGACTTCCTTGTAGCGCTCAAATTGCAGTGTACCCACCGGCGGGATGTTGTTGGCCAGGTAGTCGCCCTGTTTCCAGGTGAACCCCAGCATCGTGCGCAAATACGAGAGGTTGGTGTCGTGGGCGACCAGCAGCATCAGCGGCACATCGGGCGGGGCGTCTTGCGCGGCCGGGTCGGCCAGCGGGGTGTTGAGCTTGAGTTCCAGCGAGATCTGGTTCATCAGCAGCGACGCGCCCCGGCTGGCGATGTAGGGGATGTCGTTGAGGAAGTCGTACTTGGCCTTGGCCAGCACCATCAGGCTGGAGACCTCGGCGGCGGTACGGGCGTGGCCAAACGCGACCTTGTCCAGTGGCAGGCCCTGGCTGTATTCCAGGCGGAACACTTCGCCCATGTTGGCCCCTGCGCTCAGGCCCTTGATGGAGAAACGGCCCTCGGCGTTTTGCACCAGTTTCCAGGCCTGCTTGCCGTAGGGACAATCGGCGTCTGGCAGGCAGGCGACGCGGCGCAAGCGTTCTTCCTCCGGTTTGTAGCGTGCCTGGGCGGCTTCGACGCTGCCGCCCAAGGCCTGCAGAATTTGGGCGCGGGCTATGGCCGGGTCCAGGGCGGCAAAGGGCATTTTATTGGCCTGGAACAGTGCGTCTTGAGGGCCGTCGACGTAGGTCGGCTGTAAGCCACAGCCGGGGAACAGGCCGTCGAGCAAGGCCTGGCCGGTGGCTTTGGTGCGCTGTAACGGGCTGGTGTGGGCTAACACCGTCGTGGCCGCCGGGCACCCCTCAGGGATCAGGCCGGCTGCGCGCAGCACCTGGCCCCGATAACGGCCCATTTCAACCGCGCCGGTGTAACCGTGGCCGGTCAGGTTGCCCAGCGGCACCAGCCAGGTGGGCCACTGGCGCTGGGTGACGCGGGTCAGCACGTGTTCGTTGGATGGGGTCGGCGGGCGCACACCGTGGCGGCTCACCTGCACCACCTTGTCCAGCACGTAGCCGTCGTCAGTCGGGGCTTGGGCATGGGCGGTCGGGCTTAGCAGGCTGGCCAGCAACAGCCCCGTGCAGAGTGGGGTCAACGTTTTCATGGGGTTTCCTTGGGGGGGGGGGCGAGGGTGAGTCTAGGCTCTGTACGAAATGTATCTGCGCTCGGTTATGCGGCGTTGAAAACAGGCTCGGAATGCTCATTTACAACCCGTAAACTCCGCTTCCTCGCCTGTTTTCGCCTTGCCTAACCTTCGCTCGAAAACATTTCGTACAG
>NZ_JASLGE010000029.1 GCF_030150285.1 Pseudomonas sp. | reverse complement strand
CTGCTGGCCCTGCAGATCGAACGCCAGCTGACCAAGGACGAGATCCTCGAGCTGTACGTCAACAAGATCTACCTGGGCAACCGTGCCTACGGAATCGAGGCAGCGGCCCAGGTGTATTACGGCAAGTCCATCCGTGACGTGAGCCTGGCGCAGATGGCGATGATCGCCGGCCTGCCCAAGGCGCCTTCGCGCTTCAACCCCCTGGCCAACCCGGCACGCAGCAAGGAACGTCGCGACTGGATCCTGGGGCGCATGTACAAGCTCGGCAAGATCACCGAAGCGGCCTACACCGAGGCAATCAACGAACCGTTGAACGCCAGCTATCACGTACCGACTCCGGAAGTGAACGCCCCGTACATCGCCGAGATGGCCCGGGCCGAAATGGTCGGCCGCTATGGCAGCGATGCCTACACCGAAGGTTTCCGGGTCACCACCACGGTGCCCAGCGATCTGCAGGAAATGGCCAACACCGCGGTCCATGAAGGCCTGATGACCTACGACCAGCGCCACGGCTATCGCGGCCCGGAATCGCGCCTGCCAGGCAAGACCCAGGCGGCCTGGGCCAGCGAACTGACCAAGCAGCGGACCATCAGCGGCCTGGAACCGGCGATCGTCACCCTGGTAGAGAAGAATGGCCTCCAGGTGCTGACCCGCAACGGCGAAGAACATGTGGCCTGGGACAGCATGAAATGGGCCCGGCCGTTCCTCAATACCAACAGCATGGGCCCGGTCCCGCGCCAACCGGCGGACGTGGCCCAGGTCGGCGACCTGATCCGCGTGCAGCGCCAGGCGGACAACTCGTTGAAGTTCAGCCAGATCCCGGTCGCCCAGGGCGCCCTGGTGACGCTGGACCCGCAGAACGGTGCGATCCGCGCCCTGGTGGGCGGCTTCGCCTTCGAGCAGAGCAATTACAACCGTGCGATGCAGGCCAAGCGCCAGCCCGGCTCCAGCTTCAAGCCGTTCATCTATAGCGCGGCCCTGGATAACGGCTACACCCCGGCCAGCCTGGTGAACGACGCACCTATCGTGTTCGTCGACGAATACCTGGACAAGGTCTGGCGTCCGAAGAACGACACCAACACGTTCCTGGGTCCGATTCGCCTGCGTGAAGCGCTGTACAAGTCGCGTAACCTGGTGTCGATCCGCCTGCTGCAAAGCACGGGCGTGGACCGCACCATCGACTACATCAGCAAGTTCGGCTTCAACAAGCAGGACCTGCCGCGCAACCTGTCCCTGGCGCTGGGCACTGCCACACTGACCCCCATGGAGATCGCTACCGGCTGGAGCGCATTCGCCAATGGCGGCTATAAGGTTTCCCCGTACCTGATCGACAAGATCGAGAGCCGCAACGGAGACACTCTGTTCGTGGCCAACCCGCCCAGCGTGCCCAAGGCCGCCAGTAAAGATGTGCCGCCAGAAGCCGAAGCGTTAACCATCGACACCTTCGGTGCCGCACCCGGCCTGCCAACGACCCAAACCCAGGCAGTGGCCGAGCGCATTGTCGACGGGCGCACCACCTACATCCTCACCAGCATGCTGCAAGACGTTATCAAGCTGGGCACAGGCCGTCGCGCTTTGGCACTGGGCCGCACCGACCTGGCCGGCAAGACCGGTACCACCAACGAATCGAAAGACGCGTGGTTCTCCGGTTACAACGCTGATTACGTGACAACCGTATGGACCGGCTTCGACCAGCCCGAAAGCCTGGGCCGTCGCGAATACGGCGGTACCGTGGCCCTGCCGATCTGGATGACCTACATGGGGGGAGCCCTCAAAGGCAAACCGGCACACACCCAGGCAGAACCGGAAGGCATCCTCAGCCTTCGGATCGACCCGATCAGTGGCCGTATCGCCTCACCGGGTACACCGGGTGCCTACTTTGAACTGTTCAAGAGCGAAGACACGCCTCCGACCAACAGTGAGCTGGGCAACAGCACAGCGCCGGGCAGCCCGCTACCGGCAGATGACGGAGCGCCGATCGACCTGTTCTAGCCAATACGCGTAACTCGCGGCGGTGCCGCGTGTTGCCCGCCCTTCAGGCTACCGCCGACACCCATTCTCAGCGACAAACAAAAAACCCCGAGGCCTTTAGGCTTCGGGGTTTTTGGTTAACGCAGTACGGGCTTAGCCGTTAAACACGTCATCCACGCTTTTGAGCGGGTAGTTCTTCGGGTACGGCAGGGTTGCAACACCGGTTTCGATGGCGGCTTTGGCCACAGCATCGGAGATCACGGTGATCAGGCGAGCATCCATGGGTTTCGGGATGATGTACTCACGACCGAATTCCAGCTTGATGCCACCGTAGGCGTCGCACACTTCTTGTGGCACTGGCAGCTTGGCCAGTTCACGCAGTGCATTGGCCGCTGCGATTTTCATTTCCTCGTTGATACGCTTGGCACGAACGTCCAATGCACCCCGGAAGATGAACGGGAAGCCCAGGACGTTGTTGACCTGGTTCGGGTAGTCCGAACGGCCCGTTGCCATGATCACGTCGTCACGGGTGGCGTGAGCCAGTTCCGGCGCGATTTCCGGGTCCGGGTTGGAGCACGCGAACACGATCGGGTTGGCCGCCATCGACTTCAGGCCTTCAGCGCTCAGCAGGTTTGGACCGGACAGGCCGACAAATACGTCAGCGCCTTCCAGGGCATCTGCCAGGGAGCGTTTTTCGGTTGCGTGAGCAAACACCGCCTTGTACTGGTTCAAGTCATCACGGCCGGAGTGGATCACACCGGTACGGTCAACCATGAAGATGTTCTCGATGGCCGCACCCATGCTCACCAGCAGTTTCATGCAGGAGATGGCAGCTGCACCAGCACCCAGGCAAACGATCTTGGCATCGGCCAAGGTTTTACCGGCGATTTCCAAGGCGTTGATCATACCGGCAGCGGTCACAATGGCCGTACCGTGCTGGTCATCGTGGAATACGGGAATATCGCACTGCTCGATCAGAGCACGTTCGATCTCAAAGCACTCAGGTGCCTTGATGTCTTCGAGGTTGATGCCGCCGAAGGTAATGGAGATACGTTTAACCGTGTCGATGAAAGCCTGTGGGCTCTCGGAATCGACTTCGATGTCAAAAACATCGATACCGGCGAAGCGCTTGAACAGCACGCCCTTGCCTTCCATCACAGGTTTGGAGGCCAATGGGCCGAGGTTACCCAGACCCAGAATAGCGGTGCCATCAGAAATAACAGCGACCAGGTTGCCCTTGCCGGTGTACTTGTAAGCCAGCTCAGGATCGCGGGCAATTTCACGCACTGGCTCGGCGACACCCGGGCTGTATGCCAACGCGAGGTCGCGGGCAGTCGCAGTAGGTTTGGTCAGCTCGACGCTCAGTTTCCCTGGGCGGGGCTGGGCATGATATTCGAGAGCGGCGGTTTTTAAATCAGACATAGGGGCATTCCGCTTTTTTACTGTTGGACAGACGGATCGCCGAGCATACGCGTGTCGCAAAGTCCCGACAAGACTGACCAGTCAGCAGTGTCAAGGGCTTTACCCTACGACTTTGGGCCAAGAGGCGCATCGCACAAGGGTTTCAGTGTTCACAATGATCACCAAAATTGTCTACAATTTTAGCGAGGAAAGACTTTTAACATGCCCGAATGCGTCAATGGCAACATCCAGCGAGCCTGCCCTGACTTCAACCCCCCTCGTTTCGACCGGTCCAACACCCAGCCACGCGCCTCCACCCGAGAGCCCTGAAGGTGATCGAGCTGTTTTCGATCAAAAGAGGCCAGTTGATTGGGTTCAATGCGCAACACCAAACCGCCTTCCAGATCGATCCAGACCCCACCGCGATTGCGCTGAACCTGAGTGACCTTACCGCCCACCACCGCAAAGCCGGAACGGCTGATACGCTGCGGGGGCTGCACCGGCGACTGCCGCCACAGCCCGAGACCGGCTGATCGGGCCCGTTGTTCGGCCGCTTGCTGACAACCGAGCAACGCTACGTTTGGCGCAATTGCCACTTGATAAGCCAGACCGTCAGCCAGCAATTGCGCCTCAAAGTTACTGCCATCTGCCCCGAACACGTAGGCCAGCGTGCGCCCATAACGGTCCTGAGGTTGTTTGCCCGGCAACAACCCGATACGCCCCTCACTGCGCGCTACAAGGTCGTGCAGGCGCTGACGAGCCGCTACAGCGAAAGGCTCATCTGCCTGGCCCTTCTTACCCGTTTCCGGTGCATTGAGGCCGATCATCCGCACACTGCGCCCATCCTTCAAACGCAAGGTATCGCCATCGGACACACGCTCTACCTGCACAAAAGACACCGGCCCCGTTGCCGGGCACAGCACCTCGGCCTGAGCACTCGACAACCAAATCGCAGGCACAAAAAAGGCGCCCACAAGGGACGCCTTTTTCAATAACCCGGCCAGACCAGAAAGCCTGCCCAAGATCATAGGCCTTACTCGGCCGCTTTCTTCGTAGCGCCGAAAGCACCGAAGCGAGTTTTGAAACGATCAACACGACCGCCAACGTCCAGAGTTTTCTGCTTGCCGGTGTAGAACGGGTGGCACTCGTTGCATACGTCAGTGCCCAGTGGCTTGCACAGGTTCGAACGGGTTTCGAACTTGTTGCCGCAGCTGCAAGTTACCTGGATGACTTCGTACGCTGGATGGATATCGGCTTTCATGGGTATTCCTCAGGCTAGCGTGCCGCCACTCAACACCATTGTTGAATACCGCACGTAAATTTAGGGGGCAGATAATACCAGACCTTTGCATTGACGCAAGCGGCCATTCATGCTCCCTATAAGTTCGTTCGCGACTCGTGGCTCCTGCTTTTGGGCCCAAACAGCTTTGTCTGCTAGGCTCCAGGCCATCTTTGCCGTTCATCACTTGAGAGCCCCGCGTGCCCGACGCCATTTTGCGCCTTGCCCTGCCTTCACCCCTGCGCCGCCTGTTTGATTACCGGGCCCCGGCGGGCGTACGGCGCAGCCAATTAGAGCCAGGCATGCGTTTGCGGGTACCGTTCGGTCGGCGCGAAATGATCGGCATTTTGGTCGAGGTCGTCGATCACAGCGAAGTCCCGGCTGACAAGCTCAAGCCGGCCATTGCGCTGCTGGACGCCACAGCGCCGCTGCCCCCCTCTCTGTTCAAGCTGTGCCTGTGGACCTCGCAGTATTACCAGCACAGCCTGGGCGACACCCTGAGCTGGGCTTTGCCAGTGTTGCTGCGTCAGGGGGAGTTGGCCGAAGCGCGACAGGAGCGTTTTTGGCAAGCCGCCCCCGGTGCCCGCCTTGACGATCCACGCATTGCCCGCGCCCCACGCCAGCGCGAAGCGCTCGCCACGCTCGCTCAACACCCCCACGGCGTGGCGCATACCTTGCTCAGCAAACTGATGCTGAACAAGGACAGCCTCGACCTGCTGCTGGCTAAAGAGTTAGTGACCGTTGAAGTCCGCCGCCATGCACCTGCCGAGCGTCACGATCATTGGCTGGCACAGCCCGAACTGCCGCTCAATAGCGAACAACGCGCCGCCTATGAAGCCATTAACGCCGGATTCGACAGCTTCCATGCCTTTTTGCTGGCCGGCGTGACAGGCAGCGGCAAGACCGAAGTGTATTTGCAACTGATCCGCCAAACACTTCAGGCGGGCAAACAGGCGCTGGTGTTGATCCCCGAGATCAACCTTGGGCCGCAAACCCTCGCTCGGTTCGAACAACGCTTCAATGCCCGCATCGCGCTGGTGCACTCGGGCGTCAACGACCGCGAGCGCCTTGAAAGCTGGCTCGCCGCCCGCGATGGCGAAGCTGACATCATTATTGGCACCCGTTCAGCACTGTTCACACCGATGAAAAACCCTGGGCTGATCATCATCGACGAAGAGCACGACGGCTCTTATAAACAACAGGAAGGCCTGCGTTATCACGCACGGGACCTGGCACTGGTCCGCGCCCGGCAAGAAAACATCCCGATTGTGCTCGGCTCCGCCACCCCCTCACTCGAAAGCCTGCATAACGCCTACACCGGCCGGTATGGCTTACTGCGCCTGAATGAGCGCGCTGGCGGGGCCAAGCAGCCGCGTTTCCTGCGCCTCGACGTCAAAAGCCGACCACTGGACAGCGGCATTTCCGGGCCGATGCAACAAGCCATTGGCCAAACCCTGGCGGCGGGCCAGCAGGTGCTGGTGTTCCTTAACCGCCGCGGCTTTGCGCCCACACTGCTGTGCCATGACTGCGGCTGGATGTCCGAATGCCAACGTTGCGATGCGCGCATGACCGTTCATCAACGCTCTGGCGAATTACGCTGCCATCATTGTGGCTATGTCGAGCGTGTCCCGCGTAACTGCCCGCAATGTCAGAAAGTGGACTTGCGACCCGTGGGCGCGGGCACCGAAAGAGCTGAAGAACGGCTGGGCATTTTGTTCCCGGATTACCCGGTGCTGCGCGTCGACCGTGACAGCACGTCGCGCAAGGACGCGATGAATCAACTGTTTGCCACGATCCAAAAGGGCAAACCGTGCATTTTGATCGGCACGCAAATGCTCGCCAAAGGCCATCACTTTCCTCGCGTCACGCTGGTGTCGATCCTGGACGCAGACGGCGGGCTATTCTCCGGCGACTTCCGCGCCAGCGAACGCATGGCCCAATTGATCGTTCAGGTCGCCGGGCGGGCCGGGCGGGCCGAAGAGCCGGGCAAAGTGATTATCCAGACGCATTTGGCCGATCACCCGCTGCTGATCCAACTCACCGAGCAAGGCTATTTTGCTTTTGCCGAACAGGCCTTGAGCGAACGTCGGGCGGCGGGGCTGCCGCCTTTTGCGCATTTAGCCCTGCTACGGGCTGAAGCCCACAAACCGGGGCAAGCTGAAAGCTTTCTGGATGAAGCCTGCAGCGAAGCCGAGCGCTTGCTGGCCGAACTGAACCTGGGTGGCATCGAATTGCTCGGCCCTGTGCCCGCCCCGATGGAGCGCCGCGCCGGCCGCTACCGCGCCCAATTGCTCTTGCAGGCCAACGCCCGCGCGCCGTTGCACCGATTGCTCAGCCAGTGGCTGCTGATCCTTGAACACATGCCCAGCGCCAGGCAAGTCCGTTGGTCACTGGACGTAGATCCGGTCGATCTATATTAGGGGAGCAGCGGCAAGCGGTAAGCTTCGAGCGGTAAGTAAAAGCATTACAACTTCACGCGGCTTGCAGCTTGTAGCTTAAGGCTTGAAGCTTGCCGCTCCGTTAGCAGACAATACCCAGTTTTTCCACCTGCGCACTCAAGCGCTGCCGCGCTTGCGGTTGAAGAGAAGACCATGAAAGACACCATTCGCCAGCTGATTCAACAAGCCCTCACTCAACTCGTTACAGAAGGTGTGTTGCCTGAAGGCCTGACGCCAGCGATTCAGGTGGAAAACGCCCGTGACAAAACCCACGGTGACTTCGCCAGCAACATTGCCATGATGCTGGCCAAGCCTGCGGGCATGAAACCTCGCGATCTGGCAGAGAAAATCATCGCTGCCCTGCCCGCCGACGAGCAGATCAGCAAAACCGAGATCGCAGGCCCCGGGTTTCTGAATTTCTTCCAGAACACCCAGGCCCTGGCATCGCGTCTGGACGCCGCACTGGCCGACGAGAAAATTGGCGTGCGTAAAGCAGGCCCGGCGCTGCGTACCGTCATTGACCTGTCAGCGCCCAACCTTGCCAAAGAAATGCACGTGGGCCACTTGCGCTCCACCATCATTGGCGACGGCGTCGCCCGTGTTCTGGAGTTCTTGGGTGACGAGGTGATTCGTCAAAACCACGTAGGCGACTGGGGCACGCAGTTCGGCATGCTGATGGCCTATCTGGAAGAAAACCCGATCACCAGCAACGAGCTGTCTGATCTCGAGAACTTCTACCGCGCCGCCAAAAAGCGCTTTGACGAGTCGCCCGAGTTCGCTGATCGCGCCCGCAGCCTGGTGGTCAAACTGCAAGCAGGTGACCCGGACTGCCTGGCCCTGTGGACAAAGTTCAAAGACATCTCCCTGTCGCACTGTCAGAAAATTTACGAGCAATTGAACGTCAAGCTGACCATGGCCGATGTGATGGGCGAGAGTGCCTACAACGACGACCTGATCAACGTCGTTAACGACCTCAAGGCCAAGGGCATGCTGGTCGAGAGCAACGGCGCTCAATGCGTGTTCCTCGACGAGTTCAAGAATGCTGAAGGCGAGCCGTTACCGGTCATTATCGTCAAGGCCGATGGCGGCTATCTGTATGCCACCACCGACTTGGCCGCTGTTCGCTACCGCAGCGGCGTACTCAAAGCCGACCGCGCGCTGTACTTCGTCGACCAGCGCCAGGCCCTGCACTTCCAACAAGTGTTCGCCGTAGCGCGCAAGGCCGGGTTCATTACCCACCCGATGGAAATGGAACACATGGGTTTTGGCACCATGAACGGTGCTGACGGCCGGCCTTTCAAAACCCGTGACGGCGGTACAGTCAAACTGATCGACCTGCTCAACGAAGCCAAAGAACGCGCCTACACCCTGGTTAAAGAGAAAAACCCGGAGCTGGCCGAAGACGACTTGCGTGCAATCGCCAAAGTGGTGGGGATTGGTGCCGTGAAATACGCCGACCTGTCCAAACATCGCACCAGCGATTACAGCTTCAACTTCGATCAGATGTTGAACTTTGAAGGCAATACCGCGCCTTACCTGCTGTATGCCTATACCCGTGTGGCGGGCGTGTTCCGCAAACTGGGAAAAAATTTCGACGAAGTGCAGGGCAAAATCGTTCTCGCGGCACCTCAAGAACAGGAATTGGCTGCCAAATTGGCGCAGTTCGGTGAAGTATTGAACAACGTCGCCGAAAAAGGCACGCCGCACACCCTGTGCACGTACCTGTACGAAGTGGCTGGGCTGTTCTCCAGCTTCTACGAAAACTGCCCGATCCTGTCGGCAGAAGACGAAGCACAAAAGCAAAGCCGCTTGCGTCTGGCCGCCCTGGCGGGTCGCACCCTCAAGCAAGGTCTGGAACTGCTGGGCCTGGAAACTCTGGAGCGCATGTAAGTTGGCCGCCAAGAAAAAACCTGCCCCCAAGCGCGGTGCCAGCCGCTATCAGGCACCTGCCAAAAAGCCGATTCCTGGCTGGCTGTGGATGGCAATCGGCTTGACCGTGGGTGCTTTTATCGTGTTCCTGATGAAGCTCGAACCCGGTAAAGGCGATGACGTCAAACGGGTGAAGCAAGAACAACAGAAAGCGTCGCAAATTGCCGAGGCCAATAAAACGCCACCGAGCCCGACACAGGTCGCCAAGCCCAAGTATGACTTCTACACCTTGCTGCCCGAGTCTGAAGTGATCGTGCCGCCTGAAGCCGTACCGGAAAAAACCCCGCCGACACCGCAAACCGCGCCGCTGGCCCCGGTGACACCGGCCGAAGCAGCCAAAATCGACACGGTGCGGGCCCAGGCTGCACTGAATGGGCTGACGCCTCCGCCTGCACCGCCAGTGGTCAAAGCAGCGCCTGTCACCCGTTTCTTCCTGCAGGCAGGTTCGTTCCGCAAGCAGGCTGATGCAGAGCGTGTGCGTGCACAAATCCTCTTGCTGGGCCAAACCGCCACGGTTGAAGCCGGCACGGTAAAGGATGAAACCTGGTACCGAGTACTCGTCGGCCCGTTCAGCAACCGTGACCAACTGACGGTTGCCCAAAAGCAATTGGCAGGCGGTGGGTTCAATAACCTGTTGCTGCAACAGCGACGCTGAGGGCTCGTGATCGGCTGATGTTAAAAGATCGCGAGCACGCTCGCTCCTACGGATGAAAAAGCCTGTGGGAACGAGCTTGCTCGTGATCTTTTGATCTAAGTGCCCCGTCAACCATGTGCCTGCTCTCTACAGCTTTTCAAAGTAATACGGCATAAAGCCGGAACCTTGTGTGGCCGTTACCGCAGCAATGGATAGGGTTGCGGCCCGACAGTGCGGCGTCATTGCGCTTTTAAAGATCAAAAGATCGCGAGCAAGAGCTCGCGGGCTGATGATGCCTTGCACCTCTCTCGCTCCATTCATCCACATTCCCTCCCCGCTGTTGAAAATTGCGCGACAACCCCCATATGTATTTCCATCAGGCATTTTCGCCCCGCTGCGTGGAGACTCTTCCCTTGACCACCATCGTTTCAGTACGCCGTCACGGCAAAGTCGTCATGGCTGGCGACGGCCAGGTTTCTCTTGGCAACACCGTGATGAAAGGCAATGCGAAAAAAGTCCGCCGCCTCTACCACGGCCAGGTCATTGCCGGGTTTGCCGGTGCCACCGCTGATGCATTTACCTTGTTCGAACGTTTTGAAGGCCAGCTAGAGAAACATCAAGGCCATTTGATTCGTGCCGCAGTCGAGTTGGCCAAAGAATGGCGTACCGATC
Source organism: Pseudomonas sp. (assembly GCF_030150285.1). Taxonomy (GTDB): domain Bacteria; phylum Pseudomonadota; class Gammaproteobacteria; order Pseudomonadales; family Pseudomonadaceae; genus Aquipseudomonas. The sequence continues at coordinate 53,520 of NZ_JASLGE010000029.1, read as the reverse complement.
GCTCACTGAGTCGCCTGGAAGCCATGCTGGCCGTTGCCAACAAGGACGCCTCTCTGATCATTACCGGCAACGGTGACGTGGTTGAGCCCGAAGATGGCTTGATTGCGATGGGCTCAGGCGGTGCATTCGCCCAGGCTGCAGCCCGTGCCCTGCTGATGAAAACCGAGCTGTCGGCTCGTGAAATCGCCGAAACCGCCCTCGGCATTGCCGGCGATATCTGTGTATTCACCAACCACAACATCACTATTGAGGAGCAGGACCTCGCTGAATAAGCCACCTGCCGGGCCCGCCGGCCCGTGTGTGCCCCTTCATTCTGCTTGAGGAACGCCAACTATTATGTCCATGACTCCCCGCGAAATCGTCCACGAACTCAACCGCCATATCATCGGCCAGGACGATGCCAAACGCGCTGTCGCCATCGCGCTGCGTAACCGCTGGCGCCGTATGCAACTGCCCGCAGAGTTGCGCGCTGAAGTAACGCCCAAGAATATTCTGATGATCGGCCCGACCGGTGTCGGCAAAACCGAAATCGCACGTCGCCTGGCCAAACTGGCCAACGCACCGTTCATCAAGGTTGAAGCCACCAAGTTCACTGAAGTGGGCTATGTAGGCCGTGACGTTGAATCGATCATTCGTGATTTGGCCGATGCGGCAATCAAACTGCTGCGCGAGCAGGAAATCGTCAAGGTCCGCCACCGTGCCGAAGATGCGGCTGAAGAGCGTATTCTTGACGCACTGTTGCCGCCTGCCCGCACGTTTGGCGAAGAAGCCGCCGCCCCTCAGGACTCCAACACCCGCCAGCTGTTCCGCAAACGCCTGCGTGAAGGTCAGCTGGATGACAAAGAAATCGAGATCGAAGTCGCCGACGCGGTCGGGGTCGATATTTCCGCGCCACCTGGCATGGAAGAAATGACCAACCAGTTGCAAAGCCTGTTTGCCAACATGGGCAAAGGCAAGCGCAAGAGCCGTAAGCTGAAAGTCAAAGAAGCCCTGAAAATGGTGCGCGACGAAGAAGCCGGCCGCCTGGTCAACGACGAGGAACTCAAGGCCAAGGCCCTGGAGGCCGTTGAACAACACGGCATTGTTTTCATCGACGAAATCGACAAAGTTGCCAAACGCGGCAACGTCGGCGGTGCGGATGTATCCCGCGAAGGCGTTCAGCGCGACCTGCTGCCCTTGATCGAAGGCTGCACCGTCAACACCAAGCTGGGCATGGTCAAAACCGACCACATCCTGTTTATCGCCTCCGGTGCCTTCCACCTGAGCAAGCCAAGCGATCTGGTCCCAGAGCTGCAAGGTCGTCTGCCGATCCGCGTTGAACTCAAGGCACTGACGCCCGGCGACTTCGAACGTATTCTGAGCGAGCCGCATGCCTCACTGACCGAGCAATACCGTGAGTTGCTGAAAACCGAAGGCCTGAACATCGAGTTCATGCCCGAAGGCATCAAGCGCCTGGCAGAAATCGCCTGGCAGGTGAACGAGAAAACCGAAAACATCGGCGCTCGTCGTTTGCACACACTGCTGGAACGCTTGCTCGAAGAGGTGTCGTTCAGTGCCGGTGACATCGCCAGCGCTCAGAAAGACGAGCCGATTCGTATTGACGCCGAATACGTCAACAGCCATTTGGGCGAACTGGCCGAGAACGAAGACCTCTCGCGCTATATCTTGTAAGCCATAATCACCTGTAGCCGTCAGCACAAACGGCGGCTACAGCGTGTATGACGACATAAAGGTTTCGCCCATGAGTTCAAGCCGAGCGCCAATCCCCAGCGCCATCAACCTGCACAAAGCCACAAAAACACTCACCCTCAAATACGGCTCCGGCGAAGAGTTTCACTTGCCTGCCGAATTTTTGCGCGTGCACTCTCCCTCAGCCGAGGTGCAGGGCCATGGCAATCCCATTTTGCAGGTGGGTAAAATCAACGTAGGCCTCAGCAAGATCGAACCTGCCGGCCAATACGCGTTGAAGCTAACGTTCGATGATGGCCACGACAGCGGGTTATTTACCTGGGAATACCTCTACCAGCTTGGGGTACGCCAGGACGACCTGTGGGCCGACTACCTGCTTGAGCTGAAAAAAGCCGGGAAGTCCCGAGACCCTTCTGAGTCCATCGTCAAATTGATGCTGTAACTTCAGCCATCACGCAACGCTTGTAGTCGCTGCCGCAGGTTGCGATAAGCGCCACACTTGTTGTGGGTGGCCTATCGCAGCCTGCGGCAGCAACTACTGAGCGATCAACACACCTTAAATCGCAGGTTTGTCTTCCAAGGTGGCCGCTGGTTTGGCTGCGACTGGTTTTTTAACCGCTGGTGCTTTTTTAACCGCTGGTTTTGCCGCTGTGGGCTTGGCCGCCGCAGGTTTGTTTTCACTTACCGGTTTTACAACGGGTTTACTGGCAACAGCCGGTTTAACGGCGGGCTTGATCGCAGGTTTGGCGGTCGCTTTAACAGCAGGTTTGGCAGCCGCTTTTACAGCCGGTTTGGCGACTACGGGTTTGGCAGCCGGCTTGGCAGGTGCAGCCTTGTTAGCTGCCACCACTTTGCTGGCAGTCACTTTGGCCGCTGCTGCCGTCAGTTTTTCAATATGCTTGGTCAATGTCTCGACCTTGGCGTGCAACGCTTTGACCTCATCGCGGCTCGGTACGCCCAATCGTGAAATGGCGCTATTGAGCCTCTTGTCGAAGGCTTCCTCAAACTCCTCCCACTTGCCGATGGCCAACTCTTTTACATCTTCAACCTTGCTGCGTGCAGAGCTTTTGGTGGTTTTAGGGGCAGAGGCCTTGGTCAGTTTCTCGGCTTTCTCGCCTTCTTTGACCAGGCTGTCGAACAGCTTGCTACCGTCTGTGTCGATCTTTGAGTACACACCCAAACCGGCCAGCCAGATCTTGCGTGAATACTCTTCAACCTTACCCGCCCAAGAATTGTTTTCCTTTACAGGTGCAGTCGGTTTTTTAGCAGCCATCGTGTTCCCCTCAATGTTAAGTCGCGACGTCAGTGAGCAAGATCGTCGAATCATCAAGATGAACAAAGTGCTCACCTGCATTGAGGTTTAGACGCTAAACGACGGAGTTTCAAGCGCAGTTGAAGGGCCTAAGGGCACTTTGATACTGACTGCATGCCTTCACGTCATGCGCGAACCCGGGAACGCACTTTCCATCAGTTCGACCACATCGCTCTCGGCCGTCCATGCATCATCCGCCGCATGCGGGCCATAGAGCATAAACAGTGCACTGTTGTGCATCACAAAGAACTTGCCTGTACCCGCACCGTCTTTGTCGCTGATGGAAAATTCAGTCGTCGCCTCATCCTTGATACTTTCTGAATAAACAAGATGTTCACGCGTGGAAATGAAATGGTCGAGCACGTGCCGTGCTTGCTTGAGGACAACTTCGTGGTCGACCAACGGGGTGTGCACAACAGTGAATTGATACGAAGGCATTGTTAACTCCTTGTTTAGTTGAACGTTCCTGTAAAAACAGTAGTTCGACTTCAGGCGTTGGCCATTGAGCCCTTCAACATGCTTCGTACCACTATGCACCTGTAAAACAACGGTTAAAAAGGCAATCCCACGCTCAATTATCAGTAATGCCCTTCACCGCAAAGCGTTTTCCCACCCAAACCATCTATTAACCCTGACGATGCCCTACAGAAACAGACCCCGCTTGCACGTCAGCCATTAACTCAACGCTTTATCCAGGGAGCGCTTGATCTCGGACTCGATCATACCGCTCATCGCTGACATCAACAGGCCCAGTTCCACGTCAACCTTAACGCTCGTTTCCCCGATTTCCAGGGTGCCCGTCACACCCGAGCGCTTCAATTTAACGGTGTCGCCTGCCCACGTAGGGGTCAGGCCATAGCGCTCCTGCAACTTTTCGACCAAGGGTTGAGCCTTCTCGCGGGCCGCTTCAATCCCCAGGTTATGGGTACGTTCTACGCGGATACGCGCCATGAGTTCACTCCCGAATCAGTTAATGCACCACTATACCCGGCAGCCGCACACCATGACCCCAATCAAACGTTAACCGCCCCGGCCAAGACAAAGCAGGCCACCGGGATTAGAATGGCCAGCATTCTCTTTTGGTGACAGCGATATGACTGATCAGCGCAAAGGCAGTGATGCCGAACCCACCACTCACTTCGGCTTCAAAAACGTCCCGGAAAGCCAAAAGGCGGAAAAAGTCGCCGAGGTTTTCCACTCCGTAGCCGGAAAATATGACCTGATGAACGACGTTTTGTCAGGCGGCATGCACCGCCTGTGGAAGCGTTTCACCATCGAACTGTCGGGCGTACGCCCGGGCAACAAGGTGCTGGACATCGCGGGCGGTACCGGCGACCTGGCCCGCAAGTTCTCGCATCTGGTGGGCCCGACCGGCCAAGTCGTGCTGGCGGACATCAACGCCTCGATGCTCAAGGTCGGCCGTGACCGCCTGCTGGACAAAGGTGTAGCGGGCAATATCGAATTCGTTCAGGCCGACGCTGAAAAGCTGCCGTTCCCGGACAACCACTTCGATTGCGTCACCATCGCGTTCGGTCTGCGCAACGTGACGCACAAGGAAGACGCCCTGCGCTCCATGCTGCGCGTGCTCAAGCCAGGTGGCCGGCTGCTGGTGCTGGAGTTCTCCAAGCCCACCAACCCTGTGATGTCCAAGGTCTACGATGCCTACTCGTTCGCCTTTATGCCAATGGTCGGCAAGCTGATCCTCAACGACCCGGAGAGCTATCGCTACCTGGCGGAGTCGATCCGCATGCACCCCAACCAGGAAACTCTGAAGTCGATGATGGTCGAAGCCGGTTTTGACCGCGTGACTTATCACAACATGACCTCAGGCATCGTCGCGCTGCACCGCGGCATCAAACCCTGATGTGGCGGCGCGGTCTTCTCGCCAGCGTCGAAAGCGGCGTTAACCGGGTCTTGCGCCTGGACAGCACGGCGCTGTCCCGCTTGCAGCCCCTGACCGGCAAGGTGATTGCGGTCGAGTGCGCAAGCCCGGCGCTGCGGCTGTTTATTCTGCCCAGCGACGAAGGCCTGCTGCTGGCAGCCCATTGGGAAGCCAGCCCCGACTGCACGTTGCGCGCGCCGGCGTCCAGCTTGATGCGCTTGGCCCTCAGCAAAGACAAAAGCGCTCTTTTGCACGGCCCCGATGTTGAGCTTGAAGGCGACAGCGCCGCCCTGATGGCACTGGCCGCCGTGCTGCAGGACCTGGAGCTGGACTGGCAGTACGAACTCTCGCGCTGGATCGGGCCGGTCGCCACCGCCTTGATCGCTGGTCACCTGCGCAGCCGCGCCAATTGGTATCAGGAGGGGTTCGCCAGCCTCAATCAGAACCTGGCCGAATACCTGAGCGAAGAAGCCCGCACGTTGGTCGGCGAACGTGAAGCGCAAGCGCGCTTTGCCGAGCTGGACCAACTCAAACTCGACCTGGATCGCCTTGAGGCGCGCGTTGAGCGCCTGACGCGGTCCCTTAATTCCAGCGATAACGCATGAAGCTGCTTGCCATCCGCCGTTTGTTTCGCATCCAGCGCGTCGTCATTCGCTATCGACTCGACGACTTGCTGTTCGCCCTGCCGTTGCCGTGGTGGATGCTGTCACTGCGCTATGCACTGCCCTGGCGCTGGTTTCCGCGCAAAAAACTCGAACTGAGCCGAGGCGCGGCCCTGCGCCTGGCGCTGCAGGATTTGGGGCCGATCTTTATCAAGTTCGGGCAAATTCTCTCAACGCGTCGCGACTTGCTACCTGCCGACATTGCCGATGAGTTGATGCTGTTGCAAGACCGTGTCCCGCCCTTCGACCCGCAATTGGCGGTCAAGCTGATTGAGGAGCAACTGGGTGCCAAAATCAGTGAGGTGTTCAGCCGCTTTGACATCGACCCTCTGGCATCAGCCTCGGTGGCTCAGGTTCATTCGGCCAAACTCAAAACCGGCGAAGAAGTGGTGGTTAAGGTGGTTCGCCCGGGCCTGAAACCCATTATCGGTTCAGACTTGGCTTGGCTGTTCATTCTGGCCAGAACCGCCGAGCGCCTGAGCGCCGATGCCCGCCTGCTGCACCCGGTGGATGTGGTCACCGACTACGAAAAAACCATCTACGACGAACTCGACCTGCTGCGCGAGGCCGCGAATGCCAGCCAGCTCAAGCGCAACTTTGAAGGTTCGCCACTGCTGTACGTGCCACAGATTTACTGGGACTGGTGCCGCCCGAAAGTATTGGTGATGGAGCGCATCTACGGGGTGCAGGTCACTGACCTGGCGACCCTGGCCGATCAGCGCACCGACATGAAACTGCTGGCCGAGCGCGGGGTTGAAATTTTCTTTACCCAAGTGTTCCGCGACAGTTTTTTCCACGCCGACATGCACCCGGGCAATATTTTCGTCAGCACGGTCAGCCCGTGGAGCCCGCAATACATCGCCATCGACTGCGGTATTGTCGGCAGCCTGACCCCTGAAGATCAGGACTATCTGGCCCGTAACCTGTTTGCCTTCTTCAAACGCGATTACCGCCGCGTGGCACAGTTGCACATTGATTCGGGCTGGGTGCCTGCGCACACCAAACTCAACGAATTCGAGGCCGCCATCCGCACCGTCTGCGAGCCGATTTTCGAAAAGCCACTAAAAGAAATTTCCTTCGGCCAAGTGCTGATGCGCCTGTTCCAGACCGCGCGGCGCTTCAACATGGAAGTTCAGCCGCAACTGGTGCTGTTGCAAAAAACCTTGCTCAACATTGAGGGCCTGGGGCGTCAGCTTTACCCCGACCTGGACCTGTGGAGCACCGCGCAGCCGTTTCTTGAGCGCTGGATGCGTGAACGCGTCAGCCCCAAAACCCTGCTGAAAAACCTGCACAGCCAAGTTGAGCAAATCCCGCACCTGGCTGGCATGACCCGCGACCTGCTGGAGCGCCTGTCGCAACCTCACGTCAAAAACCAGAAGCTGGTCATCCGCGAACCGAGGGACAGCTGGTTCCTGCGCCTGCTGGGGGCAGGGCATTTGGCCGCCGGGGCCTTGCTGGCCAGTGTCGGCTCGCTGCAGGGCTTGGGCTATTGGCCCGCCGGAATCATGCTGGCTGTAGGCTTGTATCTGATCGTGCGGCGGTAGCTGCACGCGTTGTAGACGCGGGTTGCTCGCGATCTTTGGGTTTTTAGCCACAGCATCAACAGATCGTGCCTACAGGAGTTCTAGCCACTCTCAGGTGAGGCTGGCAAACTGTGAAATCGCCAGGTCCGGGCCAAACGCCTCGGGCCCGCTGTCGGAGTCGAACATGAAAGACTGGCTGGACGAGATCAAATGGGACAACGATGGCCTGGTGCCGGCCATTGCCCAAGACTACAAAACAGGGCGCGTCCTGATGATGGCCTGGATGAACCGTGAAGCACTGAGCCTCACCGCTGCCGAGAACCGCGCCATTTACTGGTCACGTTCGCGTGGCAAATTGTGGCGCAAGGGCGAAGAGTCGGGCCATATACAGCAACTGCATGAAATGCGCCTGGACTGCGACGCCGACGTCATCATCCTGATGGTCGAGCAAATAGGCGATATCGCTTGCCATACCGGCCGTCAAAGCTGCTTTTACCGGGTTTACGACAATGCGGGCTGGAACACGGTCGATCCGGTATTAAAAGATCCAAACGCCATTTATCACGCAGGGCACCCCCATGACTGATACCTTGAGCCGCGTTGCCCAAGTGATTGAGGCGCGTAAAAACGCCACGACTGAAAAATCTTATGTCGCGAGCCTGTATGAAAAAGGCTTGAACAAGATTCTGGAAAAAGTTGGAGAAGAAGCGGTCGAAACCATCATTGCCGCCAAGGACGCCGCCGTCAGCGGTGACTGCAGTGATGTTATTTATGAGACTGCCGATTTGTGGTTCCACAGCATGATCATGCTCGCCCAACTGGGCCAGCACCCTCAGGCTGTGCTGGATGAACTGGAGCGCCGCATCGGTACCTCCGGCCACGTGGAAAAGGCTTCCCGGCCATCCACCTAACCCTCTTTATCAAAGGAACAGAGCATGGGCATTTTTGACTGGAAACACTGGGTCGTCATTCTAGTAGTTGTGGTACTGGTTTTCGGCACCAAGAAACTCAAGAACCTGGGCACGGATGTCGGTGAATCGATCAAGGGCTTTCGCAAAGCCATGAACGACGACGAAAAGCCTGCCGAACCAGTGGTTCCGCCTGCTCAACCGACCGCTGCACCGGTGCCGCCACAGACCGCTTCGACCCTCAAGGAGCCGCACACCATCGACGTGCAGGCACAAAAAGTCGAAGAGCCGACCCGCAAAGACGTGTGAGCCAAAACCAATGTTCGGTATCAGCTTAGGTGAACTGCTGCTCGTGGGCCTCGTGGCCCTGCTGGTGCTCGGCCCCGAGCGCTTGCCGGGGGCGGCGCGTACCGCAGGTCTATGGATCGGGCGCTTGAAACGCAGCTTTAACGCGATCAAACAGGAAGTTGAACGTGAAATCGGTGCCGATGAAATTCGTCGGCAACTGCACAACGAGCACATCCTGTCGATGGAGGAGGAAGCCAAGAAAATCATGGCCCCCTTGCACGATGCGATTAAGCCGCTCACACCGGCCGAACCGCCGGCCGTGCGTGTAGAGGGCGAACCCGCTATCGCCGAACCTGCCAGCCCTGCACCTGACAGCGCCGGCAAGACCGACATCGACACTGCGCCTCAAACGGCAGCGCCACACGACCCAACCCTGCCACCGCGAGCCCCTTAAGCGCATGAGCGACCACACCAGAAACGAAAAGCCTGAAGACGACCAGCCCATGCCTCTGGTTTCGCACCTGACCGAGTTGCGCACTCGTTTGTTGCGCTGCATTGCGGCCATTTTTCTGATTTTCATCGGCTTGTTCGCCTTCACGCAGCAGATCTACACCCTGGTGTCCACGCCTCTGCGCGAGCATCTGCCGGCCGGGACCACGATGATCGCCACCGATGTGGCCGCGCCGTTTCTCACGCCGCTCAAACTGACCATGATGGTCTCGCTGTTCATTGCGATCCCGGTGATCCTGCATCAAATCTGGGGCTTTATCGCACCTGGTCTGTATAAACACGAAAAGCGCATCGCTGTGCCGCTGCTGGTCTCCAGCATCTTCCTGTTCTACGCGGGCATGGCCTTCGCCTACTTTCTGGTGTTTCCGCTGGTGTTCAAGTTCTTCGCCGCCGCCACCCCGGAAGGCGTGGCCATGATGACCGACATCAGCAACTACCTTGATTTCGTGATGACACTGTTCTTTGCGTTCGGTGTGGCGTTTGAAATCCCGGTGGCCGTGGTGCTGCTGGTGTGGATCGGCATTGTCGATGTCGCTTACCTGCGCAAGATCCGCCCTTACGTGATTATCGGTTGCTTCGTGGTCGGCATGATTCTGACCCCGCCGGACATTTTCTCGCAGACTCTGTTGGCCATCCCCATGTGGATGCTGTTCGAAATCGGCATTCTATTTGGCAGCCTGATCAGCAAACGTCGCGGCCAACCTGACGACGAACCGGCTGACGGTGACAACAGCGCCCAACCGCCAGCGCCGCAAGCGTGAACCTGCTGCTCCTCGAAGAGGCAGACTTCATTGCCGCCGACCGCGTGATTCTGCGCGATCGGCGCCTGACGCATATGCAGGATGTGCACCGCGCCGCTGTCGGCGACAACCTGCGGGTGGGCCGGATTGGCGGGCTGATGGGCAGCGCTGAACTGGTGCGCCTGGAAGCCAAAGAGGCCGAGTTGGTGATCCACACCCTTGACCAGCCGCCACCCGATAAACTGCCGCTGACGTTGTTGCTGGCCCTACCGCGCCCAAAAATGCTGCGCCGGGTGCTGCAAACCGTGGCCTCAATGGGCGTGCCGACAGTCATTCTGGTGAACAGTTACCGCGTTGAGAAAAGCTTCTGGCAAACCCCGTTCCTGGAGCCCGAGGCAATCCGCGAGCAATTGATTCTTGGCCTGGAACAGGCCCGTGATAGCGTCCTGCCCGAGATCATCATCGAAAAACGCTTCAAACCGTTTGTCGAAGACCGCCTTGAGGCGCTGGCGGATGGCACCCTGGGGCTGGTTGGTCACCCCGGCGACTACCCGGCGTGCCCTCGCGGCCTTGACCAGGCCGTAACGCTGGCAATTGGCCCTGAGGGAGGCTGGATCCCTTATGAGATCGACCTGCTGGCCAAGGCCGGCCTGCAACCGGTGCAACTGGGGGCTCGCATCCTGCGAGTCGAAACCGCCGTCACCGCCCTCCTCGCTCGCCTGTTCTGACACCCTCGTTGGCGCGAGCTTGCGCGTGATCGTTTAAACGATCAAAAGATCGCGAGCAATCGAGCGTCGACCGGCTGCTCCTACGCGCGCCCGTTGAGCCACGCGGGTCTCGCGCCGGTTTTACGCAGCGGGACCACGCAGCAAGACCTGTAGGAACGAGCTTGCTCGTGATCTTTTGATCTGGCTTTCGATCAAGGTAACACGGCGTAAAGCCGCAACCTCAAGTGGCCGTGACCGCAGCAATGGATAGGATTGCTGAACGACAGCGCGGCGTCATTGAGCGTTTAAAGATCAACAGATCGCGAGCAAGCTCGCTCCTACAGGCCCCCCCAGTCATTGCGCTTTTAAAGATCAAACGATCGCGATCGGCCCTTCCTACGCCTTTCGGTGCGCATCAAAGAATCAACTGACCTACTACAGTTTTTACTTCTTACGCCGATGGCCTTGTATCCCTTACAAGTCGAAGGGGAAAGGACGTCGGGTCGTGTTGCGATTCGGGTCAATACAGGAGCCTCATCATGAACCGTTGGCTAGCCCAACTATTCGCCAATATCAGTGTTAATCGTAAGCTCGGCCTGGGATTTGGCCTGGTGCTGGTACTGACCGTACTCATTGCCGCCAGCGGCTGGAAGGGCTTGGTGTCTGTGATCGACCGAGGCGATAAGCTGGCCCATATTTCCACCATCATCGGCCTTACCAAAGACCTGCGCATTGCGCGCATGACGTTTGAAACAACGCCTAATATCAGCACCCAGAACGAAGTCAATCATCAACTGACTGCGCTGGACGACGTGTTGGAAGTGACCCGCAAACAGCTGACACAGCCCGAAGATCTGGCGCTGATCGAGCAACAGCTCAATGCCGTGCAAGCGTACCGCCAGGGCTTCACCGAGCGCCTGCAGCCGGCTCAGGCCGGCGCAGACGCCATGGACAACATCCACCAGCAGGGCAACCACCTGATTGAGCTCAGCCAGAAGCTCTCAGCCCTGCAACTGGCCCGGCGCGACAACGATAGCCAGCAAGCCATAACACTGCTGGCCAGCTGCACCGTGCTGGCGCTGGTACTGGGCATCATTGCCGCCTGGCTTATTACCCGCCAAATCGTGACGCCCCTGCAGCGCACACTCAGAACCGTTGAAGCCATCGCATCCGGTGACCTGACCCAAAATACTCAAGTGAATCGCAAGGACGAGCTAGGCCAACTGCAAGCTGCCGTTCAGCGCATGACTGAAAACCTGCGTGAGCTCATCGGAGGTATCAGCGATGGCGTAACCCAACTCGCCAGTGCCGCCGAGGAACTGTCGGCCGTGACCGAGCAAACCAGCGCCGGGGTTAACAGCCAGAAGGTGGAGACCGACCAGGTCGCCACGGCGATGCATGAAATGGCCGCCACGGTGCAGGAAGTCGCGCGCAATGCCGAAGAAGCCTCAGAAGCTGCGGTCGCCGCTGACCAGCAGGCCCGCGAGGGGGACAAAGTGGTGGCACAAGCCATTGCGCAGATTGAGAAGCTGGCCATCGAAGTCGGTCACTCCACAGACGCCATGGGCCTGCTCAAACGCGAAAGCGACAAAATTGGCAGCGTACTGGACGTGATCAAATCGGTGGCCCAGCAAACCAACCTGCTGGCCCTTAACGCCGCCATCGAAGCGGCACGCGCCGGTGAGGCCGGACGCGGCTTTGCCGTGGTGGCCGATGAAGTGCGCAGCCTGGCGCAGCGCACGCAAAAATCTACCGAAGAGATCGAAGAGCTGATCGCCGGCTTGCAAAGCGGCACCTTGCAAGTGTCCAGCAGCATGGACAACAGCCGCGCCCTGACCGACAACAGCGTTGAGCTCACACGCCGTGCAGGTGAGTCGCTGGGCAATATCACCCGCACCGTGTCCGCCATTCAAGGGATGAACCAGCAAATTGCCGCCGCCGCTGAACAACAAAGCACCGTGGCCGAAGAGATCAATCGCAGCGTGTTGAATGTGCGCGATGTATCAGAACAAACCGCCGCGGCGAGTGAGGAGACAGCGGCGTCCAGCATTGAGCTGGCGCGGTTGGGCACGCACCTGCAGACGTTGGTGGGGCGATTCAGGGTTTAACGAATAGGGGCGGTGCTGAGCTTCAACACCGCCCCTATACAGGGCCTCAATTTATTTGGGTCGGATAAAGATTAAATCATCCAACTCAAAGTCATTTCCAGCCTGCTCACCTCCACCGTTCTGAGTATTGGTGATATTTAGATTGGGTAGGCTCTGCGGGTATTTAAGTTCAAAGGCCCCAAACAGCGTTACCCATCCCTGTGCTTTTGTTATTTCGGTTGCAGGAATTACTTTAATAAAGGAATTTCCTACCAAATTCACTTCTAGCCGGGGTGACAGAGGCGCATTGTCGACTGCAATGTTGCGGGCCTTAAATGAAAAACGATAGTGGCCTGCTTTCAAGTTTCCCGTCTCGCGCTGTAACACGATGCCTGAAGGCACAGACGATGCGTGGTTGTACTTCCTGAATACACCCTCCGTTACCAGCCCCCCCGTACCTGCGCTGCCGAGAATCCAGGGTGCTATCGTCGAATCACTAAAGTCTTCCTTCTCTTCAATCACTTCGGACTGACGACCAATCGTGAACTTGCCCAACGGCATGGCCCAGCCTAACGACTGTTGATCAAAACTGGAGTTGACGCCACGCATGTTGATAAGGAAATGCACACTTAACGTCGACCCTGTCACCAAGCTATCCAGGTAGTCTTGTAGAAGGTCTTTTTTAAGTGTTCGGCGCGAAAATTCGGTTGGCGTAATTTTACTGCTAACGGGACTCCAAATTACATGAGGTCCCGTGGGGCCCTCCGCTGTAACGCCCTCCAAGTAGAGCCAGACAGGATAGGCCAACGTCACCTCCCAAAAGGGAAATGCCTCCATCAAGAACGTCTTGGCACCCTCTTTGTCCACATACAGAATGTTGCCTGCTTCGGCTTGCGGTATTTGAAGGGCTGGCAAATGCTCCGCCGCCACAACACCCACCGTAAATGTAAATGACTCATCAAAAACGGAGCCATCCAAAAAAGACAAACGGGCGTGTACGGTAACGTTCTGCCCGATGCAAGCACCGATCACCTTGGGCCCTACAGGGCAAGTGTGCAGGCCAGGTTCCGGGTTTTTAAAATCCCATTTATCAACACCATACAACTCAGGCCCCACCCACTCTACCTGCAAACTTTCAATACTTTTTTCGGACTGAAGCGTGATATCTACCCGTGTTCCGGTTTGATGTTTATAAGGGTCTAATATCCCCTCCACAATGCCTTGAACATTAATTGTGATTTGCTCTATCCGACTAGAATGCTGAGACGTCATGGCCATTAATTCCTGGAGTAAGGTCTTTAGAACTCACACGAAACACCCACGCCATTAAATGCATACCACTCATACACGTCTACTGTCAGAACTGTCAGGTTTGGCTTTGAATTCGGCAGCCCCCCGCTACCGATAAACGGTTAGTGGGGGGGCGACACTTACAGGACTTGGCGCAAAAACGCCTGGGCACGCAGGTCTTTGGGCGAGGTGAAGAAGTCTTCCGGGGCGGAATCTTCCAGCAACTTGCCATGGTCGAAGAACAGCACGCGGTTGGCCACTTCGCGAGCAAAGCCCATTTCGTGGGTTACGCAGACCATGGTCATGCCTTCGCGAGCCAGGGTCTTCATCACGTCCAGCACTTCACCGACCATTTCCGGATCAAGCGCCGAGGTTGGCTCATCGAACAACATCACCTTGGGGTCCATCGCCAGTGCCCGAGCAATCGCCACGCGCTGCTGCTGACCACCCGACAGCCTTGACGGGAAGTCATTGGCCTTCTGGCCAATACCCACCTTCTCCAGCAGTTCACGGGCCTTGGCTTCACGCTCGGCCTTGCCGCGCTTGCGCACGACTTTCTGGGCCAGGCACAGGTTTTCCAGCACCGTCATATGCGGGAACAGGTTGAAATGCTGAAATACCATACCGACTTCCCGGCGGTAGGCGTTGACGTCGATTTTCGGGTCCGCCAGGTCAAGGCCGTCGATGCTGACGGAACCTGAGTCGAACTCTTCCAGGCCGTTGAGGCAGCGCAGAAAGGTCGACTTGCCCGAACCCGACGGGCCGATCACTACCAACACCTCACCCCGGGCAACCGTGGTGCTGACGTTGTCGACCGCGCGGACGATTTGCCCACGGGTGTCGAAGACTTTTACCAGTTCGCGGACTTCAATCACTTTGGGCGAGCCTCCGCTCAAGCCGACTGGCGAAATGCGACAGCGGCAGGTTAATCAACAGGTACAGGCCCGCCACGCAGAACAGAATCTCGAATGGCGAAAACGAGGTGGTGATGACTTCACGGCCACTTTTCAGCAACTCGGTAATTGCAATCACCGACACCAGCGAGGTGTCTTTGACCAGGCTGATAAATTGCCCGGCCAAGGGCGGCAGCACTCGCTTGAAGGCTTGCGGCAACACCACATGGCGCATCGACTGGCCGGCATTGAGCCCCAGCGAGCGCGCGGCTTCATCCTGCCCTCGGGCAATGGACTGCACGCCCGAGCGAATGATTTCAGCCACGTAAGCACCGGTAAACAGCGACAGTGCGGCAATGCCGGCAAACTCGCGGGACAGGTTGAGTACGGTGCCGATAAAGAAATAGAAAATAAAAATTTGCACCAGCAGCGGCGTGCCGCGCACCAGTTCAACGTACAGCGTCGACAAATCGCGCAGGGTCGGGTTTTTCGACAACCGGCACAGGCCCGTCGCCAGCCCGATCATCAGGCCCAGCACACCGGACACCAGCGACAACCACACGGTGGTCCACAGCCCTAACAGCAGCGGCCCGGCCGCCCAGTGACGGTTCACACCGATCACGTCGCCTTCCGCTACATCGTCACCTTCAACCAGTTGAACGCTATTGTCGGCCACGCTCACACGCTGCTCTGCGCCGTCATCGCCGCGTAACACCACTTCGGCATTATCGCCCTGGCGGACGACCTCAATCACCCTCGCGGCTTCAGTCGCCCGCTGAGCTTCTTCGGCTTGATACACGAAGTACTGCGGAACTCGGTTCCAGCGCCATTCGTAAGACATCAGCGAGGTGGCGTAGTACAACGCACCTGCCAGGCCGATAAGCACCAACACAGTCAACGCGTGCCAGGGCCATTGGGCTTTTTTTTGTTTGATCACTTTCAGGTTCCACGTTTTGTGTCGCGGGGGAGGCCGCCATCGCGAGCAAGCTCGCTCCTACAGGTAATGAACCTGCTCGCGCATGGCTAAACAGCCTTATTCCATGTCTTTGAGCCAAGCGGTGTCTTTGAACCACTTGTCATGGATGCGATCGTAGGTGCCGTCTTCACGGATCTGGTGCAGGAAGTTGTTAATGAAGTTGATGCTGTCGTGGTCGCCTTTCTTCAGGCCGAAGGCCAGCGGCTCGAAGGTGAACGGCTTGTCGAGGAATTCCAGCTTGCCGTTACCGAATTTGTTGACCGCAACCACGTTGTAAGGCGCGTCGTAGATAAAGGCGTCCGCCTTACCATTGACCACGTCCAGCACCCCTTCGGGCTCGTTATCGTAGCCGTGGTACTTGGCCTTAGGCATCAGTTTGCGGGCCACGATCTCGCCCGTGGTGCCGATTTTGGACGTCAGGCGGTATTGTGGGTCGTTCAGGTCTTTATAGGATTTGACCTTATCGGCCAGTTCCTTGCGGATCAACAGGGTCTGGCCTACGACGATGAAGGGTTCGCTGAAGTTCAACCGCAGGTTGCGTTCCTGGGTGAGGGTCATGCCGCTGCCGATCATGTCGAACTTGTTGGTCATCAGGGCCGGGATGATGCCGTCATAAGCGGTGGAAACCAGCTCCAGCTTCACCCCCATGGATTTAGCCATCGCCTTGAGCAGGTCGACTTCGAAACCAATGATCTGGCCGCGTTTATTGGTCATTTCGAAGGGCATGTACGTCGGGTCCATGCCGACTTTCAACGTGCCACGCTTGACCGCGTCATCAATGGCACCGGCATGGGCGGCACTGACCGCCAGTACTGCGGTGACACCGCACAGCAGCTTTGACAGAAACTTCTTCATCATCAACTCCCCTCAACCTACTCAATTAAGGTGTTGGCCTGCGGCGGGCTCGATTCAAAAAGCCAATACAGCCGGGCATTCACCCATTCGGACACGGATGCTAACTCAGAGCTGTGGGAGGACAAAGGTTTTGCGTCAGAAAAGCACGCCAGCCCGCGGATTTAGCGGCGTAATCGCGGCCAAATCAAAAATGGCCACCCAAACAAAACCCCACCGAAGTGGGGTTTGTGTCGACATCAGGCCGCGGGCTGCAACGGCAACAATGGCGCGTGAGCGTCGGCAGCGACCGACTTACGCCACGCGTTTAGCCAGTCTTCGTGGCCCTCGCTCCACACCAATGCGTGCAAGCGGGCCAACACCACCGGATCGCTCAGCACGGCCATGCGCTCGCTGTTGCTGAGCGCCGCCGGGCCCACCTTAAGCGCGTGACGCACACGCTCGATGCGCAGCCATTCAATCGGCTCGGCTTCGCGGTGGCGTGACGTCGCCAAAGCGCAGGCCAGGGCGTTTTGCTGTGGGTCAACTACAGCCCGCACAAAGCCGTCGTTCAGCGCGTGGTAACGGTTCTCGTGGGTGTACTCGGCCGTCGCCGACAATTCACGCGGCGGTGCATATTCCTCTGGAATCAGGAACAGGCGTTCGTCGCGGGTCTTGAGGCCCAACTTGACCCGGCTGGAGATGACCGAGACCGGAATCGACAGCATCAAGGACCCCACAATCGGCACCAGCCACCACAAAAAGCTCGGGTTCAGCCACAGCACCAACGCGGCCCATGCTGCACCCAGCAAGGTTTGCGGGCCATGACGGCGTACAGCTTCGCTCCACGGTGTGGAGTCGTCGTCACGTTGTGGCGAATTCCACGTCGCGGCCCAGCCCAGGAAAGCGGCCAAGACGAAGCGGGTGTGGAAGATCATGCGCACCGGTGCCAGCAGCACGGAGAACAGCATCTCCAGCAGCATCGACAGCGTCACCTTGGCTTTACCACCGAACGCTTTGGCACCCTTGGCCCAAATCAAAATAATGCTCAACAACTTGGGCAGGAACAGCAGCACGATGGTGGTCGAAAACAGCGCTACCGCTTTCTCCGGGTGCCATTGTGGCCATAGCGGGTACAGCTGGCGGGGCTCCATGAAGTACTGCGGCTCCATCAGCGTGTTAACCGCCAGCAAGGCCGTCGACAGCAGCAGGAAGAAGAACCATAACGGTGCCGACAGGTACGACATCACGCCCGTCAAAAACACCGCCCGGTGTACCGGGTGCATGCCTTTAACCAGAAACAGCCGGAAGTTCATCAGGTTGCCGTGGCACCAGCGGCGGTCGCGTTTCAATTCGTCCAGCAGGTTGGGCGGTAACTCTTCGTAGCTGCCCGGCAAGTCGTAGGCAATCCATACGCCCCAACCGGCACGGCGCATCAACGCGGCTTCAACGAAGTCGTGAGACAGGATCGCCCCGGCGAACGCCCCTTTACCCGGCAACGGCGCCAGGGCGCAGTGTTCGATAAAAGGCTTCATACGGATGATGGCGTTGTGGCCCCAGTAATGCGATTCGCCCAGTTGCCAGAAGTGCAGGCCTGCCGTAAACAGCGGCCCGTAGACCCGCGTTGCAAACTGCTGCATGCGCGCATACAGGGTGTCCATGCCCGAGGCACGTGGCGCGGTCTGGATGATGCCGGCGTCCGGCGTGGCTTCCATCAGGCGCACCAGGCTGGTCAGGCATTCGCCACTCATTACGCTGTCAGCGTCGAGCACCACCATGTACTTGTAATCTCCGCCCCAACGACGGCAGAAATCGTCCAGGTTGCCGCTTTTGCGTTTCACACGACGACGCCGGCGACGATAGAAAATGCGCCCGAAGCCACCGGTTTCGCGGCATACGTCCAGCCACGCCTGTTGTTCGGCCACGCAGATGTCCGGATCGTTGCTGTCACTGAGCACGAAAAAATCGAAGCGGTCCAGCTCACCCGAAGCCGCCACCGACTCATACGTCGCACGCAACCCGGCGAATACGCGGGACACGTCTTCGTTACAGATCGGCATGACCAACGCCGTGCGGGCGTTATCAGGAATGGGCTCATTGCCAGCGCTGGCACCGGAGATACGGTATTTGTCATGCCCGGTCAGCAGCTCAAGAAAGCCCATGAGCGCGGTCCAGAAACCGGCCGACACCCAGCAAAACAAGATGCCGAACAGAATCAGAATGCTGGTCTGCAGGGCATAGGGCAGCACTTGTTGCGCGGTCTGCATCAAGGGCTGGTGCAGCACCTCTTCCAGGTCAACAAACGACCAGCCCTGGTACGGCATGATGCCCTTCATGTACCAGCCCGCGACGATGGTCTGACCCAGCATCAGCACCAGCAAAATGTAGCGGCGAATCGAGCCGACCGTGCGCCAGCGCGACTTGGGTAGTACCCGCTCATCGATTTTCGGGGCCGGTGGATTGCTGCGCCCGGTCAGGCGCCGCCAGCCACGGACCAGAATGTTGGTGCGCCACGGCTCCGGCACCACTTTGGTACGGCGAATCGAGGGCGTTGCCTTGAGCATGACCCGGCCGCTGGCGTCGAGAGCAAGCATTTCGGCTTCCTCCAGTTCAGCCGCCGAGTCGAGGCTCAGACGCGACGCCACTGAAGCCTGCGCGGCTTCGGTGACATCGGTGCCCGGTTGCGCCGATAAGCGCGCGTGCAACTCAGCGAACGAGGTGCAGCTCGCCAATTCGGCGCGCTGCGCCTCGTTCAGCGGCAAATGCGCCAGGTACTCGCTGAGCGAGTTCGTCTGTGCGTGAGCATTACTCATCGGCAGGCAACTGGTAGCTCCAGGTCTCGGTCAACACTTTTTCAGTCTTCACCGGTTCTGGGGTGGCTGGGGCAGCCTCGGTCGCAGCCGCATGGGCGTCCTGGGTGGCGTGCTCTTTCTTCTCTGGGTGTTTGGCCGGTGCTTTCTCAGCGTGGGCCGCAGCCGCTTCAGGTGCCTGAGTCACATCCTCGACCAGCGCAGCACGCAGCTCAGTGGACTTGCTCGGATCCTTGACCTTCAACCGCAAGGTCAAACGCCAGCCTTTGGTTTCAGGGTTGTAGCGCAGGTTGTTTTCGACCAGATCGGCGTTGTCACCCACACTGACCACACTGCGTACCGGCGCGTCGTCCTTGAGTTTTTCCAGGGACGGCCCTTCGAAGTCGATCAAGTAGGCCACGCTGCCATCAGGCTGACGGATCAGGTTGGACTGTTTCACGTCACCTGTCGAACGCAGGGTCTGTTGCGCCCAGGCACTGTCTTTCGGGTGCAGGGCCGCTTCGTCCATCGTCCAATGCAGGCGGTAGGCAAAATCGAACGGCTTGAGTGGCTCGGGCTGTGTGTCCGGGCTCCAGAACGCAACGATGTTGTCGTTGGTTTCATCCGCTGTCGGGATTTCAACCAGATCAACCGTGCCTTTGCCCCAATCGCCTTGCGGCTCGATCCAGGCACTTGGGCGCTTGTGGTAGTTGTCGTCGAGGTCTTCGTAATGGCTAAAGTCACGACCGCGTTGCAGCAGACCGAAGCCCAGCGGGTTTTCAACCGAGAAGTTACTGACCGACAAGTGCTTCGGGTTGTTCAGCGGGCGCCAGATCCACTCGCCATTGCCGGCATGGATCGCCAGGCCCGACGAGTCGTGCAGTTCGCGGCGGTAGTTGAGCACCTTGGACGGCTGGTTCGCACCGAACAGGTACATGCTGGTCAGTGGCGCAATGCCCAGTTTGCCAACCTTGTCACGCAGGAACATTTGCGCTTTTACGTCGACCACCGTGTCCTGGCCAGGGCGCAGGATAAAGCGGTAAGCGCCGGTCGCACGGGGCGAATCCAGCAAGGCAAAAATCACCAGGTGCTTGTCACCGGCCTTCGGACGCTCGATCCAGAACTCGGTAAAACGCGGAAACTCTTCGCCCGACGGCAAAGCGGTATCAATCGCCATACCCCGCGCCGACAGGCCGTAGATTTGGTCCTTGCCCACCACGCGGAAATAGCTCGCGCCCAGCATGGTCATGATTTCGTCTTGCTTATCCGCCTTGTTGATCGGATACAGCACACGGAAACCGGCCCAGCCGAGGTTTTCGGTGGCTTTAGGGTCGAATTTCACGTCGCCGAAATCGAACCGGCCAGCGTCGTATTTGATCTCTTCGACGCTGTTAGCGGTGATTTCGTTGATTTTCACCGGGGTATCGAAGTGCATGCCCTGGTGATAGAAAGACAACTTGAACGGGGTTTTCTCGTCGGCCCACTGGGCTTTATCACTGCGGAAACGAATTTTCTGATAGTCCGCGAATTTCATGTCGCGAAATTCGTTTGGCAAATTGCTGCGTGGCGCTTGGTACTTCTTCTCGGCGAGGGTTTTAGCCTCAGCCGCCACGTCATCCAGACTGAATGCCCACAGTTGACCCGCACCGAACAAGCAAAGGAGCGCAGAGCCCGTCACCAGTGCGTTACGCAACCGCTTGGCAGGCTTTTTTGGTGCATTAAATGGACTAACAATCACGAGCAAACCTCGCCGAATACAGATGATGAAACCAACCAGCAGCGATCTGAATACTGGGTTGGCGAGCACTGTTCCGACCGTCAAAGGCATGAATGATTCCCCAGACGCGTCGGATTAGTCTCTGTGTAACGCGGGATTATCTAGTAGCCCGCGTTACAACGCATCTACCCTCGGCAAGTATTTATCGCGAAAAACCCCTGTTTTTAGCCGAAAACACGGATTTTCAGTGTTTTAGGTCTGCAACAAAAATGTAACCGGCCCGTCGTTGACCAAATGCACCTGCATATCGGCACCAAAACGTCCCGATTCCACCGTTTGATGGAGCCGTTTGGCTTCGCCCAGCAAGTGATTGAACAGCGCCTCGGCCACCGCGGGCGGGGCGGCCGTCGAAAAACTCGGGCGCAGGCCGCTTTGGGTGTCTGCCGCCAGGGTGAACTGCGACACCAGCAGCAAACCGCCGCCAATATCCGTCAGTGAGCGGTTCATTTTGCCCTCAGCGTCGCTGAACACCCGGTAATTGAGCAGCTTGTGCAGCAACTTGGCGGCATTCGCCTCGGTATCACCCGGCTCGACCGCCACCAGCACCAGCAAGCCTTGGTCAATACCCCCGACCGTCTGCCCTGCCACGTCTACCCGTGCGCTTGAAACGCGCTGTAAAAGTCCTTTCATGCTTCATCCGGCTGCAAGTCGAGTAACTGGCGGGCCATTTGCTGAGTGGCACGCACCAGCGCATCGGTAATGCCCGGCTCAGACGCGGCATGCCCGGCCTCACGAATCACTTGCAGTTCGCTGCCCGGCCAGGCCTGGTGCAGCTCCCAGGCATTGTCCATCGGGCAAATCACGTCGTAGCGACCGTGCACAATCACACCCGGTAAATGGGCGATCTTGTACATGTCACGGATCAACTGGTTGGGCTCCAGAAAAGCGTTGTTCGTGAAGTAGTGGCACTCGATGCGGGCAATCGACAAGGCGCGGTGCGGGTCGCAAAAGCGGTCAACCACATGCGGGTTCGGGCGCAATGTGGCCGTGCGGCCCTCCCAGGTCGACCAGGCTTTGGCAGCGTGCATCTGAGCGATCTGGTCATTGCCCGTCAGGCGATTGTGGTACGCCGTGATCAGGTCGTGACGCTCTTCTTGGGGAATGGGTGCCAGGTAGTCCTGCCAGTAATCCGGGAACAGGCGACTGGCTCCGGCCTGATAGAACCATTCAATTTCTTGCGGTCTAGCCAGAAAGATCCCACGCAAAATCAAGCCATGAACACGTTCTGGATGGCTTTGTGCGTAAGCCAGGGACAAGGTCGAGCCCCATGAACCGCCAAACACCACCCACTGCTCGATGCCCAGGTACAAGCGGATACGCTCCATGTCAGCCACCAGGTCCCAGGTGGTGTTGCGGTCCAGGCTGGCATGGGGCGTTGAACGCCCGCAGCCGCGTTGATCAAAGGTAATGATGCGGTACAGGCTGGGGTCGAAATAACAACGGCTGTTGGCATCACACCCCGCCCCCGGCCCACCATGCACAAATACCACGGGCAAGCCGTCTGGCGAGCCGCTTTCATCGACGTACAGCACATGCGGATCATCGACCGCCAGCTCATGCCGGGCATAGGGTTTGATCTGCGGGAACAAGGTCTGCATGACGCACTCCATGATGGGCTGGAAAATGTAGCCGTCTGGCATCATAAACCCGATTGGAGCCCTTGAGCACTTAGGCGTAGCGCTCGCGCCCCCACTCGACAAACCGCGTTAACAGGTGTTTGAGCACGATTTGGGTCGGCACGGCCAAGTCTTCGCGGTACTTGAACGGCTCGAACTCCTCCATGTAAGTGCTTTGCGCCAGCTCCAACTGCACCGCGTGGATGTTATCCGCCGGGTTACCGTAATGGCGGGTGATGTGGCCACCTTTGAAACGCCCATTAAGCACGTGGGTGTACGCCGTGTACCGTGCGCACACCGCTTGCAGATCACGGGCCAGAGCCGGGTCGCAACTGGCCCCGTTAAAGGTGCCGAGGTTGAAATCCGGCAATTTGCCATCAAACAGATGCGGAATTAACGAGCGGATCGAATGCGCGTCAAACAGTAGCGCATAGCCAAATTCAGCCTTCATCCGCGCCAGCTCCTGTTGCAGGGTCTGGTGATAGGGCTTCCAGATGCTGTCCAAGTAGGTCGCCCGTTCGTCGGCGGACGGTGCCAGGCCTTCACGAAACAATGGCACGCCATCAAACAGCGTGGCGGGGAACAGCCCGGTGGTCGCGCCCACGTACAGCGGTGCATCATCATGCGGCCGGTTAAGGTCGATGACAAACCGTGAGTACTCGGCCGCCAAGGTGCTGGCACCCAGCGCCGTGGCGAACGCGTACAACTGCGGAATGTGCCAATCCGTGTCCGGTAGGCTCTGCGCCTCGGGAATCAGCCCCGCCGCCACCGCCGGTGTCAGCTTCAAGCCGGCGTGGGGCATGCTGACCAGTAAGGGCACGCGACCTTTTTTGAATGTCAGAACCTTATCCACACTGTTTCTCCTAAAGCACGACGTCTGTGCCGTGGCGCACAACACGTTTGTCCAGGTCACCGCCCAGCCAATAGGCCAGGTCAGCCGGGCGAGCAATGTTCCAAGCCACGAAGTCCGCGACCTTACCCGGCTCCAGCGAGCCGTGGGTGTCGCCCATCCCCAGCGCCGTAGCCGCGTGTAGAGTCACCCCCGCCAGCGCTTCTTCAGGGGTCATGCGAAACAAGGTGCAGGCCATGTTCAACATCAGGCGCAACGACAGCGCCGGGGAAGTGCCCGGGTTGAGGTCACTGGCAATGGCGATTTTCACCCCGTGCTTGCGCAAGGCATCCATCGGCGGCAGTTGAGTTTCACGCAGGAAGTAGAACGCCCCCGGCAACAGCACCGCAACGGTACCGGATTGGGCCATGGCGAGGGCGTCGGCCTCGGTCATAAACTCCAGGTGATCGGCCGACAGCGCCTGATAGCGCGCCGCCAAGCTAGAGCCGTGCAACGATGACAATTGCTCGGCGTGCAATTTGACCGGCAAGCCCAGCCCCTGCGCCACCTTGAATACCCGCTCTACCTGGGCGGGTGAAAACGCCAGGTATTCGCAGAACGCATCCACCGCATCCACCAACCCCTCGGCAGCCAGCGCAGGCAGCATTTCATCGCAGATGTGGTCGATGTAGTCATCGGCGCGGCCCGTGTATTCCGGTGGCAAGGCATGGGCCGCCAGGCAGGTGCTGCGCACCGTGACCGGTAGCGTTTCACCCAGACGGCGGATGACCCGCAACATTTTACGTTCACTGTCCAGGCTCAGCCCGTAACCCGACTTGATCTCGACGCTGGTTACACCGTCGCGCAACAAGCAGGTCAACCGCTGACGCGCACTGGTGAACAATTCGTCTTCGCTGGCGGCACGTGTCGCTCGTACCGTGCTGGCAATTCCCCCGCCAGCCGCAGCGATGTCGGCATAACTCACGCCTTGCAGGCGTTGCTCGAATTCGCCGCTGCGGTTGCCGCCAAACACCGTGTGGGTGTGACAGTCGATCAGCCCCGGTGTCACCCATGCCCCGTCCAGGCTGTGAACCTGCCCGTATTCGCCCGCAGGCAAGCGTTCCCGCGAGCCGATCCATTCAATGAGCCCATCACGGGTCACGATGGCCGCATTTTCGATGATCGAATACGTGCCATTGGCCATGGTTGCGGCATTGCAATGCTGCCAAAGGGTTTTCATTGCGCTACTCCGTCAACGATCAAACATTCAAGAAATCTCGGGCGAGACTTCGACTGCCCGCCCCGCAGCCGGTTTTACCCACAGCAAGTACGCCACTATCAACAACACAATCCAGACGGCTCCGACCATCAATGCCGCCTGAGTCGCCGGGAAGTAACCGAGCACACCGAAGATAAACACCATAAACGCGATCGCGGCGATCGGCGCATAAGGCCAGAACGGAACCGGGAACTGGAGTTGGGCGACTTCTTCACGGGTCATGGAGCGGCGCATGGCCACTTGGGTGATCAGAATCATCAACCACACCCAGACGGTGGCAAACGTGGCGATCGAGGCAATCACCAGGAAGATGTTTTCCGGGATCAGGTAGTTGAGCAGCACACCGCCCAACAACGTGGCCCCCATGACCAGCACGGTCATCCACGGCACGCCATGTCGCGAAATTTTGGCAAACCCTCTAGGGGCCTGACCCTGTTCAGCCAAGCCGTACATCATGCGGCCCGCACCGAAAATGTCGCTGTTGATCGCTGACACCGCCGCCGAGATCACCACGATGTTCAAAATAGTGGCCGCCGAGGTGATACCCAGGCTGTCGAAAATCTGCACAAACGGGCTGCCTTGGGTGCCAATCTGGGTCCACGGGTAAATCGCCATCAACACAAACAGGGTCAGTACATAGAACAGCAGAATGCGTAGCGGCACCGCGTTGATCGCTTTGGGAATCACACGCTGCGGGTCTTTGGCTTCACCGGCGGTGATACCAATAATTTCAATACCGCCAAACGCGAACATCACCACGGCAAACGAAGCAATCAGCCCGCCCACGCCATTGGGCATAAACCCGCCGAAAGACCACAAGTTGCTGATGCCGGTCGCCACCGCATCGGAACTGCCCGAGGTGCCGATGCCAAACAGCATGATGCCGAAACCGGCCAGAATCATTGCCACGATAGCCGCGACTTTCAGCAGTGACAGCCAGAACTCCATTTCGCCGAACACCTTGACGCTGCACAGGTTCAGGCCGCCGATCAGCAGCACAATGCCCAGCACCCAGATCCAGCGCGCCACCTCCGGGAACCAGAACCCCATGTAAATGCCAAAGGCCGTGATGTCGGCCAGGCACACGATGATCATCTCAAAGGCGTAGGTCCACCCGAGGATAAAGCCCGCCATGGGGCCCAGGTAGGTGCTGGCGTACTGACCGAACGACCCGGAAACCGGGTTGCGCACGGCCATTTCGCCCAACGCACGCATCACCATAAACACCGCGGCACCACCGATCAGGTACGCCAGCAGTACAGCAGGGCCCGCCATTTGAATTGCCGCAGCAGACCCATAAAAAAGACCCGTTCCAATCGCTGAACCCAGCGCCATAAAACGGATATGGCGAGCCGATAGCCCGCGTTTCAAACCTTGAGTTTGAGTGTGCACTTCGCGTCCTTAATTGTTTTTGTCAGCGAAAACAGAGACGCAGAGGGCCGGTCAGGGCCCTCCGCGTCTTCAGCGTTACAGGCTTGGCAATACGCCGGCTGGCAGCAGCGCATTCAGGCAACGCGACGTCAGCAGTTGCATGGCCGCGTCGATGTCCGGGGCGAAGAAGCGGTCTTTTTCGTAGAACGCCACTTTGTCACGCAGGGTGCTACGGGCAATTTCCAGTTTGGGCGAGGTTTTGAGGCCATCACGCAGGTCCAGGCCTTGGCACGCGGCCAGCCATTCGACGGCCAAGACGCCACGGGTGTTTTCGGCCATCTCCCACAGACGTTTGCCCGCCGCAGGTGCCATCGAAACGTGGTCTTCCTGGTTGGCTGAGGTCGGAATGCTGTCGACACTGTGGGGGTGCGACAACGCCTTGTTTTCACTGGCCAGGGCTGCTGCTGTCACTTGAGCGATCATAAAGCCGGAGTTCACACCACCATTGCCCACCAGGAACGGCGGCAGTTGCGACATGTGCTTGTCCATCATCAACGAGATGCGGCGTTCGCTCAGCGAACCGATTTCGGCAATCGCCAGCGCCATGTTATCGGCGGCCATGGCCACAGGCTCGGCGTGGAAGTTACCCCCGGAGATCACATCACCCTGCTCAGCGAAAACCAGCGGGTTGTCGGACACCGCGTTGGCTTCGATGCCCAACACTTCGGCGGCCTGACGGAACTGGGTCAGGCAGGCACCCATGACTTGCGGCTGGCAGCGCAGCGAGTACGGGTCTTGTACCTTGTCGCAGTGCTTGTGCGATTCAGAGACTTCGCTGCGAGTACCCAGCAGGTCACGGTAAACCGCAGCGGCGTCGATCTGGCCACGCTGGCCGCGGGCGTCATGGATACGCGGGTCGAACGGCGAGCGCGAACCCAGCACCGCTTCAACGGTCAGGCCACCGCAGGCCATGGCGGCTGCAAACAGGTCCTCGCCTTCAAACAGCCCGCGCAAGGCGTAGGCCGTAGACACTTGCGTGCCGTTGAGCAAGGCCAGGCCTTCTTTGGCGGCCAGGGTCAATGGCTGTAAACCCGCCTGCTTCAGGGCGGCTACCGCGTCCAGCCATTCGCCTTTGTAGCGCGCCTTGCCTTCACCCAGCAGCACCAGCGACATGTGTGCCAGCGGGGCCAGGTCACCCGAAGCGCCCACCGAACCTTTGAGCGGAATGTGCGGGTAAACCTGCGCGTTGATCAGCGCGATCAAGGCATCGATCACCACACGGCGGATGCCGGAAAAACCACGGCTCAGGCTGTTGACCTTGAGCACCATGATCAGGCGCACCAGCTCATCGCTGATCGGCTCGCCCACACCGGCCGCATGGGAAAGCACCAGCGAACGCTGAAGGTTTTCCAGGTCTTCGCTGGCAATTTTGGTCGACGCCAGCAACCCGAAGCCGGTGTTGATGCCGTAGGTGGTGCGGTTTTCGACAAGGATCTGCTCAACACACGCCACGCTGGCATCGATTTGCGCCGAGGCACTGTCATCCAGACTGAGCGTTACCGGCTGTTGGTAAATGTCACGCAGTTGGGCAAGGCTCAGTTGGCCAGGTATCAGGTTTAACTCAAGCACGTTGGTACTCCTTACACGCGTTATTGTTTGAAACCTGTAGCGAACGCGATCGTGAGGCAATCAACCCGTTACATGCCGGGGATGCCATCACGCGCAAGCGCGTTCCTACAGGCTGACGTGAATTAGCCGTTGATCATCGGCAGGTTCAACCCTTGTTCCTTAGCGCACTCGATGGCGATGTCGTAACCGGCATCGGCATGGCGCATCACGCCGGTGGCCGGGTCGTTGTGCAGGACGCGGGCAATCCGCTCAGCCGCTTCGTCCGTGCCATCACACACAATCACCATGCCCGAATGCTGCGAGAAGCCCATGCCGACGCCGCCGCCGTGGTGCAAGGACACCCAGGTTGCACCGCTGGCCGTGTTGAGCAAGGCGTTAAGCAGTGGCCAATCGGACACCGCGTCCGAGCCGTCCTGCATCGCTTCGGTTTCACGGTTAGGGCTGGACACCGAACCGGAGTCCAGGTGGTCGCGGCCAATCACGATCGGCGCTTTCAGTTCGCCACGACGTACCATTTCGTTGAACGCCAGGCCGAGTTTGGCGCGCTGGCCCAAGCCGACCCAGCAAATACGTGCTGGCAAGCCCTGGAAGCTGATGCGTTCGCGAGCCATGTCCAGCCAGTTATGCAAGTGAGCGTCGTCGGCGATCAGTTCCTTGACCTTGGCGTCGGTTTTGTAAATGTCTTCAGCATCGCCCGACAGCGCGACCCAGCGGAACGGACCTACGCCCCGGCAGAACAATGGACGAATATAGGCGGGTACAAAACCTGGGAAATCAAAGGCATTTTCCACGCCCACTTCCTTGGCCATCTGGCGGATGTTGTTACCGTAGTCGAAGGTCGGAATGCCCGCTTTCTGAAACGCCAGCATGGCTCCGACGTGTTCGCCCATCGACGCTTTGGCCGCTTTGACCACCGCTGCCGGATCGGTCACGGCGCGGTCGCGGTACTGCTCCCAGGTCCAGCCTTTGGGCAAGTAGCCATTGAGCGGATCGTGAGCGCTGGTCTGGTCGGTGACCATGTCAGGACGCACACCGCGACGTACCATTTCTGGCAGCAGTTCAGCTGCGTTGCCACAGAGGGCGATGGAAATGGCTTTGCCTTCGGCGGTGTATTTCGCGATACGGGCCAGTGCGTCATCCAGGTCCGTGGCCTGTTCATCGACATAGCGAGTGGCCAGGCGGAAATCGATACGGCTTTGCTGGCATTCGATGTTCAGCGAGCAGGCACCGGCCAGGGTGGCGGCCAATGGCTGCGCGCCGCCCATGCCGCCCAGACCTGCAGTGAGCACCCACTTACCTTTCAGGCTGCCGTTATAGTGCTGGCGACCGGCTTCAACGAAAGTTTCGTAAGTGCCTTGAACGATGCCCTGGCTGCCGATGTAGATCCAGCTACCGGCGGTCATCTGGCCGTACATGGCCAGGCCCTTGGCGTCGAGTTCGTTGAAGTGTTCCCACGTGGCCCAATGCGGCACCAGGTTGGAGTTAGCAATCAGCACCCGTGGCGCATTGCTGTGGGTTTTGAACACGCCAACCGGCTTGCCCGACTGCACCAGCAGGGTTTCGTCATCGTTGAGGTTCGTGAGGCTCTCGACAATTTTGTCGTAGCACTCCCAGTTGCGCGCTGCCCGGCCAATACCGCCATACACCACCAGCTCTGTCGGGTTCTCGGCCACTTGCGGGTCGAGGTTGTTCATCAGCATGCGAAGCGGCGCTTCGGTCATCCAGCTTTTAGCGGTGAGCTGAGTACCACGGGCGGCGCGGATTTCGCCCTCACGGTGGCGGGTGAACGAAGCAGGCGATGTCGGGGTAGTTGAAGTCACGGGTAACTCCTCAGCGTTGGGCAGATGCGTCGGATGAAAGAGAGACGACGCACACTTATGTACTTGTACATACAAGCATATGCAAGTAAACGGCCAATATGAGAGGGCTGTCAATGAAAACATCGCGCACGGGGTTTCAAGGCCCGCAAACAAAGGCGCTCACGCATGCAATGGATTTCGGAACACAGGCAGACAGCCGTGTAAGGGGATGTTACCTGGAGGGGGATTTGCGCTTTTCTGGGTCGTTAGGTAACAAGAGCAGGCGTCGCATTCCCGGTAGGAGGGGCCGCCCGGTCTTCGACGCCGCGCTGTCGCTCAGCAATCGTATCCATTGCTGCGGTCACGACCACTTAAGGTTCCGGCTTTACGCCGTGGGCCGCCGCGATCGGCCAGCGTGGTTTAAGGGGGCCCTTTAGATCAAAAGCATGCTCTGTAGGAGCGAGCTTGCTCGCGATCTTTTGATCTTTAAAAGACTCGCGCCTACGGGGCCGGTTTTTAAATGGCGTTCAACTCAATCACGCAGCTGCGGCCAGTGATGGCGAGTTCCAGCAGGTCACTATTAGTGCTCAGTTGCAGGCAATCATAGCGGCCCAGTTGTTCGTGCCGCGTGTTACCGACGCGCACATCAACATGGTCATCGGCACCGAATACCAGCACCGTCTGCGCCGAGGTGAACACACGGCTGCCCGCGCTCAGCCATTGCAGGCGGGCGCTGTAACGCTCGGGGGCGTAGATCAGGTTGAAGTCGCGGATCGGACCGTCGATCAAAGTGCAGTTGACCGTGCTCTGGCCCTTGAATGCAAAAGCGTCAAACGCCAGCAAGGCGCGGGACGACACGCCGTCTACCTTCAAGTGCATGCCCGCCCCTTGCAACACACTGATCACACGCTGGTAACCCTCAAAGCGCGAGAAGCCGCCCGACTCGCCAATGTCGGCAATCGACACGCGCCAGCCGAAGCTTTCAAGGCCCTCACCGGCATCGCGGGTGATTTCTTCAGTGCTGCCACCGCCATTCTTCCAGGGCATACGCGGGTAGTCCGCCGCACGAAAAACGCTCAATTCACTCATTTGCTGAACCGTCCTTCAAGGCGGTGACGAGAACCGGGATGAATCAACCGGGCGGCCGTCACCGGCTGACGCCCGGACCACGTACGACGCCGAATCAGCAGGCACGGTTCACCCGGCTCAATTTGCAGCCACTGGCATTCGTCCGGGTCCGCCAAAATCGCCTCAACCACATGCTCGCCCTCCGTCAGCGGCGCAACCTGAGACAGATAGGCGTAAGGCGTTTGCAGGGTAAAGTCCTGCTTGAGGTAGTCCGGTGCTACTTGGGCATTGACGAAACGGTCCTCGATTTGCACCGCCACGCCGTTTTCGTAATGCACGATGACCGAGTGAAACACCTTCTGACCTTCACGCATGTCGAGTACCACGGCGCGCTCGGAGCCGGCGGTTTCTTCGCTGAGGCTAATGACCTTGCAGGTATGCGTGTGGCCGCGCGCGGCGATTTCGTCGGCGATGTTGTTGACCTCAAACAGGGCCGACTGGGTTTTGGGCTCGGCCACGAACGTACCGACGCCCTGCATGCGCACCAGCAAGCCGTCGGCGGTCATCTCGCGCAGGGCGCGGTTGATGGTCATGCGGCTAAAGCCCAACTGGCTGACCAGTTCGCTTTCAGACGGCACACGGTAATGCGGCGGCCAATTCCCGCTCTGGATTTGTTGGGTGATCATCTGCTTTACACGGGCGTAAAGCGGGGCCGGACTGTCGCCCATGTGGGCGGCCAGCGGAGGCACGACGGGCGGAGTCGACACAGGCAATCCTTGTAGTGGAGTGAAAGGGCATAGCTTGCAGGAGTTTACCGAGCAGGCAAACGTCTGTATATGTATATACAAATAACACACTCAGGGTGCCGAACCGATGTCCGTCTTCTTTGCCGAGCGCGCGCTGCTGCCTACAGGTTGGGCGACCAATGTCCGAATCGAGGTCGGCGCCGATGGCCGCCTGACCCATGTTCAGACCCATGCTGACCCCAGTGGGGCCGAGCGGTTGAAGGGGCCGTTGCTGCCCGGCATGCCGAATCTGCACTCACACGCGTTCCAACGGGCAATGGCCGGCTTGGCTGAGGTGGCGGGCAACCCCAACGACAGCTTCTGGACGTGGCGCGACCTGATGTATCGGCTGGTCGGCCATATCAGCCCCGAGCAGATGGGCGTCATTGCCCGCCAGTTGTACATCGAAATGCTCAAGGCCGGTTACACCTCGGTGGCCGAGTTTCATTACGTGCACCACGACGTGTCGGGCCAGCCCTACGCACAACCGGCAGAGCTGGCGCTGCGCATCAGTGAGGCGGCACGTTCGGCCGGTATTGGCCTGACCCTGCTGCCAGTGCTCTACAGCCATTCCGGGTTTGGTGGCCAGGCACCGAATGATGGGCAACGCCGCTTTATCAACAGCACCGAGCAGTACCTGCGCCTGCAGGAACAGCTCAAACCGCTGTTGGCGCAACACCCTGCGCAACAGTTGGGCCTGTGTTTTCACTCGTTGCGCGCCGTGACGCCGGCACAGATCCACGATGTGCTACACGCCAGCGACACCAATTGCCCGGTGCATATCCATATCGCGGAACAGCAAAAGGAAGTCGACGATTGCCTGAACTGGAGTGGCCAGCGGCCGATTCAGTGGCTGTACGACAACGTGGCGGTGAACCACCGCTGGTGCCTGGTCCACGCCACCCATGCCAACGCCGATGAAGTCCGCTTGATGGCCAACAGTCAGGCCGTGGCCGGGTTATGCCTGACCACCGAAGCCAACCTGGGGGACGGCATTTTCCCGGCGGTGGACTACCTTGCTCAGGGCGGGCGCATGGGCATCGGTTCCGACAGCCATGTGTCCCTGAGTGTGGTCGAAGAGCTGCGCTGGCTGGAGTATGGCCAGCGTTTGCGCGACCAACGGCGCAACCGCCTGTACCGCGCCGATCAGCCCATGGTCGGGCGCACGTTGTTCGACGCCGCCCAGGCCGGTGGGGCGCAAGCCCTGGGGCAACCTGTAGCGGGCCTGGCGGTAGGCCAGCGCGCTGACTGGCTGGTGCTGGACGGTAACGACCCGTACCTGGCCATCGCTCAGGAAGATGCCATTCTCAACCGCTGGCTGTTTGCCGGCGGTGACCGCCAGGTACGGGATGTACTGGTCAATGGCCAATGGGTGGTGCGTGATGGCCGCCATGCTGACGAGCAAGACAGCCACCGCGACTTCACTCGCGTTCTGCGTGAGTTATTGGGGTAACCCGCCTTTGTGTAGGAGCAGCCGGTCGACGCTCGATTGCTCGCGATCTTTTAAAGGTCAAAAGATCACGAGCAAGCTCGTTCCTACAGGGCTTTGAGGTGTTGCTCGGCCCAGCCCCGCACGTCGGCGTAGGGGTAGTTTTCCAGCACCGCAAAACCTGAAATAGCGCGGGCTTTCATTTTGGTGAAGATCGGCACGCTGATACCGCACAGGAATCGGGTCACGCGTTCCGCCGGGGGATAACTTCCCGTGTGCGCCTGATGCCTGTGGATAAAAGCGCCGCACAGCGCTTCAAAGTTTTTATCCACAAGCGGTGCCAGCGCGGGCGGGTCGGGCAAGTGCGCAACCTGCCCCGCACACACAGAACAATGCCCGCACTGCTGCGGTGCCTGGTCATCGCCGAAGTACTGTGCCAAGCGGTAACTCAGGCAGGTCTCGCTGGCAAACAGCGCCAGCATGGCGTGAATACGCTCAATCTCGCCGCGCTCATGGGCCGTGAAGTAGTGGTGCAGTTCCAGGCTCAACGCCTCGGCATCACATTCAGTGACCTGGACGCTGTAGACCTCGGTCATCTGCTTGCTTTCGAGCTCGATCCAGCCTTTTTCCTGAAAGTAATCCAGCGCCTTGACCACGCGATTGCGGTCCGCCTGATACTGCTCGTACAGCGTGTCAAAGTTCACCGTGGCCCAGGTTCTGGCACGGCTGGAGGTCTGAATAATCGCCGCCACAAACTGTTGGCGCTCGCCTTCAAACTTGGCCAGCAATGCGTCGGGCTCAATCAAAAACTTGAAACGGTACTCAGCAAAATAGGCGTAGCGCGGCGCGATCAGGCCACGCAACTCCAACTGTACCAAGAGCGTTTTGAGGGGTAACTGGCGTATGTTGCTCTGGTCAGACAGTGGCGTCAGCATGAACTCCCACTGCCCTTGGGCAATCGCTGCACTCAGTTCTTCCAGCACACAGCGAATGCCTTGCAGCTCTGGCGTGTCGCCATACACAAAATTTTCCAACACATTCAGGCTGTCACGGTTCGCCAGCACCAGGCAGTCGGACGGCGCACCATCGCGCCCGGCGCGGCCGATTTCCTGGCTGTAGTTTTCAATCGACTTGGGCAGGTCAAAATGCACCACGTTACGGATGTCACTTTTGTCGATCCCCATGCCAAAAGCGATGGTCGCAACGATGCAATTGAGTTGGCCGGCCATGAACTGGCGCTGGATGCTTTCCCGTTGGTCGTGGGGCAAACCGGCGTGGTAAGCATTGGCGCTGACTGCGCACTGGCTCAGGTGTTGAGCGATCTGCTCGGCGGTTTTTTGCAACGTGACATACACAATACTCGGCTGGCCGAGACGCTCGCCCATCCACTGCGCCAGGCGTTGACGCTTGGCCGCGCCGGTCACGGGCTCGACCCACAGGTCAAGGTTGGCGCGATAGAAACCGGTGGTGATGACATCCGACTCGGCAATCGCAAATTTGCGCTGCATGTCAGCGATCACAGCCGGCGTGGCCGTGGCAGTCAGCAACAAGGCTTGCGGGATATTGAACTGGCGCTGGTAGTCCGGCAGTTTCAAGTAATCCGGGCGAAAGTTATGCCCCCACTCGGAAATACAGTGCGCCTCGTCCACCACCAGCAATGAAATCGGCACCTGCTGCAAAAAGTGGCGAAAGCGCTCGTTCTTCAGACGCTCGACCGAAATCATCAGAATTTTCAGCTCACCGGCTTTGGCCTTGGCCATCACCTCACTGGCCTCTTCACGGCTTTGCGCCGAGTCGATACTGGCGGCAGCTATACCGTGACGCTGCAAAAACGCCAGCTGATCCTGCATCAGCGCCAACAGCGGTGATACCACCAAGGTCAGGTGCGGCAACATCAAGGCCGATAGCTGATAACACAACGACTTGCCCGAGCCCGTCGGAAAAATCGCCGCTGCGGAACGCCCGGCCAGCACGGCACTGACGACCGCCTTTTGCCCGGCGCGAAACTGGGTAAAACCAAAAACCTGTTCCAGGGTGTTGTGCATCACTGTCACTCCATTGACCGCTGCAAAGCGACGAATGCTAACGCGCGGGTGTGCAGGCGATCGAGAATAGGTCGGGGGAAAATTGAGAGGGGATGATGCGACAAAAGACGTGACTTGAGTTTTTTAAGCGCTGGACTTGAAGTGCCTTATCCAGCCTTACGGTTAAGTATGATCATCGGGTCTATAAGGGGTGAACAGCCTGACAACATAGCACCGTTGAAAGCACGACTAAAAACACCGCTGAACATAGCTCTGACTATTGACACATGGACAGGAATACAACCTGATGAAACTCGCCGCCACCCTGCCTGACACCCCCGCTTTGCGCGAACTCATGCAGGTGCTGCATGAAGAAATCGGCCTACCGGAACACAAGGCCGTTAGCCTCCAAACATCGATCAACCTGGATCTGGGCTGCAATGGCAGCGATGCCCAGCACCTGATGGAAACGCTGGAACAGCACTTTGGCCTGGAACTGGCGGATTACGATGCATACCGCTATTTCCAGCCTGCGGGAAACGACCCGCACCTCAAGCGCAAAGCCAAAGGGCGTGAGGGTAAAGTGCCGCTCACGATTGGCATGTTGTATCAAGCCATCAATGCCGGGCATTGGGATACCCAAATGCTGGAAGACTGAACCGCAGACACAAAAAAACCGCCCTTTCAGGCGGCTTTTTCATGACTCAGACACTGGCCGAAGGTTTATGCCTTCGGGCCAGCCGCCTTGATCGCGTCGCTGACGTCGAACTTCTTGAAGTTCTCGGTGAACAGGCCTGCCAGTGCTTTGGCGGCTTCGTCGTAGGCCGCCGGGTCAGCCCAAGTGTTGCGTGGGTTGAGCAGCACAGTGTCAACGCCCTGTACCGCTTTGGGCACGTCCAGGTTGATGATGTCCAGGTGCTCGGTTTCAGTACCGATCAGCGCGCCGCTCTGGATCGCTGCGATCACCGCACGGGTGGTCGGGATGTTGAAACGCTTGCCCACGCCGTAGCCACCGCCGGTCCAGCCGGTGTTGACCAGGTAAACCTTGGAGCCAAAACCGCGAATACGCTTGATCAGCAGTTCCGCGTATTCACCCGCTGGGCGTGGGAAGAATGGCGCGCCGAAGCACGTGGAGAAGGTCGACTTGATGCCGCTGCCCGAACCCATTTCAGTCGAGCCTACCAATGCGGTGTAACCCGACAGGAAGTGATAAGCCGCTTGTTCTTCGCTGAGGATCGACACCGGTGGCAGCACGCCAGTCAGGTCACACGTCAGGAAGATCACCGCATTGGGCTCGCCGCCCAGGTTTTTCTCGGAGCGCTTGGCAACGTGTTCCAGCGGGTAGGCTGCACGGCTGTTCTGGGTCAGGCTAACGTCGGCATAGTCGGCGTGCTTGGCCTCGTCGATCACCACGTTTTCCAGCACGGCACCGTGCTTGATGGCTTTCCAGATAACAGGCTCGTTCTTCTCGGACAGGTCGATGCATTTGGCATAGCAACCGCCTTCGATGTTGAACACCACGCCCTCGCCCCACGCGTGCTCGTCATCACCGATCAGGTAACGGCTTTCGTCGGCGGACAGGGTGGTCTTGCCGGTGCCCGACAGACCGAAGAACAGAGTCACGTCGCCTGCTTCGCCAATGTTGGCGGCGCAGTGCATCGGCAGTACGTCAGCCGCTGGCAGCAGGAAGTTCTGCACCGAGAACATGGCTTTCTTCATTTCACCGGCGTAACGCATGCCGGCAATCAGTACTTTTTTCTGGGCGAAGTTGAGGATGACGCAACCGTCGGAGTTGGTGCCGTCACGCTCTGGCACGCACTCGAAGTTGGCCACGTTCAGCACTTGCCACTCTTCACGACCGGCCGGGTTGTACTGCGCCGGGTTGATGAACAGGCAACGACCGAACAGGTTCTGCCAAGCAGTCTGGGTCGTCATTTTCACGGCCAGGTAGTGATCTTCGGCAGCACCTACATGAACGTGGGAAACAAAATGCTCTTGCGCGTTGTTGAACGCTTCTACGCGGTCCCACAGTGCGTCGAACTTGTCAGCCGGGAACTTGCGGTTGATAGGACCCCACGCGATGGCATCCTGAGTGGTCGGCTCTTCAACGATGTAACGGTCCGCCGGCGAGCGGCCTGTGCGATGACCCGTTTTCACAACCAGCGCACCGGTATCGGCAAGCTCGCCTTCACCACGATTCAGGGCTTCCTTGACCAGAGCATCAATGCTCAGATCGGTGTAAACGGCGTTATTAGCTTGCGTCATGAGGTTCCCCGTCGGCCATTGGCCGATTGCGCCAAACGTTTTGTAGTAGAAAATTTTGCACTACTACCGCGAAAAAAGTGGGCCGGATTATGCCAGAAACGCCCAAAAAAAGTAGAGCCCACCTGTCAGAACCGCGCGAAAGCGGGCTTTAACAGGTGTTTCACCTAAGCTGAAACGTTTTAGTGGTGAGTCTCTGAAGGTGATTCCACCCCGGCACCAGAGAACAATTGGGCCACATCCGTTGCATCAAACAGATATTTTTCGTTACAGAACTGGCAGTCAATTTCAATATGGCCGCCGTTTTCGGTGACCAGGTTTTGCGCATCTTCCAGCCCAAGGCTGCTCAAGGCATTACCCGAACGTTCGCGTGAGCAACTGCACTTGAACTCAATCGCTTCATCCGCAAACACGCGCAACTCTTCTTCGTGGAACAGGCGAACCAGAATGGTTTCATTGTCCAGTCCCAACAACTCTTCGACCTTGAGGGTGCCACCCAGAGTGGTCAGGTGCGTCCAGTCTTCGGCGCGCTCTTCCTCGTCCTTGGTTACCTCTGCCGGCAGTTGCTGCAACAGCATGCCGCGCGCGCGCTTGCCATCGGCGGCCAGCCAGAAACGGGTCGGAACCTGATGAGACATCACGAAATAGTTGGTGAAACAAGCTGACAAATCATCACCATCCAGGTCGACAATGCCCTGATAGCGGTTGCCAATGGCCGGATCGATGGTAAGCGCCAGCACGCCATTAGGCATCAGGTCGGCCAGGGTAGCGTCCGACGGGATCTGGTCCGCTTCAAAACGGGCAAGGCCACGAATTTCACGCTCGCTGGTGCATTCGATCATCAGCAAGGGCACCGGGCCTTCTGAACGGGCCTGCAAGCTCATCAGGCCATCAAATTTCAGGCTGCCCACCAGCAAGGCTGCGGCGGCCATAAGCTCGCCCAGCAGTTGCTGAACCGGCTCGGGGTAAGCGTGCTTGGCCAACACTTCAGCGTAGCTATGGTCCAGTGACGCCAATTCGCCGCGGGCGTCGCTGTCGTCAAAAATAAAGCGTTGGGTGAAATCGGTTTTTGGCAGATTGGACATAGGAATAAGGTTCTAGAGTGGTTACAAAATGTTTTCGCGTCTTTCGACAGGATCAAATATAAAAGCCAGAGGTGCTATATGGCGTCACACCTTGCGCGTTACAAGTGTTGACTGGCCGGGACGACGCGCGGTCGACAACACCTCACCGGTTCACTCCTCAGCACTGCTGCCGTGAAGCTGGTGTAACTGGCGACGCTGTTTCTTGGTTGGCCTGCCGTCGGTCTGAATGCCCATCGCGCCCGCCTTGCGCAGGGCGGCGGCGTTTTCACGCTTGGCCACGCTCTGCGGGGTTTCAGCGTATAGGCTCTGCGCTTCAGGTGCCCCGCGACGCACAATGGATAGCGCTTTGACCTCTACCGTACGCTCTTCAAGGCCTACACGTATTTGCAATTCATCCCCTAAACGGGGCTCTTTACTCGGTTTGCAGCGCTCGCCACGGCAATGCACCTTGCCGCTTTCGATCGCCTGCTTGGCCAACGCACGCGTTTTGTAGAAACGGGCAGCCCATAACCACTTGTCCAGACGCACCTTGTCGTCATCTTCCTGCTTTTGTGCCATTAGAACATCCACCCTCACATTATTCGGAACTGTACTACCGTTTTTGTCGAGTTGACGGGGGCTGCTCTTCGGTAGAATGCCCGCCTGCTCAAACTGACATGTTCAGCTAGCAGAATACGGCTCGCAGATAACTGTCGCCATTTAGCCGATATTCTGCGTGAATACCGCCAATACGCACTTGAAGCGTTGGTTCAGGGTCCTCCTGCGGCCTGTATACGATAATCGCCGGTTACTCATATTGAAGACTTTTGATCACCTGACCGTTGTCGGTCTGCGCGAGTGGGTGGCGCTTCCCAACCTGGGAATTGCTGGCCTGCGCGCGAAAATAGACACGGGGGCCAGCACCTCCAGCCTGCACGCCACTGAAATCGAGCCTTTTGAGCGCGACGGTGCCGAGTGGGTACGTTTTGATGCCCATATGGGCACACGGGTTCAACTACGCCAGCGCCGTTGTGAAGCACCGCTGGTGGCAATAAAGACCATCAAGAGCTCCAACGGTCACACACAGGTTCGCTACGTGATCCGCACCAGCCTGGCGCTGGGTGATCGGGTCTGGCAGGTCGAGTTCACGCTCGCCTGCCGAAAATCCATGCGTTACCGCCTGTTACTGGGTTCAAAAGCCCTGGTCGATGGCCAACTGGTCGTTAACCCGGGCGTTAACTATGTACAAGATAAACCGGTCTTTCCGGTCACTACTCTCTCTGCCACAGGTGTTGCATGAAGATTGCCGTGCTGTCGCGTAACCCGCGTCTGTATTCCACTCGCCGCCTGGTTGAGGCCGGCACCGAACGCGGCCATCAAATGGTAGTGATCGACACCCTGCGCGCCTATATGAACATTGCCAGTCATAAGCCGCAGATCCACTACCGCGGCAAGCCGCTGGAAGGCTTTGATGCGGTGATTCCACGCATCGGGGCCTCTGTGACGTTCTATGGCTGCGCGGTGTTGCGCCAATTCGAAATGATGGGGGTTTTCCCGCTCAACGAATCGGTGGCCATTGCTCGCTCGCGGGACAAACTGCGTTCGCTGCAATTGTTGTCACGTCGCGGCCTGGGCTTGCCTGTGACCGGCTTTGCCCACTCGCCGGATGACATCCCGGACTTGATCGAGATGGTGAACGGCGCGCCGCTGGTGATCAAAGTGCTGGAAGGCACCCAAGGCATCGGCGTGGTGCTGTGCGAAACCGCAACAGCGGCCGAATCGGTGATTGAGGCGTTTATGGGCCTCAAGCAAAACATCATGGTGCAGGAGTACATCAAGGAAGCCGGCGGGGCCGATATCCGTTGCTTCGTGGTGGGTGACAAAGTAATTGCCGCCATGAAGCGCCAGGCCAAGCCGGGCGAATTCCGCTCCAACCTGCACCGCGGTGGCAGTGCCAGCCTGATCAAAATCACCCCGGAAGAACGCATGACCGCCATCCGCGCCGCCAAGGTCATGGGCCTGAGCGTAGCGGGTGTGGATATTTTGCGCTCCAACCACGGCCCGCTGGTGCTGGAAGTCAACTCGTCACCTGGCCTGGAGGGGATCGAAACCACCACGAGCAAGGATGTGGCCGGGATCATCATTGAGCATCTGGAAAAAAATAGCGGCCCGAACATGACCCGCACCAAAGGGAAGGGTTAACAGTCGTTACTGGTGCCCCGAAAACCTTGTAGGAGCTTGCTCGCGATCTTTTAAAACATCAAAAGATCGCGAGCAAGCTCGCCTCTACACCTGACAGGTTTGCCTACACAGCGCCGCGTGGCAACATCAGGCCCAGCGGCAATCGCACACGGGCTTCAAGACCACCACCGGCACGGTTACGCAACTCAACGTTACCACCGTGCATAGAGGCGATGCGTTTAACGATCGCCAGGCCTAGGCCAGTGCCTTTACCGCCACGGGCACGATCCC
This sequence comes from Pseudomonas sp., assembly GCF_030150285.1. GTDB lineage: Bacteria > Pseudomonadota > Gammaproteobacteria > Pseudomonadales > Pseudomonadaceae > Aquipseudomonas. The sequence goes on along the minus strand of NZ_JASLGE010000029.1, from coordinate 13,029 downwards.
CGCGAATAAACGGGTTGAAGATGTCTTCCAGCTCAGACGGATCAATGCCCGCCCCCCTGTCCATGACACTCAACACCACATACGGTGCACTGGTGTCCCCAGAGACATAAGCGGCCACCTCTACGCTATCGCCCGCATGGTGCAAGGCATTGCCGATCAAGTTGTTGAGCAGGCGTTTCATCGATACACGACGCAACGCGAACGGCTGAATCGGCTGCAAACGCAAATGCACTTTCTCTTCGTTCTGGTTATAGGGCAGTACCACTTCGCGGATCAATTCGCACAGGTCGACTTCTTCAACCGGTTCATCACGCCCGTCACGGATAAAGGCCAGGAACTGATCGAGAATGGCGTCCATGTCTTCAATGTCGCGCACCATGTCATCGGTCAGGTCGCTATGGTTGCCCAGCAACTCCAAAGAGAGGCGTAACCGTGTCAATGGCGTGCGCAGGTCATGGGACACGCCGGCCAGCATCAGCTCACGCTCGCGGCCAGCCTGCTCGACATCTTCCGCCATCTGGTTAAAAGCGCTGTACACCTCGGTCATTTCGCTCGGCGTATCGCTGATTGGCAACCGCACGCTGCGCCCCTGCCCTAACTGCCGGGCCGCATACACCAGACGCTTGAGCGGCTGATTGAGCTGGCTGACAAAAATCCAGGCCGAGGCGGTCGACAGCAAACCAATAGCCAGGAACCAGCCCAACACACTCCAGATTTTTTGCCCGCGCAATGGGTGCGGGTACAAGGGCACTTTCAACCAGCCCTCTCCCAAACTCGGCGCGCGCACCCACAACGCAGGCGGTGCATGCATGCGCAAGCGCACTTCGGTGTCCGGGCCCAGCTCGGCCTGCATCTGGCGTTCGTAAATTTCACTGTAAGGCCAGTGCTGCTCGCCTTCAGGAACGCCCCCACCCACAACGCGAGTCAAGGTAGCGGCATCGGCAATCTTCTCGCGGTTCTCTTCATCCGCCGCCCAATAAGCCCGCAAGACTAGTCCAACGCCGTGGCTGTATTGACGATCGACCAGCATGTCTTCGTTCATCAACAGATAAACCAGGGTCAATGCCTTGGAGAACAGCACGACAATGAGGACCAGCCACAAGGTGCGTGAGAAAAAACTTTGGGGGAACCACAGAGGGGTTTTCATAGGCTACTGCTTTAGCACTTTGCAGGAGCGAGTTTAGAAAACCCGCAGAAATGGAAACGCGAGCTACTCAGGTGCCCAAGTAGCTCGCTCCTACAAATGATTCATTACTTCGTTGCGTTGCCATCGGGCACGAACACATACCCCACGCCCCAGACAGTCTGGATGTAGCGGGGTTTCGAAGGGTCTGGCTCGATCATGCGGCGCAAGCGGGAAATCTGAACATCAATGGAGCGCTCCAGCGCATCCCACTCACGACCACGGGCCAGGTTCATCAGTTTGTCGCGCGTCAGCGGCTCGCGTGCATGCATGACCAACGCCTTGAGCACTGCGAACTCACCGGTGGTGAGCATGTGCACTTCATCGCCCCGCTTGAGTTCGCGGGTGGCCAGTGACAACTCGTAATCACCAAAGGTAACGCTTTCATCTTCGCTGCCCGGCGCACCGGGAACAGGGGCCGACTGGCGACGCAACACCGCACGGACACGGGCCATAAGCTCATCAGGGTTGAAGGGTTTGGCGAGGTAATCGTCAGCCCCCAGCTCCAGCCCCTTGATGCGGCTTAGCTCGTCGCCTTTGGCGGTCAGCATGATGATCGGCACACGATTGCCCGCAGCACGCAGGCGGCGGCACGCCGACAACCCGTCTTCGCCGGGCAGCATCAAGTCCAGAACCACAAGGTTGAATACTTCACGTGCCAGCAAACGGTCCATTTGCTCTACGTTCGGCACTGCGCGGGCGCGATAGCCCTTGCTGACGAAGAAACGTTCCAGCAGGCTGCTCAGCCCAGGATCGTCATCAACGATAAGAATTTTTTCGCCTTCCGCGGTTTGTGCAGTGCTGCTCATTGGATGCTCCTGTGATCTCGGCGCGCATTATGGCTTAGCTGCTGTTATACGCATGGTGTGCATTGTTAGCAGATTTTTCCTCCACAAACAGCAGACCAATCAAGGAGCATAAAGCCCGCAGTCCCCTGAATACGGGAACGCTGGTTATAATGCGCCGCCTTTTAGGTCAGAAAACCTCGAATTCCCAATGATTGCGGCGAGATTTAAATTTTTCAATCTTCGTCGTCACGAACTGATTACACGGGTCAACTGGCTGCCCTTTTGGCCCCGGCAGCGGTGTTGCACACGCCGCTCAACCAGCCTCGCAAGCCTTCAAGACCGGGCCTGCGGGGCTGATTCACACTTTGTCAGGTGGATTTATGGACAGCATCAACAGCCGCATCGCCGAAGAACTTGGCGTGCGCCCGCAGCAGGTCGAAGCGGCCGTCGCTCTACTGGATGAAGGCTCCACCGTACCCTTCATTTCCCGCTACCGTAAGGAAGTGACTGGTAGCCTGGATGACACTCAGTTACGTCATCTGGAAGAACGCCTTCGCTACCTGCGCGAACTCGACGAACGGCGCATCAGCATCCTCTCCAGCATCGAAGAACAAGGCAAATTGACGCCTGAGCTGGCACGCGACATCAAGCTCGCCGACACCAAGACCCGCCTCGAAGACTTGTACCTGCCCTACAAGCAAAAGCGCCGCACCAAGGGTCAGATCGCCCTGGAAGCCGGCCTCGGCGAGCTGGCAGACGCCCTGTTCAACGACCCGAACCTGAGCCCCGACACCGAAGCTGCGCGTTTTGTTGACGCCGAAAAAGGCGTGCCCGATGTCAAGGCAGCCCTCGATGGGGCCAAGTACATCCTCATGGAGCGCTTCGCCGAAGACGCTAGCCTGCTGGACAAACTGCGCAGCTTCTTGAAGCAGGAAGCCACCCTCAGCGCCCGCGTGATTGCAGGCAAAGAGGAAGAAGGTGCCAAGTTTCGCGACTACTTCGAACACGACGAACCGCTTAAAAGCATGCCGTCACACCGCGCACTGGCGATTTTCCGGGGCCGTAACGAAGGCATTCTCAGCTCGTCACTCAAGGTCGGTGAAGAGCTGCCCGGCACAATGCACCCAGGTGAAATGATGATTGCTCAGCGCTTCGGCCTGGAAAATCAAAACCGCCCGGCTGATAAATGGCTGAGCGAAGTGGTGCGCTGGACCTGGAAGGTCAAGCTTTACACCCACCTCGAAACCGATTTGCTGGGCGAATTGCGCGACGGCGCCGAAACCGAAGCCATCAACGTGTTCGCCCACAACCTGCATGACTTGCTGCTGGCGGCACCCGCGGGCCCACGCGCCACGCTGGGGCTGGACCCGGGCCTGCGCACCGGCTGCAAGATTGCCGTGGTCGATGCCACCGGCAAGTTGCTGGAATTCGCGACGGTCTACCCGCACGTGCCGCACAACAAATGGGACCAGACCCTTTCGGTCATGGCTGCCTTGTGCGCCAAGCATTCGGTTGAGCTGATCGCCATCGGCAACGGCACCGCCAGCCGCGAAAGCGACAAGCTGGTCATTGACCTGATCAAAAAATACCCAGCCCTGAAAGTCACCAAAGTCATGGTGTCCGAGGCAGGCGCTTCGGTGTACTCGGCCTCGGAACTGGCAGCCAAGGAGTTCCCGGACCTGGACGTATCGATCCGTGGTGCTGTGTCGATCGCCCGCCGCCTGCAAGACCCGTTGGCGGAACTGGTGAAAATCGATCCGAAATCCATCGGCGTGGGCCAGTACCAGCACGACGTGTCCCAGCTCAAACTGGCACGCGGCCTGGACGCCGTGGTGGAAGACTGCGTAAACGCCGTGGGCGTGGACGTGAACACCGCGTCAGCGGCTCTGCTGGCACGTATTTCGGGGCTTAACGCAACACTGGCGCAAAACATCGTGAACCACCGCGATGAAAACGGTGCCTTCAAAACCCGCGCAGCACTGAAAAAAGTCAGCCGTCTGGGTGAGAAAACCTTCGAGCAGGCTGCCGGCTTCTTGCGCGTCATGAATGGCGACAACCCGCTGGATGCCTCGGCGGTTCACCCCGAAGCCTACCCGCTGGTCAAACGCATCGCCTCAGACACCGAGCGTGACATTCGCTCGCTGATCGGCGACGCAAGCTTCCTCAAGCGTCTGGACCCGAAGACATTCACCGACGAAACCTTCGGCCTGCCGACCGTCACCGACATTCTGCAAGAGCTGGAAAAACCAGGCCGCGACCCGCGTCCCGAGTTCAAGACCGCCGAGTTTCAGGAAGGCGTCGAAGACCTCAAGGACCTGCAACTGGGCATGATCCTGGAAGGCGTTGTCACGAACGTGACCAACTTTGGTGCTTTCGTCGATATCGGTGTTCATCAGGACGGCTTGGTGCATATCTCGGCCTTGTCCGAGAAGTTCATCAAAGACCCGCGTGAAGCCGTGAAGGCCGGTGATGTGGTCAAAGTCAAAGTGATGGAAATCGATATCCCGCGCAAACGCGTTGGCCTGTCGATGCGCATGAGCGACACGCCGGGTGAGAAAATCGACGGTGCACGGGGCGCACGCCCGGGCTCGGCCCCTCGCCAGCCAAACAGCGCGCCACGCAAAGAAGCCGTCGCTACAGCGCCGTCCAATAACGCCATGGCGTCGCTGTTCGCCAACGCCAAACAGCTGAAGAAACGCTAATGACGCTGCCTGATGGCTTGACCCAAAGCGCGTTCAGCGAGTTGATCGGTTGCCGCGTGAAGTTGGTGGAAGACGGCATCGCGCACGTTGCGCTTAGCCTGGAGCCGCAGTTGCGCAACCGGGGCGGCAAATTGCACGGCGGGGCGCTTTTTAGCCTGGTGGATATCAGCATGGGGCTGGCGTGTTCCAGCGCCCATGGTTTTGACCGGCAAAGCGTCACCATCGAGTGCAAAATCAACTACATCCGGGCCGTGTCAGAGGGCGAAGTGCTGTGCATCGCCACAGTCATTCACCCGGGCCGGCGTACGCTTGTCGTTGAAGCGGATGTGCTGCAAGGCGACAAACTTGTCGCGAAAGCACAAGGCACCTTCGCTGTCCTGTAGCGGCCAACCTGCAATCTGAGTTAATTTCGGCACTGCTGACACAGTGCCGAAATGCATTGGGAGCGCTGAGGGCCGAAACAGGGACAGGGCTAAGCGATACTATTAAAAGCCAGGCGACCACGCCGGTTTCCAACTTCACCCTTGTAGACCGTCCTGACCACCCCCATATTGGGGCGACTGACGCGTGAAGGAATCCAACTTGAGCGAACTTCTCAACCGCCGCCTGGCTTTGCTCAGCGAGCGCGCTAATCTCTCTCTGCTTGAGCAGTGCCTGCACGGTATCGAGCGCGAATGCCTGCGCGTGACCGGCGAGGCGCGTCTGGCGCAGACCCCGCACCCCGAAGAACTGGGCTCGGCGCTGACTAATGATCAAATCACCACCGACTATTCCGAGTCGCTGCTGGAATTCATCACCCCGGCTCTGCCTGACCCGGCAGAGACGCTGGCCAGCCTCGACAAGATTCACCGTTTTGCCTACAGCAAACTCGGCAACGAGTACCTGTGGAGCCCTTCGATGCCGTGCCCGCTGCCGGCTGAAGAAGACATCCCGATTGCCTACTACGGCACGTCCAACATCGGTCAATTGAAGTACGTGTACCGCAAGGGCCTTGCCCTGCGTTACGGCAAAACCATGCAATGCATCGCCGGGATTCACTACAACTTTTCCCTGCCGGAAAAACTGTGGCCCGTCTTGATGCAGGCCGAAGGTTTTGAGGGCAGCGAGCGCGACTACCAGTCGAACGCTTACATTGCCCTGATCCGTAACTTCCGTCGCTACAGCTGGTTATTGATGTACCTGTTTGGCGCTTCGCCTGCACTGGATGCCGGCTTCTTGCGCGGTCGTTCGCACCAGTTGGAACAGCTGGACGCCGACACCCTCTACCTGCCCTACGCGACCAGCCTGCGCATGAGCGACCTGGGTTACCAGAGCAACGCCCAAGCGGGCCTGACCCCGTGCTACAACAACCTCGACAGCTACACCGACAGCCTGCGCAAAGCGGTCGCAACGCCTTACCCGCCGTATGTTGAAATTGGCACCCACAAAGATGGCGAATGGGTGCAACTGAACACCAACATTCTGCAAATCGAAAACGAGTACTACTCCAACATTCGTCCCAAGCGGGTGACCTATACCGGCGAGCGTCCGATTCAGGCCCTGGTGTCGCGTGGCGTGCAATACGTTGAAGTGCGTCTGCTGGATATCAACCCGTTTATACCGGTGGGCATCGACCTGACCGAGGCGCGCTTCCTGGATGCGTTCCTGCTGTATTGCGCCCTGCAAGACAGCCCGCAGTTCGACAACCAGGAATGTGGCAGCTGTTCAGCCAACTTCCTGAGTGTGGTCAAAGAAGGTCGTCGGCCGGGCCTGCAATTGCAGCGCGATGGCCAAGCGATCGAGCTGAAGGAATGGGCGGCCCAACTGCTGGAAAACATTGCGCCTTTGGCAGCCTTGCTTGACCAAAGCCATGGCGGCAATGCCCACAGTGAAGCGCTTGATGACCAGTTCGCCAAGGTCCGGGACGTGTCGCTGACGCCGTCTGCCCGCGTGTTGGCCAGCATGGCTGAACATAAAGAAAGCTTCGCCCGGTTCTCCATGCGCCAGAGCGTGGCCCATGCCGAGTTCTTCCGCAGCCAACCGCTGGATGCAGCAGATCAGAACGCTTTCGAAGCAAAAGCCCGTCAGTCCCTACTTGAACAAGCGCAAACAGAAGACATTGAAGAAGGCGACTTCGACCTGTTCGTCGCGTCCTACCAGGCGAGCATTTTAGCGATCAGTAACTAAGGCGACCGGTCCGGCGCGCAGGGTTTACGACTGCTACGCAGCCGGACGTAGCCTCGCAAGGCTCGTCAACTGCTACGCGAGGCTCACTCCTGTAGGAGCGAGCTTGCCTCGCGATCTTTTGATTTTCCGAGTTTTACAGCGCCTTTTCAAATATCTTGGAATTGCGCTGATAGTTGTACAACGACGCACGGGCGGCGGGCAGCCGCTCTACGCTGCTCGGCTCGAACCCGCGCTCGCGAAACCAGTGGGCGGTGCGGGTGGTCAGTACGAACAGGGTTTTAAGCCCTTGGGCACGGGCACGGCTTTCGATGCGTTCCAGCAGTTCATCACCACGGCGACCATGCCGGTACTCCGGGTTCACGGCCAGGCATGCCAGTTCGCCGGCGTCAGAGTCGGCAATTTGATACAGCGCCGCACAGGCGATGATCATGCCTTCGCGCTCAACCACGCTGAACTGTTCAATCTCGCGCTCCAACACTTCACGGGAGCGACGCACCAGGATGCCCTGCTCTTCCAGTGGGCTGATCAGTTCGAGCAAGCCTCCCACATCTTCAATCGCCGCTTCGCGCGTGACTTCAAACTGCTCCTGAGCCACCAGGGTACCGCCACCGTTACGGGTAAACAGTTCCGTAAGCAGCGCACCATCCTCGGCGTAGCTGACGATATGGCTGCGCGGTACGCCGCCACTGCAGGCTTCGGCAGCGGCTTCGAGCAGCTCGGCCTGGTAGTCGCTGCCCAGGCGCTTCATGTGCGCGGGCACCTGCTGGGGACGTAACTCGCGCACCAACCGACCGTCGGCATCGAGCAAACCCGACTCGGCCCCGAACAGCAGCAGTTTGTCGGCCGCCAGGTCAATGGCAGCACGGGTGGCAACGTCTTCGCAGGCCAGGTTGAAGATCTCGCCGGTGGGCGAGTAACCCAAAGGCGATAACAACACGATCGACCGCTCATCCAACAGGCGGTTGATGCCCTTGCGGTCGACCCGGCGCACTTCGCCGGTGTGGTGGAAATCTACCCCGTCGAGCACGCCGATTGGCCGCGCCGTCACCAGATTGCCGCTCGCAACTCGCAGGCGCGAACCCTGCATCGGTGAGGACGCCATGTCCATCGACAAACGCGCTTCAATCGCAATTCGCAGGTGCCCCACAGCGTCGATCACGCACTCCAGGGTGGAGGCTTCGGTGACGCGCATGCCGTTATGGTAATGCGGCACCAGGCCACGAGCCTCAAGGCGGGTGTCGATTTGCGGGCGAGAACCATGGACCAGTACCAGCCGCACGCCCAGGCTGTGCAACAGCACCAGGTCGTGAACGATATTGCCAAAGTTGGGGTGCGCCACACCGTCGCCGGGCAGCATGACGACAAAGGTGCAATCGCGGTGAGCATTGATGTAGGGGGACGCGTGACGCAACCAGTTTACGTAATCGTGCATAACCAGAGCCTGTAGTAATAAGTCGCCTGAAAGGCAAAAAACAGCAAACGCACAACGGGCTGATGGTTATCGTCGAAACATAGCTGGCAACACGCGTGTTCTCCTTGTGTACAAAGTGGCCGGTGGCCGTTTACTGCGCCGGTGTCAGGCAATAGTGCTCGATCAGTTGAGTCAGTAGACGCACGGTCGGCTGCAAACGTGACATTTCCAGGTGCTCACCCGGTTGATGCGCACAGGCTATGTCGCCTGGGCCCAGCACCAGTGTTTCACAGCCAAGTTGCTGAAGATAAGGTGCTTCGGTGCCAAACGCTACTGCTTGCGCACGATGGCCGGTCAGACGCTCGGCCACCCGCACCAATTCAGCATCGGCGGGCTGCTCAAAAGGCGCGACCCCGGCGGCAATCGGCGCGAAGTCGATCTTTACCTGATGGCGCTCGGCCAAGGGCTCAAGCCGGCTGCGGATAATGGCACGCAGCGCCTCCGGGTCCATCCCCGGCAAAGGTCGCAGGTCAAATTCCAGCGAGCATTGGCCACAAATCCGGTTAGGGTTGTCGCCCCCATGAATGCAGCCAAAGTTCAAGGTCGGCTGGGGCACGCTGAACTGCGGGTTGCGGTATTCACCGAGCCACTGTTGGCGCAGGGTTTTGAGTTCAGTGATGGCATCGTGCATGGCCTCCAGCGCACTGTGGCCCAGGCTCGGGTCAGAGGAATGGCCGCTGCGCCCCAGAATGTCGATGCGCTCCATCATCACGCCTTTGTGCATGCGGATCGGCTTGAGCCCGGTAGGCTCGCCAATCACAGCAGCACGCCCCAACGGACGGCCCGCCTCGGCCAAGGCACGGGCACCTGCCATTGAGGTTTCTTCATCGCACGTGGCCAAAATCAGCAGCGGCTGTTTAAACGGCTGATCGAGCAAGGGCCGCACGGCTTCGATCACCAGCGCGAAAAAACCTTTCATGTCGCAACTGCCCAGCCCGACCCACCGGTTGTCGACTTCCGTCAGCTTGAGCGGGTCGGTCTGCCACAGCGCTTCGTCATACGGCACGGTATCGCTGTGCCCTGCCAGCACCAGCCCACCAGGGCCACTGCCGAAGCTGGCGAGCAAATTGAATTTCCCGGGGCTGACCTGCTGGATATCGCAGTGAAAACCCATTTCACCGAGCCAGGTGGCCAGCAGGTCAATCACGCCTCGGTTGGACTGATCCAGATGAGGCTGGGTGCAACTGACCGACGGCGTGGCAATCAAGGCAGCGAACTGCTCTTTCAGGGAAGGTAAAGGCATGCGCTGACTTCCTGTTGGCTGGGTGAGGCCCATCATAGAGCCATCCGTGGCGCAGAATAAACCCATGCGGGGCGTCGGGCCGGCGAGTCCTGTACACTGCACGGCCTTGGCAGCCACACCTTTCCCCGGCTGCGCACCGTTCCTGGATTTTCCGGCCATGCAGAAAGAAACCGAAATCAAACTCCGCGTCAGCCGCGAAACCCTCGCCGCCTTGCGCGAGCACCCCCTGCTGAAAAAACGCAACAAAAGTGGCTGGGAAAGCCGTGAGTTGCTCAACCAGTATTTCGACACGCCTGAGCGCGACCTGGCCAAGGCCAAAGTTGCCTTGCGCCTGCGCCGCGATGGCGAAGACGTTATCCAGACCCTCAAGACCCGTGGCGAAAGCGTTGCCGGCCTGTCTGTGCGCAACGAATACGACTGGCACCTGCCCAAAGCCAAACTCGACGTCAAAAAACTCGACGGCGAGTGCTGGCCGCCAGCCTTGGCCGATCTGGACAAGAAAACCTTGAAGCCTATCTTCACCACAGACTTCATGCGCGAACGCGCAGAAATCTCCTGGGGTCGCGGCAAGGCCAAGGTCGTGATCGAAGCGGCGCTGGACCTGGGCCATGTGATTGCCGGCAAGCAAAAGGAAGAAATTTGCGAACTGGAACTCGAATTGCGCGAAGGCGAACCCGCAGCGCTGTTGGAACTGGCCGCCGAATTGGCCGAAAAGCTGGCGTTGATGCCGTGCGATATCAGTAAAGCCGAGCGCGGCTATCGCCTGTTCGATGCCAACAGCTATTCGGTCAACCTGCCAGCCCCTGAACTGACGCCCGAAACGCCACTGGACGATGCCTTTGCCGCACTGGCCTGGCACCTGCTGGGCAACAGCCAGCGCCTGGCCGAGCAATATCGCTTCAATGGCCACTGGCGCTTGCTGCAAGACTGGGTGCAGCAACTGATCGACCTGCGTGCGCTGGTCAGCAGCCTGGGCCAAGCCGCTCCACGCCAATCCACCAGCGCCTTGCGGGCATCGCTGGACGCCTTGCTTGAAGACTGGCGCCCGCTGGTGCAAATCGGCCAGGACGACGAAGACGTGCGCAAAGCCGCGCCTGAACAGTTCCTGGAAGAGCTGGAAGACCCACGCTGGGGCCAGTTCTCGCTAAACACCTCGCGCTGGCTGATGGCCCGTAGCTGGACGATTGATCGCGGCACCACCCGTGGTAACCGTCAAGGGGCCGCTCAACTGGCCAGTTGGCTGCCGCGGTTGTTGTCGGACGAGGCCATTGCCTTGCGCCTAAACCGCTACCAGCAACAACCTGAAGACTTGGCCGAGCAACTGCCGCGTATCGAGCGCATCCAGGCCTGGCTGCGTCTGGCGCGTAACGTGCTGGAAATTCCTGAGTTGGACCGCTTGTACGGGGAAATGAACAAGTTGCAGGAGTTGGCCAACGTGCCAATGTGCGAAGACGCCGAAAGCAATGACGAATTGCTCAATGCTCGCAAGCAGCAAGCCATCGCCGTGTACCAGAACCGCGCCTGGAAAACCCTGCTGCGCGGGTAAGCCAGCCCGACGTGACTCGCGATCTTTTAAACATTCAAAAGATCGCGAGCAATCGAGCGTCGACCGGCTACTCCCACAGGCGGCGTTACGGTTTGGGCATGTCGGTGTCGGGTGTTCGCCAGATCAAACGTGTGGTGTCATAGCCTTGCTGCTGAGCCTTGCTGAGCAGTTCGTTACGGGTTTGTTCGTCAATCTGCGGCTTGCGCGATAACAACCACAGGTACTTGTGGTCGGGGTTACCCACCAGCGCCGTGCTGTAGTTATCGTCCAGGTACAGCACCCAATAGTCGCCCTTGGTCACGCCGGGTAACAGCGTCGACACCCAGTTATCAAATTCCACCCACAGCTTGTCGGTCTTGCCCGGCACTTGCGGTGTTGCGGTGCCCTTGGCCTCTTGCCAAACACCCTCGGCGGTCTGACAACGGTTCACAACCGCCACATTACCATCCGGTTTGAGGCTGTAATGCGCTTCAGATTGCGCACAGTTTCGCTGGAAGAACATCGGCAACCGCGCCTGTTCGTACCAGGTCCCCTGGTAGCGTTCCAGGTCGACGCGCTCGACGGTTTTCGGTGCCAGTGCGTCGCTGCCAGACGTGGAACACCCTGCCAACACCAGCGCGGCACCAAGGCCGGCTATAAAACGCTTCATGCGAACACTCCTGATCGGCCTTATTTCAAGCCTTGCCCCGAGAAAACCAGCACGGTATCGCCTGCGTATTGCACGCTGATAAAGCTGTTCTTATCGCCCCACGTGCAACTCGATACGCCCAGCGCACCCGAACAATCGGTGGGGGCTCCCAACAATTGCTCCACTTGGGCTTTGGTCATGCCTGTGGACAGTTTTGAATAGTTTTCTTGATTCACCTTGCTGCACGCCGTCAGCAGTACGCAGAACGACAACATCGCTACATAACGCAGCTTCATGGAAAACCTCTGTAAGAAAAGTCGGCAGAACGCCCTGATGCAAGCTTAGAAGGTAAATGCGCCGGGGGGTTCCCGGTGAAGCGAGGGATTTGTCAGGAAGGGAGAAAAACCATGGCTGGAGCAAACCTGCTCGCGATCCTTGACGCTCAAAAGATCACGCCAGGTCCACTCCAGCTTTATGTTGCGGGGGTTACGCCTTGTGGTACGACGTCACGCGTGCCACTTCTTCTTTCGAGCCCAGGTACACCGCTACGCGCTGGTGCAGGCCTTCGGGCTGGATGTCGAGGATACGCTGATGACCGTCTGTGGACGCACCGCCCGCCTGCTCCACGAGGAACGACATCGGATTGGCTTCGTACATCAAACGCAGTTTGCCTGGCTTGGAAGGCTCACGGCTGTCACGCGGGTACATGAACAGGCCACCGCGGGTCAGAATACGGTGCACATCGGCAACCATTGCAGCCACCCAACGCATGTTGTAGTTCTTTTTCAATGGGCCTTCTTCACCGGCCAGCAACTCACCCACATAGCGCTGTACCGGGGCTTCCCAGTGACGCTGGTTGGACATGTTGATGGCGAATTCCTGGGTGGCTTCAGGAATGGTGATGTCTTCGTGGGTCAGCACGAAGCTGCCCATTTCGCGGTCCAGGGTGAAACCTTTTACGCCGTCGCCCAAGGTCAGTACCAGCATGGTCTGCGGGCCATAGATGGCATAACCGGCCGCTACCTGTTGGGTGCCTGGCTGCAGGAAAGCCTTTTCGTTCAGCGGCTCGTTCTGGGTCAGGTACTCATTCGGGCAACGCAGCACCGAGAAGATCGTGCCCACCGGCGCGTTGATATCGATGTTCGACGAACCGTCCAGCGGGTCGAATACCAGCAGGTAGGCACCTTTCGGGTATTTGCCTGGAATCTGGTAGGCGTTGTCCATTTCTTCGGACGCCATACCGGCCAGGTGGCCGCCCCACTCATTGGCTTCGAGCAGGATTTCGTTGGAAATCACGTCGAG
>NZ_JASLGE010000011.1 GCF_030150285.1 Pseudomonas sp. | reverse complement strand
CTTGGTACGCACGAACATGATCAGCGCGTCGAAGTCTTCAACTTCCAGCAGGCTCAATACAGCCGAGGTCTTCTGGTCAGCGTGAACCAACAGGTGAGCCTGTTCGATCGCGGTAACGGTCTGAGTCTTGGTCTGGATTTTCACGTGCTGCGGATCACGCAGATGACGCTCGGCAATGGCACGGATCGACTGCGGCAGGGTAGCCGAGAACAATACGGTCTGACGGGTAGCAGGCAAAGCCTTGAAGATCACTTCAAGGTCATCCATGAAGCCCAGCTTGAGCATTTCGTCAGCTTCGTCGAGAACCAGGTGGTTCACGGTCGCCAGTACTTTTTCGTCACGACGCAGGTGGTCGCACAGACGGCCCGGCGTGGCGACAACGATCTGTGCGCCATTACGGATTGCTTTCAGTTGTGGGCCCATTGGGGCGCCGCCGTAAACGGCTACAACAGTCACGCCCGGCATTTGCTTGGCGTAGGTTTCGAAAGCGGTTGCTACTTGCAGCGCCAACTCACGGGTTGGCGCCAGGATCAGGGCTTGCGGCTCGCGCTTAGCAGGATCGATGCGATGCAGGATCGGCAAGGCAAACGCGGCGGTTTTACCCGTACCGGTTTGTGCCTGACCAATCATGTCGTGGCCGGCCATGATGATCGGGATCGATTGCTGCTGAATCGCCGAAGGTTCTTCGTAGCCCGTCGCGATGACGGCAGAAAGAATGTTCGGGTTAAGATTAAAAGCGGCGAAGCCGCCGGTTTCCTGGGTCATGGGTCTGCCTCTAAGTGCATCCGCAAAGACCCATGCTCCAAAGCTGCGCATGCCGTGTAAGACTCAAGAGTCGCCCTGGCTGCTTTGTCGGCGGGGATTTGCGAAAACGTTAAATGAATGGAGCGTTCAGGGTTGTCCGCGAAACGGACGCGCAGCCGAAGCATGCTTCGGGAAATGCGACACCTAAACGTGGCCCGGCTAAAGGCCGGCGCGCACTATACCGGATTTCTCAAAAGAAAGAAGCGCTTTTTTAGCGCACAATCGTTTGTAACCCTCTGTAGACCGGGCTTTTAGGCTTTTTTTCAACACAAAATAAATCGTTTCAGCTTCGGGCCGTAAAAACAGAGGCTGAAACGATTAACCTTCGCCTGTCAGGTCGCCGGGCGAATGACCTTGATCAACGACTCCAGCGAGTAGCCCAAACGAGGGGCGAGCGCCTGCGCCCTCGCCATCAGCGCGCCATGATCCAGGGTTTGGTCCAGGTCTGCGGGTACCAACAGGATGACGTTACCTTCCTTGACGGGCAGTTCCCAATAATGGCGATGGTACAGCCCGCGCAACAAGGCCGCGCCCAGTGGCTTACCGTCGTCGGTGGCCCACTGGTTAATCACCAGCCAGCCGTTGGGGGTCAGTTTTTTCTGGCAGTTCTCAAGGAATTTCCAGGCCAGGTGGCCGGCCGCGGGCCCCAGGTCGTTATAAAGGTCAACAAAAATCAGGTCCGCAGGCTCTGCACTGTCCAGTAGTTCAACGGCATCGCCGATACGAATGTACAGCCGCGGATCATCATCCAGCCCCAGGTACTCAATGGCCAGACGCGGCACGTCGGGGCGCAGCTCAATGGCTTCAACATCCTCCAGTGGCAAGAATTTGAGGCAAGCCTGCGTCAGCGTTCCGGCACCCAGCCCAAGAAACAGGGCGCTTTCGGGGGCTTCATGGCACAAGGCACCAATCAGCATGGCGCGGGTGTAGTCATACTCCAGCCAGCTGGGATCCGCCGTGAAGACGCAGCTTTGCTCGATCGCGTCGCCAAATTCGAGGAAGCGGTAATCCTCCACTTCCAATACCCGAATCATGCCGAAGTCGTCATGGACTTCAGCGAGCAGGCGCTCAACGCGCTCCTCTGACATTTCCTCTCCTTGCCGCGCCCCGGCATCCCGGGCGTCACGTTAACAATTACCACTCGGCACCGAGCAGAAAGCGGCGATTGTCGGCCATTGCAACGCAGCAGGTCACGTACTAATTACTGCTAACATGCGCCACCCCTTTTTGACACTCGAGTCTGCCATGAGCCAACCCTGGAGCCCTGACAGCTGGCGCGCCCTGCCGATCCAGCAACAACCCCACTACCCTGACGCCGCGCATTTACTGCGCGTCGAGCAAAGCCTGGCCAGCTACCCTCCCCTGGTGTTTGCCGGAGAAGCCCGGGAATTGCGCCGCCAGTTTGCCGAAGTCACCCAGGGCCGCGCGTTTTTGTTGCAAGGGGGCGATTGCGCTGAAAGCTTCGCTGAGTTCTCAGCTGCCAAGATTCGTGACACCTTCAAGGTGCTACTGCAAATGGCCATTGTCATGACCTTTGCGGCAGGCTGCCCGGTGGTCAAGGTCGGGCGCATGGCCGGGCAATTCGCCAAGCCGCGTTCAGCCAATGACGAAACCATTAACGGCGTAACATTGCCGGCTTATCGCGGTGACATCGTGAACGGTATCGGCTTTGACATGCAAAGCCGCGTGCCCGACCCGGAACGCCTGCTGCAGTCCTATCACCAGTCCACCGCCACCCTGAACCTGCTGCGTGCCTTTGCCCAGGGCGGTTTTGCCGACCTGCATCAGGTACACCAGTGGAACCTGGACTTTATCGCCAACTCGGCGCTGGCCGAAAAGTACAGCCAACTGGCCAACCGCATTGATGAAACCCTGGCGTTTATGCGCGCCTGCGGCATGGACACCTCGCCACAACTGCGTGAGACCAGCTTCTTCACCGCCCACGAAGCCCTGTTGCTGAACTACGAAGAAGCCTTTGTGCGCCGTGACAGCCTGACCAACGATTACTACGATTGCTCGGCGCACATGCTGTGGATCGGTGACCGCACCCGCCAGCTCGAGGGTGCGCACGTCGAATTCCTGCGCGGCGTGAACAACCCCATCGGGGTGAAAGTGGGGCCTACGATGAACACCGAGGAGTTGATCCGCCTGATCGACATCCTCAACCCGGACAACGATCCTGGCCGTCTCAACCTGATCGTGCGCATGGGCGCGAACAAGGTCGGTGACCACCTGCCGAGCTTGATCCGCGCCGTTGAGGGCGAAGGCAAGAAGGTCCTGTGGAGCTGCGACCCGATGCACGCCAACACCATCAAAGCGAGCAGCGGCTACAAAACCCGTGACTTCGCGCAAATCCTGGGTGAAGTGAAACAGTTCTTCCAGGTGCATGAAGCGGAAGGCAGTTATGCTGGCGGGATTCACATCGAAATGACGGGGCAGAACGTCACCGAGTGCATTGGCGGTGCCAACCCGATCACCGAAGACGGCCTGTCAGACCGCTACCACACGCACTGCGACCCGCGCATGAACGCCGACCAGTCGCTGGAGTTGGCGTTCCTGATTGCCGAGACCCTCAAGCAGGTCAAGCGCTGAATAAAAAACCGCCCCCTTCAGTCGGCGGGAACACCTGCGTGCATTTGATCTAACGCGGGGCCCACACCGGTTTTGCGCAGTGGCACGGCGTAAGACCGGAACCTTAAGTGGCCGTGACCGCAACAATGGATAGGCGAAGACAAGGCGGTACCTCTTGTGGCAAATCCGGCAGGAGCTTGCTCGCGATCTTTGCTTTTAAAGATCAAAAGATCGCGAGCAAGCTCGCTCCTACAGAGCATGCTTTTGATTGTACAGACCTGACGGGGCGGCTGCTCCTGCAGGGGTTATGGGTTCGGCGGGTCCTCCCAAAAAGCACGATGACTCTCGGTGTAGATATCCGCCCTGCTCAACCCCAAATCCTTGAGCGTCTCATCATTGATCCGCCGCAAAAACGCCCGCTCCCGAGACAACTGATACCAGCGCGCAAACCGACGGTACGCCCGGACAACCCAAGCCTTATGACCTTTCATCACCTGATACCTCCTGTGGGATGGCTCAAGTGTCTGCGCGGGCATATGATCAATCCAACGAATGTTTCTTATGCAATACATCTCAGAGATTGATGAATGGCCGAGTTTCCCAGCATCGATACCGACCTGCTGCGCACCTTCGTCGCGATTGCCGACCATGGCGGGTTTACCCGAGCCGCTGACGCCGTCAACCGCACGCAGTCAGCGGTCAGCATGCAGATGAAGCGGCTGGAAGAGGATGTGCTGCACTGCTCGCTGTTCCAACGCGACGGGCGCACCGTCAGCTTGACTCCCGAAGGCGCAGTGTTGCTGGGTTACGCGCGGCGCATCCTCAAATTGCACGGTGAAGTGCTGAACACCTTGCGTCAGCCACAGATGGTGGGCACGGTGCGCATCGGCTCGCCGGACGATTACGTCATGCGTTTTCTGCCCGGCGTGCTGTCGCGCTTCGCCCAAGACTACCCGCTGATCAATGTGGAGGTGCATTGCGAATCGTCCGCCCAGTTGCTGCAGCGCAATGATTTGGATTTGACCATCGTGACCCGCGAACCCGGTGCGGAAAAAGGCCAACTCCTGCGCCAGGAACGTTTCGTGTGGATGGTCGCCCAAGGCTTCTCGCCCCACGAAAAAACGCCCGTGCCGCTGGCGATGTTCAACACCGACTGTTTTTGTCGAACCTGGGCCTGCAATGCCCTGGACATGCACCCGCGCGAATACCGGGTGGCCTACACCAGCGCCAGCCTGGCCGCGATCAATGCCGTGGTCAGCACCGGGCTGGCCATCACCGCCCAGTTTCAGAGCTTGCTCACACCGGGTTTGAGGATCGTCGGCGAAGCTGAAAACCTGCCATTGCTGCCCGTCGCCAGCATCGTGTTGCTGCGCAAACCTGACAGCACATCCTCGCCCATCATCGAATGCTTTGCCGACTACATCGTCGAAGGCTTCAAGCTTTGATGGCCAGCAACCCTGCGCACATCAGCAGAAAGGCGCAATACAGCCCGCGCAACAGGCGCTCGGGCATGGCGTGGGCCACCTTGACGCCCCAACTGATGCTCAACAGGCCACCCATGGCCATGGGCACCCCCATGACCCAGTTAACCTCGTCATGCACCGCGTACGTCAGCAAGGTGACGGCGGTGCTCGGGGCCGCCAGGGCCAGGGACAAACCTTGCGCCACCACTTGCGTGGTACCGAACACGCTGGTCAGCACGGGGGCCGCCACCACAGCGCCGCCCACCCCAAACAAGCCTCCGGTGGTGCCCGCAACAGCGCCCAGCGCGCCGTACCAAGGCCAGCCAAAACGTGACCCGGCCACCGGCTGCGGCGGCGAACGGTACAACTTGACCAGGTTGTAAAGCGTAATCACCAGCAAGAAAGCGATAAACCCCCAACGAATCAGTTGCGCATCCACCCCCACCGCGAGCATTGCGCCCAGCCAGGCGAAGCAAAAGCTCATCAATACCAAGGGTGCGGCCTGGCGCAGCTCGATATGATTGCGCTGGTGATAGCGATACAGCGCCAATAAGACATTAGGAACAGCCATCACCAACGCGGTGCCTTGTGCTATCTGCTGGTCCAGACCGAACCATAACCCCAACACCGGAATGGCAATCAGCCCGCCGCCAATTCCGAACAGGCCGCCCAGCGCCCCCAACGCGACGCCCAGCGCGGCGTACATCGCATAATCGATCAGCATGAAGCCCCCTCACAGTAAGCGCCCATGCTAACCAGTCCGTAACCTTCGGCAAAGCTCTAAACCGGGCCTTTTGGAGGCTAAAAAAAACCCGACCATAAAGGCCGGGCTTTCGTCGTGCGGTTAACGCGAAGTGGATTACTTCGCGCGGCCCTTGTAGGAGCCACCTTCACGGGTATCGATCTCGATCATGTCGCCGATTTCGATGAAGTCAGCAACGCTCAGCTCGGTGCCGTTTTTCAACTTGGCAGGCTTCATCACTTTGCCCGAAGTGTCGCCGCGAGCGGAACCTTCGGTGTAGTCAACCTGACGCACGATCGTGGTCGGCAGCTCTACGGACACCAGGCGCTCTTCGAAGAACACGGCTTCGCACACGTCGGTCATGCCTTCTTCAACGAAAGGCAGAACGGCTTCGATGTCTTCAGCGTTCAGCTCGTACATGGTGTAGTCAGTGGTGTCCATGAACGTGTAGGTGTCGCCGCTGATGAAGGACAGGGTCGCTTCTTTGCGATCCAGGATCACGTCATCCAGCTTGTCGTCAGCGCTGTATACGGTTTCAGTCTTGTAACCCGTCAGCAGGTTCTTCAGTTTGGTCTTCATGATTGCGCTGTTACGACCAGACTTGGTGAACTCAGCTTTCTGAACCAGCCAAGGGTCATTGTCGATACGAATCACTGTACCGGGTTTAAGCTCTTTACCAGTTTTCATTACGAGTATCCGAATTTGGATTGAGATTTACAAAAATCTAGGCCGCGTATCATATCCAATTTCTATAAAACAGTACTAGCGCTTGCGCAAGATCGGCCTGGGAGGCTTGCTCCAGACACCAGCGTTCAGCATGCGCGGCGATCTCGGGCCAGTGCTCCATCACGTTATGCCAGGGTGAAGCCATGTCGGTGCCAGCATTCCAGGCGTGCCACAACCCGGTCAACGCTTGAGCCGCCGCGGGCGACAGGTTGTTGACATAGAGCGTCAGGAACGCATTGAGCTTGACCCAATGGGCGTCCTCTTCCTGTTCATAGATGTGCCACAACAGCGGCCGCCCCGCCCATTGCGCCCTGACAAACGAATCTTCACCGCGAACCGCATTGAAATCACAGCTCCACAACAGGCGGTCATAGTCCTGCTGCCGGACGAACGGCAGTACCTGCACCGTCAGCGCGCCCCGCTGTTCGACTGCGCCTACAGGCAGTTCATCAAGGCCCAACCCGCGCAGCAAATCAGCCATGATCCGCCCTTGCGGCACCAGCAGGTGGGTCGGTTGGCTGCCTGAAGCCATTGCCTGAAGCCAGCTTTCGAGCCCGGCATTTTCATAGGCAAACAGTGACACAAGGCGGGCATCACTGGCCGGGTAAACCCCCAAACCGTTTAAAAAGGCTTGCCGGGCCTCTGGGTTGTGTTGAAACGCCTGACGGCGGGCCAGCAAATCTGCCTCCCTCAGCAACCCGCCAGTACCCGCTTCAAATCCGGGAAAGAAAAACGTGCGTTTCAAACCGTCGCTGCGAAGGGACGACAAACCATGACAGCCGCTGACCCAATCTTCGGCGCTCAGGTACTCCAGGTTGATCCACAGGGCCGGCTGTTCCCGCGTTTTCAGCGCCTGCACATACGCCTCGGGCAAGGTGCAGCCGAAAGCCTCAATCACCACTTGCGGCACGTCAACGGCCTGCCAGGCTTGAGGCCATTGGCGTACCTGCACGCCTTGCTGCATTTGTTGCGCAGCACCGGCATCTGCCTCTGGGCACAACGGCACAAAGGCCTGCAGGTCATCGACCCACAACCGCACGGCCACCTCATGCTCTGCCGCCAACTGGCGGGCCAGGCGCCAAGTCACGCCGATATCACCGTAGTTGTCGACCACGCTGCAAAAAATATCCCAGGAGGCTTTCATGCCGTCTCCTACGTTCAAAGAATGGATTGTCCGTGTTAATCCGCGCGGGCAGAAGGCGGGGTAGCGATTAATCTGGCCGCGACTCGTGCGACAATCGCTGCCTGCCTTGTCCACATTGAAACCTGCGCCCCATGAACAAATCCGCCGTGCACCTGATGATGCTGGAAAAGCTCGCCACCGATCTCGATGTGCTGCAGCGCGCCGCGCAAACCGCCTATGAAGCGGCCACTCACGAAGAGAACATCGCCGAGAACAAGTACGACACCCTCGGGCTGGAGGCGTCTTACCTGGCCACTGGCCAAGCCCGACGTGTTGAAGAGATTCGCCTGGCGCTCAAAAACTGTCAGGCCATGACACTCGCCCCGTTCGAGGCCGCACTGGGTATTCAGGTCGGCGCGCTGGTTGCCCTTGAGGCGCAAGATGGCCAAGTGCGATGGCTGTTCCTCGCGCCCGATGCGGCCGGGCTGACGCTCACCGTGGACGGGCAACCCTTGACCGTCATCACCCCGCGTTCGCCGCTGGGGGCGGCCTTGCTGGGCAAACACCCGGATGACGACGTGCAGATCACCGTAAGCGGTACGACGCAGACGTATACCGTCCGCGAGAGTGAGTAATCACCCGCAACCGCCGTATTACTTGGCCGCTGCCATCAGGCGGTTGACTTCACTGCGCACCATGTTGGCGTATTCCGGGGGCGACAGAGCGTCCAGTTCAGAACGCACCCATTGCGCCCACTTGCCCTTGCGCTTGGCCCGCTCACCGAACAGACGCGTCGCGTCGGCCTTGGCCTTGCCCAGATTGCTCTGCCAAAGCTCGTATAAACGGGACTTTTCGTCTTCCAGCGCCGCACGTTCAGCGAGGGGCTTGTTGGCGAGGTTGAAACTCATGTGATTTTCCTGCGGCGTAAAATAGACAACATCTTACACCCTCGAAAGAACTGTCTCAGTCAGGTTTTTAACTACGCTGTCAGCTTGCCGTCCAAAATCAGCTCCCTATCCGATGCAACTTTTTCACACGGAGCTGACTCCATTACTTATCACCCTCTCACCCGCAAGGAGTAGCGCAATGGCTCGAAAAAATGTCGTACAAGCCGCTGAAGATCAAATCAAGGATCAAGCGTTCAGCGAGCTGCAAGAATTGATTGCCGAATCTGAAAAGCTGCTCAAGGACAGTTCGACCCTGATCGGCGAAGAAGGCGAAACCCTGCGCGCGCAGGTGGGCCTCAAGCTAAAGCAGGCACTCGACTCCGTGGGCAATGTGCGCGAACGCAGCAAGCCCGTGGTCGATGCCACGGAGCATTACATTGGCGGCCACCCCTGGCAGACCGTGGCCATTTCAGCCGGCGTTGGCCTGGTTGTAGGCCTGTTGTTGGGCCGTCGCAGCTAACGCTTTCAAAGCCGATGCACACAGCCCCTCGTCGTCTTGGCGAGGGGCTTTGTCGTCAGGGCTTAAAAAAATTTAGACATATTCAGTGACATTCGTGCCGGGCAGTCCTGATACTTCACGCTTTCCCCCTGCCAAACGAGACAGTCAATGTCCGCCTCTCCTGCCGCCACAAAACCCCTCAGCACGGCCTTGATCCTGCTGATGGCCACCGCCACCGGGCTGGCCGTCGCCAGTAACTACTACGCCCAACCCTTGCTGCACACCATCGCCCAAGAGCTGGGCTTGAGCATGAGCAGCGCGGGCACCGTGGTCATCACCGCACAACTGAGCTATGGGGTGGGGCTGCTCTTGCTCGTGCCGCTGGGCGACCTGTTCGAACAACGCCGCCTGATTGTGACCATGACCGTCCTGAGCGCCCTGGGCCTGTTGCTCAGTGCCTTTGCCCCCTCACTGGCCTGGCTGCTCGTGGGCACCGCCGTGACCGGGCTGTTTTCAGTCGCGGCCCAAGTGCTGGTACCAATGGCCGCCAGCCTGGCCGACCCGCAGAGTCGCGGCCGCGTGGTGGGCACACTGATGAGCGGGCTGCTGCTGGGGATTTTGCTGGCCCGCACCGTGGCCGGGGCGCTGTCCTCTGCCGGTGACTGGCGCTTGATCTACCTGCTCGCCGCCGCACTGATGCTGGTCAGCGCCACCGCGCTGTTTTTTGCGCTGCCCAACCATCATCAAAGCGCCGGCCTGAGCTACCCGAAACTGCTGGGCTCGGTGTTCACCCTGTTTGTTGAAGAGCCGGTGTTGCGCTTGCGCGCCATCCTGGGGTTGCTGACGTTTTCGCTGTTTGCGCTGTTCTGGACACCGCTGGCCTTTTTGTTGGCCGTGCCCCCGTACAACTTTTCCGACGCCATCATTGGCCTGTTCGGCCTGGCGGGCGCGGTGGGTGCCATCGCCGCCAACTGGGCAGGGCGCATGGCCGATCGCGGTAAAGGCCAACTGGCCACCACCCTCGGTCTGATCGTGCTGCTGGGGTGCTGGCTGCCCATGGCCTTTGCCGGAAATTCGCTGGTGGGGTTGTTGATTGGCGTGCTGGCCCTGGATTTTGCCGTGCAACTGGTGCACGTCAGCAACCAGAACGCGGTGTTCAAAGTGCGCCCGAGCGCTCGCAACCGCCTGAATGCTGGCTACATCACCTGCTATTTCATCGGCGGCGCGCTCGGCTCACTGGTGGGCGCGCAGACATACCCTGTGTATGGCTGGCATGGCATCGTCGTGGTCGGTGTGGGGGTATCCGCGCTGGCCCTGGCGGTGTGGGCGTACAGCCTGCAACGCGCGAGCAAACTGCAGCCCGTCGCCTGAGGGCATTCACCGCACTTTTCATCGCCGGGTGAACTCGCTAGGATGCCAAGCCCATCTGAAAACGGCCCGCCCGCGCGGGCCGTCCTACTGTGTCGAGACGCCATATGATCCCTAGAGAATCCCGTAACGAACTGGCCCTGGACGCGTTCAGCAAGGCCAACCCAAACCTGCTCGAAGAAATGAAAGATTTGAGCGCCGAAGACCGCCAGCAACAGATCCTCTGGGCCTTTGAAGACGAAGCCGAAGACCGCGGCCTTGAGCCTTGGGAGTTTGCACTGGAGCTGATAGCCCGCAGCCCTGAAGAACTGGCGACCATGCGCCGCGAAGTTCATCAGGAAGTGGCTGAAGCCCTGGACATGAGCTGGGAAGAATACTGCGGGTTCAACGATATCGCCGTGTGACCGGGCGAGATGACACTGATAACGGCCTCCCGGTGGCCACTCACGCCACCGGGGAGCACACCTTGGTCATGGGCGGTTGTGGGCATCTACCAATTTTTGGGCCATCACTCGATGCATTTCAAATTTGGGCAGGTACTTTTCAGCCAGCGCCTGTAATTCAGGTGACTCAGAACGACTGGCCTGCTGCTTGAACAATTCGAGGGTCTGCTCCCGTGCCTTGACCTGGTTCATCGAGTAAGCCGCGTCAAACGCCTCCCCGTCCGGCAAGGCTGGCATCAAGGCCTGGGCTTTGGCCTGCATGTGTTCATCGCTAAGGATGGGCCAATCCTGTTGACTGGCCAGTGCCTTCAAATCCCGGTTGGCATTGGTATGGTCCTTGATCATCTCCACGGCATAGCTTTCGATGTCTGTTGACGACGTTTGGCTGATTGCCATGCGGCTGGTTTCGATCTCTGCGATCCCTGCCACAGTCGCCTCATCGATAAACTCGGCCGGGCTGCTGGC
Source organism: Pseudomonas sp. (assembly GCF_030150285.1). Taxonomy (GTDB): domain Bacteria; phylum Pseudomonadota; class Gammaproteobacteria; order Pseudomonadales; family Pseudomonadaceae; genus Aquipseudomonas. Next base: position 39,217 of record NZ_JASLGE010000011.1, on the reverse strand, counting down.
CAGCGCTACGCCACTGAACAACGCACACCCCGCCAACACACAACGCGCGACGAATTGTTTGGGCCCCATCAGGGTCTTCATAGCTTCCTCCAGTCAAAGGCAGGTTTATTCCGTGCACAGAATCTGAAGGCTGAGGGCCGCAAAGGTTTAAAAAAACACGGGATTTTCTGATGAGCGGTGCCCGCCGGTTACGCGTCGTTCATGGCCAGCGGCCATTGTCAGAGGGTACTGGATAATACTAATATAGAATCATTCCCATTTAAGCTCGCTCGCCATGAAGCCGCCATCCATCACCGACGCCGACAGTCTCGACGCCTTGTACAAGGGCTACCATGGGTGGTTGCTGGTGTGGCTCAAGCGACGTCTCGAATGCCCGCACAATGCCGCCGACATGGCCCAGGAAACATTTATTCGCCTGATCACCGCCGGGGCCTATGCCACCCCGCGTGAACCCCGGGCGTTTCTGGCCACGGTGGCCCGCCGCCTGATGGTGGACCGTAACCGTCGGCAAAAACTGGAGCGGGCGTATCGCGAAGAACTGGCGCGGCATGTCGAACATCTGGAGCACGCGCCATCGCCCGAACAGATCCTGGCGGCGGTACAAGCCCTGGAGCATATTGCCCGCGCCCTTGATCGCATGCTCCCGCGCGCGCGGCAGGCGTTTATCCTGCGCCACCTTGAAGGCCTGAGCCATGCGCAAATTGCCGCGCAGTTGCAGGTGTCGACCAAGACCGTGCAGAACTACCTGGTGCAGGCCTTGCTGCATTGCCATGCCGCCGCTGAAGACACGCCGTGAGCCCATCGCCATCCCACAAAATCATGCGTCAGGCGGCGCAGTGGCTGGTGCGCCTGGACGATGAACCCAGCGAAGCCGATCAGCGGGACTTCAATCACTGGCTCGCCCTCGCCCCGGAACACCGCCTCGCCGTGCAACGCCTGCAAGGCAGCCTGGCCACGTTAAAAGAGCTGCCGCAAGGGCCGGCCCGCGTCGCACTGGGCAGTATTACGCGGCCACCTGCGGGCGCACGCGCCCTGAAGGCGTTGGCGTTGGCTGCCATCGTCGGAATACCCGGTGCGCTGGCTTTGCAACAGTTTCCACTCGCCTACCTGATGGCGGACATTCGCACCGGCACGGGCGAGTGGAACACCCGGCAGTTGGCGGATGGCACGTGGCTTAGCCTGGATGGGCGTTCCGCCGTGGATGTGCAGTTTGATCCGCACCAGCGCACACTGCATTTAATCAGCGGCAAAATTCTGCTGGATGTCGCCAAGGATGCCCAACGGCCCTTTCGCGTGATCACCGATCAAGGCAGCATTCGCGCCTTGGGCACCCGGTTTGTGGTGGAGCAACAGGCCGGTGCCACCCGCCTGGCAATGATCGAATCAAGCACTGAGATCAAGAACGCCGATCAGCGCATGACCGTAAACGCCGGCCAGCAAGTGCGCTTCGATACGTCAGGCATTTACCCGCAAACCGCTGTCAACGGCAGCGAAATCGAGAATGCCTGGCAACACCGTCAACTGATCGTCAAAGACCAGCCGTTGCCGCACGTCCTGGATCAACTCACGCGCTACCACAACGGCTATTTGATGTTCGATTCCGCCGAACTCGCCACCCTCAACGTCACAGCCGTGCTGCCGGCGGATGACAGCGCACGCGCCTTGCGCCTGCTAGCCCGCAGCCTGCCGATCAAGGTCACCACCTTTACCCCGTGGCTCACTCGCATCTCGCTCGATCAGCCCTGAATCGCGGCGACGCGTACCTGCTCCAAGGCCCAAATAAAAATTATTGCCTGTTGCTTCCAGTTCTCATTTCCCGAGCGTCCTTGTAGTAGCCAAATCCACTAGAGAGTCGGGAACATGCCTTTTACTCCGCGCACGCGCTGTTCATTCACCTTGCCCAGCGCCAGAGCACTCGCGCTCGCCCTGAGCGCCATCAGTGTGCCACTGACACCGCTCATGGCCGCCCCGCTCAATCATTACGACATCCAGGGCGGGTCGCTGGCCGATGTACTGAGCCGTTATGCACGAGCGTCCGGCGTGGCCATTTCATTTGAGACACGCCAGCTCGCCAACCAGACCAGCAGCGGCCTGCGCGGTGAATACGGGGTGGACGAAGGCTTTGCCGCCCTGCTGCTCGGGCATGGCTTGCAAGCGGTGTCGAGCAATGACGGCTACGTATTGATCGCCGCGCCACAGAATCAGGGGGCCGTCGAATTGGGCGCAACGCGGGTGAATGCCAACCTGGCAGGGGCCAGTTCCGAAGACACACAGGCCTACACCATCGGCTCAACCACCACGGCGACCAAACTGCCACTGAGCCTGCGCGAAACCCCACAATCGGTGAGCGTCATCACCCGCCAACAGATGGACGATCAAGGCATGAAAAACCTTGATGACGTAATGCAAATGGCTACCGGTATCACCGTCGTTAAAAACGGTGGCGAACGCTCGCTGTACATGGCGCGCGGCCAATTGGTCGACACCCTGCAAATTGACGGGATTCCCACCAACATCAGCAACGCCTACTCGATGGATGCGATCTCCAAGCCCACCACCGACCTCTACGACCGCATCGAAATCGTGCGGGGGGCCACCGGCCTGCTAGACGGTGCCGGCAACCCGTCCGCGTCGATCAACCTGGTGCGCAAACGGCCCACCGCCACCCCCCAGGCCATTATCGAAACCTCTGTGGGCTCGTGGGACAACGACAAAGTGATGATCGACCTGTCATCGCCCCTTAACGATCAAGGCACGATCCGCGGGCGCACGGTCGTCACCTACAACAACGCCAATAGCTACATGGACACCGCTAAAAAAGAGAATCAGGTGTTCTACACCCTGCTCGAAGCCGACCTCAGTAAAGACACCCTGGCGACCCTGGGCTTGAGCTACCAAAAAGAGCGCAACTCCGGTTACGACTGGTCCGGCTTGCCCACCATGGTCGACGGCAAGTTCTACCCGCTTTCACGCTCAACCTCGCTGACGGGCAAGTGGAACCACCTGGACAAACGCAACACCACGGTATTCGGCGATATCCAGCACTATTTCGACAACGACTGGAAACTGGTGGTCGCCGCCAACCAAACGTGGGCCAAATCGGACTTTCTAGGCAACTACACGCAGCGTGTGGGCGGCACCGAAAATCGGTTCACCCTTAACCCACGGCACTTCCGCTACGACGACACCCAAACCAGCGTGGACACTTACCTGTCCGGCCCTTTCAACTGGATGGGCAAACAGCATGACCTGGTCGTCGGTACCAACGTGCGGGTTGATGACTTCGACTACCACGGTGGCCGGGATGCGTCCTACAAATACGAGTTCGACATCACCGACCTGGGCAGCTTTAACCCACCCGCGCCGACAGGGCTCAACGTCAACCAATGGAAATACAACATCACCCAGAAACAGGCCGGCCTCTATGCCGCCAGCCGTTTCAGCCTAAGCGATACCACCAAGCTGATCGTGGGCAGCCGGGTGAGTTGGTTTAAAAATGAAAGCCTGGTCAACGTCACCCGCCCCATTCACAACGACTACAGCAAAGACGGGCAATTCACGCCGTATGCGGGGCTGGTTCAAGAACTGAACGAGCACTTCACCGCCTACACGAGCTACACCGAAATTTTCAAACCCCAGAGCAACCTCGGCGTTAACGGTTCGCCGCTCAAGCCCATGACCGGCTCCAACTACGAGTTGGGTTTGAAGGGTGAGTTTCTGGACAAGCGTCTGAACAGCTCGATTGCCCTGTTCCAGACCGACCAAATCGGCCGTGCAGAAGCCTATAGCGCCGACACCGCTCAGTCGCTGTGCCCTGACCTGCCTAACGGCTGCTACAAAGCGTCGGAAAAAGTGCGCAACCGGGGCATCGATCTGGAACTGAACGGTGCGCTGACGCCGGACTGGAACCTGTCAACCGGCTACACCTACACCCAATCCAAATACGCCGCAGGCAGCCAAAAGGGCGAAGACTCCGCCGCCTCTGCGCCGCGTCACTTGTTCAAGGTCGCCACCGACTACCGCTTGCCGGGTGTACTGAATAAAACCCGCGTAGGGGGCACGTTCTATGTGCAGAGCAAAATAACCCACACCGAAGTGAACGCAGACTACAAGATCGAACAGCAGGGCTACGCCTTGACCAGCCTGCATGCCAGTTACGACATCAGTAAAAACCTGGAAGTGCAGTACAACCTGGATAACGTTTTTGACAAGAAGTACATACAGACCACCGGCAATGACAACTACTGGAACTTCTATGGCGCGCCGCGCAATTTCAATCTGGCCTTGAAGGCCACGTTCTAAGTGCCGGGCCAGCAGGTGAGATGTCTTTAAGGGCAGACGCGCTCGCCAGCGATCATACGGGGGTCACGGCGAGCCGTACTGACAATGACTGGCGGGCCATCCGTGGCCCCAGTCACAACCGTCAGGCTTTTTCCCATACCACCGGAAACCAGTCTTCGCGCATCCGGTCGCCGTCCTTCAGGTCAATGCCCGGAAACGGCGGCGATGTCCGCCCTGGGCGCTGGATGTAGCGCACGTCATCGCCCATAAAACGCGTGGAGAACGCCCGTCGCCGGCCTGTTCCCGCATTGCCCGCCGCACCGTGCACCGTCCGAAAATCAAACACCACCGCATCCCCCGGCTGTAACTCCGGGGACAAGATCTCGAATTCGCCGTTGTCCACATCGGGCATGTCCATAAACACGCTTTCGCCCGTGTTGTAGTCGGTTACGCCGTAGAAGTCTTTGTTGTTGGACCAGCTTTTCGGCCGCACGGGCTTGGGCCACAGGTGGGAACCCAGCACCACGCTCAAGGTGTTGCTGCGGGTCACTGGGTCCAGCGGGATCCAGTAACTGGCGGTCTGTAAGCCGTCGACACAGTAGTACGGCAAGTCTTGGTGCCACGGCGTCGGTTTCGAGGTGCCGGGCTCTTTGACCAGGATATGGTCGTGAAATACTTGAACCTGACGTGACTGCATCAGAGTGCCGGCAATGCCCGCCGCCGGCGAGTTCAGGACGAAGTCCTGGAAGGCGGGAATGCGCTGCCAGTTGCAATAGTCTTCAAAGAAACGCCCCCCCTCGCCACTGCCGACGTTTTCGATGGCAAAGGCACTGGGCTGTGCAAGGTTCTGTTCAAACCCCTCACGCAAACGTTCGATCCAGTCGGTGAAAACGCCGCGCAGCACAATGGCACCCTTACGTTGAAACTCTTCGACTTGCGGATTCATTGCCTCACCCTCTCTTGTTGTAATACCGGCAAGTATTGAGGGCGGACAGTTTTTCGGTAAACGATAAAATACTTATTCGTCAGTATAGGAACTCTATATGGCCCACTCATTGTCAGGCCTGTGATTTAACGGGTTAATAGCCTGGCCTGCCCTTCTTCCACTGTGGGCTGTTAAAAGGCCGCCCCACCGCACTTCATCAATGGCAGTTCAGATCCAAACAATAAAAACAATGAGGATTTACTTGAGATGAACGATAACCAGCCTTCCATGCGGCGAGGTTTAACGACTCGTCATATTCGTTTTATGGCACTCGGTTCCGCCATCGGTACCGGGTTGTTCTATGGCTCCGCCGCCGCGATCCAGTTGGCCGGGCCTGCTGTGCTGCTGGCGTATCTGATCGGCGGTGCGGCCATTTATATGATGATGCGCGCCCTGGGTGAAATGGCGGTGCGTAACCCGATATCGGGCTCGTTCGGCCATTACACCACGCAATACCTGGGGCGTTTCCCCGGTTTTCTGACCGGCTGGAGTTATGCCTTTTCCATGCTGGTGGTGTGCCTGGCCGATGTCACGGCCTTCGGTGTGTATATGGGGTTCTGGTTTCCGGAAACACCGCGCTGGATCTGGGTGCTGGGCATCGTGTTTTTTATCGGGGCCTTGAACCTGTGCAGCGTCAAGGTGTTTGGTGAAATGGAATTCTGGCTGTCACTGCTGAAGGTCACGGCCATTGTGTCGATGATTCTGGCAGGCCTGGCGATATTGATCTTCGGCATTAACCTCGGCGGCTCGGCTGAGCACGTGGCCAGTATCAGTAACCTGTGGAGCCACGGCGGGTTCTTCCCCAATGGCACCAGCGGGCTGATCGCGTCATTCACGGTGGTGATGTTCGCCTTCGGCGGCGTTGAGATGATTGGCATCACCGCCGGCGAAGCCAAAGACCCACAGCGGGTCATTCCTAAAGCCATTAACTCTGTGCCTCTGCGCATTCTGCTGTTTTACATCCTGACGCTGTTCGTGTTGATGGCGATTTACCCGTGGTCGAAGATCGGCAGCGAGGGCAGCCCTTTTGTGCAGATTTTCAGCTCATTGGGCATCGGTTCAGCCGCGACCCTACTGAATATCGTGGTGATCTCGGCTGCCATTTCGGCCATTAACAGCGATATTTTCGCCGCCGGCCGCATGATGTATGGCATGGCCAAAAACGGCCAGGCCCCGGCCAGTTTCTCCCGCCTGTCGCGTTTCGGGGTGCCGTGGATGACGGTCGCGGTCATGTCGGTCGCCCTGTTGGCGGGGGTGCTGCTCAACTACTTGGCACCCAAGAACCTGTTCATGATTCTGGTGGCCGTGGTGACGTTTTCGATTGTCTGGGTATGGCTGATGATTCTGCTGTCCCAGGTGGTGATGCGTCGGCGCATGTCGCCACAGGAAGTCAGCGAACTGTCGTTCCCTGTGCCTTTCTGGCCGGTCGGCCCGGCCTGCGCCATTGCCTTTATGGTGTTTATTTTCGGGGTGCTGGCCTGGTTCCCGGACACCCGCACCTCGCTCTATGTCGGGCTGGGCTGGCTGGCGCTGCTGTCGGTCGGTTACTGGCTGTTTATCGCCCGCCAGGGCAAGCGCTTGCCGCTGCCCGCCGAGGTCACTCAGGGCTGAAGCCCGCCGTTAAACGGCGGGAAACTGTTCGCTGGCCCAGTCGACAAACGCCTGGGCCACGGGTGAAAGGCGCATCGCACTGGATTGCGCCAACACCACCGGCTGCGGGCTGACGACCTCCAGCAGGGGGCGGCAGATCAAGGGTTGACCGTCATAGCTTTGGTCGCCCACGGGGCGGGTACACGACAACGCCACGCCATAGCCGTGGGCCACCAGGCCACGCTGCATCTCGAACGTCTGGGTCAGTTGCAGCGAGCGGGGTTGCAGGTCATGGGCCCAGAACAGCGACAGAAAATACTCCCGCGTACGGGCGATATCTTCCAGAATCAAACACTCCGCCGCCAGATCCACCAGCGAAACCTGGTCTTGCAGGGCCAGCGGATGATCTACCGGCAGCAGGGCATAAGGCATCAGGCGCACCAGCACCCGCGCCTCGATATGCGGGTCCAGCCCGACACCATAGGTCAGCGCCAACTCGGCCTGGCCATCCCCCAACCGACGATTGACCCCGGCCAGGTCGGCTTCGAGCAAGGTGATGGACACGTGCGGATGGCGCGTGCGAAACCCGGCCAGCAGCCGTGGCGCGAAGTACGGGCCCAGGTCTTGGAAACACATCAGGCTCAGGGTGCCACGCAACCCTTCGTCCTGGTGCCCCGTGCCGACCATCGCTGACGCCTGGGCCAGTACCGTGCGCGCCTGCTCCAGAAAGGTACGCCCTGCCGGGCTGAGTTCCAGGCCACGGCTGGCCTGGCGGTGAAAGAGTTTTTCGCCCAGCGTCGACTCCAGTTGGGCAATGGCCAAAGACACCGATGGTTGGGAAATGTGCATGGCTCGCGCGGCGGCGCTGACACTGCCCTGCTCGGCAGCCGCCACGAAGTATTCAAGCTGACGGAAAGTGAAGCCGATCATCGGCGTGGGTATCCTGATTATTATCCGCTCGATCATACCCCAGCCTCGCCGCCTGCCATCAACCCTCTACCAAGGGAGGGGAAACGGGCGCGACGGCGCGACGGCCGTTAACACCATCCGGATCGCGAACACTTCATCCATATTCTGCAGGTCATTTACACGCGCACCGCCAACGCCTGTCTTTGTCAGTGGAAGTGGGCAACGATGACGTTTTTAACCCGCGTGAGCTTTTTCGATGACGAGTGCTGACCTTCACAGCTATACCCTGCGCAACGGGCATGGCCTGCCCCATGACCCGTTGCCGGCAATTCTGGGGCCGCGCCCCATCGGCTGGATTTCCACCCTCAATGCTCAAGGTCACTTGAACCTCGCCCCCTACAGCTTTTTCAACGTGTTCAATTACCGCCCGCCCGTGGTTGCGTTTTCCAGCGTCGGCAAGAAAGACACCGTGCGCAATGCCGAGTTGACCGGTGAGTTCGTTTACAACCTGGCCACGCGCCCGTTGGCCGCGCAGGTCAACCTCACCAGCTCCGAGGTGCCAGGGGTTGATGAGTTTGCACTGGCGGGCCTGACTCCCGCGCCGTCGCATGAGGTCGCCGTGCCGCGAGTGCTGGAAAGCCCGGTGGCGCTGGAGTGCAAGGTCACGCAAATTCAGCAGTTGGTTGGCCTGGATGGCAAGGCGCTGGACACCTGGATGGTGTTTGGCGAGGTGGTCGCGGCCCACATCGACCGGGCCTGCCTCACTGACGGGATCTACGACACGAGCCGCGCACAACCGATCCTGCGCGGCGGCGGGCCTTCGGATTACTTTGAAGTGTTACAACAAGGGCTGTTCCACATGGTTCGGCCCACCTGATGCCAGGCTAAACCCGCTGATTCAACGCCGCGGACTGTGCTGGTCGATCAGTTCGCGCAGCACGTCCTTGAACGCTTCAATCTTCTGGGCCTCGAACGGTGCGAGGATCTCGCGCTCGTGTTTCTCGGCCAGTTCCACCAGGCCGGACACCAGGCGACGCCCCGTGCGGGTCACACGGACGAGGGTGTAACGGCGATCATCCAGGCTGCTGGAACGCTCGACATACTTCTGCGATTCAAGGCGGGTCAGCAACCGGGTGACCGTTGGCTGTTTGCTCACGGTGATCTGCGCCAGCGCCGAAATGGTCATCGCACCGTCACGGGCCAGGGTGGACAACACCCGCCACTCCAGCACGGAAAGCCCGTGCTGTTCGACCACAGCATGAAACTGGGTGGACACCAAATACCACGCCTGCCCCAATAACGCGGGCAAGTAATTGTCTGCAAACGCCTTCGTCTTCGCCATGCCTGTCGCTGCCTCGTCCTCGCTCTGAACCGGCGACGATTCTAGCCCCTTTGCCGCGTGCGGGGGGGAATTACCCCAACCCCGCAACATCCTTCAATACCTCCCGGACAGCAGCGAACCGAAACCGGGCACGGCGGTGCTCAGGCCCAGACGCTTGAGCATCTGGTAGGTGGTGGCCACCGAGGAGGAAATCACTGGCAAGCCAATGCGGTCTTCGATGGGTTGGATCGACGCCAGGGACGGCATCTGCACACAGGCCGATGCCACCACCGCATCCACGCCTGCGGTGTTGAGCCGGCGAGTGATTTCGATTGGCGCGCGCGGGTCCTGACGGCCCACTTCCAGATTGTCAGCAATTTCCAGCGAAATGCTGTCCACCACTTCAATGCCTTCGCTTTCGATGTAATCAATGACCAGCTGGGTCAGTGGTTTCATGTAGGGCGTCAGAATCGAGACTTTCTTCGCCCCTATCACGTGCAAGCCGTCCACCAGGGCACCGGCGCTGGTGACCACCGGTGCCGGGCAGCCGTTTTCAACGGTGCGCTGGTGCAGGCGCTGCTCGGAAATACGGTGGTAGCCGTTGCCCATGCTCATGATCGCGACCAGGCACGCGTAGCCCAGCACGTCGACGTGGGCGTCTGACAACTCAAGGGCGCAGCGGTCGCTGTCACCGTCCATGGCCGCCAGTTCTTCCTTGGTGACCTTTTTCATGCGCATGCGGCTGGAGTGAAAGGTAAACCGTTCAGGGTCAATCAGCTCACGGGCCCGCAGAATGGCCGGGATTTCGGTTTCCATCGTGGTGTTGGAACTGGGCACGATTTGGCCGATACGGTAGTAACGTGGCGCGCTCATGGCTGGGTTTCCTGGTGGGTGTCGACGGGCGTGTCAAAGGTTTCCACGCCAGCGGCATCGTCGAAACGGGCAGACGCCTGCGGGCGACGGTTAACTTGCAAGTTGAAGATGTCAAAGCGGTTGTAGTGGCCCGCGATGTCATGCATTTGCCGCGGCTGAATGCAGCGCGACAGGTCGATATCGGCGTAGACGATGCCTTCCTCATCAATCAGCGGCTCGCCAATCACTCGCCCGTCCGGGCCGAGGATGCCGGAGAACGCGCTGTTGCGGCGGGTCAGCAGTTCCCGCGCTTTAGGGAAATCCGGCTCCAGCGCCTGGATAATCTCTTCGCTGACGGTCGAGCACGACACCACCGTGAACAGTTTGCCTTCAAAGCTGTGGGCAGCCGCACGCACTTTGATGGCTTCGGCCATGTCGTACTCGGGCGGTGCAACCGGCAACGAAATGTAGCTGGCCACGTGCACCAGTTCGCCTTCTGCGATCAAGGCAAAACGAGCGAGCGTGTTGGTGTTTTCACCACAGGCCAACGCACCGAGCGGGCCGATCGAGGTGTTGTGCACGCGCAGCGCTGACGCATCGCCGGGGGCCCAGGTGAGCTTTTCGGCCCACGTCGGCACCAGTTTGCGGTGACGGCCCAGAATGCGGCCTTCGTCGGAAATGGTCACCAGCGTGTTGTAGATCGTGCCGATGCCTTTGCTGCTGCGCTCGTTGACGCCCACCACCACGTTGATGCGGTGGCGTGCGGCGGCCTGGGCGATTTTGGTGATCTCGGGGCCTGGAATTTCGATGGCCGAGCGCACCAGTTTTTCAAACCACGGGCTGCCTTCAATCGGGTTGCCGATCCAGCTCCAGTAGGGATAGCCCGCCACAAACACTTCGGGGAACGCCACCAGTTGGGCGCCGTTGTCCGCGGCCTCGGCAATCAGGCGAATCACTTTGTCTACGGTGGCGTCGGTGTCCAGGAAAACAGGGGCCGTCTGTACGGCAGCCGCCTTGAATACAGGTAATTCAAGCATGACGGTTCATCCGAATAGGGGTGAGAAGTCAGGCCGGCCCGTCAGGACCGGCCCGTTGCTTACTGATTTTTGCCGGTACGAGGTTCGTTGCCGACCGCCACAATTGGGTTGCGCAGCGTGCCGATGCTTTCGACCCACGCCTCCACCACGTCGCCTGGCCACATCCACTCTTGCGGCGTACGGCCCGCGCCCACACCTGCCGGGGTGCCGGTGGCAATGATGTCGCCCGGCTCCAGGGTGATACCGGCACTGATGTCGGAAATCAGCACAGGGATGTTGAACAGCAGGTGGCGGGTGTTGGAGCTTTGTTTCTCGACACCGTTAACCTTGAGGGTCAGGTTCAGGTTGTGGGGGTCAGCGATTTCATCGGCGGTGACGATCATCGGGCCCATGGGCGCGTAGGTGTCCTGGCCCTTGGAGTAGATCCACTGGCCGGCACGGCGGTTGTCACGGGCGCTGATGTCGTTGAGCACGGTGTAACCGAACACATAGTTCAGGGCTTCGGCTTCGCCGACGCACTTGGCACGGCTGCCGATGATGACCGCCAGTTCCACTTCCCAGTCCATCTGGCGGGTAATGGCTTCGTTGTGCTCGATGGCATCGCCCGGGCCGATCACGGCGGTCGGCGGCTTGGAGAAAATCACCGGTTGCTTGGGCAGCTCTTTGGAGGTGTCCAGTGTGCGGCTCGACTCTTCCACGTGCTCAACATAGTTCAGGCCAATACCGAAAATGTTTTTGCGCGGTTTGGGGATCGGGGCCAGCAGTTTTACGTTGGCCAACGGCAGTGCGCTGTCCAGCGGCCACTTGCCCTCCCAGGCCTTGAGCAAGGCGGTGGTGGAGGTGACGGCGTGCGGGCCCAGGTCGATAAAGTCCAGGATGTCCGCCGGCAAGGCTTGGCCGGCATGGCTGCCCAGGCGCTGCAGGTCAATCACAAGGTCGCCCACAATGGCACCCAGACGGGCAGCGGCGTTGACATGAGCGCGGTAGGTTACGAGACGCATAATCGACAATTCTCCAGATAAATACAGTTCAAGGGTTATTCAACGTCAGGCTGTGGGCGAAACCGGCTGATGGCCACCGAAGTCCGCCAAGGCTTCTTCGCGGTACAGGCCCAGTTTTTCCATCACCGGCAAATCGCTGAAGCAGAACAGGCAAGCGTCTTCACTCGGGTCGAGGTTGACGTGTTCATGCCAGGCCCAGGACGGCACACAGAAAATGTCCCGCTCCTGCCAGTCAAACCGCTGGCCGTTGATGATCGAGTAGCCTTTGCCTTTGGCCACCTGGTACAGAAAGCTGCCGGTGTGGCGGTGCGCTTTGCCCACAAACCCCGGGCGCAGCAGTTGCATGCTCGCGCCGATGGTTGCCAATACATGGCCGCCATTGACCGGGTTGGTGTAGTGCATCAAGGCCCCGTCAAACGGGTTGTCGGGGCAAGACGCCGCGTAGCGCACCAACGCCGCGTAGGTGGGTTCCCACTGGTACTTGAACAACGGCGAATAGGGCTGGGTCCAGCCGACGTTCTCGGGGCGCAAACCGGCGGCCCCCCACACGCTCACCAGGTCATCCACCGGGTAACCGACGGCCTGCTGCAAGTCCGGGTGAACGGCGTAGAAACCCGCTTCCATGGCATTGACCAGCGGAATGTCGAGGCCGTCCTGCCAGATGCACGGCGAGCCCTCGGCCTCGACACCGTGCTCATGCCAGGTGCCGTTGGGGGTCAACACAAAGTCGTTACGGCCCAGGGTCATCTTGTGGCCGTCAACAATGGTGTAGGCACCGCTGCCTTCCATGATGAAGCGCAGCGCCGAAGACGAATGGGCGTGCGCCGAAGCGCGTTCACCCGGGTTCATCACTTGCAGGCCGGAGTACAGCCAGCCGACCGCCGCCGACACGTCGGTGCGCCCGGGGTTGTTCAGGTAAATCACTCGGCGCCCGGCTTTTTCCGGGGTGACCAGCGCAACGGAGCGCAGCACGTGCTCACGCAGGTCGCGGTAGCGCCAGAGCACCGGCACGGAGCTGGACTTCGGCTCCCAGGGCTCGATTTTATTGGCGACGGTCCAGAGCGCACCGGTTTGCAAGTGGTCCAGCTCGCGGTAGTACGCCACCAGTTCAGGCGTGTCTTCGACGTCTGCACGGCCTTCGACGCCTTCGCGGTATTGGTCATACGAGGTTGCCATGGTCTTTCTCCTTATCAAGGATTCAGTGGGCGCTCGGCCCTCAGGACTTGCTCCGGGTGAAACTGCGCTCCAGCGCATCCTTGCCCCACAAGTAAGGCTTGGGCCACTCGACGTCGTGCCAGCCCAGCTTGGCGCTTTCGCGCAGCAACCAGGCCGAGTCGGCCAGGTGCGGGCGCGACACGGCGCACAGGTCGGCACGGCCCGAGGCGATGATGCCGTTGACCTGATCGGCCTCGCTGATCGCGCCCACGGCGATGGTGGGCACCCCGGCTTCGTTGCGGATGCGGTCGGCAAACGGGGTCTGGTACATACGGCCATACACCGGCTGCTGGTCGGGTACGACTTCGCCCGAGGACACGTCAATCATGTCGGCACCGCCGGCGTTCAACCGACGGGCGATCTCTACCGCTTCATCGACGCTGGTGCCGCCCTGCGCCCAATCGGACGCCGAGATGCGCACCGAAATCGGCAAGTTGTCTGGCCACACGCGACGCACGGCCGCCAGCACTTGCAGCGGGAAACGCAGACGGTTATCGAGCGAGCCGCCGTATTCGTCAGTGCGCTGGTTGGTCAGCGGTGAGATAAAGCTGGAGAGCAGGAAACCGTGGCCGGCCTGCAATTCCAGCCAGTCAAAACCGGCCTCGGCGGCCCGCACGGCGGCTTCGGCAAACTGCTCACAAATGCGCGCCAGGTCGTCATGGGTCGCTTCACGCGGCACCTGAGAAACCCCCGGCAGGTACGCCAACGGGCTGGCGCTGACCAGCGGCCAGTTACCCTCGGTTTGCGGGTGATCCGGTTGTTCCCAGCCCAACTGCGTGGAGCCGCGACGGCCGCAGTGGTTGAGTTGCACGCCAATGTGGGCGCTGCTGTGGCGGTGGGCAAAGTCGGTAATGGTTTTCCACGCGGCCACCTGCTCGGCGTTCCACAAACCGGGGTCACCGGCACTGATGCGTGCATCGGCACTCACGGCCGTCGCTTCGGCCAATACCAGCCCGGCACCGCCCAGCGCCTGACTGCCCAAGTGCACCAGGTGGAAATTGCCCGGTACGCCATGCTGGCTGGAATACAGCAAGGTCGGCGACACCACGACGCGGTTCTTCAGGGTCACGCCGCGCACGCTGTAAGGCGTCAAAAACGGCGGCCGTGGGCGCTCGCCTGCCACGGTCTGCACGTCGGCACGGCCGGCCAGCCAGGCTTCGTAACCTTCCAGCCATTGCGCGTCACGCAGGCGCAGGTTTTCATGGGAGATGCGCTGCGAACGGGTCAACAGTGAATAGGCAAACTGCTCCGGTTCCAGGCTGGCGTAACGCTCGACGTTCTCGAACCATTCCGTGGAGTTACGCGCCGCGTTCTGAATTTTCAGCACCTCGATGCCGCGCACTTGCTCGTAATGCGCCAGCCGCTCGGTCAGTTCACCGCCGGCCTTGAGGGTGTTGCACAGCTCGATGGCATCTTCCAGGGCCAGCTTGGTGCCGGAACCAATCGAGAAGTGCGCGGTGTGGGCCGCATCCCCCATCAGCACCACCGGCACGGCAGCACCCTCGGCACCGTGAGGTTGGGTCCACTGCACCCATTTGTTGCAAATAACCCGCGGGAAGCGAATCCAGATGGCCGCGCCGCGCAAGTGCGAGGCGTTCGACAGCAGCGGCTCACCGTCCAGCCACGGCGCGAACAGTTTCTCGCAGTAGGCGATGCCCTCTTCCTGGGACATGTGCTCGATGCCCGAAGCCTGCCAGGTGGCGTCCGTGGTTTCGATGATGAACGTGGAGAAGCCATCTTCGAACTGGTACGCGTGGGCCTGGAACCAGCCATGCTCGGTTTCAACGAACAAAAAGGTGAAGGCATCAAACACCTTGCGCGTGCCCAGCCAGACAAAGCGGCAGTTGCGCTGATCGATATCGGGCTTGAACGTCTCGGCGTAGCGCGTACGCACCGGGCTGTTGATGCCGTCGCAGGCGATCACCAGGTCGGCGTTGTACTGGCGCGCCACCTCCTGGTCATCTTGCACGGTGGTTTCGAACACCAGTTGCACGCCCACTTCTTCACAGCGCGCCTGCAGGATATTGAGCAGCTTTTTACGCCCGATCCCGATAAACCCGTGGCCGGCGCTGCGCACCTGATGGCCCTTGAAGTGGATGTCGATATCGTCCCAATGGCTGAACTCATTGGCGATGGTTTGCGCCGACACCGGGTCGGCTTCGCGCAGGTTTTGCAGGGTGGCGTCGGAGAACACCACGCCCCAGCCGAACGTGTCGTAAGGGCGGTTGCGCTCAATGACCACAATTTCGTTGGCCGGGTTCTGCAGTTTCATCAGCAGGCCAAAGTACAAGCCGGCGGGACCACCGCCAATGCAGGCAATTTTCACAGTGCGCTCCTTTCGTTGTTGTCTTTATCAAGGGAGGGGGAAGTCGTCAGCGCCTCACGCAGCACGCTCGGTATTTCAATGGCCTGGTGGCTGACCAGCGAGGTCGTGACCAGCACTTGGGTAACGCTCATCCGCACCTCACCCTTAAGGTCGGTGCAGGTCAGCGCCAGGGTCAGCGACTTGCCGCCCAGACGGGCCACTTCCAGGCTCAGCACCACGGCGTCGCCCATGCGGCTGACCGCCCGAAAGTCGGCTTCAAGGCGTACGGTCGGCAGCCCAAACTGCAGCGTGCCGATGTAACCGGCGAACCCCACCTCTGGCAGAAGCTCGTCGATCCAGGCTTCCAGCAGGTTGTTGAACATCACAAAGTACTGCGGGTAGAACACGATGCCCGCCGGGTCGCACTCAGCGAAACGGATACGGTGTTCACGGCTAAACGTGCGCGGATTCATGGGCAGTTATCCTTCCAGGGGTAAGGCGTGGCGTTGCAAGCATTCGTGCAGCTTGTGGCCGTGTTCATCGGCCAGCGCCGCGTCACGCAGTTCGCGCAATGTGGCCGGGGCCATCAGCCGCAGGTGCTTGTCCACCACCGCCATCAACGTTTCGTAATTCTTCAGGCCGCGTGCGTGGGTGTCGCTGTACCCCTTGACCAGGCGCTGGCACTGGGCCGCTTCGAGGGCCAGTGCCGGGTCGATCGCCGCGAGGGTGTGCAAGCGTTTGAGCCAGGCTTCGATGCGGGCATTTTCCAGGCTGTAACGCAGCGTCACCCGGCGCCAGCGGCGCCAGCGCGACAAGCCGTAAAGCAGCAAAAAGCCGCCCAGGCCGCTGGTTCTGATAGTGCGCCCCTGTTGCGTGCCACGGGCCACCAGGCGGTGTGCCCAGTTCGGCTTGGCCAGCCAGCGGCCCAGCCCCACGGGCAGGGTTTCGCAAATCTCTTCGATGCGCGGGTGCATGTACTCTTCGATGTCCAGCACCTGGTCGTCCCGTGAACGCACTTCGTCGCGCACACGTTCGAAACGGCTGCTGCGGGTCTTGAGGTCCGCCACGCGAATGGTGTCCTCATAAGACATCCACAACGCCAGGTAGCGCGCGGTCTCGCGCAGCAGTTCGAGGTCGTTGCCGCCGGGGGTTTTAACCAGCGCGTCGAGGCGGTCCAGGTACAGGCGTGCGTAGTCCGGGTCCTGGTAGTCGATCAGCCGCCGCACACCCTCAACCACAATGTCTACCGCACTGGCCGCAAAACCCTGCGCCCGCTTGACCAGCCCGGCTACGACCGGGTCGCGCGGCTGCGCCAGCACGGCCTTGCTCGCCGCCGGGGTGCCAGGGGCGCGGCTGCCGTCCTGGGTTTCACGGGTGGTGACATAGCCAAGTTCAAACGCCTTGAGGCTGGGTTTGACCCCTACGCCGCCACGCTCGATGGTTTCCTGAAACTGAGTGCGGTTGAACGGCAGCACACCGGTGCCGCTGAGTGCGCCAAACAACACGGCACTGATCACGCTGCCGGTTTGCTCGGCGGCTTTTTCCATGTCGAAACTGATAAACGTTTTGGCGGCGTGACGGGCTTGCTGCAGCAGCGCTTCGCTGTCAACACGGCCATCGCCCATGGCCGATTTTTCGGCAATCGAATACACCCGGTGCGTCGACGTCACCAGCGTGGTGCGGTCCGCGGTCACGAAACCGCGCTGCACCGCCCGCCCGCCTTCCATCAGTTCGGAGGCCAGCACGATGTCCACGTCACCGGGCAACGGCACCTGCGACAACACCGGTACGCGGGCGTTGGGCACATCAGCTCCGGGAAACAGCTCCACGTAATAAATGGTGGCCCCGGTGCGCTGGGCCACGCCAGGCACAGAGGTGGTCTGCGCGAAGTAGCCGTTGTGTTCCCCCAGGTTGACGATCCAGTCGGCCAGTACCCCGCCGCCTTCGCCGCCCATCGCGAGAATGGCAATTTTGATAGGTTCACTGGACATGAAAACACTCCGAAGCAGCGCGCAAGCCTCGGCCATCAAAGCCGGGCGCACGGTGAAAAAGGCGGGATAACGCCCCGGAACATCCGGGGCTTGTGGTGGCTGACATCGGCGGCATCCTCAAAACGCATACCGCGCACGACGACGGGCATCGCCCGCCTGCAGCCAGCCGATAACGGCCGAGTGCACGCGCTTGCTGAACGTGTCCCAACGGGTCGGGTTGCTGACGATATTGGCGCGGTAAAAGGACGGGCACAGCACCGCGGCGTGGGCGACTTCGCCGCAGGTGCCGCAGCCCACGCAGCTGTCCATGACCATCGCCACCGGGTCCTGGCGCAAAGGGTCGGGGTTGTCGCGAATCGACAGCGACGGGCAGCCCGACAAGCGAATGCACGAGTGGTCGCCGGTGCAGGTGTCCGGGTCGATGCCGAAACGCTCGCGCACCACGCGCTTGCCATCACTGAGGGCCTTGCGCACCACTTTCTTCTCGCGGCGCTGCAGGTTGAGCATGCATTCACTTTGCGCGATCAGCACCTTGGGCCCGGTTTCCTGGGTGGTCAGGGCTTCGCGCAGGGTCGAGACCATGGCCTTGAGGTCATAGGTGCGCTTGATGGTGCGCACCCATTCAACCCCCACGCCTTTGACGGCCTGTTCGATCTCATGGCCGGTGCTGCGCGTGGCATTCACCGCACGAGACGACAGCAGGTCCTGGCCGCCCGTGGCCGAGGCATAGTTGTTGTCGATGATGATGGTCAGGTTATCGCTGCGGTTGAACACTCCGTTGGCGATGCCGCTGGTCAAACCGTTATGCCAGAACCCGCCGTCGCCCATCAGCGAAATGGCGCGTTTGCTGGCCGGGGCACTGCCGGGTGCCACGGTAAAGGCCGCCGCACTGGCGCTGCCCAGGCCGTAGCCCATGGTGGTGCTGCCGAGGTTGAACGGCGGCAGAATCGAAAACAGGTGGCAGCCAATATCGGCGCTGATGTGATGCTTGCCCAACTCGCGCTCCACCAGTTTGATCGCGGTGAAGATCGGCCGCTCAGGGCAGCCGGTGCACAACCCTGGTGGCCGGGGGTGCACGATCTGTTCCAGCGGTTTGAGGGCCGGCGCGTCCACCGGCAACATCACCACCGGAATGCCCAGGGACAGCGGGTCAACCACCGGTACGACCTTGGCCTCGACCACGCCGTAGCGCTCCAGGAACTTGCGCACGCCACCGAGCACGGTCGCGGTGTTGTAGTCGCCCGCCAACGGCAGCACATCCTTGCCATGCAACGCGGTGTCCAGCCCCAATTGGCGCAGGATGGTCGACACGTTCTGCTCGACGAAGTTGGGTTGCCCTTCCTCCAGCACCAGGATGGCGCGTTTGTCTTTGCAAAAGCGTGCGTACTCTTCGTCGATCAACGGGTACGCCACGTTCATCACATACAGCGGGATTTTTGACGTGCCATACACATCGCACAAGCCGAGCTTCTGCAACGCCCGGATCAGCGTGTTGTAGTTGCCGCCCTGCAAGGCGATGCCGACGTCGGCCTCGCCTTCCGAGAAGAACTCGTTGAGTTGACGGTCTTGAATAAAACGGATGGCGGCTGGCCAACGCTGCTGGATCTTTTCGCGCTCGTGCAGAAAGCTCGCAGGCGGCAAAACGATACGGTCAATGTCACGGGCCGGGTTCTCCATCGCATCCTTGACCGTGAACGCCGGCGGCACGTTATCCGCCGTTACGAACTGGCCATGCAGGTGGCAGGAGCGAATCCGCATCTGCAACATGACCGGCGTGTTGCTGGCTTCGGACAGGTCAAAACCGTCCTTCACCGCTTGCACGATGCACGGCAGGTTGGGGCGCGGATCCAGCAACCACATTTGCGATTTCATGGCGAACGCATGGCTGCGCTCTTGCATGATCGAAGAACCTTCGCCGTAGTCTTCACCGACGATAATCAGTGCGCCACCGGTTACCCCGCCCGACGCGAGGTTAGCCAGTGCATCAGAGGCCACGTTGGTACCTACCGTGGCCTTGAACGTAATTGCGCCGCGCAGCGGGTAGTTCACCGAGGCTGCCAACATCGCCGCCGCCGTCGCTTCACTCGCACTGTTTTCGAAACGAATGCCGTACTCGCCCAAAATATCCTGAGCGTCCGACAGCACATCCATCAAATGGGAAATGGGTGAACCCTGGTAACCCCCCACATACGCCACGCCCGATTCCAGCAACGCCTTGGTTACCGCCAGGATCCCCTCGCCGTTAAAAACCTCTCCGGCCCCAGCACGTAACTTCTTCACTTCCTGGACAAAGGATCGCTCGGCCATGTCGGTTATCTCTCAGCTCGGTTAAACAAAATTTCTTATGGCGCTTACCTTCATAGGGAAATGACGAGACGTCAACGCATGAATAATCATGCAAACAATCTTGTCGCATGATTCGGATACCACTCGCAGCAGAAGGATAAAGAACCACCGAAACAGAGCCTTCAAGGCGCTGAAAAGTCTCGATATTAGCGGCGTGAAGCCGCTTTCAGAGCGCGATCACGCGTACTGATTATTACCAATTCGTACTTAATCCGCCGTTTTGTGGGGGCATTTGGCGGGCACCGCCTCGCGCCGCCCATCGACCGTACCGGTCATGCGTTGCAATTTCCTTCAAACCGTGAGAAATATATTTATAGCGCATGAAAATATGAATATTCATATAAAAAAAGCGCACCCTCACAGCGCACGCGCACCTTGGGCGAGCACACCTGATGAGGCGGCATCCAATAACAATAATCAGGCTGCCAAGCAGCCGAACTCCGTGAGGGGTAGCAACCGTGCAGAACAGTCAGACCTCAGCCTATTCGCCCATGCGCGGGCAGGCTGCACACTTTTCTACCGAGCGCGTCCTGTGCGAGCCGGAGCGCCTGTTATTTGCGTCCAGCGACCTGGACCAGGTGAGGTCGATGGTGGGCCAGGTGATCGCCAACCATCACCTCAAGCAGACCCATAGCGCTGAGCGTCTGGACGCACGCATGCATTACCTGAACCTGGGCGATATCTCGTTGAGCCGCCTGCGCTATGGCGCGAGCGTGCAGATCGAACGCGGCGCGCTGGAGAATTGCTTCCTGGTGCAGATGCCCCTGCACGGCACGGCCACGATCGAGAGTGGCCGCCAACGCATCGACTCATCGCTGGAACTGGCCTCGGTGCTGAGCCCGGGCGACAGCGCCAACATGCACTGGAACGGCGACAGTGACCAAATCATGTTACGCATCTCGCGCTCACTGGTTGAACGCACGCTGGTGGGGCATCTGGGCCACCCGCTGGAGCAACCCTTGCGCTTCGAACTGGGCTTTCGCTGGCAAGAATCCGCCCCGTGGCGATGCTTGCTTTCCTACTTGCTGGATTGTGCGAACCATTACCCGCTTCTGGGGCAGCACAAACTGGTCATGTCACACATTGAGCAACTGGCCGCTTCGACCCTACTGATGACCCATAAACACAACTACAGCGACACCGCCCCGGCGCGACGCAACACCATCCTGCCGCGCCATGTGCGCCGCGCGCAGGACTACCTGCAATCGCACGCCCATGAACCGATTACCGCCGAACAACTGGCGCTGGCCGCCGGGGTCAGCCTGCGCAGCCTGTACACCGGCTTCAAGGATTTCCTGGGCGTCAGCCCCATGCACTACCTGCGCGACCTGCGCATGGAACATGTGCACGCCGAGCTGGTTAGCGGCGAAGCCACCAACATCGCCGGCGTGGCCTTGCGCTGGGGGTTCACGCACATGGGCCGGTTCAGTAATGACTACAAACTGCGCTATGGCGAAATGCCAAGCCAGACCTTGCGCCGCCACTAACCACAACCTCACCGGAGGATCCACTTTGGCCACACAGCACTTCACCGCCCCACACATAGGGCTGACGGTTCCCGACCTGGATGCCGCCATCGCCTGGTATGTCACCACACTGGGTTTTCGCCTGTTGGCCGGGCCGCTGGAAGTCAGCGAACAGGGTCACCCGCTGGGCCAAGCCGCCCAAGCGATTTATGGTGCCGGCTACGGGCACTTTCGCTTCGCCCACATGGCCACCCCGGACAATGTCGGCCTGGAACTGTTCCAGTTCGAAGCCACGCCATCGCGCCCCAAGGACAACACCTTTGAATTCTGGTTAGGGGGCTACAACCACATGGGCCTCACCGCCCCTGACGTAGCCGGAGCAGTGGCCACTATCGTGGCGGCGGGAGGCAAGGACCGCAGCGGGGTACTGACAATCAACCCGGAAAAAGGCTATCAGATCGCCTACTGCCAGGACCCGTGGGGCTCCATCATTGAACTCTGCTCCCACCCGTACGTAAAAATGTGGGACCTGGCCAATGCCTGACCGGAACCCTGCTGAAAGATCAATAGATCGCGAGCAATCGAGCGTCGACGGCGGCTCCTACGCCCGGACCAAACGCAGCAAGGTCTGTAGGAACGAGCTTGCTCGTGATCTTTTGACCTTTAAAAGATCGCGAGCAAGCTCGCTCCTACGCGCTGGTTTTTGATCTAAAAGGGCCCCTTTAAACCACGCTGGCCGAACACAGCAAGGCCTGTAGGAACGAGCTTGCTCGTGATCTTTTGACCTTTAAAAGATCGCGAGCAAGCTCGCTCCTACAGGCCGGTGTACGACCTGCAAGAGCGATCTCACGACCTTGTGATCTGGCGCTATCGCGGCGGGGCTATTTCGTCGGCGACCAGTGTGCCAGAGCCCGCGCCCAATCCCGGTCCCGGGTGGGTGGAGGCACCGATATGGAACAGATTTTTCACCGGCGTCCGGTTGGCCTTGGCCCGCCCCGAACTGGCAAACGGGCGCAGCCAGAAGAACTGGTCCGGCGAACAAACGCCCGAGTACGGGTCGCCGCCCACCAGGTTGCAGTTGAGCGCTTGCAAGTCCGCTGGTGAGTACGCCCGGCGACCCACGATGCGCGTGGCTAAACCCGGCATGACTCGCTCCAGACGCGCTTGCACTCGGTCCGCAAACGCTTCACGTACTTCGGCCGTCCATTGGCCATCTGCCGGTACGGCAATGGTGCCGGCGGCATCGCCCTTCAGCGTCGAAGGCAGCTCTTGCAATTGAATCCACAGAATCCACCCGCCCGCCGGAGCGCGGGAGGCATCCACCGCCACCGGCTGGCCAATGGCAAGGGTCGGCCGTGAAGGCAGCAGCCCGTTGTTAGCCTCGGTGACGGACAGGCACACCTGCTCCATGCTCTCGGTCAGATGCACCAGCGGCACCTTGAGCAGTTCTTCATCCAGCCAGGCAGGCGGCGCATTGAGGGCAAAGTGGATTTGCATGCCGCCACGCCCATAGCGATAACCCTCAGCCCGCTCACGCACAGGGGCCGGCACGTCCGTGAGCAGCCCCCCATACAACTGCGTCGGCGTGACGTTGCACACCACCGCTTCCTGCGCCAGCAAACGCCGCCCGCCCGCCAATTGCACGCCGGTGGCGCGGGCGCTGCGGCCCTGCCCTTCGACCAGCACGCGCTCAACATGGGCATCGGTGAGCAGTTGCCCGCCGTGTTGCTCGATGATTGTTGCCAGGGCTTCCACCAAGCGTGTACCGCCGCCCTTGATCACCGGCATGCCGCCGCTGACCACGGAAGCAAACGTCAACTTGCCGATCAGCGCCGAGCTGGCATCGTCCGGGCCCAGGCCTGAATGCAAGGCCCAGGGTGCGATCAACGCCCGTGTGGTGTCTGAACGCAGCGTGCGTTCAGACCAGCGCCGAAAGCTTTCCAGCGCCTGGGCGGTGAAGGTCATCAGGCCGTCGATCCCGCGCTTGCGCCACTCGCTGAAGAGCAACTTGATCAGGCCCAGGGCGTAAGGGTTTTTACCCAGCAAACCAAAGGTCAGCGGCCCATCGCGACCGAACATGTCGCTGGCCATGCGCGCAATCGCCTGGCCATCACCCGGTTCCAGCGCGTCGAGACGGCGTACGGTATCCGCCAGGTCAGCCTTGAGCGCCAGGCCCTGGCCGTCCGGCCAGACCAGCCCCGTCGAGTACTCACTGGCCAACACTTGCAACCCCGCCTGCTCCAGCGCGGGCTTGAGTTGCGCATAGGCCGGGCTCCCTACAAACAGCGGGTGCCAGGACGACAGCACCTCGTGCTGATAACCGTCAAACAGTTGCTCGGTACGGATGCAGCCGCCGAGGCGGTCATTGCGCTCCAGCACCAGCACGCGCTTGCCGCGTACCGCGAGAAGCGCAGCGCCCACCAATGAGTTGATACCGCTGCCGACGAAAATAACCTGTGGCTCAGACAAAACGTTTACCTCCTACGCAACCAAGGCCAATACCCGCAGCGGGCTGCCCGACCCGCCTTCGATCTTCAACGGTGCCGAAATGATCAACGCCCCTTGAGGCGGCAATTGATCCAGGTTCTTCAAGCATTGCAGACCATAACGATTAGCCCCGTGCATCAAGGTGTGGCACGGGTACGCCACCGGCCAGGCATACGACTGGCCCGCATCGGTGTTGATGGTTTCGACGCCAAAACCATGCACGTCGCGCTGCGAGATCAACCACTCAACCGCTTCCTGGGTTGGGCCGGGCGTGTGGGCACCGTCTTCGCGCATATTGAGAAAGGCTGCCGCATCATTGACCCGCAAGGACCAATCGGTGCGCAGGAATACCCAGGCACCCGCCGGGATCCGGCCATGTTGTTGTTCCCACGCTTCGAGGAAACCGACGGTCAGCAGCCAGTCATCATTGGCGGCCACCTCGGCGCTGGCGTCGAGCACCACGGCCGGGGCGATAAAGTTTTGCACGCCGATGGTGTCGACGCTGTTGTCGGGGCAGTCACGCCCGCTGATCCAGTGCACCGGCGCGTCAAAGTGCGTGCCCGTGTGTTCGCCACAAGTGAAGTTGTTCCAGTACCAGCCCGGCCCGGCCTCGTCGTAGTGCGAGATGCGCTCGATCTGAAACGATTGCACCTGACCGAACTGCGGTGGCAATTGCAGGCTCGGGAAGGAGGGAGACAAGGTCTGGGTCAGGTCGACCACTCGCACCCCGCCACCCGCTAGTTGCGCCGTCAGCGCTGACAATATTGTTGTAGTTGGGGTTGTCATCAAGAGCTCTCCGGCCATGGGTTTTATCGTTATACATCGCGGTAAGGGCATGTGTACCCGCCCGGGTGCATCCGGCCGGTAAACCGAATACACCCTGCGCGTTCAATCCTCGGGCACGCGGACATGAGCGGCCCACGCGTAGGCATTGACTATGTGCCCAGCGGCAGCCAAACCACTATCCGGCCGCCGCACTGGCTATCCGCAGACTGCGTTTATTGCCCGGTTACAACCCGTCGCCCTGACGTGCCTCTTGGCGAGCAACCTGTTTGCCATTCATCAGCACGCTGAGGATCGGGTACAGCACAAATGAGGACAGCAGCGAGCTTACAAACTCAATCGGGATCCACGGCTTGAAGCCGTAGCGGGCCAACAGGAAGCCCACCACCACGGTGATCAGGCCGGGCCAGTTGAACTCGGGGATGTACCCCTTCGCGCGCCGTGGGGCCACCCAGAAAAAGTCCGCAATGATGATGCCCGCGAAGCACGTCGTCAGCACCCCAAGTATCGTGATAAAGCCGTTGACCCAGTCCAGGATCGAGCCGACCAGCATCAGGCACGCAATGACGTTGGACAGCACCACAAAGGTCAGTCGACCCGGACGCCAGCCGATGGTCACGTCAAACAGGTTGGTCAGTGACAAGGACGAACTGTAAGTATTGAGCACCTGGGCTTTGCCCTGGGCCAAAAACAGCAGGATCGCACCCAGTGAACCGCCAAACACAATAAAGGCTGCCGCCACACTGTCAGGGCTTTGCAACACGGCCTGCACCGCTTCGGCATGGGGCACGCCGCGCGACACGTAATAGCTGACCAGTTGTTCGGTGCCGGCGTACATCAACACCGCCCCCACCACCAGCATGATGATGTCCATGAACACATTGCCGAACACCGCGGCAATCAGAACATCCTTGGACGACTTGGCATAACGGCCCAGGTCACCATCAATCAGGGCCAAGGCCCCGGCTGAACCGATCAGTACGTTGACGCAAAAACCGAATTTGCCCATCGGCGTATCGGCCCCCATCTTGACCAATACCTCTTCGGGGAACTGCGCACCAAACGTCAACACGTCGCCCCAGTGCTGGCCGGATGCATTAATCACATCAAACATCATGTAGCCCAGCAGCAGCAAAAAGGCCACGAGGGTGTACGACGCCACTTTGGAGACCAGTTCAAAGCCAAAGGCGGTGAGCAGGATCCAGACCGACGTCATCACGCCGTACACCACAATTTGTAGCCACAGCGTATCGTCCAGGTTCAACCAGAACAGCAGGCCTTTATAGAGCAAGGCGTTTTCAAGGGCGATAAAGCCGGTGATCATAAAGCCGAAGGTCAACGCCACCACGGCCGAGCCGCGACGGCCAAACCCGTGTTGGCGGGCCAGCATGGAACTGGCCAGGCCGGTTTTGAAGGCAACATGCCCCACGCCCCACCCCAGTAAGGCACCCACTATGGTGACCAGTATGCCCGCCAGCACCCCCATCCAGATGCCGGCCACAAACGTGACTAACGCGCCGATAAAGATCTGAATCAGCGTTGTCACAATACCGGTCGTGCTCCAGGACAACTGCAGCCAACCATGTCGCGAACCTTCGGGCACCGGACTCAGCGAGTGGTCATCGGTATTAGAGCTATTAGCAGTCATTATGTATCCTCACAAAAGTTCCAGATCGTTGAATCGGGAGCAGTACTTACTCGTAATAAAACCGGACACCCACATGCAGAACACTTTGTTCCTTGCCACCTGAAACACCATACGCACCCGAGATATACGCATTTTCATCAGTGCCGCCGGTGACCTGATAAATAGCCGAGACATAGGTGTCCCAGTTTTTGGTAATCCGATAGTCGTAAGTCAGGCCAATTTGGTTGGCCGAATTGTTGGTAAGTTTGCTGTTGGCTTTGAGGTACATGTAGTTGGCGTACACAGACGAGTTAGTCGTCACCGGAAACAGGGCACCTATTGCATACGAATCGATAACGCCGTGCGTGAAGGTATTTTCCGTGCGTGTGTACAACACATCGCCCGTAAAGGCGGCGAAGTCATAAGCACCGCCTGCCCCATAGTTGCGAATACCGTCACGGCCATTATTAATGGCTTGCTGGCGTGATTCGGTGTAAGCCGCCATGACCCGGAACGGTTTTTCAACATATTTGACGCTGTAACTCTGGGTTCTGCCGTAGCTGAACGTGCCGTCCGGGTCACCTTCACCGTGCATGGCACCGAGGGTGAAACCCTTGAATTCAGGCGTGACGTATTTAACGGCCCTGGCCGTCGGGAACCCGGCAGCCACGCGGTTATAGTCGATCGAGCCGGTCGGCAAGCCAAGGTTGAACGGGCCGGCCTGCAATTGCAGCAAGGCCACATTGCCCAAGTTGGGGCCCCAACGGTCAGCGGCCAGGGTTTCAAACATGAAATCCCATTGTTTGCCCACCGTCAGTTGGCCGTAGTCGGTGTCAATGCCCGCGTACATCTGCCGGGAGAATGTGCCCCGGCCTACAATCTTTAAATCCTCAAGGGAATAACCGGACTCGAGTTTGGCAAACGCGGCGTATCCATCGCCCAGTTCTTTTCGGCCCTTGACCCCAATAAAGTTCGGGGAAAGGCGTCCTTCCTGATAATGGTACTGCTGTTGGTTGTTGATATTACTGGTGGTGTTCCAGCCAATGTCTGCCATCACATAGGGCTTTATGTAGTTATCGGCCAAAACCGGACCACACACCATGAGTAAACCTGCTAAATATCCGACACGCCGCATGTTTCGCCCCTGTTTTTTTATTGTTCGAGCACTTTTTTATTGTGAGCACCTCGTCTACATTCGGGTGCAGGGAAATTAAGCGCGAACCGGGCGTCACTCGCTATCCCCATAGTTAACTATCACTATCCACTTTATATGCCGGGCCGCCGACGCGCTGAGCCGCGTTTTTCTGGCGCTCGCCTGCTTAATCCGAATAGCAGCAGCCCTTATCCCCATTGTGCTTATTTATGAAGCGCCACACTGTTTAATCAGGAAGTGGCGCACTCCTTGCTAAATACTTCACGACAGGCTGACTGGAATGCAAAGGTAGCGCGATGATCTTGCTCAATGCACAGGCGAACACCCCCATTCAACACTTCACTCACATGGACCTCTGCGATGCCGAGACGGCAAAGTCGTGGATGACCAAAGTGTGTGGCCCCCATCGCCTGGATGTCCTGTCGCACAACAGCATCCAGTTCAAGCACACGGCCCGCTTGCTGCAGGCTGCTACAGTGGGTTACATCGAGTACGGTACGGATGTCACTATCGGTGTCGGGGCCGAGTGCACGCTCGAAAGCTACAGCATTGAGCTCCCCGTGCAGGGTCGCCAGCGCCTGGAATCGCAGCACGGCACCATCTGGTCCGACTGCATGACAGGCATTATTCTTTCGCCCAATGCATCACAGGAACTGTATATATCGGGTAATTGCAAAAAGATTCAGTTGGCCATTCCCCGTTCATTAATGCGAGCGCACCTGGAGTTGCTGTTAAACAGGTCCGTCAAAGATGATATTCAATTCCTGCCCACCATCAGCAGTGTTCAAGGCGCTGCCGCGGGCTGGTGGCGAATGGTCCGGCACTTTACCGAAGAAGCCTGCCGGGCCGACAGTTTTCTGGAAAACCAGGGCATGGCACTTGAAATAGAATCAGCCCTGGTCAAAGGCTTGATATTAACGCAGCCCAATAACTATTCGGCTGACCTGGAGAAAACACTGTCGCTGAATGTGCCCAGTTATGTACAGCGTGCAATTAACTATATTCACCAACATGCCCGGGAAGAAATCAAACTTAATGAGATTGTGGCGTGCAGTGGCGTCTCTCGGCTCAAACTGTTTGACGGTTTCAAAAAACACATCGGCTTGCCGCCCATGTTTTACATTCGTCGCTATCGTTTGGGGGAAATAAGAAAAGCCATTATCCAGGACCGTTCAAACGCGCAGATATCAGGCATTGCCCTGGACTGGGGTTATACCCACCTGGGGCGCTTTTCTTCCGACTACCGCAAGTTCTTCGGTGAATGCCCCAGCCATACCGCCAAACGCCGTAACGCGCAAAGCGTGATGAGCGCCGTGATCCCCCGCCCCTGAAACGCCACAGGGCCAGCCGTTGAAAACGGCCGGCCCTGTGATTGTCGCTCCCTGATGCTTACAGAATGGACAGCGGGTAATCGATAATCAGGCGGAACTCATCGGCATTACCATCGATCTGGGTCGAGGTTGCGCGGTGCCACGCCTGACGCAGGCGAACCGACAAGTCTTTGGCAGGGCCCGACTGAATCACATACTTGGCTTCCACGTTCAGTTCGTGATGCGAGTCGTCCGCGCCATAGAGCCCCTGGTACGGGCTGTTCGCCGAGGTATGGCTGCCATCAATGCCGCTGCCATGGGCATAACGCGTCATAAAAGTCAGGCCCGGCACACCATAAGGGGCCATGTTCAAATCATACCGCGCTTGCCAGGACTTCTCCCCCGGGCCGTTAAAATCCGAGTATTGAATGGAGTTGGACAGGTACATCGAGTTACTGCCGCGGTTGTTATCACCGACCCCCACATAGTCAAAAGGCGTATCGCCATTCACTTTCTGGAACGACAGCGTAATGCGATGAGCGAGCAGGAACGTGTACGCCGCCGACAACGAGTAGGTATTGTTATCAATCGCCCCGGCGTTGGCGCGACCTTCATCGGTGGTCCTGTAGTAGTTAAGGTCGAAGTTCACCGAGTTAAGCGGGTTAATCGGCAACTCATAATTCACATTGGCGTAGTACTGGTTCCAGATGTCCTGCAATTTAGAGGCGTACAGCGACGTGGTGAGTTGGTCAGTCACCGCATAACGCCCCCCCGCAAAATCAATACTCTTGGCACTGACATTGGCATACGCCGCCCACAACGAGCCGTTACGGTTGGTTTCGTCCTGGCTGGTGCTGGAGTAGAAGTGCCCCGCCTCCACATCCAGCCCCTGGATTTCACTCGACAATACGTTGATGCCGCTGGCGGTTTGCGGGGTGAGGCGCGTGCCGCCAATTGCGAACACCGGGCTGGTCGAGGGTTGCATGTCACCCACTTTCAGTTCCGTGTGCGAGACCCGCACCTTGAGCGCTGCGCCGGCCTTGCCGTAGCTGTCATGGTTGCCATCAATCCTGCCTTGGCTGTTGGTGGTGGTCGTCAAGTTACCCGAGCCGGCGTACTTGTCCTGACCCTCGAGTTTAAGGCCCATATACCCGAACGCATCAACACCCACGCCCACGGTGCCCTGAGTAAAGCCCGACGTAAACACGCCCTGCACCGCACCCGACCAATCTCGGTTATCAACTGCACCGTCTTTTTTATTGCGATTGAAATAATAACTGCGCAGCAAGACATCCAACTGGCTGTCGTCGACAAAGCCTTTGGCGTCGGCCTGATTCCCCACATAGGGTGCCGCCGAAGCCAGTTGCATTTGACCCGCGCTGACGGCGAGCGCAAGGGCGCTCCACACGATAACTTTCATGTTAAGGGTTCCACTTTTTATTTTAATTAAAGCAATGCCGTTCCACGCGCTGAACCGTGCATTCAGCGCTTGACGTGGAAGGCATCATTTGAGGTCTGTGTAGCGGCTCTCAAAAACCAACGGCTGTCAGTTAAGACTGGCTGTCGCTTCTATCTCGATCAGGAAGTCGGGCAGTGCCAGCGTCTGCACGCCGATAAACGTGTTGGCCGCGGGTTCTGCGCCCTCGTAAAACTCACTGATCAGCGCACAAATGCCGGCCAGGTTTTCCGGCGAGTGATTCACCACATAGGTGCGCAAACGCACCACATCGGCCGGCGTTGCACCGGCTTCACGCAGCACTTGCTTGAGGTTCGACAAGGCCTGCCGGGCTTGTGCCAATACATCTTGGCCGCCTACCAGTTCAGCGTTGGCATTCCAGGCCACCTGGCCGGACAGGTGCAAGGTACGGCCACCGTGTTGCTCCACGGCGTGAGAAAAACCGAACGGCACACTGGCGTAGAGGGTCTTGGGGTTAATTGCACGTCTGCTCATAAACGTTCTCGCTGATGAATGAACAACTACAGGGTTAAGAACTGGATTCGACCAGTTCGAAGATGTTCTTCCACGGGTCCTGGAAGTAGCGAAAACGGCTACCCAACGTAGGGCCGCTGTCCATTTCAATACGCTCCAGTACCGTACAGCCATGGGCTTGCAGCACCGCTGCGGCCACTTCCAGGTCTTCAACCTGAATACCCAAGTGATGGCTGCCCACGTTTTCGCTGCTCAAGGGGGCCTTGTTGAAGCCTGTGGGCTGCTCATACTCAAACAGCTCGATTTTGAACCCGTCACCCAGCTCCAGCATGGCCAGACTGAACCGGGCCATCGCTACGCCCAAATGGGTGTCAGTCCAATCGCGTCCGGCACTGTCACGGGGCATGTGTACCGCGTCCAGCGGCCCCATTTGGTACAGCAACCGGGCACCGAATACCTTCACATAGAAGTCAATGACGGGCTCAAGCTGCGCGACGGTCCAGGAAGCATGATCCACTCGACGAAAACCGATAGGCGATACACTCATATGCTTACGCTCCCATTAACGTGCGGTGAGGCTGGCGGGGCCAGGCGTTAACAAACCCAGCGCCACATGGTGCGCCGAAGGGGCCTTGGTCAGCAGGCTCACACCCAGAACCACCAACGCGTTGGCCGCCATGGCGATCAGGCCCGGTTCCCAGTTCGGCAGTGTGCTGCCCAGCCAGGCGCTGGAGGCCGGCAACAGCAGGATCAGGAAGCCGACAATAATGCCGCTCACCACGCCGACCGCTGTGGTGCGTTTCCACAGGAAGCCCAGGAACACGCCCGGTGCAAGCATGCCGATCGCGGAGTAGGCGCTGAGCAGGATCGACACCAGCGAGCCTTTCTGGGTGAGGGTGATGGCCACGGCAAAGGCCGCAAAGACCACGACACTGACACGGGAAATCAGCAGCGACTGTTTTTCACTGAGTTGCGGTTTGAACGGCGCAACAATGTTGCGGCTGAAAATCGAGCCTGCGGTAAGCAGCAAGACAGAACCCGGTGCCAGTGCCAGTAAAAAGCCCGTGCCTGCCAGCAAGCCAATGACCCATTGCGGGTATTTGTCGGTGACGAACTGCAGCAACACCGCGTTCATGTTGCCATCCGGCGGTTGAGTGCCCGCCACGAGGGCGGCAAAGCCCAGCAGGATAATAAAGCCGAACGCCATCGAGTAAATCGGCTGCCAGATCGCATTGCGCCGAATCGACGTCGCGCTGTTGGCCGAATACGACACCTGGAACAGGTGCGGGAACACCCAGTTACCGAGGGCGATGTTCAGTGCCGACGTCATCAGCCACACACTGGTGGTCGGTGATGAAGGGTCCAGCCCTGGGAATTTACCAATGCCCGGATGAGATTCTTCTGCCTTGACGAAAATGTCGAGAATGGAACTGGCCCCCACAACGTCGGCCACGGTCCAGGCCAGCACCACCACCAGCACGATCATCAGGATGTCTTTGACCGCCGCCGCGAACGCCGCAGAGCGCAGCCCGGCAAACAGAACGAAGGCCACCATCAACCCACCGGCCACAATGGTCGAGGCCGTGTTGGACAGCGCGCCGTCAAACGTCAGCGACACAATCAACCCCAGGCTCACCAGTTGAATCTGCACGTACACGATCAGTGCGCCGATACCGATGATGCCCGTGGTCACGCCCAGGCCGCGGGAGTTATAGCGGTTGGCGAAGAAATCGGCTTGGGTGATAAGGCCGCGCAAGCGCCCGGCTTTCCAGATTTTGGGCATGAGCCAGTAGCCAATGGCATAAGACAAAGACACCGAGCAGAAGGCCAAATAAGCCGGCGCGCCCAGGGCCCATGCATAACCCGCAATACCGAACACGGCAAACGTCGTGTAGATTTCGCCTGCGTTGACAAACCAGAACAGCAAACC
Source organism: Pseudomonas sp. (assembly GCF_030150285.1). GTDB lineage: Bacteria > Pseudomonadota > Gammaproteobacteria > Pseudomonadales > Pseudomonadaceae > Aquipseudomonas. Next base: position 6,698 of record NZ_JASLGE010000011.1, on the reverse strand, counting down.
GCCCAAACTGCGGCCACCCACCGCCCAATCAGCAAGGTTACGCTTGCGCGCCTGTCGAGCGCGCCCAAACATAAACGAACCGACGACTGCTACGATCAAAATAAGGCTGACAACCAGTAGTTTCATCGATGTTACTCAACTGTTGAGTGGGTCTGTGCCAGCAAAAATGCCTCTTCTTCAGCCTCGACGCCCGCGCGGCGGTCCAGATGAAAAATGACAGCGAACAGTGCACTGGCGAACATCACCCCCATCATTTGCCAGACCATGGGGAACGGCAGGCCAAGGGGTGTGTAGTCAATGCCGTTGGCCCACGGCACAGCAGCCACTTGCCATAAGAACGGCAAGCACAGCAGCCACAGGTGCGGGCGCTTGGCTTTGCGATCGGTTACAGGGGGTGAGGCGCGTTGGGTCATGATAGATACCTTCTTATTTTTGTGCAGTAAGAGCGCACAGCCGAAACGTAAGGCCAAGCTTTGAAACTGTCAAAAGATATTTGATGAAAAACATTAAAAGCCTGCACATAAAGGATATCAGCCCCAAAAAGGCACCTGAAAAACCAACCTCGCACATTACTAGTGCACCCTGACTGCACAAGTAAAGTTGATTTTCGTGCAGTCGTAGCGTACAAAAACATCTATCGCCTGGAGATACAGAGCGTGCTGGGAAAACGATTGAACGCGTTGCGCGTGTCGCGCGGATTGTCCTTAAGAGCCCTGGCGAGTGAAGCCGGGTTGTCAGCGACCTTGTTGAGTCAAATCGAAAGGGATGTGACTGAACCCAGCCTGACCACCCTGCGAAGGCTCAGCAGTGTGTTCGGGGAGTCCATGTCGGCTCTGTTTGCTGACCCCACGGCCCCCAGTGTGTGGATCAGCCGGCCGGGTGAGCGGACCACGCTGATGGGCCCCAAAGGTGGCGTGAGTTACGAGCGCCTGACCCGTGGCAACGGGCAAATGGAAGTGTTACGAGCGGTCTTTGAGCCGGGGCAGGTGTCGTCCGAAGTGCCGCTGACGCACCCCTCGCTTGAAAGCGTCTACGTGGTGCGCGGCACGCTCAGCGCGGTGATCGGCGATGTGCCTTACACCGTCAACGCCGGTGAAAGCATGACGTTCGACGCCAGTGCGGCGCACCGATACATGAACGAAGGACAGGAGGCTGTGGAGATCATCATGTCGATCACCCCTCCGGTTCCTTGATTTTTTAAGACCCTGGAGGTTGTGCAGATGAACAGAAACGACATCGACTGGTTCGGCTACATTCCGGCGATTACCACGCCGTTCACCCGCGAAGGTGCGCTGGACCTCAACGGCCTGGCCGGCATGCTCGAATGGTATGTCGAGCAGCGCATGCATGGTGTGGTTCTGGCGGGCACTTCCGGTGAATGGTTCAGCCTGAGTGAACAGGAACGGGCGCTGTTGTTCAGCGAATCGGCCCGTATTATCGACGGCCGCATGACCGTGATTGGCAGCTGTAACGCGTTTACCGCCGCGGAGGCTATCCGCCACGCCCGAGCCGCCGAGCGCGCCGGGCTGGATGGCATTCTGCTAACGCCGCCGCCCTATATCGTGCCCACCGCCAATGAACTGGTGCAGTTCTACCAGGACGTTTCAGACAACACGTCCCTACCGATGTGTGTTTACAACTGGCCCCGCGGCTGCGTGGTGGACATGGACGTGGACTTGCTGGACCGCTTGGCCGACATCAACAACGTGGTCGCCATCAAAAACTCGACACCCAACTTTGCGGCGTTTCTCGACGGCCTTTATCGGCTGTCTGACAAGGTGCGCTACTTCAACGTGCCGACCTCCAAGCTCGGAGCCGACCTGGTTGAGATGGGCCACGGCGACGGCCTGATGGGCGCGGGCGGCGTACTGGGCAGCGATCACCCAGACTTCTGGAACCTGATGCGCAGCGGTGATAAAGCCCGGGCCATCGAATTGGGCGAGCGTGACCGGGTCATCATGAACGCGTGGTTCAACAAAGACTTCGCCGGCAACTTCGGCAGCGCCCAAGCCATTCTCAAAACCGCACTGCGGCTGCGCGGCGTGCCCGCCGGGTTCGTGCGTCGGCCGCTGCTGGAACTGAATGAGGCAGAAGTGGCCTCGGTCGCCGCGACGCTGACCCGCCTGGGCATCGACATCGTCAACCCGTCTGCACAGTGAATGCACCTATGACTGTCATCCCCTCACAGGTCGAGGCGCAAGGCACGGTAGATTGCCTGGTGATCGGTGGTGGTCTGCTGGGCAGCGCCGTGACGTACTACCTGGCCAGGTCCGGTGCCCGTGTGCGGCTGGCCGAGCGCGGGCAACTGAACAGTGCGGCGTCGAGCCAGAATGCCGGCAGCCTGCACTTTCAGCTCGAATACCGGATGATCGAGAACGGCCCCGAAGCCGCGCGCAAAGCCGCTGAGGCCATGCCTTTGCACCTGGACGCACAGCACGCTTGGGCGGGCCTTGAGGCTGAACTGGGAATGCCGGTCGGGGTGTCGCAGACCGGCGGCTTTATGGTGGCCGAAACCGTGCAACAACTGGACACCCTGGAGCAGAAAGTCAGGCTTGAACGCGCCAGTGGCCTGGAGATTGAGCTGCTGGACGGTGCCCAGGTGCGCAGCCGCGCGCCTTACCTCAGCGACCGCATCCTGGGCGCGGCTTTTTGCGCTCGGGAAGGCAAGGCCGACCCACGCCGTTGCGTGCTGGCTTACGCCGCCGCCGCCGCCCGCCTGGGCGCACGAATCGACAGCGGCCTGGGCGTCAGCGCCCTGCGGTACGAACACGGTGGCTGGCGGGTGCAGTTCAGCGACGGCAGTGAATGCCTGGCGCGCACGCTGGCAATCACCGCTGGGGCCTGGTCGGGACGCATCGCGGCCATGGCCGGTATCAGCCTGCCAGTGAGCCCGGTGGCGCTGACCATGACCAGCACCGTGCGCACCCAACCGATGATCCCTCATTTGATTCAACACGCCGGGCGACGCCTTTCGCTCAAACAGACCGGCGACGGCACGATTCTAATCGGCGGCGGCTGGCCTGCCCGCTTGCACCATGTTGACGGCGTGATCGACCTCGACCGCCGGCCCGAACTGCTGCTGGGTTCATTGACCGGCAATATGAGCGCGGCACTGGCCGTGGTCCCGGACCTGAAAAAGCTGTCCATCCTGCGGGTATGGACCGGCACCACCGCCCTGGTTTCCGACCAGCTCCCACTGCTGGGCGAAGTGCCGAAAAGTCACGGTTTATACATCGCCACTGGCGGCTCGGCCTTTACCTTGGGGCCGACCTATGCGCGGCTGCTGGCCGAACGCATGCTCGGGCAATCGCCCACCCTGGACATCACCCCCTTCGATCCACGCCGCTTCGGGAGCCTGACCCTTGCCTGATGCCAGACGCATTGAACTTACGGCGGATGCACGCCCTTCGCCCATCCAGATTCGTGTCAACGGCCGGGAGACCTTGTGCTACCCGGGTGAAACCGTTGCAACCGCCTTGCTCGCGGCCGGTATTCAAGGCTTTCGCCGCAGTGTGCGTGGCACACCGCGCACGCCCGTGTGCAACATGGGCGTTTGCTATGAGTGCATGGTCACGATCAATGGCCTTGAAGCCCAGCGCAGTTGCATGACCGTGGTGAGCCAGGGCATGTGTGTCGAGGTCAGTGATGAAGCTTGAAACACAGCACTATGATCTTGTGGTGGTCGGTGCCGGGCCGGCGGGGCTGAGCGCAGCGTTGCTGGCCAGCGAAGCGGGCTTGAGCGTGGCCGTGATTGATGAACAGGCGGCCCCCGGCGGGCAGATCTTCCGTCAGCCGCCCGCGACCTTCAAAACCCCGCCCAGCAGTGCATTTGCCAGTTACCCCTTTGGCGCACAGTTGATTGAACAGGCGCGGCGCAACACGCGCATTCACTGGCATTACTCAAGCAGCGCTTGGGGCGTGTTCCACCCGGCCCCTGACGGGGTGCAAGTGGCGGTGCTTACGGGCGATAAATCGGTGCTGTTCAACGGCAAAAAACTGCTGATTGCCACCGGGGCCTACGACTTGCCCGTCGCCTTCCCGGGCTGGACGTTACCGGGTGTTATGACCGCGGGCGGGGTGCAAACCCTGCTTAAGAGCCAGTTTTTGTGTTCTTCACAGCGCTACGTACTCGCCGGCTCGCACCCTTTGCTGCTGTTGCTGGCCGGGCAACTGATCGAGGCGGGCGCGCACCTGCAGGAAGTGGCCATTGCGCGCCCCCGCCCCAGCCTTCGCGAGATGCTGGCGGGCTGGCGGGCCTTGCCCGGGCACTGGCGACTGTTTACGCAACTGGGCACCCTCCTCTTCACCCTATGGCGCAAGGGAGTGCCGCTGCGCTTCTCGACCCTGATCACCCGCGCCGAGGGCGATGAAGGCGTAGAACGCGTGACCTTAAGTACCGTCGACCAACACTGGGCCCCCCTGCCCGGCACTGAACGCAGCCATGAGGTTGACGGCCTCGCCATCGGCTACGGCCTTTTGGCCAGCACCGAACTGGCCCGTCAGGCCGGGTGCAGCGTCAACTGGAACCCCGAGCGGGGTGGATGGGTGGTCGACCATGACGACTCCCAGCGCACCTCACGGGAACATATCTACGTCGCCGGCGAACCGTGCGGCGTTGCGGGGGCCGAAATGGCCCATTGCCAAGGCCGGCTGGCGGGTGCCGCCATTGTCGCGGCGCTTAAACCCGATGCGGCGATGCCCACCGAACCGGCTCGCCGGGCGCTGGCACGGGCCAAACCCTTTTCGGACGTAGTGGCGCGCTTCTTTGCCCCTCGCCTGGACGCCCTCACCCGGCTGGCCGACAGCGACACACTGATCTGCCGCTGCGAAGACGTCACGGCGGGGCAAGTGTGCGGCTTTCTCAAGGCCCACCCCCACGTCACCTCCGTCAACAGCGTCAAACTCGCCTGCCGCAGCGGCATGGGCCCGTGCCAAGGGCGTTATTGCCAACACACCGTGGCGCACCTGGTATCAGCCGAACGCAACATCGCCGTGGACCAGACCGGTGCCTATACCGCACAAGCCCCGGTCAAACCCATTCCCCTGACCAGCCTGGCACTGATGCCGCAGGAATGATGGAGAAATAGAGGCGTGACAACTCGCCGTCGGGAAGACAACCCAAGCGATTCTCACGCCAATATCGCGTTCATGGATAAACAGGTGGAGTGCTTTTACCTGGGCATCAGCCCTTTAAAGCCCAGGACTTACCCAGAAATGGCACACGCCCAACGACAGTGATATCAAGGTCGGAATAACTACCGACCGGAGCCACTTATGACATTGGAATAATAGGATTCGTCCTTTAAAAGCACGATATCTAACAGCACTCACTGAACGCTCACTCTCGAAGTTAGAGCGAGGGATAAACCCGCCTGTTTGAACAACACAAAAGCTGCACCCTCGCCGGCCGATTACGGACAAGTAACCCTCTGACCCTCAGCGCTGCAAATGCCCCCTCCCTTCCCTATCGCCGGATAACCTGACATCACGCGTCAAAGAGCTTGTTACATCATGCACTGACAAGTTTTCGTAGGCTCTTTCTCTAATTATTGTAGTCCTCCTTTTTAAGACTCTTTCCCCCGCCAACTCCCCCTGGCAACTGGGCACAATGGCTCCCGCCCCTATGCCTTGCGCGCTCACTATTCAACTTGTCGCTTTTTTGGATGGCTATAACGGCGAGCTTTCAACGTGCAGAGCCACTGCCTTATTGGGCACTTCTCAAACACTGATCAACACGCTGAAGGACACGTGAAATGAACCATCCTGAAAACTACATACCTCGGCGCAACGTACTTCAAATCGTGGATACCCAAGGCAATGCCTATAAAGCCTTCGTGACTGAAAATATCTGGCTCGCCCCCGCGTTTTCCTTTCCGGCGAGAGGCAACGCAGTAACACCCTACTTCAACGGCAAAGCGTATTTTGCCGAGTTGATTACTGAGTTTGCCGCCGCTAAAGAGTCGATCTACATCGCTGGCTGGCAAGTCAACTGGGATGCGCAACTGGCACCCAGGGTGCGCCTCTACGACTGCCTGCTCGAAGCGGCCCAACGGGGTGTCAAGATTTACGTTATGCCTTGGGATGACAGCGCGCCTGTACAGACCTATGACGAACAGACCCGGCGTGTGTTGCTCGATATCAATCGTATTGTCGGCCAGCCACGCGTGTTCGTAACCCCGACCAAGTCCAACGCAGACAAAACCACGTCGTTCTATAGCCATCACCAGAAACAAGTCGTTATTGACCAGCAAATCGCCTTCGTGGGTGGGCTGGACTTGGCTTACGGCCGCTACGATGACGACAGCTTTGAACTGCGCGCCGATGCCGATTGGCGCCAAGGCATGAACCGCTACAACGGCTGCGTGCCTCAGTTGGGTCACTTGGGCTGGGAAAACCTGATCAACCCTGATGAGAAAAACTTCCAGATCAGTGCCTATCACTATCAGATCCCTTATGAAGTCGAAGGCCCGCTGGGTATCGGTGGCACCACACCTACCGCAGCGGGCGTGGACGCCTCTCGCCAACCCCGCATGCCCTGGCAAGACATGCACCTGCGCATCGAAGGACCTGCGGTATCGGAGTTGACGCGCAACTTTGTGCTGCGGTGGAACGGCCCACGGACAGTGCCCATGCACTCGCGAAAACTACTGCCACTGCCTGCCAAACCTGAAACCTACGCCACCAAAGGCACGTGCTCC
>NZ_JASLGE010000084.1 GCF_030150285.1 Pseudomonas sp. | reverse complement strand
GTCGTTGGATTTCTAATTGCAGATAAGAGAAAACCAGAGAGTAGCGGGCAACAGTAAAAATCACCGTTACCCGCTCTGTCCCCCTCACAACACCCTGTTGCTTTCCTTCACCTTGTCCGCGTCGAGATACAGGCTCTCGCCCATTTCCTTGAACTTGGTGCTCATCTGCGCCATGCCCTGTTCTTTATCGTTCAACGTCGCGGCGTAGTCGCGCACGTCCTGCGTGATCTTCATCGAGCAGAATTTCGGACCGCACATCGAGCAGAAATGCGCGACCTTGTGGGCGTCCTTTGGCAGCGTCTCGTCGTGATACTTGCACGCGGTCTCCGGATCGAGCGACAGGTTGAACTGATCCATCCAGCGAAAATCGAAGCGCGCCCTTGAAAGAGCGTCATCGCGCAATTGCGCTGCCGGGTGGCCCTTGGCGAGATCGGCGGCATGTGCCGCGATCTTGTAGGTGATAACGCCAGTCTTGACGTCGTTGCGGTCGGGTAGCCCCAGATGCTCCTTCGGCGTGACATAGCAGAGCATCGCGCAGCCGAACCAGCCGATCATCGCAGCACCTATGCCCGAGGTGATGTGGTCATAGCCCGGCGCGATGTCGGTGGTCAGCGGGCCGAGGGTGTAGAACGGGGCCTCGTCACAGCATTCCAGCTGTTTGTCCATGTTCTCTTTGATCAACTGCATCGGCACGTGGCCGGGGCCTTCGATCATGCATTGAACGTCGTGCTTCCAGGCGATTTTGGTCAACTCGCCCAAAGTTTCCAGTTCACCGAACTGTGCCGCATCGTTGGCGTCGGCAATCGAGCCCGGGCGCAGGCCATCACCCAGCGAGAAGCTGACGTCGTAGGCCTTCATGATTTCGCAGATGTCGTCGAAATGGGTGTAGAGAAAGTTTTCTTTGTGGTGCGCCAGGCACCACTTGGCCATGATTGAGCCACCGCGCGACACAATGCCCGTCACACGTTTGGCGGTCAGCGGCACGTAGCGCAGCAACACCCCAGCGTGAATGGTGAAGTAGTCTACGCCCTGCTCTGCCTGCTCGATCAGGGTGTCGCGGAACAGTTCCCAGGTCAGGTCTTCGGCCACGCCGTTGACCTTTTCCAGCGCCTGATAAATCGGCACGGTACCGATCGGCACCGGCGAGTTGCGGATGATCCACTCGCGGGTTTCGTGAATGTGTTTACCGGTGGACAGGTCCATGACCGTGTCCGAGCCCCAGCGAATGCCCCAGGTCAGCTTGGCCACTTCTTCTTCAATCGAGGAGCCCAGCGCGCTGTTGCCGATGTTGCCGTTGATCTTCACCAGGAAGTTACGGCCAATGATCATCGGCTCCAGTTCAACGTGGTTGATGTTGGCCGGGATAATGGCGCGGCCACGGGCGATTTCGTCGCGCACGAATTCCGGGGTGATTTCTTTCGGGATATTGGCCCCGAAGCTGTGACCGGCGTGCTGCTGGTCAAGCAAACCTGCCGCCCGCGCTTCTTGCAGTTTCATGTTTTCGCGGATGGCGACGTATTCCATCTCGGCGGTGATGATGCCCTGACGCGCATAGTGCATCTGGGTCACGTTGGCCCCGGCCTTGGCCCGACGCGGGTTTTTCACGTGGGCAAAACGCAGCTGGGTCAACTCGGCGTCGTCGAGGCGCATTTGCCCGAAGTTCGAACTCAGGCCCGGCAGGCGCTCGGTGTCATCACGGTCGTTGAGCCAGGCCGAACGCACGTCGCCCAGGCCTTTGCGCACGTCAATCTCGACCGAAGGGTCGGTATACGGGCCGGAGGTGTCGTAGATCAATACCGGGGCATTGATTTCCCCGCCAAAATCGGTGGGCGTGACATCAAGGCTGACTTCACGCATCGGTACCAAAATGTCCGGGCGCGAGCCCTGTACGTAGACTTTTTGCGAGCGGGTAAACGGCTTGACGGACTGCTCATCGACCTTGGCCGAATCGCTGAGGTTGATCGCATTTTTTGGTTTTGTACTCATCACGGCTCTCCAGACTGCATCCAGGTGGATTGTCGGAGGGAGAACCTGAAAAATGTACGGAGTCACCCAAGGACTGGGTGCTGAGTGACGGCCTCGAACGATTGGTCATTTTTTGAACAATCGATCCCGGACGGCACTCAAGAGGACTCGCCGGGAGACGAGAAATCTTGTTCCCTACGCAGGCGTTAACCTGATCAGGTTCAACGGGATCCGAAATTATTCGATCTCAGCCTCATAGCAAGGCACCCCGACAAGAACGCGGCCAGTCTAGGGCAGACTCCAGTTTTTAGCTACAAGCGGCAAGCTCATGGCGTAAATTTGACTTGCCGCTTAAAGCTGAAAGCTTGCAGCTGCTCTCTCCCTCCAAAACTACTACACTCGCTACGTCTTGAAACAACGAGAGCCAGAACACGGCCTCGCCAATCACTTTCGCACTTTGAACTAGGGATCGCTCATGCTGCGCAAACTCTCGCTGGCTATCGCCGTGTCCTGGGCGACCAACGCTATGGCTGTGGATTCGCCTGCTCCTGTGTCCAACCAAAACGGTCTGGTCAGTGTTTACCGGGAAGCTGTCGACAATAACGCCGACCTCGCGGCAGCGCGTGCTGATTACTCGGCACAAAAGGAAGTGGTACCCCAGGCCCGCGCCGGTTTGCTGCCGAATCTGTCAGGCGGGGCCGAATCAAGCAATGTGCACACCTCCATCAATAAGCCGTCACTGACCACCAATCGCAGCGCGATGGTGTATCAGGCCACATTGGCCCAGCCCCTGTTCCGGATTGACCGCTGGTACCAGCTCAAAGCCGCCGAATCGGTCAATGAGCAGGCTGCGCTGCAACTCTCGGCCACGGAACAAAACCTGATCCTGCAAAGCGCCAATGCCTACTTCTCGGTGTTGCGTGCCCAGGACACGCTGGCCGCCACCAAAGCTGAAGAAGCCGCGTTCAAGCGCCAACTGGACCAGTCCCGCGAGCGTTTTGATGTAGGCCTGTCGGACAAGACCGACGTGCTGCAATCCCAAGCCAGCTACGACACCGCGCGGGCCAACCGCATGCTCGCCAAGCGCCAGGTCGAAGATGCTTTTGAAGCACTGGTGAGGCTGACCAACCGCCAGTACAACGCCATTGAAGGCATGCGCCACAGCTTGCCGATTTTGCCGCCGACGCCAAACGACGCCAAAGCCTGGGTCGACACCGCCGCGCAGCAGAACCTTTATTTGCTGGCCAGCAACTTCGCCGTAGACGCCGCGCAAGAAACGCTTAAACAGCGCAAAGCTGGCCACGCACCCACCGTGGATGCCGTGGCGCAATACAAAAGCGGCGACAACGACGCCTTCGGCCTCAGCAACCCGAACGCCCTGAACCAGCACTATGCCGGCCCGGTCAAGCAAACCAGCATCGGCATCCAGTTGAATATCCCGATCTACAGCGGTGGCTTGACCAGCTCGCAAGTCCGTGAGTCGTACTCGCGCCTGGACCAGACCGAGCAGCAGCGCGAGTCGCTGCGTCGTCAGGTGGTCGAAAACACCCGTAACCTGCACCGCGCGGTCAACACCGACGTTGAACAGGTGAAAGCCCGCCTACAGTCGATTATCTCGAGCCAGAGCGCATTGGAAGCCACAGAAATCGGCTACCAGGTGGGCACACGCAACATCGTCGACGTGCTCGACGCCCAGCGCCAGCTGTACAACTCGGTGCGCGATTACAACAACAGCCGCTACGACTACATCCTCGACAACCTGCGCCTCAAGCAAGCGGCAGGCACGCTGAACCCCGGCGACCTGGACGCGCTGTCGCGCTACCTGAAGGCCGACTACAACCCGGACAAAGACTTCCTGCCACCTGACCTGGCCCAGGCGGCCGAAGCCAACATACGTTCAGCGGGTAAATGATGTAATCGGATACCACCGTTCCGTGCGTGTTCCAGAGGTTAATGCGGCATTGCCCGCATGACCTCTTGGCACTCAACACAGGAACACCCCCATGCCGCTACAACCCACCCCCCCCGCTGACGCCACACCTTTCATACCTACGCAAAACGCAGTGCGAGCCGAGTTCGACAACCCGCCGACCCTTGAGTCCGTCGCCCGGCAGATGCTTGCCGCGGCGATTGCCGAGCACTACCCCACACTGATCATCGACCTCACGCGCACACGGCTGGCGGTTCCTATTCCGGGAGGCGGCTGGGCCCTTCACCCGTTCATGCCCAAAGTCATGGACTATCTGGGCAACGGGACCGAACTGGATCTGACCCCGGTCAGCGGCCAGCCCTACTATTTGGTCGACGAGGCACCCAACTGGCTACGCCTGCCCGCCGGCGAACTGAACATGAAGGTCATCGCAACCCTGGTCAAAGAGTTGGCGTGGCGCCTGCCGATCGGCTTGCAGAATTCGCTTAATGACTATTGGAAGCAGCCTTCAAGCACCGGCGCGAGCCGCTGGCGCTGGCTCAGTGATGTAATTCGAGACACCTTGACCCTCGGGGCGCTTAAACAGAAAGACTTGGACAGCGACGCTCGCGAGGCGATCAACCAGATCATTCAGTTTCCTGAACGTGAGGCCCGGGTTCGCCAGTTCGGTGAGCGTGCTGTCAGCGCCTACTGGCTTAAAGTTACGCTGCGCAATAATGGTGTGGTTCGTTCCGTGCTAAGCGAGAGGATCGTGCTTGCCACGGCAAAGCAAGTGATGAGCTTCAAGCCAGACGGTACCACCCGCACCTATAAAGACCTGAACACCCTGAGCCTGAGTTGGGTCAAGCGGATCAGCGAACGCTACGCGGTCAGTGAAATCCGGTCCAAACACTTCGAGCTCGAGGGCAATGTATTCGACGCAGCGGCCGCGGCCCTGCTGAATCGTCACCTGGAGCGTATTGCCGCACTCACACTGCCCACCCGGATTGGCGCACAGGCACTGCAAACGCTCTACCGCAAACTGCTCGACACCTCAGACTTTTTTGCTGATGCGCCTCCAGCCAATCGACAACAACTCGCCCCCCTGAAAGCGAATGTCCCCGACTGGCTCGAAAATGCCTCGCCAAACGACCGGGCGCTTTACCGCCAATACAGTGTGGGCATGGCCCGGGCCAAAAAAAACAGCCGGGGTCATACCTACCTGAACGGTATCAGCGGCATTCACACCTATGCCGTCGATGTCCTGCAGCAACTCCTGCAACGCGACCAAAAGCAGTTCGAACCCGGCCTCACCGAACCCCACGCCCCTCCCCATCCCGATGACATACAACTGACCTTTCATGTCGCGACCGGCGTGTTGAACACGATCGGTATCATCGAACCGGTCACCCTGAGCCTGACCGAACTGGCCCTGAAAAACCTGGTCGGGCGCCCTACCGGCCGCTTAACCCTGGGGCATCGATTGGGGTTAGCCCTGCCCGCGTGGCTAACGCCCGACTACATCACTCAGCGTGACGGCCTGATCGAGCAGGCCAATATCGGCAAGGCGTATCCCGAACGCCTTGAAAGTCTGCTGCTGAGCAACACCCCTGCCTCGCAAGAGCGTGAGAAGCTGTTTGCCGAACAAATGAATGTACAACTGCCCCTGGAAGCCCTGGAGTTGAGCCTTAAAAAAGCCAACGGCATGACCCCGCTCGGCGCACGTTATGTGGCCGCAGTGGTACAGCCTGGTGCAGACGAGCGAGTGATTGAAGGGCAGCCTGTGGTGATTCGGCGCCTGGCGCTGATACGCAAACCCGAGGCCGTACCCGATGTCGTCAGCAACATGTTCATCATCGAGCCCAGCAATACTGACCACGGCCCGCACGTGCTCTACCGCCCGTTTTACGCCAAGGCACTGCTGGAATTCCCCACGCGTGACGCCTTGCTAAAGGCCATGGCGGAGCCGGGTGAGTTGCAAGACAGCATTCTGATCTGGTTAAGCGATGCCGCACGTCCGATCTATGCCAATGGCGGCATTAAAGAGCCTCACTACGTACGTTTTGGCTTGGGCAGTGAGTTTGCTCCCCTCGAAGTACCCGCCCCGGCAGCGCTAGCCACCGATGGCATCAGTCACGAACTGCTGCAATACCTGCTCAATGGCCAATTGATGCTGTTCCTGTATGGGTGCAACGCCAGAGCCTTGGTCGACCAGGCCAATACCGACTCTGTGTCCAACCGTGAGAGCCGCTGGCGTGTTTTTTTTGAAGGCACCAGCCTGGTGTTCAACAGTTTGCTGCTTGCACCGGCGTTGCCGCGGGCGCTGATGATCACAGGTGGGCTGCTTGGGCTGGCGAATACGGTCAGTCAGGCTATTCCCGCACTGTCCAGTCGTGACCCGGCCACACGGGAGCTTGCCATCGCCGATGTACTGCTCAACGTCGGCATGATGTTATTCCACTACACCCTGAGTGCCCTGCCTCGGCTCCCACGGGTGGCGTCGCGAATGGCGCGCCAAACCTTGCGACCTTTAGCGCCCGCCCATGACCCGCAAGGCTGGCCAGCCCCCTCCCCGCCCAAAATCATCACGGGCCTTGTGGCGCTGGCCGGTGAGTTCCCCAACACGGACAGCACAGTCCTCGATTTCCGTTTCGCCAGTGCCCGCAATCACCTCACTGCCGGCCAAATCAGAAAACTCGCTGAATTCAAGATTGCTCGCCCGGCGGCTCTCCCCCCCGCTCAAGCCACAGGTGTGCACAAAGGTCTGTACCGCATTGCCGACAGGTGGTGCGCCCTGATTGATAATGACCTGTACCCCGTCGAAGTCGACCTCAAAGGGGGAGCCATCATCGTGTCGAGTACCGACCCCAGTCACTTGGGCCCACGGGTAAAGTCAGACATCAATGGCCTGTGGACGCTGGATTTGGGCATGAGTTTGCAAGGCGGCATGCCGCCCAGGCGTATCGCCGCCCTGAAACAAAAGAAAGCAGCCCGCCTGCTTGAGCTTCAGACCGAACTGGATACTTTTTTCAAAGAGGAAGAGACGCTGCACAAAACCGTGGAAACCACCCTTCAGATTCTAGAGAAGGCCAGTGATGACCCACGCTACACCGCTGAACAGCTCACCGCCCTGCGTGAGCGCCTCGACACTGCACTGCAAAAGCAATTGAGCGCCTACCAAAAACTGCTCGACACGCGGCAGGAGCGCCTGGAGCTTCAGGCACCATTTCACGAAAAAGTCGTGATCTCTCTGCTGGAAAAAGCGTTTGACAACAGGGCAACGTCGCTCTCAATTCCGGCAAAGGAACAGCGCATTCTGCTACGTAAATGGCCACAGTTCAGCACGCTTGACGCTCGCATGGAGGCGGCCAGTGAGGCCGACCCGAAGGGTTTCGAGCAGTTCATCAGAGAGCAAATCACCATCAACGATAGAGCCATCGAACGGATCGAAATGCGTAATGGCTACCTGGATGAACTGTTCAACCTCAGTGAGGCCGGGGCCGAGGCGGCGGCCCCGCTGACGAGCCAGTTGCCCCGCGAGGAACACAGCCCTCTGTCCCTGAAGAGCCTGCAACTGGAGTGCCTGAAGATGGTCAGTTCAAGCACAACGGCCAGCACACTGGTAGAGGACAGCCTGGATCAGGCCATCGACCCCCTGAAAGAACACCTGCATACCCACATCGAAGTCACCACGCTTGCGCTCGAAACGAGCAGGCGCGTAGAGGTGCTGGACAGCCTGGTTGAACATTACGGTCAGGCGCTGGATGCGTTGCAAGGCATCCGCCTGATGAGCGCTGAATCACTTGAAATGACGTACTTCGACAAACTTGGCCAACTGCTCGATTCACTGTATCAGGATGCAACCAAGCTACTGGCGGCCGAAATCAAACCTGCCCTCAAACCGCGTAAAAGGCCTGAGCCGCGCCCGCCCTCCGGTGCGGGCATACCACAGCGCAAAGTGATCAAGGCCCGCGGCAAAGGGACCCTGATCGGCAATGTCAGGCCCGCTGACGGGCAATGGCCGATGGAAGTCATTGAAGTGCACTCAGGGTATGACAAACAGTTGCTGTCAACCTACTCACAACATGGCGATGAGTGGGTTGAGATCCAGACCCTGCACCCTAAACCAGCGGCCCCGCTCCGTGCCCTGAATATCATCAAGGGAGACGCACGCAAGCTGTTTGGGCAATTTGATAAACACCTGAGCCAAGTGCGGCAATACCGAGCCCTGTGCCGGCACCCCGTGGAAATCCAGGAGCAGGCCAACAACGAGGCCCGCAAGCTCGACCGGTTGGCCAGCGAACTGCACAACGCCGTTCAGGCTGAGCCTGCCGCGTCACGCCTGCCTGCAGACCAGACACTCATCGATGACATGCGAAGCGCCGCCCAACGCCTGACACAAGAAGGCGAAACATTGCGTATTCAGTTAAGCCTGGAACTGCCCCCCACCCACGGCAACCTTCAGTACTTGCTGGATCAAAAACGTGTGCAGATTGCAGCCTTGGGCGAACGCATTAAATTGCAGGGGGAGCGTCAGGACTTTATTCAGGAATACGCGGTAAATGACCGGGACGGCGCGCCGTTGTGGTATGCGCACTTTCATTACCCGGCACTCGATACGCCCGCGCCCGATTATGCGGTCGCCCATTTGAAGACCAAGGCACAGCGCAAGCTGAGCTACTTCTCACAGTTGGCCGACGCGCACAGCGGGCAAGCCATTGTGAATGTGCACCGGGGCCAGATAGGCAAAAACCTGGCCGAACGCTGGTTTCTGCCGCTGGTCATGCTGACGGAATAAGCACCTAGCGCGACAGCAGCTTGCCCAAACCCTCCAGCAGGCGCTGCAAAGCGCCCTGGTTGGTGCGCATCACGCGCAACCCGGCCTCAGCCATCAAGTGCGCGTCCTGCGGCAACTCAAACAGGCGCTGCACTGCAACGGCCAGGCCTTGTGCATCGTCTACCTCCTCCAATGCACCGGCCTCGCGCAACAACGCGGCGATTTCGAGAAAGTTGAACAGGTGCGGGCCACTCAATACCGGCTTGGCCAGCGCTGCGGGCTCCAGCAGGTTATGGCCGCCGTTGGGCACCAGGCTGCCACCCACAAAAGCACTGTCTGCCAAGGCATACAAAAACAGCAGCTCGCCCATGGTGTCGCCCAACAGCACCTGCGTCTGCGCGCTGACCGGCGTTGCAGTCGAGCGCCGTACCGTGTTGAAACCTTCGCTCTGGCATAGCTCGAACACCGCGTTAAAGCGTTCCGGGTGGCGCGGCACCAAAATCAACAGGGCGTTCGGGTAGCTGGCGAGCAACTGCCGATGCGCCGCCAGCACGATTGCATCCTCACCGTCATGGGTGCTGGCGGCGATCCACACCGGGCGCTCCAGCGCCTGCCATTGCTCGCGCAGCGCGCGGGCCTTGATCAGCAACTGAGGGTCAATCGTCAGGTCAAACTTGATCGAACCGGTCACTTGCACGCACTCAGGCCGGGCACCCAACTGGAGGAAGCGCTCGGCTTCGGCTTCGGTCTGTACCGCGATCAGGCTCATCTCTTCGAGCATTGGCCGGGTGAGCTTGGCGAAGCGCGCATACCCCTTGGCCGAACGGGCCGACAACCGCGCATTGGCCAGTGCCACCGGAATGCCACGCTTGGCGCATTGATGAATATGGTTAGGCCACAATTCGGTTTCCATGATCACCGCCAGCTTGGGCTGCACCCGGCCCAGAAAACGCGCGGCGGCCCATGGCAGGTCGTAAGGCAAATAACAGTGCTGAATGCGTGGTTCGTCGGCGAACAGGGCTTGAATGCGCTCCGAACCGGTCGGAGTCATGCAGGTCACGGTAATCGGCAACTGTGGATAACGTTGCAGCAACGCCCGGATCATCGGGGCGGCGGCGATGCTTTCACCGACGGACACGGCGTGCACCCAGATCCCGCCGGGCTGCAGGGCTGGCAGGTTGAGCGCGAAACGCTCGCCAATGCGCTTGGCATACGCCGGGGCTTTACGTGCCCGCAGCCATAAGCGAATCGCCACCAATGGCAGCCCCAGATGAAACAGCAAGGTGTAGAGAGTTCTATTCATGGGCCCGGAGTTTACTTGAAAACGACTTCCACGATGATGGCACCGAACACGGTCCTTTCAAGGCGCGACAAAAAGCCCCCTACACATTTTCACAACCTCTAGAATTACTTGCTGATAAATTGCTCCGCCCCCTCCCTTCAGGATTCCTCCATGAACGCCTACTACTACTTGGCTATCGCCATCTGCGCCGAAGTGATTGCTACTGTTTCGATGAAGGCGATCAAAGGGTTCAGCACACCCTTACCGCTGATCCTGGTCATCGCGGGCTACGCAACGGCGTTCTGGATGCTGACACTGGTGGTGCGCACCATTCCGGTGGGCGTGGCGTACGCGGTGTGGGCGGGCATGGGCATTGTGATGGTGAGCATTGCCGCGCTGTTTATCTACGGGCAAAAGCTCGACCTACCAGCCATGCTCGGCATGGGCCTGATTGTGTTGGGCGTGGTGGTGATTCAACTGTTCTCGAAAACGGCGGGGCATTGAAGCAGCGGCAAGCGGCAAGTTTTGAGCTACAAATAATAGCGAGATCAAAAGCCAGCCATCACACCGCTTCTGATCTTGCCTTTACTTGCAGCTTGCAGCTTGCAGCTTCTTTATACTGCTTCTTTGTCTTTAAAGCCTGAGGTCGCCCATGCCATCTGTTATTTCCACCGACGTGCTGATTGTCGGCGCGGGGGTTGCTGGCCTTTGGCTCAATGCCCGCCTGCGCCGCTTGGGGTTTTCGACGGTGGTGGTCGAGCGCGAAAGCCTCGGCGGCGGCCAGAGTGTGAAATCCCAAGGCATCATTCATGGCGGGGCCAAATACGCCCTGCACGGTGCCCTGACCGGTGCATCCGAAGCCATTGCCGATATGCCCCGCCGTTGGCGCGAAGCCCTGGCCGGTGACGGCGAATTGGATCTGCGCGGCGTTCGCGTGCTGTCCGAAGCCCATTACCTGTGGTCGCCCGGCACCTTGGCCGGCAACCTCACCAGTTTCTTTGCCAGTAAGGCGGTGCGCGGGCGCGTCGATCAGGTCAAAGGCGATCAATTGCCCCCGGCCCTGCAAAACCCGCGTTTCAAGGGCAAGGTCTATCGCTTGGCTGAACTGGTGGTCGATGTACCCAGCCTGATCGAGCGTCTGGCTGGACTGGCAGGGGATGGCCTGTTGGCCGGTCAACAAATCGAACCTCTTTTTGAGCACAACGAGCTGATCGGCCTGCGGGTCGACGGCCGTGACATTCATGCCCAGCGCATCGTGTTCAGCGCGGGGGCGGGCAATGCCGACCTGTTGAGCAGCGCCGGCATTAGCGTACCCGCGCAACAGTTGCGCCCGCTGCACATGGTGCTGGTCAAGGGCCCGAGCCTCAAACCGCTGTATGCCCACTGCCTGGGTGGCGGCCCCAAGCCGCGCATCACCGTGACCACTCACCCAGCCGCCAATGGCGAATGGGTGTGGTACTTGGGCGGCGATATCGCCGAGGCCGATGGCGTGGCCCGTGAACCGGCCGAGCAGATTGCCGTGGCGCAGAAAGAACTGGGCAACTTGTTGCCGTGGGTCGACTTGAGCCAGGCGCAGTGGGCCACGTTGCGGGTCAATCGCGCTGAACCCGCGCAATCGGGGCTGGTACGCCCGGACAACGCTTTCCTGGCCGATCAGGGGCGCTTGCTGGTCGGCTGGCCGACCAAGCTGGCCTTGGCCCCGGACTTCGCGGACCGCGTGCTCAAGGCCCTTGAGCATGACGGCATCACGCCGGGCAACGCCCCCGCCCTGCCCGACTTCCCGCGCCCACCCTTGGGCAAAACCGCCTGGGAGCAACTGTTGCCATGAGCCAGCCCACCCTGCACGACCTTCATCGCCCACTGGGCAGCACCGGCCTGAAGGTGTCGCCACTGGGCCTGGGCACCGTTAAACTGGGGCGCGACCAAGGGGTGAAGTACCCCAATGGTTTCCAGATCCCGAACGACGATGAAGCGCGCAGGCTGCTCAAACTCTGCCGTGATCTGGGCATCAACCTGATCGACACCGCGCCGGCCTATGGCCGCAGTGAGGAGCGACTGGGCCCGCTATTGCGCGGTCAGCGCCAGGACTGGGTAATTGTCAGCAAAGTGGGTGAAGAGTTCGTCGGCGGCCACTCCAGCCACGATTTCAGCGCCGCCCATACCCGCCGCTCGGTGGAACGTAGCCTGCAACGCTTGGAAACAGATTTCATCGACATGGTACTGGTGCATTCTGACGGCAATGACCTCGCCATTCTGAATACCCACGAGGTGTACGACACGCTGGCCGCCCTCAAGCGCGAAGGCAAGATTCGCGGCTTCGGGCTCTCGGGCAAAACCGTCGAAGGCGGGCTCAAAGCCTTGGAAACCGGCGACTGTGCGATGGTCACGTACAACCTTAACGATCAAGCCGAGCAACCCGTCATCGATTACGCTGCCGCCCATGGCAAGGCCATTCTGGTCAAGAAAGCCTTGGCCAGTGGCCATGTCTGCTTGAGTCCCGGGGTCGATCCAGTGCGTGCCAGCTTCGAACTGGTATTTGGCCATCACGGGGTTGCCAGTGCTATTGTCGGCACCATCAATCCTTTGCATCTGGCCCATAACGTGACAACGGTGGCGCAGGTCCTGCACACCCGCTGATGCCGCCGACGCGGCCGACCCCGACGCAAGAAGGAGCCGTCATATGCCGCGTTCGCTTATTCGCAAGAACCCCAGCGACTTCAAAACCCTGCCCCTGTTTGTCGAAGCGACGCCCGAAGGCCTGGCCTACCAGAGCATCGGCATGCCCCTGAACTTTACCCAGACCCTGCAAAAACGCCGGCACGTTACCGTGCCCGATATCGAGCGGTTTGCCCTGGAACTGGCCAACCTTGGGGTTTCCGTGCGGTTGACGCTCAATTGGCAAGGTCGCGACTACTGGGTGCTGGTGCGCCAGCGACGCCAGGATCGCGGCGATGTGGTGCTTAAGCTGATCTCCGGTTACGTACCGGCCCACGAGATCAATCTGCCCTTGCACACGGCCATTCAGGAAATTGCTGAAGAGTGCTTGCTGGAAACCCCCGAAGGCTGGCTCAGTGGGCGCTTTAACGAAACATGGCTGCCCGCGCCTTACGTCAGTGCGCTGCATTATCGTGAAGCCCTGCCCTTTCGCCTCACGCCGCTGTCCGGCGCGGCCCGCCCGGTGCGCTGTGGCAGCCAACCGCTGCTGGAACGCCCACGGGCCTACGTGCATTTACCCACCGCCTCCCTGCAACTGATTTACGACCTGCGCCTTGAAGTGCCCAAAGAAGCCAAGTCGTTGAGCCTGTTTCATGTGGACGAACGGCTTGAAGGGGACCAACTGGTGGCGCGGCTCGACCGCAAGCGCCCGGACCTGTACCTGATGCCACTGACTGACGGCGAACCGTGCGCCGAGCTGTACACCCTGCACAAGGACCAACTGCAACGCGCCAGCACCCGAGGCTTATACCTGGCGGAAAGTTTTGCGCCGCAGAAGGGCTGGGTGGTCAGCGAAGAGCGAATTCGCTGGAAAGACTGGCTCAAACAGCAAGGTTTGAGCGCACCGGACAAGGAGTCGAGTCTGAAGCGCCTGACCGGAAAGGCCCGGCAGATATTCAGGAAGGTCGTAAAGGCCGAGTAGCCCAATATGCCTGTAGGCGCAGCCGGTCGACGCTCGATTGCTCGTGATCTTATAAAGGTCAAAAGATCACGAGCAAGCTCGTTCCTACAAACGCTGCCATCCTCCGTAGGAGCGAGCTTGCTCGCGATCTTTTAAAGGTCAAAAGACAACGAACATACTCGTTCCCACAGATTGCGTGGTCACTGGCCGCGGATTTTCTCGACGATGGCCGTGGTCGAGCTGTTTTCAACCAGCCCCAGCACTTTCACGGTGCCGCCATACGCGCTCACGATGTCGGCACCCACCACTTGGTCAATCCCGTAATCACCGCCCTTGACCAGTACGTCCGGTTTGACCTGAGCCAGCAGGTTCTCCGGGGTGCCCTCTGGGAAGCTGATCACCCAGTCCACAGCGCCCAGACCGGCCAGCACCGCCATGCGGCGGTCCACGCTGTTGATCGGGCGGCCCGGACCTTTGAGGCGGCTCACGGAGGCATCGTCATTGACCGCCACAATCAGGCGGTCGCCTTGGGCGCGCGCCTGCTCCAGGTAGGTCACATGCCCGGCATGCAGGATGTCAAAGCAGCCATTGGTGAAAACGATTTTCTCGTTATGCGCCCGAGCGTCATCAATGGCCAGCAGCAATTGATCAAGGCTCAATATGCCCCGCTCGGAGCCTTCCGAACGCTGAATGGCACGGCGCAGTTCCGGCGCGCTGATGGCCGCCGTGCCGAGCTTGCCGACCACGATGCCCGCCGCCAGATTGGCCAGGGCCACCGCGTGGGGCAGTTCTTCGCCGGCTGCAATGGCCGCTGCCAGGGTTGAAATGACCGTGTCGCCAGCACCGGTGACGTCAAACACTTCACGGGCGCGGGCCGGCAGGTGCATGGCTGCAAAGCCCGGACGCAGCAGGGTCATGCCGTGTTCACCACGGGTGACCAGCAGCGCGCCCAAGTCCAGGTCGGCCATCAGCTTGGCCCCCTTGGCCACCAGGTCAGCCTCGTCGACGCAACCGCCGACGATGGTTTCAAACTCGCTGAGGTTCGGTGTGATCAGGCTCGCGCCACGGTAGATCGAAAAGTCTTTGCCTTTAGGGTCGGCCAGCACGGGAATACCGCGCTCACGGGCGGCCTGAATCAGCACTTGATGGTTTTTCAGCGCACCCTTGCCGTAGTCAGACAGCACCAGCACCTTGATGCCATCCAGCAGGCTTTCGACTTCAGCTCCCAGCGCAAGGGCGTCGGTGGCAAAGGGCTCTTCAAAGTCGATACGCAGCAGTTGCTGGTGACGGCTCATAACCCGCAGTTTGACGATAGTGGGCTGGTGCGCAATGCGCTGGAACAGGGCGCGCACACCTGCGCCTCGAAGGCTGTTGGCCAGGCTGTCGGCAGCTTCATCGTCACCCGTCACGCCAACCAATGAGGCTGGCGCACCGAGCGCCGCAATGTTAAGCGCAACGTTGGCGGCACCACCGGGGCGGTCCTCGATTTGCTCGACTTTAACCACCGGCACGGGTGCCTCAGGGGAAATCCGTGAGGTCCCGCCATGCCAATAACGGTCGAGCATGACATCGCCTACCACCAAGACAGGGGCTTGATCGAATCGCGGCATGGACAACTTCATGGAGAACCCACATACAAAATGAACAGGGGCGCGATATTAACACAGGGTGAACGCAGGTCAGTTCACGGTGTTAATCGCAGGAATAAGAAGCACTGTCAGAGGTGGGAGCAGGTGTGCCCGCTCCCACAGGCCTGGTCGTCAATTTCAGGCGATATCGCCAGACGCCAGCGGCGCATCAAGGCCCATTGAGTGCAGACGGGCGTAATAACCGTTCTGCGCCAGCAACTCGCTATGGGTGCCACGCTCAACGATCTGACCTTGGTCCATCACCAGAATCAGGTCGGCTTTTTCGATGGTCGAAAGACGGTGCGCAATCACCAGCGTGGTGCGGCCCTTCATGACCTGGTCCAGCGCCGCCTGAATATGACGCTCCGACTCGGTGTCCAGCGCCGAGGTCGCTTCGTCGAGAATCAACAATGGCGCATTCTTGAGCAGGGCGCGGGCAATCGCCAGGCGCTGGCGCTGACCACCGGACAACAGCACGCCGTTCTCACCCACGGGGGTGTCCAGGCCTTGCGGCAGTTGCTCAATAAAGTCCATCGCGTAAGCATCACGCGCGGCTCGCTCGATGTCGGCCCGTGGCGCACCCGCCAGGTCACCGTAGGCAATGTTGTTGGCCACGGTGTCACTAAACAGGGTCACGTTCTGGGTCACTTGCGCGATATGGCGACGCAGGTTGAGCAAGCGATAATCTTCGATCTCGACCCCATCGAGCAGAATTTCGCCCGAGGTGTGGTGATAGAAGCGCGGGATCAAATTGGCCAGCGTCGACTTGCCGCTCCCCGAACGCCCGACCAGCGCCACCATTTGCCCCGGCTCAGCCGAGAACGTCACGTCCTTGAGCACCTGACGGTCGGTGTCGGGGTAGGTGAAGCTCAGGTTGCGCACATCAAGGCGGCCAGTGACATGGTCGCGCTCGATGGTGCCGGTATCGACCTCAGGTTTCTCATCCAGTTGCTCGAAAATACTCTCGGCACCCGCCACACCTTTCTGAATCGTCGAGCTGACTTCCGACAATTGACGGATCGGCTTGGGCAGCAGCCCCGCCAGGGTGATGTAGGCGATCATGTCACCTGCCGAGGCATCGCCGCGCATGTACAGCACCAGGAACATCAAAATGCCCATCGCGATGTAGATAACCAGTTGCAGCATCGGAGTGTAGATCGCCCCGGTACGGGTCATGCGCAGTTGTTTGTCGGTGTTGCCTTGGCTGGCTTCCAGAAAACGCTTTTGCTCGTAGGCTTCGCCGCCAAAACTGCGAACCACGCGGTAACCCTGGATGGTTTCTGACGCGACGTGCGTCACATCACCCATAGCTGCCTGAATTTTCTTGCTCTGTTTACGGAATTTCTTGCTGGCCGTGCTCACCATCACGGCAATCAACGGCAAAATCGCGACCATCACCAACGTCAACCGCCAGTTCATCCACAGCAGCGAGGCAAACAGGAATACCACGGTCATACCTTCACGGATCACCACTTTGATGGCGTCTGTGGCGGCCCCCGTGACCATCGTCACGTTGAACGTGATACGGGAAATCAGGTGGCCCGAGTTGTGTTTGTCAAAGTAGCGGTTCGGCAGCACCAGCAGGTTGTTGAACAACTGAACCCGCAGGTCGTGCACCAGCCCCAGCGATACTTTGGCCAGAAAGTAGTTGCCCAAAAAGGAACCCAGGCCTTGCCAGGCCGCAATCAGTACGATCAGGATCGGCACGGCTTGCAGCAGCCGAAGGTCGCGCAGGTAAGGGACCGTCGGGAACAACACCGCATCGGGGTTGGACAGACCATCGACAAAGTACTTGAGGATGTAACCCAGCATTGGCTGGGTCGACGCGAAAATCAGAAAGCCGACAATACTCAGCAAAAAAAGACCGATATAAGGCCGTACATAGCTGAGGAGGCGCAGATAGATCTTCAAGCTCGATTCGCTTGAGGTGGGGCTGGATTCGGTCATATCACGCGACAGTTGTGAAAAAAGGTTGCTGACTTTATCACAGCTTCTCTGGTGTACTGCCAGCCGCTTCGGCGACGGTCCTACGGGGCATCGAAAACGACATGAAATGGCCATTACCCTACAATGACCGTTCAAAATCGGGAATGAATCTTTCAACATGCAATTCAGTTACTTGAGTGACTCAAAACATCGAATCTTCGATTTCATTTGCCTATGGCTACTGCCCATCGGGCTTTTTTTATTGCTGTGTGACTTATATTTTGTTCCTGACCGCAGCCTCCATCACAAGCTGTACTACGGCCTGTTCAGCATTCCGACACTGATCGCACTGGTGCTGCGCCCCAGCGAGCTGAAAGCCTGTTTGCGCGAGCCTTTGGTACTGGGGTTTCTGGCGTTTGCCGGGTGGGCAATGGTCAGCCTGATCTGGAGCCCGGGCAACGAAAGCCTGATGAAGGCGCTCAAGCCGGCACTGCATATTCTGATGCTGTTCATGGGCTGCAGCCTGCTGGTCAAGTACCGCAGTGACAGCCTGCAACCCGTTTTTTTCGGGGCCGGTGTTGTCGCGCTGCTGATCACGGTGTTCAACCTTTACACCTACCTCACCACCGCAACACCCGACACCCCGGATGGCCGCCTGATCGGTATGGGGGCGTTCGATAACCCCCTGCTCAGCTCCCACGCCTTTGGTTTTTTCTGCATTTACTGGCTGACCTTGGGCATGACGTGCAAACGCCCTTTTGTCATGTTGATCGCTGCACCCGCCTTTCTCATCATGTTTGCCGCACTGCTGGCCACGGGTTCCAGAACTCCACTGGTGGCCATTGTCCTGAGCATGATCTGGCTCAGTTTTATCTGCTGGAACCGCCGTTCACTGGCCTTGGGCATTCTCCTGGTGGTCGGCGGTGCCGTGGTGTTCAGCCTGTTTTCAGAGATGATCTTCAGCCGTGGCAGCTCGTTCCGCTTCGAGCTGTGGCAAATGGCCCTGGACCTGATTGCCCAGCGCCCCTTCACCGGCCACGGCTATGACGCACCCCTGGCCCTGGTCTTGCACCTGCCCGATATGGAGTATGTGCTCTCCGAGCCGCACAACTTTGCCCTGGGCGCGCTGTATTACGTGGGGATCATTGGTTTTGTGCCGTGGGCCTTTATGCAAGTGTGGGCGCTGTGCAGCAGTTGGCGGCACCGGATCAACCCACTGTTTATCCTCGCCTCAGCCTGGCTGGTGTACGGCATTGGCGCGGGCATGACCGAAGGCGGCGGGATTCTGCCACGCCCCAAAGAACACTGGTATTTGCTATGGATTCCACTGGCCATCATTGCCGCGCTGAGCATCAACCGACGCCTTAAAACCCTGCTCGATCGGCCTGTTCGCAGCCTGAGCAACGCCGATCTGGCGGCCCTGCAGACCCACGCGCGGGTGATTGAAGAAGACGGCTTGGGGCCAAAAGTCCTGCGCTTGGAAAATGGCCAGTTCCTGAAGCTGTTCCGCCAGCGCCGCTGCTACACGTCGGGCAGCTTTAACCCGTACTCCGAACGTTTTGCCGTCAACAGCGAACGCCTGCAGGCCAAGGGCATTCCCGCCCCGCAGATACTCGACCTGTACCAGTTTGCGGATGGCAGCAGCGGCGTGCTGTACCAGCCGTTGTCGGGGCAGACGCTGCGCCAGGTGTTGCAGTCCATCGGTTCCGATGCCATGCGCCAGGCGCTGGTCGAACGCTTTGGCAAGTTCCTGGCGCTGCTGCATGAACAGGGGATTTACTTCCGTTCGCTGCACCTGGGGAATGTGTTGTTGATGGACGATGGCGAGTTTGGCCTGATCGACATCGCCGACCTGCACGTTTACCCCTCAGCCCTGCGGCTGGACTTGCGCCAGCGCAATCTGCGCCATATGCAACGCTACCCGGAAGACCGTCGCTGGTTGTTTGAAGAGCAGTTGCAAGCCCTGCTAGACGGCTATGCAGCCCGCGCGCCTGCCAAAGCCGCCGCGCGGTTGAAGGCCCAGGTCGAACAACTGGGCCGTTAAGTCATACGCTGAGCCCTACGGGGCTCAGTTCTTTTCCAGGGGCGAAAAGTACAACCGCCCCAGCCCACGCCAGGTCTTGCCCGTCCACTGCTTGAACGGGATCTGGGCCAGCAGTTCACGCGCCAGCTCACGGTTGCGGTTGGCTGTTTTCAGGAACATGGAATTCAGGAACTTGTAGCGCACCTCGTCGTACAGCGGGTGATCGCTGAACAACGCATAGATGCGCAAGATGCTGTCGATCATAAACCGGTGGTTTTTGTACGAGTTGGTGGCGTGCTTGCGGTACTGCGCCATCACCACGTTCAAGCCATCGATAAAGTAGCCCGCATGGGTGATCTTCAGCTCGATATACAGGTCTTCAAGGCGGATGTTCGGGTCGAAACCACCGACTTTCTCCAGCGCTTCGCGGCGAATCATCAGGGTGGTCGCCGGCGGATAGGGTTTGCGTTCCAGGAACATGTCATCAAAGTCCAGGCGGCGGAACGGCACATCGCGGCGTTGGCGCTTTTCAGGAAACAGCTTGCCCTCGGCGTCGATCAGCTCAATGTTGCCGGCGCAAATCCCGACCTCGGGCTTGCCGTCCATGTACGCCACCTGAACCGCAATCCGATCCGGCTTCATGATGTCATCCGAGCCGAAAGGCACAATCAGCGAACCTTTGGCACGGGCAATGGCACCATTGAGCGTGTTGGTCAGCCCCTGGTTCTGTTGCACCCGAAAATCAAAGCCGTGGGCGGCCTGCAACCGCTGGATACGCTCAACGCTGTCATCCGGCGAGCCATCATCCACGACCAACAACTCAATGTTCGGGTAGGTCTGGTCCAGTACGCTCTGGATGCTTTGTTCGATATACGGGCCGTGGTTGTACGAGGCGATGATCACCGTCACCAACGGTTGGGGGTCTGTCATGGGGCTTCCTTGCGGGCCTGGCTGAGGCCCGAGTCAATCAAATCCAGGTATTGCTGGCGGAACACCTCAATATCATGGTGCTCCTGCAGGTAGCGGTAGGCCTGCTCGCCCTTGGCGTGCAAGGCTTCATCCGACAGGCCCAGGTATTCATCCAGCGCAGCGGTCAGCGTGGCCACATCACTCGGTTTCACTGCCAGCCCGCCGGCCCCTTCGATCAGCGGCAACATCGCCGGTACATCCGTTGCGATCACCGGCAAATGGCCGCTCATGCCTTCCAGCAACGCCAGGCCCAGGCCTTCGGCCAGCGACGGCATGGTCCAGATGTCGAAGGCGCGCACGTATTGCAGCGCATTCTCCTGAAACCCCAGCAAATGAGCGCGGCCTGTTAGCCCCAGCTGCTCGATCTGTTCACGCAGGCGCGACTCTTCGCGGCCCGCACCGATGATCGCCAACTGGGCATTGGGGTACTTGTCTTTGAGCGCTGCAAACGCTTGCAGCAAAAAGCGGTGGCCTTTGATCGGCACCAGGCGGCCCAGCGCGCCGACCATCCGCGCCTGCGGCTCAAGGCCCAGTTTTTCACGGGCTTGCGCGCGCGAAAGCTGCAGGGCTTCAGCCTGCTCGATGTCGATGGCGTTGGTAATTGCGTAGGTGTTCTGGTCGGTAAAGCCGCATTGGCAATCCAGCAGGTACTGCTTAACCGCCGGCGACACGCCGACAAACCGCCAGGCCTTGGTGATCAGGCGCTTGGCCTGGCTACGGCGGTACAACCGGTCGTACTCGCCAAAGCCATGGGAGATGCCGATGCACAACGGAATCTTCAACCAGCGGTTAAGCTGCAACATCATATTGACTGGCTTGAAACGATTACAGATCACCACATCGAACTGCTCTTTACGGCAGAACTTGTAGAGCGCCCACATGGCACGCAAACGCATGCCTTTGAGCGACTTGTCGCTGAACTCGAAATACACCGAATGATCAGCCTTGCTCACCGGCTCTCCCGGCCCCGGGCGACCGCGCAGAAAGGCCGCCGTTATCTCGTAACGCTCGCGGGGCAACGCCCGCACGATTTGTTCAGCCAAGTCGGCAAAGTCGTGGGACTTGACGTTGTAATCGGGCTGCAACTGCAGAACCTTGGAACGCGTCATAACTCTCCCCGGTGGAATCCGTTGGCATCAATCACCCAGGCGGGCTCGGCAGCCAGACGCCGAATCGCCTCGGGGTCTGGTGTGGGCAGGGCCGCCCATTCATTACGTTTCCAGCACACAAAGTGGAAATACGCAAAGGTGCGGGCCCCGTCCCGGTTGTTCGTGAGTTCGCCTTGCTTGAAGTACCACACGCTCGGGAAGTTGTCAGTGCCGTCGTGCCACTTGATGCAGCCTCCTGGCGTACTGAAAGCTTCAGTGAAGTCGCTGGCCCGTCTAAGCGGGTTGAACTTGCCCACCAGCTTGAACAGCGGTCTGGGGAAGTTCTTGCGCCACAGAAACAACCGAGTAAAAGCCCCCTCATCCAGCGCATGGTGCTTTTGGTCAGTGAAGCGTTCCTTCCAATGGCTGATTTTCAGGTACAAATCTCGTTGACGGCGCGTGTTGCGAATCAGGCACAGGTGCCCGGCAACGCGACGCTCGTGGGTCGAGAAAAAATCATAGCGGGCCAGGCGCTCTGCAGTGAAGTAGCGACGAAGATCACCATAGAGCAGATCAATGTCACCAAACGCCCAAAAATCGTAGCCTTGCAGGCGATCTTCATGGATATGCCCCATGGCAGGACGTATGTCACATAACTTATAGGCCGCTTTGGGCGCAAAGTTGATGTTCAGGCGCTCTGACACCAGGCGGCAATAGTCCTCAAAGCTCATGCTCTCAACGGTCACGTTGGCCGGCAGATCTTCAGGTACCCCACAGTCGCTGAAAAAGAGCCAGTCAATGTCCGGGTTACGCCGGCAGGTTTCCAGATAAAACGGCATCCAGAACGGCCATTGGCCGAAGTACGGCATGAGAAACAAAATACGCGGCGATGCTTTCATCACGAGGGCGCTCAATGTAATGGTCAAGATAAGGGCCCACGCAAGGCCCCTGATTCACTGTTTTTATTTTTTAAGTACCCAGAACAACTCATGCCGCCGTACCGCTTTACGAAAGAACTCGTTCTCACCGTAAGGCGATGGTTTTCGGCTGGCCAAACACTGCTGAATCGCACGCCGCAACCGGCGCTTAAGCGCAGCACGGGGTTGCAGGTCATGCATCATGCCCAGCGCCATGGCTTTGTCACGTTGCTGGCCCAAGGTCAATTCCAGGCAGCACGGCTCTAACACCTGGGTGGCGTCAAATACCGGCGGCAATGTGATGCCGTCACCACTGTCGCCCATGGGCCAGCGGTCATTGTCATGCAGGTGGTTGGCATAGCCGAGCACGACTGACGGCTGCCAGGCCAGGCCGTTCAGTGCTTCCATCACCGCATCGTGAGCGCAGATATGGTCCGGGTGCGGGTCAATGGACGGGTGCGGCAGTACAATCACTTCGGGGCGGGCCCGCAAGATCACGGCTCGCAGGTCGGCCAGCAGGTTATTCCAGGTCGGCGCACCGTCTTCATCACCCGGCAACGCGAACGTATTGAATTGACGAAACAGGCGGGTATCGCTCAAGTCCGCCTCACGGGAGGCCATCGGCTGATCGGGCGCGGCCTGCATCGCGGGCAACTGCAGGCAGAAGTAACCCAGTTGCGCACACTGCTCCTGCGGCACACCCGCCCAACGGGGCACGGTGATGCTGTCCCATGCACGCAGGCGGCCTTTCATGCGGGCCGCTTCGGCTCGTTCAAGGCCCATCTGCTGATAGTGTTGCGCTTCGATTTCACCGGCGGTCAGGGTCACGATCCAGGCCTCTTTGGCCGTGCTGTACACGCCGAATGCGGCTAATTCAGCATCGTCGGCGTGCGGGGCGATCACCATTACACGCTGATCGCGTACGTCCGGCTGACGAAATGCCCAAAGAGCGGGCTGCCCCTGCACACGGCAAAAACGACCGCGAAGGCGCACGTCGCCCGCAGCCAACGCACGGGCGTTGCCGGTCAGGTTCAGGTAACGCAGCCCATTGACCCCACGCTCGAAGGTTTGCGTGTCAACGGTTTCGCCGACGATCTGCACACACGGATCGAAGAACCGGCCCAGCCAGCTACTTTTGACCTTCAGGGCCACGATCAGGGTTTCATCACCCAGCAGGTTCAGCGGTTGTTCCGCCACCAGGCGATCACCGTCAAAGCGAACGGCCGGGCGCTGGCTGTCAGCGGGAAAGGTGTAGCGATAGTCGTCCTGGGCGGCGTAAAACAGATGGTCGGCCAGCCACGCTTCATGGGCGATCCAGCCCAGCAACGCCAATACGACGGGCAGCCACCAGGCCACCAGCACGCCGCAGGCAATCAGGGCGATCAGGCTAATCAACAAGCCCATCCGTTTGTTGCGCCGGTGACGCTTGAGGAGTTGCTGCTTGCGGCTCATGGGCGGACTCTATGCAGTTCTGCGTAGAAGCGCGTTTGCTAGCGATCTTTTTATCTTTTAAAAGATCGCGAGCAAGCTCGCTCCTACGACAGATCATTTACGTTTTAAACACCGGCACCGGGTTGCACCAGCGCTCTTTGTATTCACGGTCGGCGCGGCCGAATGAGAAACGCAGAGGCTTGTTGACGCTGCGAGCGTGCTCCCAGGCCGACTGCGTATTCAGGAAGCTCAGCACGCTACCTGGGCTGAACGCCCGCGTTTCAGGATCGACGCCGCCATTGACGTATTCGACGCTGACCCACTGCGGTGATTCAACTCGGTACACCAATTGAATCGCAATCGGCGCACCGTTAAGGTAGATCACCGAACCGATCAGAAACTCGCGCAACACCTCAACCACGTCCGCCATGCGCTCCGCACCCGTGGCGACAAACCCCCAACGGCGCAAGAACAGATCGCAGTAGATGGCGGCCAGTTCAACGCTGCTCAGCTCCGCTACCGGCTTTACAACGCCGCCCGCCTCTTCCAGCAATCGCAGCTCGCGGCGCTGGTTATAGCGAAACTTCTTCGACAGCTCTTCCGGCGTGCGGGCCATCGCCAACTGTTCGGTTTGCGGGAGCAGTGTGCTGAAACGCCCCTCATTGAGCTGCGACAAGTAGCGCCCACGATGCCGCAAGGGCACCTGAGCCCCTTCGGCGGCGGGCAGAATGATTTCGGCGTTGCCGAGGTCAAACAGGCCCTTTTTGCCGTGGCGCTTGAGCACATCCTTGGACAAGGCCAGGTCGCGCCCCCAAGTGGGAATCGCGGCTTTTACCTCACCGTTTTGCTCCCAGGCCAAATAGCGCACCGGGATATCCGCCAACTGCGCCAGCCGCTCGATCACCTGCGGGTGGGTGGCCACGCTGCCGCCAAAACGCTGCCAGGCGTCGGCGTAAACGCCGGCGTCCACCACGCTCCAGCCGCGTTCACGAACGCGTTGAAATCGATTAAACATTAGCGCTCCGCCGTCAGGTCGGTGACTGGCGGCAACTGCCAAAAGGTTGCATGCACCGCTTCGTCGCTGAACCGCTCATGCAGACGCGCCAGCATCAACTCGGCACAGGCCAGGCGCTGGTTATCATCCAACTTCGATAAATGTTGCAGGCCTTGGGCCAGATGCTCGGCATCGCCCAGCGGAAACAGAATGCCCACCCCTTCGACCACTTCCTTGGCCCCGCCACACGCGGTCGCCAGCAACGGTACGCCAGCGGCCATGGCCTCCAACAACACCATGCCGAACGGCTCGTGGTCAGAACTCAGGGCAAACACATCAAAGGCCCGGAAGTAACGCCGCGCGTCGGGTACCTGACCGAGGAAAATCACCTGCTCGGCCACCCCCAGTTCATGGGCCAGGTCCTTGAGCGCCTGCTCCAGACGGCCCTTGCCCATGATCACCAACTGGCTGTCCGCCGGCAGGCCTGGCAGCGCCTTGGCAAAGCCTTGAATCAGCGTGGTCTGGTCTTTGTCCGGGTGCAGGCGCCCGACATTGCCGACAATAAAGCCATCGACCGACAAGCCCAACGCTTCACGCGCCTGGGTGCCCGGCAGTTGGCTGGCTTGCACGGCGTCCACATCGATGCGGTTGTAGAGCGTGCTGATGCGCCCGGCCGGCCATTTGGGCAGGCTCTTGCGCAGGTCATCACGCACCGCATCCGACACGCCGAGCAGGCTCAAGCGCTTGCGAAACAGGTGAGCAAACAGTTTGCGGCTGCGTCGCTGGTAATCCCCAAAGGCGTGATGCACGCCGATCACCGGCAAATCGGTGGCCAACAGGGCGATATAAATCGGTTTGAAGCGATGGGCAATGCAGAAACTGAAACGGCGCGACGCGGCGATTTTACGCAAGCTGGCGATGGCCCCCAGCTTCAGGCCACGAATGGCCCTGGAGCTGAATTCCATAAACAGCACTTCATCGGACGCGCAGCCGGCGGCGACTTCGGGGTCGGCCGCCCCGGTCAAAAAGACCGTGGTGACCTTGTACCCGCTGCCCGCAAACAGGCTGGCGTACTGGCGGGCACAGTCCAGAAACGGCCCGTCATAGCCGTGGCAGAACTGCAGCACATGGCGCTCAGATGAGCGATTCATACGCAGGCGCGCCTTCTTTGACGACCAGAATGTCTTCCATGATCAGGTACTGCAGGTCCGAGCCGAAGAACATGTTCAGCGCGTCGGTGGGTGAACACACCATCGGCTCGCCACGGCGGTTGAGCGAGGTGTTCAGTGACACGCCGTTGCCGGTCAGCACTTCCAGCGCTTTCATCATGTCGTAGTAGCGCGGGTTGAATTCGCGCTTGAGCACCTGGGCACGGGAGGTGCCGTCTTCATGCACAACCTCTGGCACGCGGGTTTTCCACTCTTCAGCCACTTCAAAGGTGAAGGTCATGAAGGGCGCCGGGTGGTCGACCTTGATCATCTGTGGGCCAACGGTGTCGAGCATCGACGGGCAGAACGGCCTCCAGCGCTCGCGGAACTTGATCTGTTCGTTGATGCGGTCTGCCACGCCTTCGCTGCTCGGGCAACCGATGATCGAACGACCGCCCAAGGCACGCGGACCAAACTCCATGCGGCCCTGGAACCAGGCCACCGGGTTGCCGTCGACCATGATTTTGGCGATGTTTTCCGGGGTGTTCTGGATCTTGCGGTACGCCGGCTTGCCCGGGTGACGAGCGCAGGCGGCAATCACGTCTTCGTTGCTGTACGCAGGGCCCAGGTACACGTGTTCCATCTTCTCGACCGGCACGCCGCGCGCATGGGACACATACGCCGCCGCGCCCACCGCGGTACCGGCATCGCCGGACGCCGGTTGCACGAACAGCTCTTTCACCTCTGGGCGGGCGATGATTTTCTGGTTCAGCTTCACGTTCAACGCACAGCCGCCCGCGAAGGCAATCTTGCCGGTTTCCTTGAGGATATCGCCCAGGTAGTAATCGATCATTTGCAGCGACAGTTTTTCAAACAGCGCCTGCATGCTGGCCGCATAGTGGATGTAAGGTTCATCGGCGATGTCGCCTTCACGCTTGGGCCCCAGCCACTCGATCAGTTTTGGCGAGAAGTAGAACCCCTTGCCCTTTTCTTTGTAACGGCGCAGGCCGATGACGTTGGCGTATTCGGTGTTGATCACCAGTTCGCCGTTTTCAAACGAGGCCAGGCGCGAGAAGTCGTACTTGCTGGCATCGCCGTACGGGGCCATGCCCATGACCTTGAACTCACCGTCGAGCATCTCGAAACCGAGGAATTCGGTGATCGCGCCGTACAGGCCGCCCAGGGAATCCGGGTCGAAGAATTCCTTGATCTTGGTGATCTTGCCGTTTTCGCCATAGCCAAAGAAGGTGGTGGCGTACTCGCCCTTGCCATCGATGCCCAGGATCGCGGTTTTCTCTTTGAAACCCGAGCAGTGGTAAGCGCTGGAGGCGTGAGCCAAGTGGTGCTCGACCGGTTCGATCTTGATTTTCTTCGGGTCGAAGCCCAGTTGCTCAAGGCAGAACACGATTTTATTGCGATAGCGCTTGTAGCGACGGTTGCCCATCAGGATCGCGTCAAGGGCGCGGTCCGGTGCGTACCAATAACGCTTGGCGTAATGCCAGCGGGCCTTGCCGAACAAGCTGATCGGCGCGAAAGGGATCGCCACCACGTCAACGTCAGAAGGTTTGATACCGGCCTGTTCAAGACAGAATTTTGCCGATTCGTAGGGCATGCGGTTCTTTGCATGCTTATCGCGAACGAAGCGCTCTTCTTCGGCCGCTGCTATCAGCTTGCCGTCGATATAGAGGGCTGCCGAGGGATCATGGCTAAGGGCGCCGGACAGGCCAAGAATCGTCAATGCCACAGGTTGTGCCTCGTTAGAATGCAGGCAGGCGGCAGGCGCCTGAAAAAAGGGTGTACTGCGCGCAACGCACAGAAACAACTAAAGGGCGGGATTATAGCGTAAAGCACACGGGAATGACCCAGCGCGAGTGGGTAGGTCATCACTTTGACACCTGAAAGACATCACAACCTGACACCCGACCGTTTCAAATAACGGCCTAAGGCTTCCTGTTTTTTCGTATGAACGCGCTTACCCCGCTAAACTGCCCACCCTCTGCTAGCCTGATACTCGTCGCCCAGACGGGTCGCTTCACACGGAACCCTGAAATCCCCCATGAATTTTTTTGTACCCGCCCGTTTTGCCCTTTTGCTACCAGGTCTTTGCTTGGCGCACACCGCGCTGGCCGAACCGCTGGAACTCGACCCCAGCGTTATCACCGGCTCGCGCAGCGCCAGCCCGAGTTTTGATGTGCCGTATTCGGTAGACAGCATCAACCAGCAGCAGATCAGCGATGGCCAACTGGGCATTAATGCCAGCGAAGTGTTGTCCCGCGTGCCGGGGCTGGTGGTGCAGAACCGCCAGAACTACGCGCAGGATCTGCAAATTTCGTCTCGCGGCTTTGGGGCGCGTTCCGCCTTTGGGGTGCGCGGCATCAAGCTGATTGCCGACGGCATTCCGGCCAGCACCCCGGATGGCCAGGGCCAGGCGGCCACCTTCAACCTCGACACCGCCGAGCGCATTGAAGTACTGCGCGGCCCGGCCGCCACCCTGTACGGCAGCAATGCGGGCGGGGTGATTCAAATGTTCTCCCGCGACGGCGAAGGCCCGCCGCGCATAGGGGCCGAAACCCTGATCGGCAGCGATGGCCTGAACAAGAACCACCTCACCGCTGAAGGGGCCACCGATGACGTGGGCTTTGTGCTCGACGCTTCGCGCCTGGACACCGACGGCTACCGCGACCACAGCGCCGCACGCCGCGACCAGACCTTCGCCAAGCTCAACTTCAAGCCCGACGAAGACAGCAAAATGGCGCTGATCTACAGCAGCCTTGAACAAAACGGCACTCAAGACCCTTTGGGCCAGACCTGGAGCGCTTACAAGGCTGATCCGCGCTCGGTTGCGCCGGCCGCGCTGGCTTACAACACGCGCAAAAGCATTGACCATCAACAGGTGGGCTTGAACTACGAGCGTTATATCGGCGATGCGACCTTGCAGGTCAATGCCTACACCGGCACCCGCAGCGTGATCCAGTACTTGTCGATTCCCAAATCTGTCGGAAACCCTCCAAGGCCAAACCCCAGCAACAACCAGGGCGGTGGCGTGGTGCAATTCGACCGCACATTTTATGGCGGTAGCCTGCGCTGGCTGCAACCGGTGTATGGCGTACCGGGTGACCTGACCTTGATCGGCGGGCTGGATTTCGACCAAAGCCGCGATAGCCGCCACGGTTATAACAACTTTATTGGCAATGAGCTGGGGGTTAAAGGGGCTTTGGTGCGTGACGAAATCGACACCGCCCGCAGCCTCGACCCCTATGTTCAAGCCAACTGGGCCATCGACGACTGGACCGTGCAGGCAGGCCTGCGCTACAGCACGATGGAAATGGACGTCCACGATCAATTTTTGAGCAATGGCGACGACAGCGGCACCAAGCGCTACGAGAAAGCCACCCCGACGGTCAGCGTGATGTACGCCTTCACCCCCGAACTGCATGGTTATGCCAGCGCGGGCAAAGGCTTTGAAACACCGACCCAGGCCGAACTGGCGTATTCGCCTAGTGGCAAGGGTTTCAACTTTGGCCTGAAACCTGCTGAAAGCACGCAATATGAAGTGGGCCTCAAAGCGCAGGTGTACAACACGCGCATCAACGCGGCGGTGTTTCAGATCACCACGGAAGATGAACTGGTGGTCGCTGGCAATGATGGCGGCCGCACCACCTACCAAAACGCCGGCCGCACCTTGCGCCGTGGCTTTGAACTGGGCGTCGAAAGCCAGTTGGCCGAACACTGGACCGCCACCCTGGCCTACACCCGCCTACAGGCCACCTATGACAGTAACTTTGTCAGCGGCAGCGGCACTAACCGCAAAAACGTGGACAAAGGCAACGACCTGCCGGGCGTGCCGCAAACCACGCTGTTCGCGGAAGTTAACTGGAAGCCGGCCGACTGGGTCAGCACTGCCCTTGAAGGCATGTACCGTAGCAAGGTCTACGTGGAAGACACCAACACCGCCAGAGCGGCACCGGCGTACAGCGTGTTCAACTGGCGGGCAAAGTTTGAACAGAAGATCGAACACTGGACCTTCCACCAGACCTTACGCCTGGACAACCTGCTGGACCGCCAGTACGTGGGCTCGGTGATCGTGGCCGACAGCAGCAGCCGCTACTACGAAGCCGCCCCGGGCCGCTCGTGGTATGCGGGCGCGGGGGTTGAGTACAACTTCTAAGTCGCAAAACCACACTGTAGGAACGAGCTTGCTCGTGATCTTTTGATCTGGTTTTTGATCATCAAAGTAACACGGCGTAAAGCCGGAACCTTAAGTGGCCGTGACCGCAGCAATGGATAGGATTGCTGAACAACAGCGCGGCGTTATAAAGCTTTTAAAGGTCAAAAGATCGCGAGCAAGCTCGCTCCTACAGTTTAATGAAGTGCGCCCCAGTTCTTTGCGCGACAGCGCGGCGCCGAAGACGGGGCGACCTCTCCTACAGGGGTTGGATTACACCTCTTTCGGCAAACGCTCATCAATCACTTGATACAGCGCGCTGGTCGCCGGCCAGTTGCGCATAAAGCGCGCCCGGTCACGGGCGTAGGCCGGGGCAAAGCGGGTGTTTGAACGGTGCTGGCACATGGAGTCCAGGTCAATCAGCGCCCAGCGCCCGTCGGCCCAGAACACGTTATGCCCCTTCAGGTCACCGTGGCTGATGCGTTCGCGAATCAAGTCGGCAAACAACCGGTCCAGCGCCTGTAACTCGGCCTCGGGCGCGTCGCCTTGGGCAACGTAGGGCGCAAAACGCTCGATGATGTCCGGCCCCGGCAGGTATTCGGTGACCAAGTACGCCTTGCCCCGCAGCCCCAGAAAGCGGGTTTCCAACAGGGCCAACGGCTTGGGCGTGGCAATGCCGAGGAACGCCAGGCGATTGCCTTCGCGCCACGAATGCCAGGCCCGGCTGGGCCGCCAAAAACGCTTGAGCCAATGGGCAAAGCCCTTGATGTTGTAGCGTTTGACCACCAATGTGCGCCCCGCCACGTCCACCTTGCCCACGCTTGCCGCGCCGCCGGTCTTGTACAGGTGCCCCTGGTCGAGCAAGGCATCGGCATTGGCCAGCACGGGCAACAGGGCGGCGGTTTCTTCGCGGCGCACGGCACGCAAGGCAAACGCCCCACGCTGCACGCTGAACAAAGTGCAGTCGCGGCCGGTTTTGTTGAGGAAGTCGTTCAAGCGCCAGGCCCGGACTTTTTCGATCTGCTTGAGCAGCGCCTCCAGCGGCAAGGCGTGTTCGCCGTTGCTCAGCAGGTAATGCACCAGCAATTCTTCAATAAACGGCTCAAGGGTTTTGGGCAATTGCGCAAAAAACACCCCGAGGTTTTCCAGCACTTTGTCCCGAGACAACGGCTTGCCAGCCTGTTCGACGCAAATCCCCGCGCCATCGATCAAGTACAGGTGGCCGTTCTGGCGCAACAAGTTGTCCAGGTGCAGGTCTTCCTGCCACAGGCCTTTGAGGTGCATCTGGCCAATCGCGGCCAGGGCCTCGGCCAAGACCGCTTGCTGTTCGTCTGCCAGCACGGGCAGGTGCTCAACGGCCTTCCAGGCTTCATCCAGGCTGTGCGCGTCTTCCAGAAACTCGAACAGCAACCAGCCGCCCTCCCCGTCTTGCAAACCATCGGCCAGCAGCAACGGCGTGGTCAGGCCCTGTTCCGCCAACAGACGTACGCCGGTCAACTCACGCTCAAAGTTGCGCGCGGCCTTGCTGCCCACCATCAACTTGGCCAGCACCGTGCGCCCCCGCCATACGCCTGCGCCCACATAACGCTGGCCCGGCAATACGCGCAGCAAGGTCAGCAGTTGCAACTGCGCAGGCCCGGCGGCGTCTGCCAGTTCAAGGCTCAACGGCAAGCCCGGCGTGCGCCCGGCCTTTTGCAGTTCGGACAAGCGCATCAGCGTTTCTCCTTGTGGCTACGGCGCGAATTCAGACGCACGAACCAGGCGTCGACCAGGCCGCTGTCGACCGGTTGATCAAGGTAAGCCGCCAGCAACGCGCGCACTTCTGCATCACTCCACACCGACGCCCGGCGCAGTAACGGCTCAATGTCCTTGACCCGGTCACGCTGCCCCAACAACAAAGGCCGGGTTTTTTCCAGGTCGATCAGTTGCGCCCGGTACTGGGCACCGTGCGCTTGTAAAAAGATGTGTTTGGGGTAGAAACAGCCGTGAACCTGACGCACCGCGTGCAGGCGTCGCGCCAGTTGCCCGCAGGCCTGCAAAATGGCCTGCTGTTGCTCGCCGGTCAGTTGCGGCCATTGCTCCAGCAGCGTGTCGAGATCGCTCCAGCCATCCAGGGCCCGCGTCATCAACACCGCCCGGCGCTCACCTGGCACCTTGCGTTCCCCATAAAACGCCGCGTCGAGGGCTGGAATACCCAACTGCTGATAGCGCTGGATATTGCGAAATTCGCGAGCAAAACTCGGCTCGCCCAACGGGCTGTGCAACGTGCGAGTCAGGTAGTTGCTTTGGCGCTTGAGGTAGAAACCCTGGCCCTCAAGGTCCAGGCGAAAGACCGTACTCCAGCCACCACGGCTGGTGTTGGGCTCGTCCACCGCTTCGAGCTTGAGGTTCCACAGCGCATCAAAATCCGCCACCCCATTGCGTTCCAGCAA
Source organism: Pseudomonas sp. (assembly GCF_030150285.1). Taxonomy (GTDB): domain Bacteria; phylum Pseudomonadota; class Gammaproteobacteria; order Pseudomonadales; family Pseudomonadaceae; genus Aquipseudomonas. Next base: position 1,856 of record NZ_JASLGE010000084.1, on the reverse strand, counting down.
GGCACGGTCAGCCTCGGCCACGTAGTCAGTCATTCCCGTCCCTCAAAAAAACGCACGATATGGCGCACACGTTCCTTGTCCGCCGCGTTAAGCCTGGTGCGTCCGGTGTATTGAAAATAAAAGCGCAGGCGCTGGGTGGCCGACAAGTGGTATTTGGCCACTTTATCCAGGCACGCCAAGTCTTTGGTGATGCGGTATTTGAGCCAGAAACCGCGCCAGAAATCACCGTTCGGGCAATCGATCAAATACAGCCGGGGCTGATCGTCGATCAGCAGGTTGCGCCACTTCAGGTCGTTATGGGTGAAACGGTGGTCGTGCATGGTTTTGGTGTAGCGCGCCAATTGGCGGCTGACGCAATCGACCCAGGCGCGGTTTTTGAGCAAGGGATCATGGTTGTCCGCCAGCTCCGACAAGTCACGGGTACCGGGCAGTTCGCGGGTGATCATGGCACCGCGGTCGTAGGCCAGGCAGCGGCGCTCAAGGCCCCACGCCACCACCTCTGCTGTGGGAATGCCCCATTTGGCGAAGCGCTTGAGGTTCTGCCATTCGGACTTGACCCGTGGGCGGCCCAGGTAGCGGCGCAAACCTTTGCCGGCCCCGGTGTAGCGCTTGACGTAATAATTGACGCCACCGCGCTCGACACGAATGACTTCCGACAAGGGGTCGCGCGTCAGGTGTTCGCCTTGCAAAGCGAACACCGCATCCAGAGTGCCAAAATCCGAAGCCAGCGCGCTGTAGGCCGGGTCCAGGTTCCAACCCGCCATTAGAGTGCGTCTCCGTAACGCAATTTGCGCGCGTACAGTTTGTTCGCCTTGCCTTCGAGCCACGCCAGCAAATGGGCTTCATCACGCAGGATCTGACGCAACGGCTTTTGGAAATAACCGCGCAGGAAGCGCAGTTTGTCGCGCCGGGTCAGGCCAATGTCCAGCGCCGAGAAATACAGCGCGGCCAGGTCCTTGTTGCGCCAGCGTGTGCTGATGACGGCGCGGGTCTGGGCGCGGTGCAGGTCGATCACCGAGAGGCGGAAGTGGTCCGCCGTCACCGGCTTGTCGGTGTGCAGTAAAAAGTGGCAGATGTAGCAATCGCGGTGGTTGACGCCCGCGCGGTGCATCATGCCGGTCATGCGCGCCACTTCGGCGATCAGGGCTCGCTTGAGCCTGGGCAGCGGTGGCTCTTTGACCCAGTTGAGGCTGAAGTCTTCGAGGCTGACGGTCGGGGCCAGCTCTTCGGTAATAATGAATGAGTGCTGCGCCGCCGGGTTGTGGCCCTTTTCGCCGTAGGCAACGGCGGTCATGGTGGGCACACCCACTTCATGCAGGCGGTTTATCGCCCGCCATTCCTGGCCCGCACCGAGCACCGGCAATTTGGCGGTCAGCAGGTTCTTGAACACTTCACCCCAGCCAATGCCACGGTGGATTTTCACAAAGAAACCACGGCCATCGACTTCGGTGCGCAAGGTCCGTCGGCCTTCAAGCTCACGGTACACCTCGCCGTGCAGACGCTCGACTTCGGTGAACGCATCGCGCCCAGCCCACAAGCGTTTGAAGGGTTCGGCAAGTATCAGTTTCATCAGTGTTGCTCCGCCAGAATCACATCCGCAGCATGCTGCGGCATGCTATAGAGGTCGGCCGTCTGCGCGTAGGCCAGGCCATTTTGGCTCCAGGCCGCACGTGCAGCATCGTCGGACAACATGTGGGTCAGATAGTCATTGAGTTGTGTCTGCTCGAACGGTTCGTCCAGCACCAGGCCCGCATCGGCGTCGCTGATGTAATGGGCATAGCCGCACACCGCGCTGACCAATACCGGCAAACCCGCCACCAAGGCTTCAAGCAGAACGGTGCCGGTGTTTTCGTTGT
>NZ_JASLGE010000059.1 GCF_030150285.1 Pseudomonas sp. | reverse complement strand
GAGGGTAGGCGGCGCGATGTTTCTCATCGTCATTTCTTCAATCTCTCTGTACTTCATCACTTGATCGGTCACGAAAGTCAGCCAGCCGAAAACCAGTGCAAGCCCGACCCAAAGGAACACGGTGAAGCGCGGTCGGCTATTCATGGCTTGCCTTCTGTGTCGCAGGGTCTTCTGACCAGTGGGGGCGGCGTCATTGGCACCAGTTCCTCAGGCGGAAATACGCCATCTTCGTAATAGAGGTAATTAGCCCTGACCAAGGCCCGTGCCTCAGCGCTAAGCCTCGGCCAGCCCGGTTTATCGTTAAGTTTCAGAAATGAATCTTCGTCCATCCGCCAATCCGCTATCGCAATCAGCACCTCCCGAATCTGCGGGTCGTCCAAGCATTTAGCCTGCCCCACCGCCACATCCATTGCCGTCACCCACCGATGGTTTTCCGGGCTGCGCAAAACCGCCGAGTGATAGCTGTTGTTGCCCCACTCCTTGGGATCGACCGCTAGACGGGCGCGGATTTCGTTGGGCGTTTCTTCGCGCTCAATTAGAAAGTGATCCGCGATGTCGAGCATGGGGTTACCCAGCACCACGGTCTGGCGCAGCACGCGCGTTTGGTCGTCTGCTCCCTTGCCCTGATTCCAGGCAGCTAACGCCTTAGCCTCCGACACGCGTGCTGGGCTATGGCGCAGTTCAACCCATTTGAACGTGGCGTTGCTATTGCCCAATGCGTTGTTCTGTGAAACCGCGTCTGGTGCGTCGATACCCGCGCGGGTCGGGCTGCCCGTGATGGCTTCGCCGCCGAACATCTGCGGCGCATACGGCGGTGTCAGGGGCTCGGCATTGATGTAGCGGGTTTCACCTATGCCTGTGGTGTTTTGCAATATGGCGGGGATTAGCTGATGTTCTGCTGAATAGCGGTCGCCCATGACGCGTAAGGGCACGAGGCTGGGGTCTGTACCCACGTAGATCGGTTTTTCGTTGCGGTGCCGTGTGCTCCACAGCCGCTGATAAAACCCCGAAGGCATGGCCGACATTACGGGCTTGCCATCGGGTAAATGTGATGGAACACCAAAGGTGCCAATACCACTGACATCGTTGATGCCAACGGTAGAGTCATCATGGCTGAAATACAGATAGACCTTGCCGCGATTGTCGCGTTCGGGAAACACCACTGTGTTTTCATCCGGCCCCAGGCGCTGCCCTTGTTGCGGTGACCAGTGCGGGCCGGTGCGACCGCCATAAGCGGGTTGCCCGTATTGCAGCTCACTGAGAGACGGCATGGCATGAGGCGTGGCCGTCACTGCACGTACGATATCTATCAGGGTGCCGAGGGTGTCGGAGCCTTCCGGCGTTTTACTCGGTAATAGTGAATACGGCGAGGCGACCATGATTGCGCAGTCGGCGCAACGTTGGCCGCGATCTACCAGTAAGGCCTGCGCAAGCAGGGTGATCAGCGTGCCCTGGCTGTGCCCCATGATGGTGATGGTTTCATCGGGGGCCAGGCGTCTAGCTTCACTGACCAGCATGGCCAGGCGGTGGGCTGCCAGGATGAAATAGCGACGGTGTGGATTGGCCCCCATAAACAACGTATTGGGCAGCGCAAGATTAGCCAGGTGCCGGGTGAGGGTGTCGAACCCCTCACCGAACATCTCCAGCAGGTTGTTGGTGGCGTTGGCGAAGAACCCGCCGCCCTTGGCGAAGTGACGGTCCAGGCGGTTGTTGAAGTTGTCCTGGTACTGGGTGCGCAGCTTGGTCGGGTCGCCGTTTTTGTCGCGTTTGATTTCGTCTGGCGCGGCACGATAGCCCCAATAGAACGGGATGAAACAGCTGCGAGTATTTTTATCGGTGCTGCGTTTGTAGAGGTGGGTGTCGGGGTCGTCGAGCCTGTTTCGTTCGGTACTATTTAAATCCTTTACCGGAACCGCCTTTGCTGCCGCAAACTCAGCGCCATAACGTCCAGCGCACAAATCCGGGCGATTCAGCCGCTCGTTCAAGCCTTGAAGCAATCCGGTTTCCACCGATTCATACGACGCGCCAGGGTCGTTAACGCCATGCAAAAAAATCACGATGCCGGGCATGTCACGCGGAATGGCGACCCGTCGATCCCCCGGTCGATTGGGGACAAGCCGACTGCGTTGTTCGGCGATAACACTGTAGTTGGGGTCGCTCATGCCTGAGTTCCTCTGAGGGCTGCCATCAGCCCATTTCACTGGGGTTCGATGCCTGGCTCGTACTGATTCAACAGGTGCTCAAACGTAGTGCTGCCTGCATATTTGAGCTTGAGCCGTTGCAGTTCAGCGTCCGTGCCTCGGCATTGCTGGTTTATGTCGTCGATGACCTGCGCTTGCTCATCTCCTGGATCGGGAATTTCGCCACGCAAGTGGTCGCATAGGTCCCGTTGTTCAACGAATTTACTGATATCGCTGGGAGTTTGTTCCGACCCGCAAGCCGCTTGAGTCAATGCGAGTAAAACCACTGCCGCTACTGAGAAATGGGTCGTCATGGGTTACTTTCCGTCCGTTGACCAATGGGGCTTGTCCTTATTTCCCCCCACAAACTTGATAACGCCGTAGGTTTTCCCCACAGCGTGCAACTCAATATTCATTGAGGTTCGAGGCTCGGTATGGATGATCACCGCTGTACCTGATGCATTATTGACAGTGAGGGTCCCCGCCCAACTGATCGTCGTATCGATGGCGTTGCCTTCGATATGCCGGGACGTTAGGGAGGGAGAGGTTTTAAGGTTTTGCATGCCATATGCATTGACCATCGCTTTAGCGCCAGCCACGGATTTAACACGAGAATAAGCACCTGCATCGTCTTGATGGGCCCACTCAATATCGATGCCTTCACGTTCCGGCACTGTTTGTGGGTCGGCGTTGTTGTTCACGATTTGCCATGCCCAGTGCATGAGGAAGGCCCTATTGGCAGGCCGCAACGTTGCAGAAATGCTGACGGTTGCGCCTGCGGCACGAAGCGCAGTCATAAAGGCCGTTGCTTGTGTCGAAAACGGTGCCGCCAAGTCATCCAGGCTGACGCTGGTCGGAAATTCACTCACCCAAGAGCGGCCACTGGGTTTTTTCGTGGAAATCTCAACAATCACAGGCGTCTGGTCCGACGTGGGAGTGAGGTTGTGTCGCGCTATCGTCATCGTAAGGCACCTCGATTCTGGCGATTTGTGGTGTGTCGGATTGCACGGTTTGGGTGTTGCCGTGCTCGTCAGTGATGCCGACGACGACATCGCCGGACTCCAGCTGAATTCGATATTTCACATCGCTGAGCGGCATGCCGGTCTGCTTGTTTTTGATGAGAAAGGTGAGGTCATACGGGCTGTTCTGGCTGGGCTGCGCAATTTGCATGGCACCGCCAGTGCCCGCCGAACCTGCGCCAAGCAACGGTTTCAAGGCATTCACCTTGGCGAGTTGCATGGCGTCTCGCTGAATCTGTTCCGTACCCCCGTCAGCTCCAGTGATCCCTTGCACCACGCTGCCATCCTCCAGCGCGACGTGATAAGCCTGCGATAACGCAACAGCCTTTGGGTCACCTTCAAAGTGCAAAACATGGCGTTGGTCCGCCCCATCACGGCCAAACGCAGGCATCGGTGCGCGGTCGGTTTTGGGGCCGACCCAATCATGGTCCGCCGCATGCACAATGGCGCTGCCCGACGTACCGATCTCGATGCCGCCGCCAATCTTGATGTAGCTGCCGTCGTCGGCGACCAAACGAATGGTCGGTGCCGTCAGGACGATTTCACCTTCAGCCGCTGAAGCGTGCAGGTTCTTTTGTGCATTGAGGGCGATGTCGTCGTTTTGGGCCTGAACCAGTACCTTGCCGCGATTGGCGATGGCGCTGATGCCAGCGTCCTGGGCAAACGCGCAAATACCTTGGCCCGCGTGCAGGCGCATGGCCGCGCCGCTGGTCATTTGCAGGTGGTCCTGCGCGGTAGTGTCGTGATTACCCCCCGCGTAATGGGCTTGGGAGGCCGGGGTGGCACTGACAATACCTGCCTCGCTGGTGATGGCGATCAGCGGTTCACCACTGGCTGAGCTGTCGGCCGCGGGCCACTGGTTCAGGGTGTGGCGTAACGCTTGGATACCCGCGTAATCGAGTGCCTGCGCGCCTTGTGCCGTCGCGGTTTCGCCCAATGACTTAAACAGGTCGGCACACTGGCTGAGCAATTCCAGCAGGGCTTCACGGCCCAACTGCGGGTCTTGCGCCTGATGCTTGGCGTAGGTAGTCAGCAGCAAGCCTTGCGCGGCGCGTAAGGCTATTGCGGCATTGGTACGCAGTTCTGCACCGTTGCCCAGTGGGTGGGCCTTGCCTTCGTTGCGCGGCGTTGTCAATTTGCCCAGGTTTAACGCGCTGTCCTGATGGCGGCTGGCGAGCCGGGTGCGCAGTTCACCTGTGGTGTCATCGAACAGCAACTCGTTGTAGCCGCCGCCTTTGTGTTCTTTTGTCTTGATCCCGCTCAGGGCGCTGTTGGTCGGTAACGGCTTCAACCCGGCCACATCGCTGAAACGTGGCGAGTGGTGAAGGCTGTTGTACACCGTGCCGGTGATCAACGGCTGGTTAATGTCCCCGGCCATAAAGCTCACCACGACTTCCTGCCCGATACGCGGCATGAACTGATGGCCAAAGCCGTCCCCGGCGCTGGGGTGGGCTACCCGCAGCCACGCGGTGTCTTGCGCATGCTGCCTGGCGCTGTCGCGTTCATTGGGCTGTTCGCGTTGCCAATGAAAGCGCACTTTCACGCGTGCCCACTCATCGGTGTGCACCTCACCCAAGGCGTTTTCGCCGACCACGATGGCGGTCAGAGGCCCGGCAACCACAGGGCAGGGCGTCAAGCATTGAGGGCGATAAGGAATATGACGACGGATGCTGGTGAAGGTGTTGCTGTAGTCCGCTTCAGCTTCGTTGAGGTAATTGTTGTGCCCCTGATGCTGCACGCTCAACAACAGAAACTCATTAACCGTGGCCCCTGGCTCGCGCGGATTGCTGCCTTCATACGCCTGTGAGGGATCATGTCGCAGGTGCTGCGTCAGCGTGAAGGTGTAACCCGGCACCATCGCTCGGCAATTGCTGGCACCGCGAAAGGTTTTGCCCTGCGCATGCAAGGCATCGCGGTGCCAGCCGACACGATTGGCCGTTTCGGCCCGGCTACCCGAGTGGTATTGCCCTAAAAAGGTGTACTGCTCAAATCGTACGGCGTCGCTGGCAGGTTTCAGAAAAGCTGTATCGATGTGTTCCCAAGGCGCTGCTTGCTTGTAATCGAAGGAGGGCGCACTGATGGCGTCGGACTGCTGCTGGCGGTGGGCGGTCCATTCACTGATGGTGTCGGCAGTGCCCGGGATCGAATGCGGGTGGTACTCAATGACCGGTTGTTGCTCCAGCGGCGTGAGCCTGTTGGAGTCATTGCGCACCACCAGCGTATGGCTTTGTGCGGTGTGTTCGAAGTAGAACAACCAGCCTTCTTGCTCAAGTAGGCGGCGTGCAAAGTGTTCGTCTGTTTCATTGAACTGTGTGATGCAACTGTGGGGTCTGAGGGGCGCGCCTTGCGCAAGATCGAATCGGAACTTGGCCATTACGCCGTAATGAGCAAAGACCGTGTGCAGCACATCGACTACGGTGCGGTCTTGGAAAATACGAGAATCTACCCGCTGGCTCAGGTACCAAAACCAGGGGCTCAACGTCGCCGAGTAATAGCTTAAACCACCGTCATTCTTCAGGTGGTTGAAGCCTGTGATGTGGCCGTGAATGAAGCGGTGAGCGCCATTGGCCAATTCGACTTCAAGCCGTGTGGGTTGGCCGACCAGCGTCTTGAGTTCGAGCCGTGGGTCGCGGCTAAGCAGCGCCAACTCAAAGCTGAACGGTTGGGAAATCGCTTCATGGCCACTGAAGCTGTCCAGCAGCAGTTCGTGATCGGATTCAGTTTGAACAGCGAGTTTGATCAACCGGTGTTTGTGAGCCGAGAGAACGCAGGCTGGATCGGTGGGCATGCTGACCTCTTGTAGCGGAGGGCGGCGGACGCTTATCTACTGAAGGGAGGAAAGGTTCGCCTAGAGGCGAAGAGTTGAGCATGGGGGAAGGAAAATGGCGTGTCGGATGGTTGCCTAATTTGAGTAGGAACCCTCTGTAATTGCTTGGCGGGTTTCAGATAATGGCAGTTGAAAAGCATGCTCCAAGCGAGAGCGTCAGGATTGAAGACCGTTTCTATCGGTCTGACTGGTGCTTACACCGTGCCTGCTCAATTCGGCGGCAGCAAGAATCGCCCTACGACCGGTAAATGATCGGAAATGCTCAGCGTATCTTGCTGGCGCACATAGCCTTCGATGCGGTCGAGTTTTGTGCTGTAGACCAGGTAGTCGAGTGTGCGGTCAGGCTCTGTGGCTTTTGGGTTGTTGGGGAAGTGAGTCAGCCACAATTCGCGGTCGATGCCGGTGGCGTCTGGGTTGCTGGGGATCATGGGGTACTTTTCCCAGAGCATATGCAGCTCACTGTCAGGCGAATACCCCAGGCGCAATTGCGCCGGCAGGCGCTGGAACTGGCCGATGGGCAGCAGGTTGAAATCCCCCCCGATTACCCAGGGGGTGCCTTGGCTTTCGAATTTGTCGAGCAGGGAGGCGGTGCTTTGCATTTGCCGATGCAAGTTGCTGTTGTCGAGTGTGGGCGCGTCCAGTTGCGTGTTGATGGCGATCAGTTGGCCGCCGTCGTTGAGCGGCAGGTAATTGACCAGCAACGCGGGCTTGGGCTGGAACTGGCGGCTAATGAAGTTGGCATCCGCCACGGGTAATTGCAGGCGTTCGGCATGCTCAATCTGGTAACGGCTTAGCGTGACCAGTTTGCGCCCCACACTGCCGAAAATACGCCAGTCCGGTACGAAGTCGGCTTTCCAGGTGAAGGCCTGGGTGCTGCACGGGTACAGGTCTACCAGGCGTTCTTGCAACAGGGCCAGTTGGTCCTGATAGTCGCTGGCCTTGGCGTTTTCATCGAGTTCTTGCAGCAGCACCAGGTCAGGTCGCTCATCGCGGATCACGCGGGACACTTCATCCAGGCTAAATGCCATGTCTTCGCCGGTGGGGCGGGTGTCCGGGCCACTGCCGTCGTTCAGGTCGTACCAGAACACATACCGCTTGCCCGCCAGGTACTGCACGTTCCAGGTCATGACCTTGAGGTCCTGGCCAGGCACCAGCATGGGGGTCGATATCGGGCAACTGAATGACAGCACCTCTTTGGTATCGGGGCGCCACGTCATGCTGTAAATCAGGCTCGCCAATGCTGCTGAGGCCAGCAGCACGCCTATCACCGTGTTACGCAGAATACGTGGCATGTCGGGGGCTCAGGCTTGATGCGGTTCAGAGGATTCGCCAATCAACATAAACAGGCGGAACAGGACAACCGTGATAAACAATTGCAGAAAGCCGTTGAGGCTTTCAAGGACAATCGAGATCAGCAGGTTGTCGTCTTTGGGCAAGAGCGAAAAGCTGAACTCCTTGAGCAACATCAAGGGCCCCAGCACCGCCAGAATGCACACGAACAAGCGCCAGAAATGGCCGCGAGTCATGACCAGGCTGGCCTTCATGGCCATTAGCGGCGGCTGGCCACGCAGCACCAACTGGTATTCGGCAAACGCGAGCACCACGGTCAGGTAGATCCCCGGAATGAAGAACATCGACAGGCCAAGCACAATCAGCAAGGTGCTGATGGCGGCCAGCAGGGCGAACTTTGGCCACAGGGTGAGCGCCCGTGCCAGCACGTCGCGGTTGCTCGGGCTTTCGCCTCGGCTGCGGGCGTCGAGAAACAGGATCAGGGCGCTGGTGTACAGCGGGTAGGCGAGCAGGCCGACCACCATGCTGTAACCGGGGGAGGCATCGGGGCCCACAGTGCCGTCAACGAGGCGTTGTAACACAGCCTCAAGAATGACCAGGGGCAGGCACAGCGTCACAATCTGGCCGAGATTGCGCTGGACGAAGTACAGGGAGTCGCGAATAACAGTCAGCGGATTCATTATCAGGTATCAGCAGTCAAAAGCGGTGCGCCACTTTAACCGATGAGCTGCACCTTTGAACAAATGTAAGCAATCGGTAAGGTCGGTTGAAACGCATGCCCTTGCCCCCATAACCTTTGCACTGCCCGGCAGTGCACCTTGCAGGCATGCCCGCTTGGAGCCTGCCGTGCTGTGCAAGGCTCCGGTTTTTATCCGCCATCCAATGAGGTCGTCATGAACAGCGAAGAACAAACCCTGATTGACGGGTTGTTTACCCGGCTACAACAGGCTGAAAGGGAGGCGGCCCCGCGCGATGCCCAAGCGCAAGCGCGGATCAACGAACACCTGGCGCGTCAGCCAGCAGCGGCTTACTACATGACGCAAGCCATTCTGGTGCAAGAGGCAGCGCTCAAGCAGCTGGATCAGCAGAACAAGCAGTTGCAAGCCGAGCTTGACCAGGCCCGCACCCAACCCGCACCCGCTTCATCGGGCGGGAGCTTTTTGTCCGGCATGTTCGGTGGCGGCAATCGCGCGCCCGCACCCGCACCCGCTCCTGCGCCGGCACCGACTACGGGCGGCTGGCGTGATGGGCCGTCGTCGCCCCCGGCGGCACCTGCTTTCGCGCCCCCACCCGGCGCAGCGGCCGCGGCTCCCGCCTCAGCCTCTGGCGGCGGGTTTATGAGCGGTGCCTTGAAAACGGCCGCCGGTGTGGCGGGTGGCGTGATGCTGGCACAAGGGCTCAGCAGCCTGTTTGGCCATCACTCGCAACCGCCCGTCGTTGAAGAAATCATCGAGCAGCCCACGCCGGTCAGTGACAACGGTTGGGGTGGTGATAATCAGCAATATGCCAGCAATGATTACAGCAACGTTCCAGACGCCGGCCTGGACGATGATGGCTTTTTCTCCGACGACGATTCCTTCGTTTGATCCTTTGCCGCCCGGGGTGCTCGCGTGCACGTCGGGCGGTTTATCCGCGCAAGGCCCTTGTAGGCTGGCATACTGCTATTTCGTTTCTTCAGTTGCTTGCCCGCTGCCAGGGCATCATGAGGTAGGTCGGTGAAAAGAATTGCAGTCTTCGCGGATGTGCAGAACCTCTATTACACGGTGCGCCAAGCGTATGGTTGCCACTTCAACTACGCCGCCTTGTGGGCTGACATTCGCCAGCGCGGTGAAATCGTCGAGGCGTATGCCTATGCGATCGACCGGGGTGACAGCAAGCAGCAGCAGTTTCAGCAGATCCTGCGCAACCTCGGTTTCACGGTAAAGCTCAAGCCCTACATCCAGCGCAGCGACGGCTCGGCCAAGGGGGACTGGGATGTGGGTATTACCATCGACATCATGGATGCCGCCGCCAATGTGGACGAAGTGGTGCTGGCTTCGGGTGATGGCGACTTCGACCTGTTGCTCGAGCGCATTGCCAGCAAGCACGGCGTGCAAACCGTGGCGTACGGCGTGCCGGGTTTGACGGCCAACTCGTTGATCCGTGCGGCCGGCCGTTATATACCGATTGAAGGCAGCTTGCTGCTCAAGTAACTCTTTTTTGACAGGATTGACCCCGTTTGGAACGTATTGCGGTTATTGACTTTGAAACCACCGGCATCTCCCCCAGCAGCAGTTGCCGGGCCACGGAAATCGCGGTGGTGATACTTGAGCAGGGGCGCATTGTCGACCGCTACCAGAGCCTGATGAACGCAGGGGTTCGGGTGCCGGGCTTTATCGAGCAACTGACTGGCATCAGCAACGCGATGTTGCGTACAGCCCCCTCGGCCGAGCGGGTAATGAATGAGGTCAATGAGTTTGTGGGTATCACGCCGCTGCTGGCGCACAACGCGGCGTTTGACCAAAAGTTCTGGGACTTCGAAATGGGCCGCATCAAGCGTACCCGTTTGCAACACTTTGCCTGTTCGTTGTTATTGGCGCGACGGTTGATGCCGGCAGCCCCCAATCACAAGCTCGGCACGCTGACCGCCTTTGCGGGCCTGCCCCATACGGGCCAGGCTCACCGGGCCATGGCCGATGCCGAAATGGCGGCCAACCTGCTGAGCCACTTGGCAGAACAACTGCGCCAACAGCACGGCTTGCGCGAGTTGAACCATGACCTGCTGCGCAGCCTGCAAAAAGTCCCGGCGGCCAAGATCAACGAACACCTCAAGCGCTATCGCGGCTTTTAAACGGTTTCCCTGGAGCCGCCAGTCGCCGCTCGATGGCTCGCGGTCGTTTACCGATCAAAAGGTCGCGAGCCCGTTCGCTTTTACACGGGGCCGAGTCGGAAAAAGTGTACGGGTCACTTTTGGTGCGTTCTGTTACTTATTATTTCGCCACCCTTTGTCTAGAATCCTTGCACCCCTGCCTCTGCCCCTGAGTTGCCCCATGCCTGCTGTACGCCGTTTTCCGTTGCAATTGATTGGTGCTTTCTTTGCGCTGTACGTGATTTGGGGCTCGACCTACTTGGCCATCCGGATCGGGATTGAGTCGTGGCCTCCGTTGATGATGGCCGGGGTGCGGTTTTTGGTGGCAGGCGGTTTGATGTACGCCTTTATGCGCTGGCGTGGTGCGCCGGCCCCAACTTGGGTGCAGTGGCGCTCGGCGGCCATGATCGGCTTTTTGCTGCTGGCCTGCGGTAACGGCGGCGTGACCCTGGCGGAGCATTCTGGCGTGGCGTCTGGCGTGGCGGCGCTGGCGGTGGCCACCGTACCGCTGTTTACCCTGCTGTTTGGCTATTTTTGGGGGGCGCGTAACACCCGCCTGGAATGGGCCGGCATCCTCCTCGGGCTGGTCGGCATCGCCATGCTTAACTTGGGCTCCAACCTGCAAGCCAGCCCCATGGGCGCGGCCTTGATTCTGTTTGCCGCTGCGGCCTGGGCCTTCGGCTCGGTGTGGAGCCGACACCTGCCGTTGCCTGCCGGGCCTATGGCCAGCGCCGCTGAAATGCTCACGGCGGGCGCTGTGTTGCTGGTCGGTAGCCTGCTGAGCGGCGAGCGCATGACCGAAATGCCCACCGCCGCCGGTTGGGGCGCGTTGCTGTACCTGGTGTTTTTCGGCTCGATCATCGCCTTCAGCGCTTACATGTACCTGCTTAAAAATGTGCGCCCGGCGGCCGCGACCAGTTATGCCTACGTCAACCCGGCCGTGGCGGTGATGTTGGGTATCGCATTCGCGGGCGAGAGCATCGGTGCCGAAGAGTGCTTGGCGATGGCGGTCATCATCAGCGCCGTGGTGTTGATCGGGTTGCCGCAGTGGCGTCAGAAGAAACTCGACTGAATTAGGGTAAACTGCGCGCCATTGCACCTCTGCGCTGACCCTTTTCGACGGTATCCCCCATGACATTCGCCACCCTTGGCCTGATCGAGCCCTTGCTGCGCGCCCTTGAGCCGCTCGGCTACAAGACCCCAACCCCCGTTCAGGCTCAAGCGATTCCCGCTGTGCTGGCCGGCCGTGACCTGATGGCCGCGGCGCAGACCGGCACCGGCAAAACCGGCGGTTTCGCCCTGCCGTTACTGCAATCGCTGACCATGGAAGGCCCGAAAGTCGTCAGTAACTCGGTGCGCGCGCTGGTGCTGGTGCCCACCCGTGAGCTGGCTGAGCAGGTTCACGAGAGCATTCGTCAGTACGCCGAGCACCTGCCGTTGAGCACCTATGCGGTGTACGGCGGTGTCAGCATCAACCCGCAAATGATGAAGCTGCGCAAAGGGGTGGATGTGCTGGTGGCCACGCCGGGCCGTTTGCTCGACCTGTATCGCCAGAAGGCCGTCAAGTTCAACCAGTTGCAAACCCTGATCCTCGACGAAGCCGACCGCATGCTCGACTTGGGCTTCAGTGAAGAACTACGCGACATCTACCGCGCCTTGCCGAAAAAGCGCCAGACCCTGCTGTTCTCGGCCACTTTTTCCGATGCCATCCGTGCCTTGGCCGAGCAAATGCTCGACAACCCGCTGAGCATTGAAGTCAGCCCACGCAACGTGGCCGCCAGCAGCGTCAAGCAGTGGGTGATTCCGGTCGACAAAAAGCGCAAACCCGAACTGTTTCTGCACTTGTTGCGCAGCCAGCACTGGAAACAGGTGCTGGTGTTCGCCAAAACCCGTAACGGTGTGGATGAACTGGTGGGCAAACTTCAGGCCCTGGGCGTCAACGCCGATGGCATCCATGGCGACAAGCCCCAGGCCACGCGCCAACGTGCGCTGGACCGCTTCAAGGCCAGCGAAGTGCAGATTTTGGTGGCCACTGATGTGGCCGCCCGTGGCCTGGACATCGAAGACCTGCCGCTGGTCGTCAACTTTGACCTGCCCATCGTGGCCGAAGACTACATCCACCGTATTGGCCGCACCGGCCGTGCCGGCCAAAAGGGCGAAGCCATTTCGCTGGTGTGTGCGGACGAAGTGAACATGTTGTCGGCCATCGAGATGCTCACCCGTCAGACCTTGCCGCGCCATGAAGAGCAAGACTTCGAGCCCGAGCACCGCGTGCCGGAAACCGATGCATCGGGTCAGGTGATCAAAAAACCGAAGAAGCCGAAAAAACCGAAAGCGTCGGGTGGCGGTAAACGCAACCTGGGCAAGTGGGTGGACAGCGGCGAAGTGGCCTCGGCCGAGCCGTCGGTCAAACCGGTGCGTAAAGTGCCCGTGTTCAACACCGGCCCGCGCAAACGCAAGCCGTAACCCTGTAGGAGCGAGCTTGCTCGCGATCTTTTGCTCTTAAAAGATCACCAGTCATCGAGCTTCTGTTGGCTGCACCTACCGGTGTTTAGCCTTTAAACCAACTCAAAACCCCCAACCCGGCCGCCCGGCCACTGGCAAAACAGCCGGTGAGCAAGTAACCGCCGGTGGGGGCTTCCCAGTCGAGCATCTCGCCGGCACAGAACACGCCGGGCAATCGCTTGAGCATCAACTGTTCATCCAGCGCCTCAAAGCGCACGCCGCCGGCGCTGCTGATGGCTTCGTCCAACGGGCGGGCCTGGGTCAGTGTCAGGGGCAAGGCTTTGATCGCGGCGGCCAAGTGCGCAGGGTCATTGAAGGCCTCTGCCGGTGCCAACTCCCGCAGCAACGCAGCTTTCACGCCGTCCAGCCCCACTTGGCTGTGCAAGTGCTTGCTCATCGAGCGTGAGCCGCGTGGCTTGGCCAGCGCGGCGCTGACTTTATCCACAGGCTTGTTCGGCAACAGGTCGATGAGGAGCGTGGCTGAGCCGTGCCGGTTGATCGCCTCGCGAATCGGGGCCGACCAGGCGTAAATCAAGCTGCCTTCAATCCCGCTCGCCGTGATCACGCATTCGCCCAAGCGCGGCGCGCTATCGGGTAAACCAATGGCAATGTTTTTCAGCGGTGCGCCTGCAAACTTGCTGCGCATCAGCTCGCTCCAGCCCGCCCCATCAAACCCGCAGTTGCTCGGTTGCAGAGGGGCCAGTTCAACGCCGCGCTCGGCCAGTCGTGTCATCCAGGCCCCGTCGGAACCCAGTCGCGCCCAACTGCCGCCGCCCAACGCCAACACCACGGCGTCGGGCTTGAGGTGTTTTTCGCCTTCGGGGCTGTCGATGCGCAGCGCGCCGTCCGCCTGCCAGCCCAACCAGCGATGACGGGTGTGGATAACGACACCGCTTTCGCGCAGGCGCTTGAGCCAGGCGCGCAGCAGGGGGGCCGCTTTCATGTCCGTGGGGAATACCCGGCCCGAACTGCCGACAAAGGTTTCAATGCCCAGGCCATGAATCCACTGGCACAGCGCGTCTGCATCAAAGGCGCGCAGCAGCGGTGCTATGTGCGCAGCGCGTTCGGCGTAACGCGACAAGAAGGCCGGCCAGGCTTCGGAATGGGTGATATTCATGCCGCCGACCCCGGCCAGCAAAAACTTGCGGCCTACCGAGGGCATGCCGTCGTACAGGTCGACCCGCACGCCAGCCTGACTCAATACCTCGGCGGCCATCAAGCCAGCAGGGCCGCCGCCAATAATGGCCACGTGACGGGAAGGGGAGGAGGGTTGAGTCATGACAGGGCTGCATCTCGGCGAAGTAAGCCGCGCATTCTACCTGACTGCATAAAACGCGTTGGGTAGCCGGTCGACGTTTGATGGCCCGCGAGGTTTTAAAGATCAAACGATTGCGAGCCCGCCCGCGCCTACAGAGTGCTGTACAAAAAACGTACAGCACTCTGTAGGCTATACGTGGCGTGCCCTGTAAGGGCTTTCACTCAGGTTATCCACAGGCGGTTCCACAGGCATTGTGGGTAACACGGCACGGTTTAGTTGCAGCCTGATGACACCCAGACCTTTTGTGCACTGTGATGCAGAATCCCATGGCGACGTGCCAGGGCCTTGCGGTCTTTGCTGTAACCGCCGCCAATCACGCCGACCACCGGGATATCACGGCCCAGGCAATGGCGCATCACACGTTCATCGCGCGCGGCCACCCCGGCATCGGTGAGTTTCAAGTAACCGAGGGCGTCGTCCTGATGCACGTCGACCCCCGCGTCGTAGAGCACCAGGTCGGGCTGATACAAGGGCAGCAGGTAATCCAGCGCTTCGTCGACCACTTGCAGGTAAGCCGCGTCGCCCATGCCCATGGGCAAGCCAATGTCCCAGTCGCTGTGTGCCTTGCGGGCCGGGAAGTTCTTTTCGCAATGCAACGACACGGTGATGGCCTCGGGCGTGTGCTCAAGGATACGGGCCGTGCCATCGCCCTGGTGCACATCGCAGTCGAAGATCAGTACGCGGTTGACCCGGCCGCTTTCCAGCAGGTAATGGCTGATGATGGCCAGGTCATTGAAAATGCAAAAGCCGGCGGGGTGGTCATAGTGCGCGTGGTGGGTGCCGCCCGCCAAGTGGCAGGCCAGGCCATGCTTAAGGGCCATTTCAGCGGCCAACAGCGAGCCGCCCACCGCGCGTACGGTACGGCGCGCCAGCGCTTCGCTCCAGGGCAAGCCCAAGCGGCGCTGATCGTCGCGGGCCAACTCCCCGGCCATGTAGCGTTCGATGTAGCCACGGTCATGGGCCAGCGCGAGGATATCCACAGGGCATAGCGCGGGGCGCAGCAGGTCGGCATCCCGCGTCAGGCCGGTTTCAACCAGGTGGTCGCGCAGCAAACGAAACTTGTCCATCGGAAAACGGTGCTCGGGCGGGAAGTCCGGGCTGTAGTCATCGTGGTAAATCAGCGGCACAGGCATAGGGATTTCACGTCGTAGCGAGCGCAGGATATTAACAGCGCTGTACACTGCTCGACATGGAAAAACCCGGCAACACACCGGAGGGGGCGTATGGAACAGATTGAGGAACTCGAAAGTGCCCGTCTGCGGCTGCGCCCTTGGCGTGACACCGATTTGCCCGAGTTTGCAGCGATGTGCGCCGATCCGCAGGTCATGCGGTACTTCCCGGCGTGCTTGAGCCGTCTGCAAAGCGCGGCGTTGATAGGCCGCGTTCGTGGCCATTTCGCCGAACATGGTTTCGGCCTGTGGGCGCTGGAACGCAAGGACACGGGTGCGTTTATCGGCTTTACAGGGCTGATGAATGTCAGTTTTGCCGCCCCCTTTTCCCCGGCCGTTGAAATAGGCTGGCGTCTGGCCCCAGAACATTGGGGGCTGGGGTACGCCAGCGAAGCCGCATGGACCGTGCTGCGCTGCGGGTTTGACCGCTTGGCGCTGGAGCAGGTGGTGTCGTTTACCAGTGAGTTGAACCTGGCATCACAAAAGGTGATGCAAGCCATTGGCATGCAGCGCGATGTGGACGGTGACTTTGAACACCCGACACTGCCAGAAGGGCATCGGCTAAGGCCGCATGTGCTGTACCGCATCACGCGGGCACAATGGCTGCAAACCCTGCATGGGTAAACGGTTGCTGAATTTATATTGACCGGCGCGACCCTGATCGTGTCGGTAATGCTTTGTGTGAGGAGACGCTGAATGAGCCAAGTGTTGGATGATCTGGTCAATTTACTGACCCTGGAACCGATCGAAGAAAACCTTTTTCGCGGCAGCAGTCAGGACTTGGGCTTTCGCCAGTTGTTCGGCGGTCAGGTGCTTGGGCAATCGCTGTCGGCCATGAGCCAGACGGTTGAAGACGCTCGCCATGTGCACTCGCTGCACGGCTATTTTTTGCGCCCTGGCGATGCCAGCCTGCCGGTGGTGTACCAGGTGGACCGGGTACGTGACGGCGGCAGTTTCAGCACGCGCCGGGTGACGGCGATCCAGAAAGGCCAGCCGATTTTCACCAGCAGCGCTTCGTTTCAATACGACGAAGGCGGCTTTGACCACCAAACCACCATGCCTGATGTGGTCGGGCCGGAAAACTTGCCTTCGGAACTGGACATGATTCGTCAGTGCGCGCACTTGATACCCGAGCCGATGCGCGAAAAGCTGCTGTGCGAAAAACCCATTGAGTTTCGCCCCGTGGTGGCTGAAGACCCGTTCAACCCGGCGGTCAGTGAACCGGTCAAGTACGTCTGGTTCCGCGCTTACGGGCCACTTCCCGACGCGCCGGCACTGCACAAGTACCTGTTGGCCTATGCCTCGGACTTTGGCCTGTTGACCACCTCGTTATTGCCTCACGGCAAAGGGGTTTGGCAAAAGGACATGCAGGTGGCCAGCCTGGACCACGCGTTGTGGTTCCATGCCGACCTGCGCGCCGATGACTGGTTGCTGTACGCGATGGACAGCCCGTGGGCTGGCAACTCACGCGGTTTCTCCCGGGGCAGCGTCTACAATCGTGCCGGCAAACTGGTTGCTTCCGTGACTCAGGAAGGTCTGATTCGCCATCGCAAGGACTGGGCATGAGGCTCAAGGAGATAAAGCACTGGGTGTTCGACATGGACGGCACCCTGACTCATGCCGTGCATGACTTCGCGTTTATCCGCGAGTACCTGGACATTCCGGCGCAGGACGACATCCTCACCCACCTCGCCGGCTTGCCCGCTGACGTGTCAGCCGCCAAGCACGCGTGGTTGCTGGAGCACGAGCGTGAACTGGCACTGGCCTCAACGGCCGCGCCGGGGGCTGTTGAGCTGGTGCGTGAACTGGTGGCCCGTGGCTGCCGCCTGGGCATCTTGACGCGCAATGCCCAATCGCTGGCGCAGATCACCCTCAAGGCCATCGGCCTGGACGACTGCTTTGCCCCGCAGGACGTGCTGGGCCGCGATTGTGCGGTGCACAAGCCGGACCCGGACGGTTTGCTCAAACTGGCACGGGCCTGGTCGGTGGACCCGTCGAAGATGGTGATGGTGGGGGATTACTGCTTTGACCTGGCATGCGGTCGTGCGGCGGGCAGCAAAACCGTACTGGTCAATGTGCCGGTCAACCCGTGGCCGGAACTGACCGACTGGCATGTGCAGGACTGTTTCGAGTTGCGCAAACACCTGGCGTGACAGCCCCGCCCCCCCGTAGGCGCGAGTTTTTGATCTTGAAAGATCGCGAGCAAGCTTGCGCCTACGGTCCGATCAGTGTCCGAACAAGGCTTTTTGCCCTTCAGGCGAGGTGAACATCTGGTCGCCGTTGTGCCCCACGCCGGGTACTTCGATCAGGCGTTGGTTCAGGCCATGGGGGTGGCGTTGGGTCAAGTACTCGAACCAGTATTTGCCACGCGCCAGCCGAAACGCGCCCTGAGCCTCGGCCTCGCAACGTTTGTCCAGCGCCGGGTGGTTGGGGTCGATGTCTTTGGCACCCAGCAAGTAGGTGATATCGCGTTGCACATACGCCTGTTCCAGTTGTGCGGGTTTTTGCTCACCGGCGTAGGCAGGCAACCCTTCAAGGCCGTATTTCCAGGTGTTAAACCCTGGGCAACTGGCCGGGTCAAACGTCGGTATCGGTCGCTGCGTATTGAAGTAGGCGTAGGAAGACGGGTTGGCAATCACATAGCGCACCTTGATCCCGTGGGCTTGCAACGCTTTGTCGGCCCGGGTGGTGACGGCATAACGCTGCACCACTTGGGCACCGCCGGAATGGCCGGCAATCACCACCTCCCGTAAAGCCGGGAAGTTGTGACGGTTATTCAGGTGTTCGAGTATCTCATCCAGCGCCGTGTACGAACTGACGGGGGCGGGGCCTACGGCGGGCGCGCCCGCCATCCAGTCATTGGCGTGCCAGCGCAGCAGGTTTTGCGCCAAGGCATGACGGGAACCATCGCTCTGGTTAAGAAACTGCGGGGCGATGATCAGGGTTGTGGATAACTGCCCGGCTTGCGCCGCAGCCTGCTCGGCGCTGCGCAGGTACGTCTGTGCGTTGCGCAAGCGGCCATGAATCACAATCAGCGCGCGCTGTACCTGAGGCAAGGGGTGGTTCCAGTCCTGGCTCAGCCCGATACTCAACGCGCCGCTGCCAAGCGCGAACTGATCGGGGCTCAGCTCTTTAACCCCGTGTTCGGCGGCCTGGGCCGCTGAACAAATTATCCACAGACCCAACAGTGAGACGAACCCGCGTTTACTCATTTAAAGCCTCGCTGCCGAAAAGGTGTCGCATTGATTGATATCGCCCTGGGCAAACCCGGTCTTGAACCACTTGACCCGTTGTGCCGACGTCCCGTGGGTGAACGAGTCCGGCACCACGCGGCCTTGGCTCTGTTGCTGTAAACGGTCATCGCCAATGGCGTTGGCGGCGGTCAGGGCTTCATCGATATCGCCGGGCTCCAGCCAGTTCAGGCGTTTTTGCGCGTGGTTGGCCCACACCCCCGCCAGGCAATCGGCTTGCAGCTCCTGACGCACCAGCAAACCACCATCGCCTTCCATGCGCTGGCCCTGTTGACGGGCCCGCTGCAGGTTCGACGACACCCCCAGCAGGGTCTGCACGTGATGGCCCACCTCATGGGCGATCACATAGGCCTGGGCGAAATCACCCGCGGCCTTAAAGCGTTGCGCCATCTCCTGGAAGAAACTCATGTCCAGGTAGACCTTCTGGTCGGCGGGGCAATAGAACGGCCCGCTGGCCGCTGTGGCGTAGCCGCACGCTGAGCTCACCTGGCCGCTGAACAACACCAGTGTCGGGTCTTTATAGGTACGACCCGCCTGCTGAAAAATCTGACGCCACGTGTCCTCTGTATCGCCCAGCACAGCGCTCACAAAATCGGCCTGTTCATCGTGGGCGGGCGGGGCATGCCCGGTGGGCTGAGTCGCCCGAGGTGACGACTGCTCTGTGAGCTCACCGCTCAACTGCCCGAGGATCTGCATCGGGTCCTGGCCGGTCAACAAACCGAAGCCCACAATCACCACCACCGCCACCAGGCTCAAGCCTTTGCCGCCCCCTATGCGCATGCCTCCACCGCCACCGGTGCTTTGCCCCCGCACGTCTTCCACGTTGTCGCTGCGACGGCCTTTTTTCCAAAGCATGAACGAATCCTCTGATAAAACCTGTGTGTAATTGTTGCTGCTGAGTGGGAGCTGCGCCAGCCCGGTCGTCAGACGCTGATTTGGATGGGCGCGAGTATGGCATCGGGCTTTTAACATTCGCAGTAAAGCGCGACAGGATGAACCGGCTTTGGGTGGGCAATAGCTGACTGACGAGGAAAGAGGGAGGGACGCAATCTGTTTCGAATGCGGCAATTTCATGACGCGTACCAGCAGGGTGAACAGAGTGTGTCAGCACTGCTGACACAAATGCCCTGGACTCACCACCTGATGCTGTTAAGCCCATGAAAATCCGGCCATCGGTGTTTTACTGTGTGCCAGCAAGGAAGACGAAGTGGTTGAATACGCCCTGAATCGCTCGCTTTCACCAGCCATGATCGCTGAGTATCAGACCCGTTTGCCGGACAAGCAGGTTCTGCAAGCCAAGTTGCACGAGTTTTACCTGCAAAACCTGCGCACGGATGACGCGTAACCCATCGCCCCCCCCCCCCCCCCCCCGCGCCGCGCCCCCGGGGACGGAGGGATCCCGCCGCCACGACCGCCCC
>NZ_JASLGE010000091.1 GCF_030150285.1 Pseudomonas sp. | reverse complement strand
AGTAGGCCGGGCCACCACGGTACAGACCGTCACCTTCGGCGCGCTTGTAGACCTGCGCCAGGGTGCATTCGAAGAAGCTGCTGGACATGCCGACCAGTGCGGTCACCCACATCCAGAACACCGCACCCGGCCCACCGAGGGTCACGGCGATGCCGACACCGGCGATGTTGCCTGCGCCGACACGGCCGGCGAGGCTGAGCATCAGGGCCTGGAACGAGCTGAGTTGCCCGCCGCTGCTTTTCAGGCTGTCGCGGAACACCGCGAACATGTGGAAGAAGTGGCGCAATTGAACGAAACGCGAGCGAATCGTGAAGTAGCTACCGAGCCCGACAATGAGCACGATCAGTACTTTCCCTGAGAGGAAGTCGTTGATGACTTCGAGCATGGATTTTTCCTCGCTGTTTTTTGTGTAAGCAAATGCTGGATGTTCAGAAACATCGCGTTACACCGGTTTGCGCGCGGCACAACAGGTGAGGCGAAGGTTTCGTCCCGGTCCATTTCGCGGGTTTGTTATTAGTTCGGGTTTCGCATGGGTTATGGCCTCGTTACCGACGACCGCTCACGCGAAGAGGGGCGGCACTATACCGATCAGTGCGGCGCCCGTCTGCACGGTTGTGGTGCAAGCGACGAAACGAAGCTTTGAAACACCCGACGTTACCGGCGTCGGGGCTTTTGCGGGATTGCTCCCACAGAAGACGATTGTCCTTTCAAATAGTTAAAAAAAAGGGCTTGGAGAATGATCCCCAAGCCCTCAAAAGGTGAGAGGTGTCTAGTCCCTCGACCTGGTGAGCGGTGCTACAAGTAACGCGTCGGATCAGGCCTTCAGAGGCACCAGACGCGGAGCAATCATGTTTTCCGGGCGCAGGATGTCGGCGAGCATGGCGTCGTCGAGCAGACCTTCTTCGCGCACCAGTTCCAGCACGCCGCGGCCGCTTTCAAGCGCGATACGGGCGATGCGGGTGGCGTTTTTGTAGCCGATGTACGGGTTCAGTGCGGTGACCAGACCGATCGAGTGTTCGACCAGTTCGCGGCAGCGCGCTTCGTTGGCGGTGATGCCGACGATGCAGTGCTCGCGCAGCATGTCCATGGCGCGTTGCAGCAGACGGATCGAGTCGAGGATCTTGAAAGCGATCAGCGGCTCCATCACGTTCAGTTGCAGTTGGCCGCCTTCGGCTGCCATGGTCAGGGCCAAGTCGTTACCGATGACTTGAAACGCCACCTGGTTGACGGCTTCCGGAATCACCGGGTTGACCTTGCCGGGCATGATCGAGCTGCCTGGCTGGCGCGCTGGCAGGTTGATTTCGTTGATGCCGGTGCGTGGGCCGCTGGACAGCAGGCGCAAGTCGTTACAGATCTTCGACAGTTTGACCGCTGTACGCTTGAGCATGCCCGAGAACAACACGAAGGCACCCATGTCGGACGTGGCTTCGATCAAGTCGGCGGCTGGTACCAGCGGATGACCACTGATGGTGGCCAGGCGAGTGACGGCCAAGTGTTGGTAGCGTGGGTCGGCGTTGATGCCAGTGCCAATCGCGGTGCCGCCCAGGTTCACTTCAGTCAGCAGTTCCGGGGCCAGCGTCTTCAGACGTGCCAGGTCTTCGCCCATGGTGGTGGCGAAAGCACGGAATTCTTGACCCAGGGTCATCGGCACGGCGTCTTGCAGTTGGGTACGGCCCATCTTCAGGACGTGGTTGAACTCTGCGCCCTTGGCCGCAAAGGCCTGAATCAGGCTGTCGAGGCTGGTCAGCAGTGCGTCGTGACCCAGCAGCAGACCCAGGCGAATCGCGGTCGGGTAAGCATCGTTGGTCGACTGCGCCATGTTGACGTCGTCGTTGGGGTGAAGGTACTGGTACTCGCCTTTCTGATGGCCCATTGCTTCGAGCGCAATGTTGGCGATCACTTCGTTGGCGTTCATGTTGGTGGACGTGCCCGCACCGCCTTGAATCATGTCGACCACGAACTCTTCGTGGAAATCACCGCGGATCAACCGTGAACACGCTTCGCTGATGGCGGCGTGCTTGGCTTCACTCAGATGGCCCAGCTCGCGGTTAGCGTCTGCGGCGGCCTGTTTGACCATTGCCAGGCCTACAACCAGTTTCGGGTAATGCGAAATCGGAACGCCCGAGAGGCGGAAGTTATTCACCGCTCGCAGGGTCTGGATGCCGTAATACGCTTGAGCTGGTACGTCGAGGGTGCCAAGCAGGTCGTTTTCTGTGCGGAATGATGCAGCGGAGGACATGATAGAAATCATCTCGATATGGACCCGGTCTGGGCCGGAACGCTGCGAATCCTAGGCCTGCGTGAAATTTTGGGCCAATGCCTTTAAACACTAACCTATGCAGAAACGGCATAATGGGGGTGTGACGCGAGAGGCGCGTCGAACGTGTGACCCAATTTGGTGCGCGTCCGGGAGGACCTATGAATCTCGAAAGTAAATGGCTGGAAGACTTCAGTGCACTGGCCGCAACCCGGAGTTTTTCGCAGGCAGCGGAGCGCCGTTTTGTGACGCAGCCTGCCTTCAGCCGGCGTATTCGTAGCCTCGAAGCCGCCCTTGGGCTGACCTTGGTGAATCGTTCCCGCACCCCGGTGGAGTTGACTGCGGCCGGCCAACTGTTCTTGGTGACGGCGCGCACTGTTGTCGAACAGTTGGGCGAGGTATTGCGTCACTTGCATCACCTCGAAGGTGGGCAAGGCGAAGTCATGCAAGTGGCCGCTGCTCACTCCCTGGCGTTGGGTTTTTTCCCGCGCTGGATTGCACAATTGCGCAATGAGGGGCTAAACATCGCAACACGGCTGGTTGCGACTAATGTCGGAGACGCGGTACATGCCTTGCGTGAAGGTGGCTGCGATTTGATGCTGGCTTTTTATGATCCCGATGCCGCGTTGCAGATGGACCCGGAGATTTTCCCGTCCTTGCACTTGGGCAATACTGAAATGTTGCCGGTGTGTGCTGCCGACGCTGAAGGCCAGCCGCTGTTTGATCTGGAGGGAGATGCCAGCGTCCCCTTGCTGGCCTACAGCGCCGGCGCGTTTTTGGGTCGCTCGGTTAACTTGCTGCTGCGCCAGCGCAGTCTGCGGTTTACCACGATTTATGAAACCGCAATGGCCGACAGCCTTAAAAGCATGGCGCTGGAAGGGCTGGGTATCGCCTGGGTTCCCCGGTTAAGTGCGCGGGCCGAGCTTGAGCGGGGCGAGTTGGTGATCTGTGGTGGTCCGCAATGGCATGTACCGCTTGAAATTCGCTTATACCGCTGTGCGCTGGTGCGTAAAGCCAACGTCCGGTTGCTGTGGCGCAAGTTGGAGAGTGGTACTCACACGGAATAGACCGTGAGCCCTCACGGCCTTGCCTGTTGAGGGCAAAGCCGCGAAACCGGCTACTAATCAAGCTTGCTCAGGAAGCCTTGAATGCGCTCCTGGTTGATTGTGCTGTAACGCAGCAGGTTGCAGGTACCGACGTCATCGCCGGTGGCCATGTAACTTGAGCAAACACTGCCGGGCCTGGCTGGATCCGGAGATTGCAGGATACCTGAGTGTTTTGCGCCAAACGTGTGGCCCACTTCGTGAGCCAGGGTGGTGTCGTCAACAGTGGACGCGATGACTGAATTGCCGGGATTTGCCCCCGACGGTGCTGCACCCGCGACGGAGCCGGTCATGTAACCATCAATCACCAGCACGTTACGGTCGGTCTGGTAGTCGGGGATGCCAATCTGCCTGTTGTGTTGGTTGGCAGCGGTATTCCAGGCATTCACTTTCGCGCCTGGGTCCGTGCCCTTGTAATCGAAGTCCGTGACACCGGGCACATACTCGTGAAAATTGACGTTGACCTGACGGCCGCTGACGTTGCTCAGCTCTTGAACAAAGTGATCAAGTTGCCGGGGTTGAAGGTTCTGGTTAGTGGTGTCAGAGACCGTGTCATGAATGAACAGGTTGAGATTGATCGGATTCATAGGGTTTCTCGCAAGATTGAGCGACAAGGGTTGAAGGGTGAGTGGCCGGATACGTATCGCCTGTAGACTGGCGACGTTAAAGATTAAAGGCGTGCCCTTGTGGTACGCAGCGGCACGGATTCGTTGCGTTTTGTAGTTCTTTTCAACGCGGTGTGTGGCCGACGCACAAGGAGATTTACGGGCGTAGTGGTGACCGCTGAGGGGTTGACCTGAAGGTCAATAAAACAGGGCGTATTGGCTGTCGTTCACGCGGCAGACAGATGGTCGCCAAAGGTGCTGTCAAACCCCCTCTTTGCGGTATACTGCGCGGCCTTCGGCTGGCATGACCGGCCTTAATTTCTATAACAAGCCACGTCGGATCCTCCACGTGGCTTGTTGTTTTTTGACGCGCCTGCGGGCGCCCAAGAGAAGAGGCGCGACGATGAGTGCATTGGTAGGCGTGATCATGGGCTCCAAGTCCGATTGGTCCACCCTCAGCCACACCGCCGATATGCTGGAAAAACTCGGCATTCCTTACGAAGTTAAAGTGGTCTCTGCCCACCGTACTCCGGACCTGCTGTTCCAGTATGCCGAAGAGGCTGAAGGCCGCGGGATTGAAGTCATTATTGCGGGTGCCGGTGGTGCCGCTCACTTGCCAGGCATGTGTGCAGCCAAAACCCATTTGCCGGTACTCGGTGTACCCGTTCAGTCGGCCATGCTGTCGGGTGTCGACTCGCTGCTGTCGATTGTGCAAATGCCTGCGGGCATTCCGGTGGCCACCCTGGCCATTGGCAAGGCGGGTGCAATCAACGCCGCGCTGCTGTCGGCCAGCATTCTGGGGGCCAAGCACCCACAGTTTCATACCGTATTAAAAGCCTTCCGTGCTGAACAGACAGACAGCGTGCTGGACAATCCAGACCCGCGCGTAGCCTGAGGTTTATGACGATGAAAATCGGTGTTATCGGTGGCGGCCAGTTAGGCCGCATGCTGGCCCTGGCGGGCACCCCGCTGGGCATGAATTTCGCTTTCCTTGACCCGGCTCCGGATGCCTGTGCGGCTTCATTGGGCGAACATTTGCGAGCGGATTACAGCGACCCCGACCACTTGCGCCAATTGGCTGATGAAGTGGATCTGGTGACGTTCGAATTCGAGAGCGTTCCGGCTGAGACCGTGGCGTTCCTGTCGCAATTCGTCCCGGTTTACCCGAGTGCCGAAGCGCTGCGCATTGCTCGTGACCGCTGGTTCGAAAAAAGCATGTTCAAGGACCTGGGCATTCCGACGCCGGCCTTCGCTGACATCCAGTCCCAGGCGGATCTGGACGCAGCGGTGGCCAGTATCGGTCTGCCGGCCGTGCTGAAAACCCGCACCCTGGGCTACGACGGCAAGGGCCAGAAAGTATTGCGCACCCCGGCGGATGTCGAGGGCACGTTTGCTGAGCTGGGCAGCGTTGCCTGCCTGTTGGAAGGCTTTGTGCCGTTTACGGGTGAGGTGTCGCTGATCGCGGTGCGCGGCCGTGATGGCGAAACCCGCTTCTACCCGTTGGTGCACAACACCCACGACAGCGGCATCCTCAAGCTGTCGGTTGCCAGCACGGCTCACCCGCTGCAATCGCTTGCTGAAGACTACTCCAGCCGCGTGCTCAAGCAGCTGGATTATGTCGGGGTAATGGCCTTTGAGTTCTTCGAGGTCGACGGTGGCCTCAAGGCCAACGAAATCGCGCCGCGTGTTCATAACTCCGGGCACTGGACTACCGAAGGTGCCGAGTGCAGCCAGTTCGAAAACCACCTGCGCGCCATTGCGGGCCTGCCGCTGGGTTCGACGGCCAAGGTGGGCGAAAGCGCCATGCTCAACTTTATCGGCACTGTGCCACCCGTTGAGAAGGTCACAGCGATTGCCGATTGCCACCTGCATCACTACGGCAAAGCCTTCAAAGTGGGCCGTAAAGTGGGCCACGCCAACCTGCGCTGTGCCGACATGGCTACGCTGAAAGCGCAAATCAGCAAAGTCCAAGCCCTGATCGACGAAGCGTAAATCATGCGTTGGCGGGAACCATTCGGTTGTCGCCGCTCTCAGATGGCGTGATACCAAAGTGCTGACTAGGCTTTGGTTTATGCCATCTACAGAGAGGAAGCGTCCATGGGCATCATCGGAACCATTTTTATCGGCTTGATTGTTGGCCTGGTGGCCCGTTTCCTGAAACCAGGTGACGACAGCATGGGCTGGATCATGACCATCCTGCTGGGTATCGGCGGCTCGCTGGCGGCAACCTATGGCGGCCAGGCGCTGGGTATCTACAAGGCGGGCGAAGGTGCCGGCTTTATCGGTGCGGTTGTGGGTGCGATTGTTCTGCTGATCATTTACGGCATGGTGTCGAAAAAAAGCTGATGGAATGGCCGGCGCTCTCTGCGCTTGGCGCAGAGAGCGCTAGAATGCGCGGCGTTATCAGCCCTCTTTGATCGAGCCCCCCATGCGCCGTTTTGTCTTGACCTTTCTTTTGCTGGGCGCAGGCCTGGTGCACGCGGCAGAACTGCCGGAAACCGACTGGCTCGACCTGATGCCCAAGTCGGATCAACTTGCCCTCGAACAGATGCCCGAAATCGATCATGACTCGCCTGAAGCTCAGGGCGTGTTCACTGAGAAAGGCGGCCTGAAACAAAGCAAAGGCCTGCCAGCCGTCATGTATTCCAGCAAGACCGTCGCCAGCATGAACGGCAAACAGATTCGTCTGGGCGGTTACCCGGTGCCGCTGGAAACGGACGCCAAAGGGCGCAGCACGCTGTTTTTCCTGGTGCCTTACCCGGGGGCCTGCATCCATGTGCCACCACCGCCGCCCAATCAACTGGTGCTGGTGCGATACCCAAAAGGCTTGAAGCTGGATGACATCTACACACCGCTTTGGGTGACGGGCACGTTGAACGTCGAGAAGGTCAGCAACGACCTGGCCGACGCCGCCTACGCACTGGAGGCCAGCAAGGTGCGGGTCGTGGTCGATGCGGATTTGTAAGTTTTGTCGCGGGTGACGGTCGACGCTCCTACGGATGGCAGAGTTTGTAGGAACGAGCTTGCTCGTGATCTTTTGATCTGGTTTTTGATCTAAAGGGCCCCCTTAAACCACGCTGGCCGATCGCGGCGGCCCACGGCGTAAAGCCGGAACCTTGAGTGGCCGTTACCGCAGCAATGAATAGGCCGAAGACGGGGCGGCACCGCTTTTAAAGATCAAAAGATCGCGAGCAATCGAGCGTCGACCGGCTGCTCCTACGGGGTGGGTGGCAGGGGCGTGCTGCTGATGCTTACGCCCAGCGTATGGCTGGCACCCGGTTCGAGGGTGATCACGTCATCCATCACATTGGCGGTTTCGATGCACAGCATGCGTTGCCAGCCATTGGCGGCCATGTCGCTGAAGCGGGCGGTCTTCTCGACCCACGGATTCCAGATAACGGCGCTGCGTGAGCCACGGCTCTTGAGATTGATACGGCGCGCCCACTGCGGGTCAACGATGCTCAGCGTATCGGGAGTATCGAGGTAGATGCGGTCTGTTTCGCCGCTGAAGTTCAAATCGCCCGACTGTTTAACGTGTTTCCAGTCATCGAGGGTCTCGATGTAGGTCAACCCGTCAACACCGTCTACATGAACCTGGCGCACATCGTTGACCGCAAAATAGCTGTGTAACGCTTGGCTAATGCTGACAGGTGAATCGCCCCGGTTGTGGCTGGTGAGGCTGAGGTGCAGGTGCGTATCGAGACGGATGTTCAGGGTCAGCGCTACATGGTGAGGCCACCCGGGCAGGCCGCCGTCGACAAGGGGTAAGCCCAGTTCAATATGCAGTGCTTCGCCTGCGTCGTCGAAGTCCAGCAGCTCCCATTCGCGGGTGCGTACCAGGCCGTGAGCGGGGGCGGGCTCATGGCTGTGGTACATGGCCTGCACGCTGGGCGGGTTAAGGGCCAGGTTCCCGAACCACGGCCAGCACACCGGCATGCCGGTACGAATGCCTTTGCCGTGGGTGTACTGGGCTTTCTCGTTCAGCCAGATAATGGGCTGTTCGTCGCCTGTCTGATAACTGAGAACCTGTGCGCCCTGTTTGGCGATCAGCAGTTGGGCTTGGCCATGAATAAAGTGCCAGCAATCCAGCTCGCCCATTTTCAGGGACGTACTTGGCAGTGACAGGGTGCTGGGCATGGCAGGTTCTCTCTCGGTGGGCGAGGGTTAACGGCGTGGCGGAACGGAACGGGTACGGCCGCTGCCATCAATGGCAACGAACACAAACACCGCTTCGGTGACTTTGCGCCACTCGCTGGACAGCGGGTCGTCGCTCCACACTTCAACCATCATCTGGATGGAGCTGCGGCCGATTTCCAACGCCTGGGTGTAGAACGACAATTGCGCGCCCACCGCCACCGGCACCAGAAAGGCCATGCGATCGATGGCGACCGTGGCGACGCGGCCACCGGCCACCTTGCTGGCCATGGCGGTCCCTGCCAAGTCCATTTGCGCGACCAGCCAGCCACCAAAAATATCGCCAAAGCCGTTGGTTTCGCGTGGCAGGGCGGTGATTTGCAAGGCGAGGTCACCTTGCGGGATTGGATCTTCTTGTTCGAGCTCTAGCATGCCATTGGGCCTCTGACCCGTGATTCTTCATGTGTACTGCGGGTGAATAAACGTCTTTAGAAAAACGATTCAGCCCGAACATACTACGTTCGTCACGTTCTTCATAAGCCGCGCCAAGGGGAAAGCCCTGCGAAATGGATGGGTGACAGCCCGGCGGGCGTCTTCGCACAGCAACCCCAGAAGCTATCGGAGGTGTGTTAACGCCAGCGAGTATATCGGGCACCAGCCCGGCCGACGACCTTCTGTTTCTGCTTTTTGAACAGGCTGTGCGTCTAGCTCTGTGCTTTGGTACACAATTTGTTATCTTTCAAACCTGCCTTGCCCCTGCTGGCGTAGCTGCAGCTTTTTTGCCTAGCCTAATAAGAGAAGCCATCCTTCATGATCACAGAGCCTTCCAGTGCTGTGCCGCCTTCGCGGCCGTTAACCCGTAATGACTACAAAACATTGTCGCTGTCTGCGTTGGGCGGTGCACTGGAGTTTTACGATTTCATAATTTTTGTGTTCTTTGCCACCGTGGTCGGGAAATTATTCTTTCCGGCCGACATGCCTGAGTGGCTACGCCTGATGCAAACCTTCGGCATCTTTGCGGCTGGCTACTTGGCTCGGCCGCTGGGCGGCATTGTCATGGCGCATTTTGGTGACCTGCTGGGACGCAAAAAGATGTTCACCTTGAGCATCTTCATGATGGCCGTGCCGACGCTGATCATGGGGCTGTTGCCAACCTATGCGCAGATCGGCATGTGGGCACCCATCCTGTTATTACTGATGCGCGTGATTCAAGGCGCTGCGATTGGCGGTGAAGTACCGGGTGCCTGGGTGTTCGTGGCTGAGCACGTGCCGCCGCGCCATGTGGGTTATGCCTGCGGCACGCTGACCTGCGGGCTGACCGCCGGTATTTTGCTGGGCTCGTTGATGGCCACGGCTATTAATACGATTTACACCCCGGCCGAAGTGTCGGATTACGCGTGGCGCATCCCTTTCCTGATGGGCGGCGTATTTGGTCTGTTCTCGGTGTACCTGCGCCGTTGGCTGCACGAAACGCCGGTGTTCGCAGAGCTGCAACTGCGTAAGGCCTTGGCCGAAGAAGTGCCGCTTAAAACCGTGCTGCGCGAACATCGCGGGGCGATTGCCATCTCCATGTTGCTGACCTGGCTGCTGTCTGCCGGGATCATTGTCGTGATCCTGATGACGCCGACCGTGTTGCAAACGGTGTATGGCTTCTCGGCAACGGTCGCACTCAAAGCCAACAGCCTGGCCATCGTATTTCTGAGCCTGGGTTGCATCGCATCGGGTGCATTAGCGGATCGTTTTGGGGCCGGCAAAGTGTTTGTGGTGGGGTGCGCTGCTTTGCTGATCACCACATGGACGTTCTATCACAGCCTGTTGCAACACCCTGACTGGCTGTTTCCGTTGTATGCCTTGAGCGGTTTGTTTGTGGGTGTCATCGGCGCGGTACCGTATGTGATGGTCAAAGCGTTTCCGGCCGTGGTGCGGTTCAGCGGTTTGTCGTTTTCGTACAACCTGGCCTATGCCATTTTCGGCGGCCTGACGCCCATGGCCGTGACCTTGTTGCTTAAAGAAAGCCCGATGGGCCCGGCGTATTACGTGGCAATCATCTGCACGATGGGCTTGCTGGTCGGCGCTTACCTGTGGAAAAAAGGCCGCTGATGGCACCTTAGTCTTGCTCATCGCCACTGGGTGTCTACGGCGTAGACGCTCAGTGGCGTGCTGACATTCAAAACCCTCGCCTAGCCCTTCAGAAAGGGCACACCTGACACGTCTGTACATGCGCACTCAGGGCACTCATTCCAGGTTCAATGATGGCCTTTCATATAATTGTCACATTCGGTTCATAGAGTGGTCATACGGCCTGCTGATACTGGCCCCCGATTCATCTAACCCCGTTTGCTAGGAGTAAGGCATGAAACTGAAGCGTTTGATGGCGGCCATGACTTTTGTTGCCGCTGGCGTTGCAACTGTGAATGCGGTTGCCGCGGGTGTTGATCCGGCTATCCCGGCTTATACCAAGACTACCGGTGTGTCGGGGAACCTCTCCAGCGTCGGTTCCGATACCCTGGCGAACCTGATGACTTTGTGGGCTGAAGCTTACAAAAAAGAATACCCGAACGTGAACATCCAGATTCAGGCTGCCGGTTCTTCGACCGCGCCACCTGCAATCACTGAAGGCACCGCTAACCTGGGCCCGATGAGCCGTAAAATGAAAGACACCGAACTGGCAGCTTTCGAGCAGAAGTACGGTTACAAGCCGACCGCTATTCCGGTGGCTGTGGATGCCTTGGCAGTGTTCGTGCACAAAGACAACCCGATCAAGCACATGACCATGGAACAGGTTGATGCCGTGTTCTCGTCGACGCGTCTGTGTGGCGGCAAGTCGGACATCAAAACCTGGGGCGACCTGGGTGTGACTGGCGACCTGGCCAACAAGCCGGTTCAACTGTTCGGTCGTAACTCGGTATCCGGCACGTACGGTTACTTCAAAGAAGAAGCCCTGTGCAAAGGCGACTTCAAGCCTAACGTGAACGAACAACCGGGCTCGGCTTCGGTCGTGCAGTCGATCAGCTCCTCGCTGAACGGTATCGGCTACTCGGGTATCGGCTACAAAACCTCCAGCGTTAAAACTGTAGCGTTGGCCAAGAAAGGCGGCACTGACTTCATCGAAGACACCGAAGAAAACGCACTGAACGGCAAGTACCCGCTGTCGCGCTTCCTCTACGTGTACGTGAACAAGGCACCTAACAAGCCTCTGGCCCCGCTGGAAGCTGAGTTCATCAAGTTGGTGCTGTCCAAGCAAGGCCAGGAAGTGGTTGTCAAAGACGGCTACATCCCGCTGCCAGCCAAAGTGGCCGCAAAAGCCCTGGCTGACCTGGGTCTGAAAGAAGGCAACTAAGCCTTTTCAGGGCACTTGAGTAACGGTGTAGTCGCTGCCCAAGGCTGCGGTAAGGTCTGTTCTGCAGCCCTCGCAGCCTTGGGCAGCGGCTACACCGATTGAGCCGTACCCACGGATACACCTCATTTTCCATTCCGCTGCCAGCACCACTTGGCGGCGGCTTTTTTGCGTCACTGCTTTGTCATCTTTTTGTCATACAGGACCGCTAGGGTGTGCGCATGAATGATCTGGCCAACTCTCCCATGACTACGACATCCGCTCCCAAGCGCATTGATTTCAATACGCCTGAACTGCAACGCAAGCGACGCATTCGCGCGCTCAAGGACCACCTGACCCGCTGGTATGTATTTATCGGCGGTCTCGCTGTTCTCGGCGCGATCACGTTGATTTTCTTCTTCCTCGCCTACGTCGTGTACCCCCTGTTCCAGGGTGCAGACCTCACCGCCCGGCAAGCGATCACGCCGGTGTGGATGCAGGAGGCTGGCAAGCCATTGATGATCGCGATCGAAGAGCAGAACCAGGTCGGTATGCGGGTGTCCGACAAGGGCCTGGCGCTGTTCTTCAATGCGAAAAATGGTGAGGAGCTCTCGCGGGTTAACTTGCCGTTACCCGCGGGCACCCACGTGACCTCGATCGGTGAGGACCAACCGGGCAGCCCGGTCGTCGCATTGGGCCTGTCCAACGGCCAGGCACTGGTGTTTCGCCATACTTATAGGGTCAGCTACCCGGACGGTAAAAAGACCATCGCTCCAGCGATCGAATACCCGTACGGCGAAACGCCAATCGTGCTTGATCCGCAAGGCGGCCCGCTGGACCACGTGAACCTCAGCGTCAACGATTCAACGCTGGTGCTGGCGGGTTCGACCGGCGCGCAGTTGAGCGTGGTGTCGATGGCCCGTGAAGAAAACATGATGACCGGCGAGGTCACTAACTCTGAAACGCGTATCGACTTGC
The DNA here is from genome assembly GCF_030150285.1 of Pseudomonas sp. Lineage (GTDB taxonomy): Bacteria > Pseudomonadota > Gammaproteobacteria > Pseudomonadales > Pseudomonadaceae > Aquipseudomonas. The sequence goes on along the minus strand of NZ_JASLGE010000091.1, from coordinate 18,907 downwards.
CGCAGATGACCGAAGCGGTCAAGGCACTCTACGTTGACCCGCGTCAGCAGTGGTTGTACGTCGTGAACGGCCGGGCCCAAGCGGATGTATTCAGCTTGCGCGACAAGACCCTCAACGGTCGCTACAAGCTGCTGGACGATGCGGATGCGCAAATCACTGCCAGTACTCAACTGGTGGGTGGCATTTCGCTGATCTTCGGTGACTCCAAAGGCGGGTTGAGCCAATGGTTCATGGCCCGTGATCCGGATGGCGAGCAGCGGTTCAAGCTTATCCGCAGCTTCCAGATGGGCACTTCGCCGATTGTTGAAATCACGGCCGAGCAGCGCCGCAAGGGTTTCCTGGCCCTGGATGCTGCCGGTGAAATCGGCGTGTTCCACAGCACCGCACACCGCACCCTGCTGGTTGAGAAGGTCGCTGAAGGCCCTGGCATCATGGCGCTGTCGCCACGGGCCAACCGCATCATTGTGGAAGAGGGTGGCAAGCTGCTGCCGCTGACCTTGAAAAACCCGCACCCGGAAGTGTCCTGGAGCGCGCTGTGGAGCAAGGTCTGGTACGAGAACTACGACGAGCCGAAATACGTGTGGCAATCGACAGCGGCCAACACCGACTTCGAACCGAAAATGAGCCTCGCCCCCCTGACCTTCGGTACGTTGAAGGCTGCGTTCTACGCCATGTTGCTGGCTGCACCGCTGGCCGTTGCCGCCGCGATTTACACCGCATACTTCATGGCCCCGAGCCTGCGCCGTAAGGTCAAGCCGGTAATCGAGCTGATGGAGGCGATGCCGACGGTTATCTTGGGCTTCTTCGCCGGTCTGTTTCTGGCTCCGTATGTGGAAGGGCACCTGCCGGGGATCTTCAGCCTGCTGATGCTGATGCCGATTGGTATTTTGCTGGCCGGTTTTACCTGGAGCCGCTTACCGGAGTCGATCCGCCTGCGTGTGCCGGATGGCTGGGAAAGCGTGATCCTGATTCCCGTGATTCTGTTGATGTGCGGGTTCTCGCTGTACATGAGTCCGTTCATGGAAGCCTGGTTCTTTGGCGGCGACATGCGCCTGTGGATCTCCCATGACCTGGGCATCACGTACGACCAGCGCAACGCTCTGGTAGTGGGCCTGGCGATGGGCTTCGCGGTGATCCCGAACATCTACTCGATTGCTGAAGACGCCGTGTTCAGCGTGCCACGCGGCTTGACACTGGGTTCGCTGGCGCTGGGTGCCACGCCATGGCAAACCATGACCCGCGTAGTGATTCTGACTGCCAGCCCGGGGATCTTCTCGGCCTTGATGATTGGTATGGGCCGTGCGGTGGGCGAGACGATGATCGTACTGATGGCTACGGGTAATACCCCGGTCATGGAAATGAACCTGTTCGAAGGCTTGCGCACTTTGGCGGCGAACGTGGCGGTAGAAATGCCTGAGTCGGAAGTTGGCGGCAGCCACTACCGCGTGCTGTTCCTCTCGGCACTGGTGCTGCTGCTGTTCACGTTCATCATGAACACTCTCGCCGAGCTGATTCGTCAGCGTCTGCGCAAGAAATATTCGTCGCTTTAAGGAAGGTAGAAGTCTGTGAAACAGAACTCCCTCAAAGGCTGGTTCAAAAGCGGCGCCCCTGGCGTCTGGATCAGCGGTGGCGCGGTGTCTATCGCCGTCATCATGACCATCGGCTTGCTGTCGGTGATTGCCGTGCGCGGTCTGGGCCACTTTTGGCCGGCTGACCTGGTGCATGCGCAATACAGCGTGCCGGGTGATGCCAATCACACGGTGATCGGCGAAGTGGTGCAAAAGGAAGAGGTCCCCCGTGAGCGCTTGAAAAGCGCGGGCTTGCCCGTGCCTGACCAAGGCCCTGAGTTTATGACCCGCGAGCTGATCAAGGTCGGTAACCGCGACCTGAACGGCAATGACTTTACCTGGGTCGTGGGTGAGTGGCTGGTGAACCAGACCACGCCGCCTGAGCTGATTGCCATTGAGCGTCGCGAGTGGGGCAACTTTTACGGCTACCTGGTCAATGTGAAAGAAAACGGCAAAGTCGTTGCTGAAGGCCAAGCGGCCTGGCCTGAGCTGCAAGCGCGGGTCAAGCGGGTCAACGACCTGGCGGCACAACTGAGCCAGCTTGAGAAAAAAGACATCGGCGCGATCAACCACGGGCTGGAGCGTATCCGCCTGCACGGTCGCAAGCTCGAGCTGGACGGCAAGCTGACCCCGCAGGCTCAAGCGGATATGGAATCCGAACGTGCCGAGCTGAATGCGCGTTACAAGGCCATTGAAGACCGCTTGGGTGAGCTGCATGCGCAGTTCAATCGTGACAGCCTCACTGCCCGCGATGCCAACGGTAAAGAGCTGGAAATCAGCATCGGTAAAGTGGTCAAGGCCTACCAGCCAAATGGCATGAACAGCTGGCAGAAGCTGGCCATGTACTTTGGCAACATCTGGGAATTCCTGAGCCAGGACCCGCGTGAAGCCAACACCGAAGGCGGGATTTTCCCGGCGATCTTCGGCACCGTGATGATGACGTTGATCATGGCCGTCATCGTGACCCCGTTCGGCGTACTGGCGGCGGTGTACCTGCGCGAATATGCCAAGCAAAACACCCTGACCCGGGTGATCCGTATTGCGGTCAACAACCTGGCGGGTGTACCGGCCATTGTGTACGGCGTGTTTGGCCTGGGCTTCTTTGTGTATGTGCTGGGCGGCTCGGTGGACCGGTTGTTCTTCGCTGAAGCCTTGCCGGCCCCGACCTTCGGTACGCCGGGCCTGATGTGGGCCTCGTTGACGCTGGCGCTGCTGGCCGTGCCGGTGGTGATTGTTGCCACTGAAGAAGGCCTGGCACGGATCCCGCGTACAGTGCGTGAAGGTTCGCTGGCGCTGGGTGCAACCAAGTCTGAAACACTGTGGAAAATCGTACTGCCTATGGCCAGCCCGGCCATGATGACGGGCATGATCCTCGCGGTGGCCCGTGCGGCCGGTGAGGTGGCACCATTGATGCTGGTGGGCGTGGTCAAGTTGGCACCGTCGCTGCCGCTGGACGGCAACTACCCGTACCTGCACCTGGATCAGAAAATCATGCACCTGGGCTTCCACATTTATGACGTAGGCTTCCAGAGCCCCAACGTCGAAGCGGCCCGCCCGCTGGTGTACGCCACGGCGTTGCTGCTGGTGTTGGTGATCGCGACCCTGAACTTGTCGGCCGTGTGGATCCGTAACCACCTGCGTGAGAAGTACAAGGCGCTGGACAGCTGATAGATAAGCCCCAAGCGGCGAGTTACAAGCGGCCCATTCAATGCCGCCGCCGCTTTTGCTAAAAACTTGCAGCTTGCAGCCAGAAGCTTGCAGCTACGAACGGAGTGAGCCCATGCAGCATGAATCCTCAGCCCACGGCATCAACATGTCCGCCTTGGGTCGCACCAAACAAAGCTTGAGCCTGGAAAGCGAAGAAGTCGCTATCGAAGTGCCGGGTCTTAACCTGTTCTACGGCGAAAAACAGGCGCTGTATGACGTGAGCCTGAATATTCCCAAGCAACGGGTGACGGCTTTTATCGGCCCGTCGGGCTGCGGCAAATCGACTTTGCTGCGCACGTTCAACCGCATGAATGATCTGGTTGATGGCTGCCGCGTTGAGGGCGAAATCAACCTGTACGGCAACAACATCTACCGCAAGGGCGAAGACGTGGCCGAGCTGCGTCGCCGGGTAGGCATGGTGTTCCAGAAGCCTAACCCGTTCCCCAAGACTATCTACGAAAACGTGGTCTACGGCCTGCGGATTCAAGGCATCAACAAAAAGCGTGTGCTGGACGAAGCGGTTGAATGGGCGCTCAAGGGCGCGGCCCTGTGGGATGAGGTCAAGGACCGCCTGCACGATTCGGCGCTGGGCCTTTCCGGTGGTCAGCAGCAGCGTCTGGTGATTGCCCGTACCATCGCGGTTGAGCCTGAAGTTTTGCTGCTCGATGAACCGTGTTCGGCACTGGACCCGATCTCCACACTGAAAGTCGAAGAGCTCATCTACGAACTCAAGTCCAAGTTCACCATCGTCATCGTGACCCACAACATGCAGCAAGCAGCACGGGTTTCGGACTACACCGCTTTTATGTACATGGGCAAAATGGTCGAATACGGCGATACCGACACCTTGTTTACCAACCCGGCCAAAAAACAGACCGAAGACTACATCACCGGTCGATATGGCTAGTGGCCAATCACCAGCTTTTCAGCTTCAAGCGACAAGTTAAAGCAACCTGGTGAACGACATACATAGCGTGCAGCTTATAGCTTGCAGCTCACAGCTTTTGCGGAGCAAACCCATGATTTCAAAGGATGGCCTCACCCATCACATTTCCGCGCAGTTCAACGCGGAACTCGAAGACGTGCGCAGCCACTTGCTGGCGATGGGCGGCTTGGTCGAGAAGCAGGTTAATGATGCTGTGACGGCGTTGATTGAGGCCGATTCAGGCCTGGCCCAGCAGGTGCGTGAGATCGATGATCAGATCAATCAGATGGAGCGCAATATCGACGAAGAGTGCCTGCGCATTCTGGCCCGTCGCCAGCCGGCTGCCTCTGACCTGCGTTTGATCATCAGCATCTCCAAGTCGGTTATCGACCTGGAGCGCATTGGCGACGAAGCGACCAAGATCGCTCGCCGGGCGATTCAGCTGTGTGAAGAGGGCGAGGCTCCGCGGGGTTATGTGGAAGTGCGCCACATTGGCGATCAGGTGCGCAACATGGTGCGCGATGCCCTGGACGCGTTTGCCCGCTTCGACGCTGAGCTGGCGCTGTCGGTGGCGCAGTACGACAAAATCATCGACCGCGAATACAAAACGGCGCTGCGTGAGCTGGCCACCTACATGATGGAAGACCCGCGCTCCATCTCGCGGGTATTGAGCATCATCTGGGTGCTGCGTTCGCTGGAGCGGATTGGCGACCACGCCCGTAATATTTCGGAGCTGGTGATTTACCTGGTACGCGGCACTGACGTGCGCCACATGGGCCTCAAGCGCATGCGTGAAGAAGTTGAAGGCACGGGTGCTGATAACGCTAATGTTGAGCCGTTGCCTGACGATAAATAAGATTCCCCGAGACCCCAAACGCCCGGCTCATGCCGGGCGTTTTGCTTTTTGGCGTTGAGGGGCACGGTGCTGCGCAGGCATAAAAACCCATGGAGTGCCTTTCGCTCTTGGCACTTGGCCATTATTAGGCGCAAGGTAGTGGGGATTACAAAGGAGCAGTCGATGAGCAAGGTCAGTGTGCTGGTGGTGGATGACGCGTCGTTTATTCGCGATCTGATAAAAAATGGCCTGCGTAACGCTTTTCCGGGCATCAGGATCGAAGACGCTATCAATGGCCGCAAAGCCCAGAATTTACTGACCCGTGAAGCCTTCGACCTGGTGCTGTGCGATTGGGAAATGCCCGAAATGTCGGGGCTGGAGTTACTGGCCTGGTGCCGTGGGCAGGACCGCTTGAAAGCGCTGCCTTTCATCATGGTGACCAGCCGGGGCGACAAAGAGAATGTCGTGCAGGCGATTCAGGCTGGCGTCTCGGATTTTGTCAGCAAGCCGTTCACCAACGAACAGCTACTGACCAAGGTGAAAAAAGCCTTCAGCAAGGCCGGCTTGCTGGAGGCCGTCATGAATAGCGCGCCGGTGCGGGTTAATACGGCGCTGAGCAACGACTCACTCAATGTGCTGACGGGTGGCAAGGCCCAGGCAGTGACCACGACACGCCCGGCCTCAGTTGCACCGACCCCGGCGGGCCGTGGGCAGGGTCAGTTGCGACTGCCACGCGGCACACAGGCATGTGTGATCAAGGCGCTGAGTTTGAAAGAGGCGTTGTTGGTTGTGCGGCGCGGGGCTGTGTTGCCGCAGGTGCTGGACAGTGCGGTGCTGGACCTGGAGCAGGGCGAGAACGCCGAGGTGGCGCGGCTCAATGGTTACTTGCATGCGATTGCGGCTTACGAAGCTCGCCCGGACAGTGACTGGTTGCAATTGACCTTGCGCTTTGTCGATCAGGATATCGAGAAAATGAACTACCTCTCGCGATTGATTGCCCAGGGCACCGTACATAAACACTTCGTGCCGGGTGCCGGGTAGAGTCTTTTGCGGTCAAGGCCGAAGGCGTCGTAAACCATTGCATTCAGGCCTTGCGAGCGTAAGCCTGAACCCCTGATCAGACAGGTGCACCGCGCTGCCGGGTTTTACGACGACTGCGTCGCCGGACGTAGCCTCGCCAGGCTCGTCAACGACTACGTGTAGTCGCTGGCGCAGGCTGCGATCGATTGCGCAGCGATCGTATACCGGTGTTTCCCATGACCAGGCAGCCTCGTTGCGCTCGTCAGCAACTCCAGACGTTCACCTCAGGGCAATTGCAAGCCACCTGCGGCCTTGTGAAGCGCGCGTAGATGGTCCCCGATTTGTTTGACGTTGGCCTCGGTGGCGGCTATTTCAGCCGCGCGAGCGGGCTCCAGCAAGCTGCGCACTTCTTTGTCCAGGTCACCGGTGAGGCGCAGAAGCCTTTGCTGGCGCTGGCTACTTTCGGATTCAAGTATTTTCCATTCTTCAGCCTGCGGCAGGCCGTAACCGCTGCTGCCAAGTAATTCAGCGGGACGGCTCAGAAAGCCGCTGCTGGCGAGAATTTGTTGCAGGGTTTCATTGGCCTTGTCCATGCCGCCCCCGTTGATACCGCGCGCGTTCAGGTATTTCTGCTTCACCTCGTCTTGAGCCAGCAGCAGTTGGCGACGAAACCCCGCCTGTTCAAGCAGTAACAACGCGGCGCTGGTGCGCAGGTCTGCCTGCGGGACCCACGCACGCCGCTCTTCGGCACTCAGCGCCAGCCAGTCTTCAACGGTGGTTTGCTGGATGGGCAGGCGAGCCTTGAGCACATCGAACATCGCTTGATAACGGTCGCGGTAGGAATCAAAGCGATAACCCAGACGCAGGGCTTCCTTGGGGTCATTCAGTACGCGGGTGTCAGCCAGACCGCGTGCCTTGAGCACTTCCAACAGGCCGTTTGGGACAATACTGTCCAGGCCCTTGAGCTGGGCGTTGTCGCTGCCGCTGCGTAGCAGCTTCAGGGTTTCGACGGCGCAGTTATTAGAGATGAAGTAATAGTCACCGTCGTAGCTCCAGTGCATTTCGGCGGCGTGTTCGACGACTTCCTCAATCTCCGGGCGGCTCAGGTTCAGCGGAACCGAAGCCAAGCTGCGCAGCTCGGTCTTGGTGTATTCGTCGATGACCTGGGCCAGAGGTAGTACAAACAAGCGCGAAGGGTAGGCACCGGTCAGGCCGTCCCAGCTTGAAAGCTGTACGTCATTGACGAAGGCTCGGTAGGACAACACCAAGTGTTCCTGCAGGTCGAGGCGACAATCCGGGCCGCGGGGCCGGCCGGGGGCGCAGATGACCAGCCGCAGCATGCTGTGGCCCCAACGGCTGGCCCATTCCTGATTGGCCTCGGCCAGCAGGTAGTCCACGGCATAGACGCGCTCGGGGTCGACGGTGCCCAGTGGTTGCTTGGCGAAGTCGTTACCCGCGTTGAGGAAGGGAAACCCTTGCGGGCATGCATTCCGGGCTTCAGGGGCCCAACCGAAGTGAGCCTGGTAGTAGCGATAGAGCGCGGGGCGGCGACAGGCGTAGGCCGGATCAAGCAGGAAATACTCCATGTTGACCGCGACGAACTCCCGGGGGTTGCTGACTTCATACAGATCCGGGCTACGCACGACTTGATGGTTGTCCTGCTCGCGTTCACCCCGGCGGCCTACGTATTGCTGCCAGCCGGCCAAGTCCAGCAAGCGCGGGTCGTCGCTCAGGGTGAAACGACGTGCGTCCTGGCCTCGGCATTGATCCGGCAGGCCAATCAGGCCCGCGCTGCTGGACTGACGGGTGCAGCGCTGGATCAGCGCACGTTGCGTGGCAGGCCAAAGGCGGGCGCGATCATAAATATGGGTCAGTTCGTGCAACACCGTGGCGAGCATTTCTCGGCGCACGGTGCCGTGGGGGCGGTTGGTCTGTTCGGTGGCGGCCGACCCGTCGGTCAGCGCGGCCAGCAGCTTACGGTTGAGGTCCAGTTCGGACACCAGTGACGCCTGGCCATAGGCGTTGCTGGGCATGTCATCGCTCCAGCCCACCCGAATCTGGCGGTCCAGTTGCTCGATAAAGCGCGGTGGCAGCTTGCTCATGGCCTCATCCAGCAGTGCCTGGCTGGCCTGCTGTTCGGCCGGGCTCAGGCCTTCGGCCTTGAGTTGCAAGTGCAAGGCGGCGTGGGCGTTGCTCAGGCACAGCAACAGGCCACAAGCCGCGAGCCAGCGCGTTAGACGGCTCACAGTGCGAGGATGGCTTCGGCGAGTACCTGATCGCTTGCTGTACGGGCTTCTGGCACGCGCTCACGCAGAGTGTTGAAGGCCGACTCCAATTGCACCCCACGAATAGAGCCTTCGCTGGCGACGAACGTAGCGGCGTCATCGTGGGCTTCACGCACGACTTTTGAATCGCGGATGGAGGTGGTGGTGTCAGACGTGAAGTCAATGGTGCGGCCAAATGCACGCACAATGATGTTACTGGTCTGTACGAGGGTTTGTGCCTGTGCCACGTCGGCGATAAACAACACGCCAAGGGTGGCGATGATCAAGGGGCTGCGCATTAGGGGTCTCCAGGAAAACGCGAGTCAATATTGGACGAAAATTGCGGGCACTCGTTCAAGGGCGATAGACACAACAGTATCGCCCACAGCAGCAGGTGTTCGGCAGAGGGAAATAGCGCGAACCAGAAAACAAAGGGCGTTAGACGGCGTGCGGGTGTACCCCCAGGGCTCCAGTGTGGTGCACGGGAGGTACGACAGCCCCTGCCGGAGTTGCGAGCGGGAGTGAGCTCGCAGCTTTCGGCGGGGTGAAGCGGCAGGCGTTGAGATCAGATCGTCAGGATTGCCTGGGCCAATTGCGTGTCCGTGGCTTCCAGTTGCGGGGCTTGCTGGCGAATGGCTTCAAATGCGCTTTCGAGTTTCACTCCTCGAATGGTCCCGTCGCTGGCCACGAAGCTGGCGGCGTCATCTCGGGCTGCCCGGACGATTTTGTTGTCGCGAAATGAACCTGTGGCATCGGACGTCAGGTCGGAGGTGGCTTTGAGGGTGCCCACCATTGCGTCGGTGGTGACAATAAAGCTGGAGGCATTGGCGTTGGCAGCGACAGCCAACAGCGCTGCCGCGCCCATCAGGTGAAGTCTGGACATGGTGAAACTCCTTGGCATGGGCTAATTAGAATAAACGTTACAGGCGTGATGAGTTGCAAAAGACAGTATTTGACCTGTGAAGTTTACAGACGCGCGCTGACAAAGCCCTCTAAACCAAGCCTTTGCAAAACTGTACCTGTTATATATCAAAATATTTAAAATTGTACTGGTCTGTTGTTGAATGCTCAAAACGGGCCCTGAAAACGACAAAGCCCGTCAGCGGTAATCCGCGACGGGCTTTGTTTTTTCAATTCTGGATGCTGGCGATGGACCGGTGGTCAGGGCCAGCGAGCGCTCATTAGCGCCAGAACGGCTTGCTCAACTCTTCGTAGCGCTGTGCTTCGCTAATCCCGGCATCAGCCAGAAGACGCGAATCCAGGCGAGCCAATTGATGGCGGCTGGAGATGCGGCGCTGCCACAACATCAGGTTGGCAAGTGCGCGCAAAGGCAAAGAAGCCTGGTTGTTTACAGTGTTGCTTTCGCTGAACAGATCGGAACTGAGTGTACGTTCCATGATGACATCCTTCCGCTTGTGGCGGCATTGGCTAGTGGTTTAACTGACGCCAATGATCCTCTTCTAAGTCCAGTCTCTGTAGATACAGTTCACCTGTATTGCAATGGGCCAGTTAACTGTTTATAGGCGCTGTACGGCTATAAATGTGCACAACTGTACCTGTCCGCCCTTTTTTGGTGCGTTTTTGTCGAATTCAGTGTGAAATGACCCTGTTGGGGCTCGGTATCGACCAGTACAGCAGTACAGTTTTTGAAATTTACTGCAAAAAAACCGCCGAGAAAACCGTGTTTTCGTCGGCGGCTGTCTAGCCCGCGTGTTACGGCAGCATCTTCCCGGTTTCTTCCAGGTTTATATGCCAGCTCAAGGCGTCGCGCAGGATGTGCGGTGTATGGCCGCCGATTGCGCAGGCTTTGGTGAAGTAGTCGTTCAATGCTTCGCGGAAGTCTGGGTGCACGCAGTTATCAATAATCACGCGGGCGCGCTCACGGGGTGCCAGGCCGCGCAGGTCTGCCAGGCCCTGTTCAGTCACCAGGATGTCCACATCGTGTTCGGTGTGGTCGACATGGCTGACCATGGGCACGACGCTGGAGATTGCACCGGCCTTGGCAATGGACTTGGTCACAAAGATCGCCAGGTGGGCGTTACGGGCGAAGTCCCCCGAGCCACCGATACCGTTCATCATGCGCGTGCCGCACACGTGGGTGGAGTTCACGTTGCCGTAGATGTCGAACTCCAGGGCCGTGTTGATGCCGATAATACCCAGGCGTCGCACCACTTCAGGGTGGTTGGAGATTTCTTGCGGGCGCAAAACCAGTTTGTCCTTGTAGCGCTCCAGGTTACCGAACACATCTGAGTTGCGACGGCTGGACAAGGTAATCGAGCTGCCTGAAGCGAAGCTCATCTTGCCCGCATCGATCAGGTCGAAGGTCGAGTCCTGCAGCACTTCGGAGTACATGGTCAGGTCTTCGAACGGCGAGTCAATCAAGCCGCACATCACGGCGTTGGCGATATTACCGATACCGGCCTGCAATGGGCCCAGTTTGTTGGTCATGCGCCCGGCTTCAACTTCCTGCTTGAGGAAGTTGATCAGATGGAACGCGATACCGTCGGTTTCGCTGTCGGGCTCGGACACAGTAGACGGTGAGTCCGGCTTGTTGGTGATCACGATCGCGACAATTTTTTCAGGCGGAATCGGGATGGCCGTGCTGCCGATACGATCGTCGACTTTCACCAGCGGGATCGGGGTGCGCGTCGGACGGTAGGTCGGAATATAGATGTCGTGCAGGCCTTCCAGGTTCGGGTTATGCGCCAGGTTGATCTCGACGATCACCTGTTTGGCGAAAATCGCGAAGCTGGCAGAGTTGCCGACAGACGTCGTAGGTACGATATGACCCTGCTCGGTAATCGCAACGGCTTCGATAACAGCAATGTCCGGCAGCTTGAGCTGGTTGTTGCGCAACTGCTCCACGGTTTCGGACAGGTGCTGGTCAATGAACATCACCTCGCCCGCGTTGATTGCCTTGCGCAGGGTGCTGTCGACCTGGAACGGCATACGGCGAGCCAGTACACCGGCTTCGGTCAGTTGCTTGTCGAGGTCGTTGCCCAGGCTGGCGCCGGTCATCAAGGTGATTTTCAGCGGCGACTTTTTGGCACGCTCGGCCAGTGCGTGTGGAACCGCCTTGGCTTCGCCGGCACGGGTAAAACCGCTCATGCCGACAGTCATGCCGTCTTGGATAAGGGCGGCGGCTTCTTCGGCGCTCATGACCTTATCGTGTAGGGAGTTCAGGCGAATACGTTCACGGTACATGGATTGTTATCTCGGGCAACGGAAGCAAGAAGCGCAGTCTATTCACTTTCATGCGGTTTCGTCCCGCTACCATTGTCTAATGCCCGCAGGCGATTTAGAGCCTTTGGTCGGGATCTATCGGAAATAAAAAACCCCGGTCAATGCTGCGCCGGGGTTCTGGGTGAAGCAGTGGTCAGTCTGTTACTCGACCGCTTTGACCATATCTTCAATCACTTTCTTGGCGTCACCGAAGACCATCATGGTTTTGTCCAGGTAAAACAGTTCGTTATCCAGCCCTGCATAGCCGCTGGCCATGGAGCGCTTGTTAACGATGACGGTTTTAGCTTTATAAGCCTCGAGGATCGGCATGCCTGCGATTGGCGATTTGGGATCGTTCTTGGCGGCCGGGTTGACCACGTCGTTGGCACCGAGCACCAGCACCACATCGGCCTGGCCGAATTCGGAGTTAATGTCTTCCATCTCGAACACCTGGTCATACGGCACTTCGGCTTCAGCCAGCAGTACGTTCATATGGCCTGGCATGCGGCCTGCCACCGGGTGAATGGCATATTTCACGGTCACACCACGGTGGGTCAGCTTTTCCGTCAGCTCTTTAAGGGCGTGTTGCGCACGGGCCACGGCCAGACCGTAGCCGGGCACGATGATCACAGTGTCAGCGTTGGTCAGCAAGAAGGTCGCATCGTCAGCCGAGCCGGATTTCACCGGCCGGGCCTCTTGCGCGCCTGCCGGGCCGGCTGTATCGGTTGCGCCGCCAAAGCCGCCGAGGATCACGTTGAAGAACGAGCGGTTCATCGCTTTGCACATGATGTACGACAGAATCGCACCCGATGAGCCCACCAGCGAGCCGGCAATGATCAGCATCGAGTTGTTCAGCGAGAAACCGATACCGGCCGCTGCCCAGCCCGAGTAACTGTTAAGCATCGACACCACCACGGGCATGTCGGCACCGCCGATCGGGATGATGATCAGCACACCCAGCACGAATGCCAGAGCCAGCATCAATGCGAAGGCATTGAGATTACCGGTCAGCATAAAGGTGATGCCAAGCGCCAGTGTGGCCAGGCCCAGTACCAGGTTCAGCTTGTGTTGGCCGCTGAATTGTACCGGTGCACCCTGGAACAGGCGGAACTTGTATTTGCCCGACAACTTGCCGAATGCAATAACCGAACCCGAGAAGGTGATTGCGCCAATGGCTGCGCCCAGGAACAGCTCCAGACGGTTACCGGCCGGGATGGCGTCGCCCAAGTGTTTGACGATGCCCAGCGATTGGGGCTCAACCACCGCAGCGATTGCAATAAACACCGCAGCCAGGCCGATCATGCTGTGCATGAAGGCGACGAGCTCAGGCATTTTGGTCATTTCGACGCGTTTGGCCATGACCGAGCCAGCGGTGCCACCGACCAGCAGGCCAACGATCACATAACCGATACCGGCCGTTGCGATTTCCGCGCCCAGTTTATAGACCAGCCCTACGGTGGTAATCACCGCCAAGCCCATCCCCAGCATGCCGAAAAAATTTCCGCGCCGGGAGGTGGTCGGGTGCGACAAGCCTTTCAGGGCCTGAATAAAGCAGATGGATGCCACCAGGTAGAGAACAGTGACCAGGTTCATGCTCATGGCTTGCGCACCTCTTCTTTAGCTTTAGGTGCTTTCTTCTTGAACATTTCCAGCATGCGCCGGGTGACCAAAAATCCACCGAATACGTTTACGGCCGCCAGTGCGACGGCCAGAGTGCCCATGGTTTTACCCAGTGGGGTGACGGTCAATGCGGCTGCGAGCATGGCACCCACAATCACGATGGCCGAAATGGCGTTGGTAACGGCCATCAACGGGGTGTGCAGCGCAGGCGTTACGTTCCAGACCACGTGATAGCCCACATAGATGGCCAGCACAAAAATGATCAGGTTGTAGATGCCGGGGGAGATCAGCTCTTCCATTGTTTTTATCCTCAGCCGTTTTTGCGCAGGACTTGACCGTCGCGGCACATCAGGCACGCGGCGACGATGTCGTCTTCAAGGTTGATCTGGAACTGGCCTTCAGGGGTGAAGACCAGTTTGAGGAAGTCCAGCAGGTTGCGGGCGTAGAGCGCCGAGGCGTCGGCGGCAACCATGGCGGCCAGGTTGGTGTGGCCCACGATGGTCACGCCGTGTTCGACCACGACGTCATCAGCCACCGTCAGCGGGCAGTTACCGCCTTGAGCCGCGGCCAGGTCGATCACGACAGAGCCGGGCTTCATCTGTGCCACGGTCTCTGCGCTCAGCAGTACAGGTGCCTTGCGGCCCGGGATAAGAGCGGTGGTGATGACGATATCGGCTTGCTTGGCGCGCTCGTGAACGGCCAGGGCCTGGCGCTGCATCCAGCTGGCTGGCATGGGGCGGGCATAACCGCCCACACCGACGGCGCATTCGCGTTCTTCGTCGGTCTCGTAAGGCACGTCTACAAACTTGGCCCCCAGAGACTCGATCTGCTCTTTAACGGCAGGGCGCACATCAGATGCTTCGATCACGGCTCCCAGTCGCTTGGCCGTGGCAATGGCCTGCAAGCCTGCGACGCCTGCGCCGAGGATCAGCACACGGGCGGCTTTCACCGTACCAGCGGCGGTCATCAGCATCGGCATAAAGCGCGGGTAGTGGTGAGCGGCCAGCAGCACGGCTTTATAGCCAGCAATGTTGGCTTGGGATGACAGCACATCAAGACTTTGCGCACGGGATGTGCGGGGTGCGGCTTCCAGGGAGAAGGCGGTAATACCCTGCTCAGCCAGGGCAGCAATGGTTTCATTGCTGAACGGGTTGAGCATGCCAATCAGCACGGCACCTCTGTTGATCTGGGCCAATTCACTGCCGCTGGGCGCGACGACCTTCAAAATCAGCTCAGCGCCGAATGCTTGGGCAGCGCTGCCAATCGTTGCGCCGGCGGCTTCATAAGCGCTGTCAGTAACGCTGGCATTGATACCTGCGCCGCGTTGAACAGTCACCGTATGGCCTTGGCCGATCAGCTTCTTGATGGTTTCCGGGGTTGCAGCAACCCGCGTTTCACCCTGATGGGTTTCGAGAGGAACACCAATGTGCACGTCATATCTCCTGCGTGATCTTTTATAAGAAAGCCAGCGCACTACGGGTGGTGCGACTGGGGCGGCCGATCAGCACGATCCCACCTGAATGCAGGTGGGGCGGGGCATTTTGCAGGCGATTTTTTGACCCTTCAAGAACTTATGGAGGGTGACGTATTATTAACTACAAGTCATGCGGTGACCGAATGTCGCATGACAAGGCTTTAAGCCTTATATAACGTGGCCTGTAGAGTTTTAGTGAGTTTTTAAATATTTTTTCACATTTCTTTTGGTTATCGGTGCATAACTTTCAGAAATACCCTGCAGGCCGCGTGGTTACTGGCTTGCAGGATTGTCCAGCTAGACAAAAGTACTAGGTACTTTAAAGCGACATTTTCTTATATATGTAGTGTGTTTTTATAGTGCGCTACATTATTTTTATGTGGGCTTAAGGTGTCTAGTTCAGGCTATAGCGCTGAGCTTGATGGATGAGCCAGTCCCGGAAAGCATGCAGTGAAGCGGATTCAATTTTCCGCTCTGGAATCATCAGGTAATAGGCTTTGGTGCTAGACAGGGAGGACGTGTTGGCTATTACCAAGCGTTTTTCGGCGAGTTCGCGCTGAATGAGAAATGGAGGGATAAGCGCTACCCCCATTTCATGCATGGCGGCTTGGGCTAGCATGGAAAAAAGCTCATAGCGCGACCCGGTCATGTCGCGGGGCACATTTATTTCCAGGGCGTTAAACCATTGGCGCCATGCGTAAGGTCGGGTGGTTTGCTGCAGCAGTGGCAGTTCGGCGATGGTTTGGGGGCTAAGGCTTGCATCTGCCCCCAGGAATGATGGGCTGCAAACGGGGACAGGATTCTCTCCCATCAGACGGTAAGACGAAGTGCCCGACCAATCGGCGTCGCCAAAGTAGATCGCGGCGTCAAAGTCCGTGTCGGTAAAGAGAAAAGGCCGAGTGCGGTTTGTCAGGTTAACGGTTACGTCCGGGTGTTGTTGTTGGAAGTCCTTAAGGCGAGGTAGCAACCATTGCGTGCCGAAGGTGGGGACCACGGCCAGCTCTATTGTATTGGAGCCTTGCTGGCCCATCACGGACAGGGTGTCGCGCTCCACGGCGTCGAGTTGGGTAGCGATGCGGCGGCTATAGGAAAGCCCAGCCTCAGTCAGCTTTACGCCGCGCTTGGAGCGTCTGAAAAGTTCTACGCTTAAGAACTCTTCCAGGCTGGCGATCTGTCGGCAAATAGCGCCTTGCGTGAGGGAGAGTTCATGGGCAGCCTTGGTAAAGCTTTCGTGGCGGGCGGCAGCCTCAAAACTGATGAGGGCTGTCGTGCTGGGGATTTTGCGGCGCATGTACGGCTTCCTCACTAAATAGCGTCAGATGTGGCGTATTTATCGTCATGAAGTGAGAAATTATCACAAGAGGGTGCTGAATCCTCGTTTGCCCTTTATAGAAAGGGCGGCCTAGGATCGGTTCACACTATTTGGTCAATTGCGCGAGGGTTCTCTCATGGCGGGTAAAGCAAGCTTCAACTGGATTGATCCACTGTTGCTGGATCAGCAGCTCACTGAAGAGGAGCGCATGGTGCGTGACAGTGCTGAGCAGTTTGCTCAGGACAAACTGGCTCCGCGGGTGCTTGAGGCTTTCCGTCATGAAAAAACAGACCCGGCGATCTTTCGTGAAATGGGTGAAACGGGTTTGCTGGGGGCGATGATTCCAGAGCAGTACGGTGGCAGCGGCCTCAACTACGTCTGTTACGGCTTGATTGCCCGTGAAGTTGAGCGCGTCGACTCGGGCTATCGCTCGATGATGAGTGTTCAGTCGTCACTGGTGATGGTGCCGATCAATGAGTTTGGGACTGAAGCTCAAAAGCAGAAATACTTGCCTAAGTTGGCGTCGGGCGAGTGGATTGGCTGCTTTGGTCTGACTGAGCCTAACCACGGTTCTGATCCGGGCGCGATGATTACTCGTGCGCGCAAAGTCGACGGCGGCTACAGCCTGACGGGCGCAAAAATGTGGATCACCAATAGCCCGATCGCGGATGTGTTTGTCGTGTGGGCCAAGGACGATGCGGGTGATATTCGTGGTTTTGTTCTGGAAAAAGGCTGGAAGGGTCTGACTACACCTGCGATTCACGGCAAGGTGGGTCTGCGCGCTTCGATCACGGGTGAGATCGTGATGGATAACGTGTTCGTGCCTGAAGAGAATATCTTCCCGGATGTGCGCGGGCTTAAAGGGCCGTTTACGTGCCTCAACTCTGCCCGCTATGGCATTGCGTGGGGCGCATTGGGTGCGGCGGAATTCTGCTGGCATACCGCTCGCCAGTACACCTTGGAC
The DNA here is from genome assembly GCF_030150285.1 of Pseudomonas sp. Lineage (GTDB taxonomy): Bacteria > Pseudomonadota > Gammaproteobacteria > Pseudomonadales > Pseudomonadaceae > Aquipseudomonas. The sequence goes on along the minus strand of NZ_JASLGE010000091.1, from coordinate 1,996 downwards.
CGCCAGCAATTTGGCCGGCCTTTGGCGGCTACACAGTTGGTTCAGAAGAAGCTGGCGGATATGCAGACCGAGATCACATTGGCCCTGCAGGGTTGCCTGCGCCTTGGGCGGATGAAGGATGAGGGAACGGCGGCAGTTGAAATCACCTCGATCATGAAGCGCAACTCGTGCGGCAAGTCGCTGGATATTGCGCGTCTGGCGCGAGACATGTTGGGCGGTAATGGCATTTCGGATGAGTTCGGTGTGGCTCGCCACATGGTCAACCTGGAAGTGGTTAATACCTATGAAGGTACGCATGACGTACATGCCTTGATTCTGGGGCGTGCGCAGACGGGTCTTCAGGCGTTCTATTAATAGGAGCTTCTGATATGGGCGCTTTATCGCATTTGCGGGTGTTGGACCTGTCGCGGGTACTGGCCGGGCCATGGTCTGGCCAGATACTGGCGGACTTGGGCGCCGAGGTGATTAAGGTAGAGCGCCCAGGGAACGGTGATGACACGCGAGCCTGGGGGCCGCCGTTCTTGAAGGACGCCGACGGAGAGAGCACGGGTGAGGCCGCTTACTACTTGTCGGCCAACCGTAACAAACAGTCGGTGACCATTGATTTCACCAGGCCTGAAGGGCAGCAGTTGGTGCGGGAGTTGGCGGCAAAATCCGACATCCTCATCGAGAACTTCAAGGTGGGTGGGCTTGAGGCATACGGGCTGGACTACGCATCGCTCAAGCAGCTTAATCCTGACCTGATCTACTGCTCCATTACGGGTTTTGGCCAGACGGGGCCTTACGCCAAGCGCGCGGGTTATGACTTTATGATTCAGGGCTTGGGCGGCCTGATGAGTCTGACAGGGCGGCCGGCAGGTGAGGAGGGGGCGGGGCCAGTCAAGGTTGGTGTGGCGTTAACGGATATTCTGACCGGCTTGTACTCGACCGTCGCTATTCTCGCGGCGCTTGCTCATCGCCAGCATCGTGGTGGCGGGCAGCATATCGATATGGCGTTACTGGATGTGCAGGTCGCTTGCTTGGCGAATCAGGCCATGAACTACCTGACGACGGGTGTTTCTCCACAGCGCTTGGGTAATGCACATCCGAATATTGTCCCGTATCAGGACTTTCCGACAGCGGATGGCGATTTCATTCTTACCGTGGGCAATGATAGCCAGTTCAGAAAGTTTGCTGAGGTGGCGGGTCGTCCTGAGTGGGCGGAGGATTCACGCTTTGCGACCAATACACTGCGCGTAGCCAATCGGTCGGTACTGGTCCCGCTGATTCGCCAGGCAACCGTCTTCAAGACGACTGCCGAGTGGGTGTCTCAGTTGGAAGCGGTCGGCGTACCGTGCGGCCCTATTAATGACTTGGCGCAAACATTTGCCGATCCCCAGGTGCAGGCGCGCGGTTTGGCCGTGGAGTTGCCACATGCGCTGGCGGGGCGGGTGCCCCAGGTTGCGAGCCCTATCCGGCTGTCTGAGACGCCGGTGGAGTATCGGAATGCGCCACCGCTCTTGGGTGAGCATACGGCACAGGTACTGGAGCGAGTGCTTGGCTTGAGTTCCGGTGCAGTCGAGTCGTTACGTCAATCAGGTGTGGTGTAGCCATGCCTATATAGAGAGAGGGGGCGTTAGCCCCCTCTCTCTATATAGGTGGGTTTTGCTGGGGTGCTAACTAATTGATAGGCTCGCTCAATTAGCGCTTGACTCAAAAAATAAGCGGCCTATAATTCGCCCCACTTCCGGCGCAGTCGAAACGGAAAACTCCTTGATTATCAACGAGTTGGATTGGTTTTCGGCGGTGCCAGCTTCAAGTCATCGAAGCAGGAAATGAGGTGTTGACAGCAGCGTGTAACGCTGTAGAATTCGCCTCCCGCTAACGAGAGATCGAAAGCGCAAGTGGTTGATGTTGCAGAGGAAACTTTGAAAACATCTTAAAATAACCGCTTGACAGCAACAGAGGCTGCTGTAGAATGCGCGCCTCGGTTGAGCGAAAGCTTAACCAACCGCTC
>NZ_JASLGE010000090.1 GCF_030150285.1 Pseudomonas sp. | reverse complement strand
GCGTAAGTCAGATACTTCTGCTCACGGCCGAGGGTGATCAACTCTTTGATACGAGACTGCTGTTGCGCTTTTCCGGACATAACACCCTATCCACTGAAGGTCTTGGCGGGCAAAAAACAAGCCGAGGATTATACCTTAGCTATGACCTCACGCGCCAGTTGAGGTCGGGTTTGATGCGGGATTATTGCGACTTAGAAGGTCGCGTAACTGATTTTTTTCTTCGCTACTGAGCTCGCTCTGGCGCGCTTTGCGAAGAAGTAGTTCCAGATTTCGCTCGCGTTGGCGGGCTGACAGGCTAGTTATAGTGTCGAAAAACTGTTGTTCAAGGTTATCGGCATCAATTAGCCACTCCTTTTCCAGTAGCCTTTGTAGTAATCGGCCCTGTTCAGTGCCGTGCCAGCGTGACAACAACTGAATAGAGCTTAGCTTAGGATTTTTCTGTACGGCTTCGACCAGTGCAATCAATAACTGGTTATTGGTCTGATCTTCAGCGGCAAAGTGCCCGGCATCTTCAACTTTTTTTGCCAGTTGAGGGTGATGCAGCAGGGTGCGCAAGGCAGTGAGCGTAGGCGGCTCAACACCGACCGGTACCCAGGCCTGCTCTCGTTCGCCGCCTCGTTTGCCTTTTTTATCCCAGGGCTTGTTTTCCCACTTCTTGGTGCCAGCGCCTGACTTTTTCGGTGCCCACGCCTGTTGGGGCGTGTACATCTCCGGTTGTTGGAAGTCGCTGTAATCGGGCATTGCATCGTAATCAATGCCGGGGTCGTAAACGGGTTGAGCCTGAGGCTTTGCAGGTGCGCTTTGTGCCAGCTGGCTGACCATCTCGCTGCTTAGGCCGGTAATTTCGGTCAGGCGTTGGCGCATCAACGTGCGCAGGTTGGCCCCCGGCACTTTGTCGACCAACGGCGCTGCCAGCGTAACCATGTGGGCCTTGCCCTCAAGTGAGCGGGGGTCTGCCTCTTCCGTCAGTTGTTGGAAAAAATAATCGGCCAAGGGTTGGGCATGCTGATTGATGCGCGCCTTGAAAGCGTCAGTGCCTTCGGAACGCACAAGTGTGTCCGGGTCTTCACCTTCGGGTAAAAACAGGAAGCGTGCGCGACGGCCGTCTTGCAGGCAGGGCAGCGTGGCTTCCAGTGCGCGCCAGGCAGCATTGCGACCGGCCTGGTCGCCGTCAAAACAGAACAGCACGCTGGGCACTACACGAAACAGGCGCTTCATGTGCTCTTCGCTGGTAGCGGTACCCAGTGTTGCCACGGCATTGCGCAAGCCTTGCTGGGCGAGCGCGATGACATCCATGTAGCCTTCAACGACGATGATTTCATCCAGGCTACGGTTGAACTTGCGGGCTTCGTACAGCCCGTACAGTTCCTGCCCCTTGTGAAACACCGGGGTTTCCGGGGAATTCAGGTATTTGGGTTTGTCGTCGCCCAGTACCCGGCCGCCAAAGGCGATGATGCGGCCCCGGCTGTCACGAATCGGAAACATGACGCGATCGCGAAAGCGATCATAGCGTTTGCCTGTTTCCGCATTTTCAACCAGCAAGCCCGCATCGATCATTGCTTTTTGCTGCAGGGTATCGCTGCTCAAATGCTTGTACAGGTTGTCCCAACCGGGAGGCGCAAAGCCGAGACCGAAATCGCGGGCGATTTCGCCGGTCAGGCCTCGGCCTTTCAGGTAGTCCACGGCGGCTTTACGGGCCGGGTGGCCTTTAAGGGCTTGGCGATAAAAATCGGCAGCGGCTGTGAGCAGTGGGTACAGCGGGGAGTCTGTGGGTTGTCGCGGTTTGTGTGGGCGACCGCTTTCCTCCCGGGGGATTTCCATGCCGGCAGCTTTGGCCAGCTCTTCGACGGCCTGGGGAAAGTCCAGGTTGTCGTGGTCCATCAGAAAGCCGAGCGCGTTCCCGCCAGCGCCGCACCCAAAGCAGTAATAAAATTGCTTGTCGGGGCTTACGCTGAAAGAGGGTGTTTTTTCTTTGTGGAACGGGCAGCAGGCCGTGTAGTTTTTGCCTGCTTTCTTCATTTGCACGCGAGAGCTGACGACGTCGACGATATCGGTACGGTTCAGAAGGTCGTCAATAAAGCTCTGGGGGATTAACCCGGCCATGGCGTTCTCGTCATCTCAGTGCAGCAATAACCGCATCAATGGGCTTGGTCGGCGGCCGTGCAGGTGAAATCACTGCGCGATCACTGGGACGTCTGCTGGGGCATATAAGGGAAGTGTATCTGTCGAAACTCTGCTGATTTGATTTTAATCAGGCCAAAAGGGTTCGATAGGCGTTACGCCCCTGAGTCCGGCATCGACCAGTGGCTGGTCTCGGATAGCTCAAAAGCAGGCACTGAGAGAGGTGCCTTGGGCTGATCGTCTTTGTGAAAATCAGAGGTGTGCTCGTCGGTAGCCTTGGTAGGCTCGTCAGTGAAGACGTGCACCGCTGGCTATTAGGCCAGGTCTGACGTGGTGTAGCGCTTTGTCGCGGTCGCATCTGCGGCCTTGACGGTGGTACCTGTAACTTGCTGCAACTGCCTACGGCCCGGCTTTAGGCCGGGCTTGGCAGAAGCGTGCAACGATCGTCTGTGTATTAGTACAGACGAACGGCGCGGCGCTGCTCGCGCTGAACTTTCTTCGCGTGACGCTTGACAGCTGCTGCTGCTTTGCGCTTACGCTCAGAAGTCGGCTTCTCGTAAAATTCGCGGCTGCGAACTTCAGCCAGAACACCGGCTTTTTCGCAGGAGCGCTTGAAACGACGCAGAGCTACGTCGAAGGGTTCGTTCTCTTTTACTTTGACGGCTGGCATCCAGAGCTACCTTCATTCATTACCGGGGTCAACGTCTCAAGGCAAAATCGCGTTGAAAGACGTCGGTTTTTAAGGGTTGCGGATGTTAACCCCTCATGACCCGGAATGCAAAGCCTCTGATCGAAAACCGCTGGCCGGGGGCGGGAGTGGCGACTATTATGCGCCGCTTCGAATTTAGCCTCTACAAGGCGTAGACCCATGCTAGTACTGGGATTGGAAACCTCCTGCGACGAAACCGGAGTCGCGCTGTATGACAGTGAGCGCGGGCTTTTGGCCGATGCGCTGTTCAGTCAGATTGACCTGCATCGTGCCTATGGCGGTGTCGTTCCCGAGCTGGCGTCACGGGATCACGTCAAGCGCATGCTGCCGTTGATTCGTCAGGTGTTGGCTGAAGCAGATTGTGTGGCCACAGAAATTGATGCGGTTGCCTACACGGCAGGCCCTGGCCTGGTGGGAGCCCTTCTGGTTGGGGCATCCTGCGCTCAGGCGTTGGCGTTTGCCTGGGGCATTCCGGCCTTGGGTGTACACCACATGGAAGGCCATTTACTGGCCCCCATGCTGGAAGCGCAACCTCCGCAGTTCCCGTTCGTCGCTTTGTTGGTGTCGGGCGGTCATACGCAGTTGGTGCGGGTCGATGGGATCGGTCAATACGAGTTGTTGGGCGAGACCCTCGACGATGCGGCCGGGGAAGCGTTCGACAAGACCGCCAAGATGATGGGGCTCAACTATCCGGGCGGCCCGGAGATCGCACGTTTGGCCGCCAAGGGTGTTGCGGGGCGGTTCGTGTTTCCGCGCCCGATGACCGACCGTCCCGGGCTTGAGTTTAGCTTCAGCGGCCTTAAAACCTTCGCGCTCAACACCTGGCAGCGCTGCGTAGCAGCAGGCGATGACAGCGAGCAAACGCGTAGCGATATTGCCTTGGCGTTTCAGCAGGCGGTGGTCGATACCTTGACCATTAAGTGCAAGCGGGCACTCAAGCAGGCGGGCATGAATCGCTTGGTCATCGCGGGCGGAGTCAGCGCTAACAAGGCGTTAAGGCTTTCGCTTGAAAAAATGCTCGGCGACATGAAGGGCGATGTGTACTACGCGCGCCCTGAGTTTTGCACCGACAACGGCGCGATGATTGCTTTTGCGGGGTGTCAGCGCTTGCAGGCGGGGCAGCATGAAAGCCTGGCTATCAGTGTGCAGGCGCGCTGGCCAATGGAGCAGTTGCCACCGTTGTAAACGCCGGACTGCAGGGCGTATGGCTGAGCCTGGTGTGCCTTCACTGACGCGATTCAGAAATGGCGTTCGCGCCCGGCCATCAGGTCGCGTAAATTACGGCGATGTCGCCATACGATCAGTGCCGTCAAAGCACTCATGGGCAGTAAGGCGGCAGGTGCCTGCCAGGCCAGCAGTGGCAGGGTCAAGGGGGTGGCAATCAATGCGGCCAGTGAGCTGGTGCGGGTCAACTGGAATGTCAGTAGCCAAGCGGCCATGGCCAGTAGTGCGGCGAGGGGGTAAAGCCCCAGTAGCATGCCGGCGGCTGTGGCAACACCTTTGCCGCCCTTGAAGTGAAAGTACACCGGGTACATGTGCCCGAGCACCACGCAGAGCCCGACCCAGGCTTGCTCTTGAAGAGTGAACCCCAGGCGGTCGGCCAAGAGCACAAGCAATAAGCCTTTGCACAGGTCACCGAGCAGGGTCAGTACGGCCAGCTTTTTGCCGGCCAGGCGTAACATGTTGGTTGCGCCCGCATTGCCTGATCCACTCATTCGCGGGTCGGGGGTTCCCGTCAGGCGGCTGAGCAAAATGGCGAAGGACAGAGAGCCGAGCAGGTAGGCGATGATCGCCAGTAACCAAAACATGCTAACTATTCCGGGCGAGGACGCCCTGATTCTAACGGCGCCATGCGCCCTTGTCGTGCTGCGGAGAAAAGTGCTTGGACAGAGTGTTTATCGAAGGCCTGGAAGTTGACACCGTGATCGGTGCTTATGACTGGGAACGTGGTATCCGGCAATGTTTACGCCTGGATCTGAGTTTCGCGTGGGACAACCGCCCGGCTGCTGCAGGCGATGATCTGACCCTGGCGCTGGATTATGCGAGCGTTTCGTCGCGCATTCAGGCATTTGCCGAGCATGCTCAATTCCAGTTGGTAGAGACCTTTGCCGAACGTCTGGCTGAAGTGCTCATGAGTGAGTTCGGTATTCCCTGGCTGCACCTCAAACTGACCAAACCCGGTGCCGTTGCGGCGGCGACAGGGGTGGGCGTGGAGATCGAGCGCGGATGTCGCTAACTCAGATTTACCTCGGCCTGGGAAGCAACATTGAACGTGAAGCGCACTTGTGTGCCGGGCTGGATGCGCTTGCCGAATTTCTGCAAGGCATGACGTGTTCGGCCGTGTTTGAAAGCCAGCCGGTCGGTATCAAAAGCGGGCCTTTTTTCAACCTGGTCGTGAAGGCAGAAACAGACTTGCCGCTCGTTGAGTTAAGCCGACGTTTAAAGCTGATTGAAGCGGATAACGGGCGTTATGCACCTGATCGCAAAGGATTGCCGCTGGATATCGACGTGTTGTTCTACGGCGATTTGGTGGGCGACTTCAAGCACGTGACCTTGCCACGAGCGGAGATTCTCAAGAATGCGTTTGTGCTTTGGCCGTTATCTTTGATTGCGCCGGACAAGCTGCATCAGGGGGTGGGCAAAACCCTTGCGCAGTTGTGGGGCGATGCGCAGATCGATCAAGTGCTGGCACCTGTGGCGTTTGAATGGCGGGGCGTGCCATTGACGCCAGCAGAGCTGCTTTGATTGACCCCCTGTTGACTTCGCAGGCGGGGCCGCCCCGTCTTACGCTGCGTTGTCGCGCAAAGAACGGGGCGCACTTCATTCACCTGTAGGAGCCAACGTGTTCGCGATCTTTTAACGATCAAAAGATCGCGAGCAAGTTGGCTCCTACGAAGGGTAGAGTCAGTGTTTGGCGGCGTCCTTGTAGGCTTGAAGGGCCTTGAGCCGTTCGTGCTTGAGGGCTTCGCCCAGCTCTGGGCCTTTGAAGCCTTGTTCCAGTAGGGGTTGAACGGCCACGGCCTGGGCTGCCAGTGCGGCTGCGCGCAGGTAGTCAGCTTGTGGATAAGGCCTGTTCTCCAGCCCCAGCCGCCCTCTGGCGTCCATCTCACAAGCCGCCACGAACTCTTCAAAGCGCTGCGGGCGACGATACACATCAAACCGTTGCAGCAACTCCAGCAGTGTTGATGCTCTGAGTTCAAGGGCGCGATGGCCGTGGGTGTGGTACTCGCCCACCAGCAGCGCTAACTCCTGGCAGTCTCGAGGCACCTTGAAGCGTTCATTGACAGCTTTGATCAGGCGCAACCCTTTGTGCTCGTGGGCAATATGTCTTGGCCATTGGTCTTCGGGCGTCAGGCCTTTGCCCAAGTCATGCAGCAGGCAGGCCCAGCGCACAGTTAAAGGCTGGTGATGCAGTGCGCACTGCTCAAGCACGCTTAGGGTGTGGAGGCCGCTATCGATTTCCGGGTGATGGAGCGCCGGCTGAGGAACCCCAAACAAAGCGTTCACTTCGGGCAGTAATACCTCGAGCGCTCCGCAGTTGCGCAGCACTTCAATAAATACTTGTGGGCAATCCTCCATCAATGCGCGGGACATTTCTTTCCAGCAGCGTTCTGGCGTCAGCGCTTGCAATTCGCCGGAGCCAGAGAGTTGGCGCATCAGTTCAAGTGTGTCAGGGGCGACGGTAAAACCGAGCCCTGCAAAGCGCGCCGCAAAGCGGGCCACGCGCAGGACGCGTAATGGATCTTCGGCGAACGCGGGGGAAACATGACGTAATAAGCGTGCTTCCAGGTCTTGTTGCCCATGATAGGGGTCGATGATATTGCCCGCGTCGTCTTCAGCCATCGCGTTGATGGTCAGGTCGCGGCGCATCAGGTCTTCTTCGAGGGTCACGTCGGGGCTGGCATGAAAGACGAAGCCGCCATACCCATGGCCGCTTTTGCGCTCGGTGCGGGCGAGTGCGTACTCTTCGCCGGTTATAGGGTGAAGAAAGACCGGGAAATCAGAGCCCACGGGGCGATAGCCATTGGCGAGCATTTGCTCTGCGCTTGCGCCTACCACGACCCGGTCAATGTCAGTGAAGGGTTTGCCCAATAGGCGATCGCGCACTGCGCCGCCCACTTTATAGATCTTCATAAAAACCTCCGTTAGCCCGACAGGATAGCGCTTGCGCTGTGCTAACGGAGGCTCGCGTGCATCACAGGTGGATGGCCCCCATGTCCAGGCGCCCGTAATCAGTGTCGCCATGCTCGCCTTTTGGGGGTACATGATGGGTTTTCATGATCTGCTCGCCTTGCAGGGTTTCGAGGTGGATATCGAAGCCCCACAAACGATGCAAGTGCTTGAGCACTTCGTCCGTTGAGTCTCCCAAGGGCTTACGGTCGTGTTGTTGATGGCGCAAGGTCAATGAGCGATCGCCGCGGCGGTCGATGCTCCAGATCTGTACGTTGGGTTCGCGGTTGCCCAGGTTGTACTGAGCAGCCAAGGTTTCTCGAATGATGCGGTAACCGTTCTCATCGTGAATGGCGGGTACCAGCAAGTCGTCTTTCAGGTCGTCGTCCATGATGCTGAACAGCTTAAGGTCGCGAATGACCTTGGGAGACAGGTACTGCAGAATAAAACTCTCGTCCTTGAAACTGCTCATGGCGAATTTGATACTGGACAGCCAATCGCTGCCCGCCAGGTCCGGGAACCAGCGGTGGTCTTCCTCGGTGGGCGCTTCGCAGATACGCCGGATGTCCCGGTACATCGCAAAACCCAGCGCGTAGGGGTTTATTCCACTGTAGTAGGGGCTGTCGAAGCCCGGTTGGAAAATCACGCTGGTGTGCGAAGTCAGGAACTCCATCATAAAGCCTTCTGTGACCAGGCCTTCGTCATAGAGGTCGTTCATCAAGGTGTAATGCCAGAACGTCGCCCAACCTTCGTTCATTACCTGTGTTTGCCGCTGCGGGTAAAAATACTGGGCAATTTTGCGCACGATTCGCACGATCTCGCGCTGCCAGGGTTCCAGTAGCGGGGCATGTTTTTCTATGAAGTACAGAATGTTTTCCTGTGGTTCTTCAGGAAAGCGGGCGTTGTCCTTTTCGCTGTGTTTGTCTGCGCTTTTTGGAATGGTGCGCCACAGATCGTTGATCTGTTTTTGCAGGTGCTCTTCGCGGTCTTTTTGCCGGCGACGTTCCTCTTCGGCCGAAATCGGGTATGGCCGTTTGTAACGGTCTACGCCGTAATTCATGAGTGCATGGCAGGAGTCGAGCAAGTCTTCGACGGCGTCGATGCCGTGGCGCTCTTCGCATTGCATGATGTACTGCTTGGCGAACACGAGGTAGTCGATGATCGAGCTGGCGTCTGTCCAGGTGCGGAACAGGTAATTGCCTTTGAAGAAACTGTTATGACCATAGCAGGCGTGCGCAACCACCAGCGCTTGCATGCAGATGGTGTTTTCTTCCATCAGATAAGCAATGCACGGATCAGAATTGATGACGATTTCATAGGCCAGCCCCATTTGGCCTCGGCTGTAGGATTTCTCGGTACTCAAAAAATGTTTGCCGTAGGACCAATGGTGATAACCCAACGGCATGCCCACGGAGGCGTAGGCATCCATCATTTGTTCGGCCGTGATGACTTCAATCTGGTTGGGGTAAGTGTCCAGCGCATAACGTTCGGCCAAGCGGCCGATTTCCCGGTCATAGGCCTGGATCAGTTCAAAGGTCCACTCTGAGCCAGTGGAGATGGGATGGCGATTATTCTCTTTGGCGGTCATGTCACTAACCTGCGCTGGAAGAGTTCACGGAAGACCGGATAGATATCACCGGCCGAGACCAGTTGCTGCTGAGCGAAGGTGTCTGCAAATGCCGCACCGATGCGCTCGTACTCGTACCAGAGTGCCTGGTGCTCACGCGGGGTGATTTCGACATACGTGTAGTACTGCACAAATGGCATGATCTGGTTGATCAGGATGTCGCGGCAAATGGGAGAGTCATCGTTCCAGTTGTCGCCATCCGAAGCCTGCGCTGCGTAAATGTTCCACTCGTTGGTGGGGTAGCGTTCGGCCATGATCTCCTGCATCAGTTTGAGTGCACTGGAAACAATGGTGCCGCCGGTTTCCCTCGAGTAAAAAAACTCCTCTTCATCCACTTCGCGGGCGCTGGTGTGGTGCCGAATGAAAACCACATCAATCTTGTCGTAGTTTCGCTTCAGGAACAGGTACAGCAGGATGAAAAAGCGCTTGGCAATGTCCTTGGTGGCCTGGGTCATCGATCCAGAAACGTCCATGAGACAAAACATCACCGCTTTGGAACTGGGGTTGGGCTGTTTGACCAGCAGGTTGTATTTGAGGTCAAAGGTGTCGAGGAAGGGCACGCGATGAATTCGCGCACTGAGTTTCTCAATTTCAGCCTCAATGTCTTTGATATCGCCGAAGTTGTCAGGCTCTTCACGTTTTAGCCGCTCAAGTTCGGCCTTGGCCTCCTTGAGCTTGGCGCGACTGCTGCCGGACAGTGCAATGCGCCGCGCATGGGCTGAGCGCAGCGTGCGGATGATGTTGATGCGGGACGGGTTACCCTCGTTGCTGATGCCTGCGCGAACGGATTTGTATGTGTCGGTGCCGGTCAGGTTGCGTTTGACCAGGTTAGGTAATTCGAGGTCTTCGAACATGAATTCGAGGAACTCTTCCTGGGTGATTTGAAACACGAACTCGTCCATGCCTTCGCCGGAATTACCCGCTTTGCCCGGCCCGCCACCCCCGCCAGAGCCCCCCTGCGGGCGCTGAATATGCTCGCCACTGGTGAATTCTTTATTGCCGGGGTGAACCACGGTTTGCTTGCCCCCGCGGCCGTGATGCAGCACAGGCTCGTCAATGTCGCGGCCCGGGATGCTGATTTGCTCGCCATGCTCCATGTCGGTGATGGAGCGGCGGCCTACGGCCTCTTCAACGGCCTTCTTGATATGGTCGCGGTAACGCCGCAGGAAACGCTGGCGGTTTACCGTGCTCTTGTTCTTGCCATTGAGGCGTCGGTCGATCACATAGCTCATAAGGCCCTCCGGGCAGCTTCAAGGTATAAGCTGCAAGCTGCAAGGCGAAGCACACACTGCGCATGTTCTTCTTGCAGCTTGAGGCTTGAGGCTTATCGCGGGTTCACTGCGACTTTCTGACCCGCAGGTACCACTCGGAGAGCAGCCGTACTTGTTTGTCGGTGTAACCGCGCTCGACCATTCGTGTAACGAAGTCGTTGTGTTTCTGTTGATCTTCCTTGCTCGCCTTGGCGTTGAAGCTGATAACCGGCAGCAGGTCTTCAGTGTTGGAGAACATTTTCTTCTCGATTACCACGCGAAGCTTTTCGTAGCTGAGCCAGGTCGGGTTTTTGCCGTTGTTGTTGGCACGAGCGCGCAACACGAAATTGACGATCTCGTTGCGGAAATCTTTCGGGTTGCTGATGCCGGCCGGTTTCTCGATTTTCTCCAGTTCCTCGTTGAGGGCCACGCGGTTGAGTATTTCGCCGGTTTCGGGGTCGCGGTATTCCTGGTCCTGGATCCAGAAGTCTGCATAGAGCACGTACCGATCGAAGATGTTTTGCCCGTATTCGCTGTAAGACTCCAGGTAGGCGGTCTGGATTTCCTTGCCAATGAACTCGATGTAACGCGGTGCCAGGTACTCTTTGAGGAAGCGCAAATAGCGTTCGCGGGTTTCTGCCTGAAACTGCTCTTGCTCAATCTGCTGCTCCAGCACGTAAAGCAAATGCACGGGGTTGGCTGCGATCTCATGGGGGTCAAAGTTGAACACCTTCGAGAGGATCTTGAAGGCAAACCGGGTTGAAAGGCCGTTCATGCCTTCGTCAACGCCTGCGCTATCGCGGTATTCCTGGATTGATTTGGCTTTTGGGTCGGTGTCTTTCAGGTTTTCGCCGTCATAGACCCGCATTTTCGAGTAAATATTTGAGTTTTCGGGTTCTTTGAGGCGCGACAGCACAGTGAACTGAGCGAGCATTTTCAAGGTGTCAGGCGCGCAATGGGCTTTGGCCAGCGAACTGTTGAACAGCAGCTTGTCGTAGATTTTCACTTCGTCACTGACGCGCAGGCAATACGGTACTTTGACGATGTAAATGCGGTCGATAAAGGCTTCGTTGTTCTTGTTGTTGCGGAAGGTGTGCCACTCGGATTCGTTGGAGTGGGCCAACAAGATGCCATTAAACGGAATCGCGCCCAGGCCTTCAGTGCTGTTGTAGTTGCCTTCTTGGGTGGCGGTCAGCAGAGGGTGCAAGACTTTGATGGGGGCCTTGAACATTTCTACAAATTCCATCAGGCCTTGGTTGGCCCGGCACAACGCGCCCGAGTAGCTGTATGCGTCGGCGTCGTTCTGTGGGAATTCTTCTAGTTTTCGAATATCGACTTTACCCACCAGTGCGGAAATATCCTGGTTGTTCTCATCGCCGGGCTCGGTTTTGGCAACCCCGATCTGATTAAGAATGGAAGGGTAGAGTTTCACTACGCGGAACTGGCTGATGTCACCGCCGAACTCGGCCAGGCGTTTGGTGGCCCAGGGCGACATGATGGTGCTCAGGTAACGCTTGGGGATGCCGAAGTCTTCTTCGAGGATGGCACCGTCCTCTGTGGCATTGAACAGCCCTAGTGGCGATTCGAAGACAGGGGAGCCCTTGATGGCATAGAACGGTACTTTTTCGATCAGTTGTTTCAGTTTTTCGGCGAGCGATGACTTGCCGCCGCCGACTGGCCCCAACAGGTAGAGAATTTGTTTCTTCTCTTCGAGCCCTTGGGCCGCATGACGGAAATAAGAAACGATCTGGTCGATGCATTCTTCCATCCCATGGAAGTCCTCAAAGGCCGGATAGCGTCGAATCACTTTGTTAGAGAAGATTCGTGACAGGCGGGAGTTGTTGGAGGTGTCCAGGAGTTCCGGTTCACCAATGGCCAGCAGCAGCCTTTCGGCAGCCGAGGCGTAAGCGCTTTTATCTTGTTTGCACAGCTCAAGGTATTCCTGGAGCGTCAGCTCTTCTTGGCGTGTGGATTCAAAGCGTTGTTGGAAGTGGCTAAAAATACTCATGACGTCACCTCGCTCGATACGTGGAGCCGGCGATTGATCGGTCAGTTCGAGTGCTGGCATGCAGCAACATTGCAGATGCTGTGTACCCCCCAGGACACCATCAACGGTTATAACCCGTTGAAGTTACTACTGATGATCCCTGCGCCGGTGTACCGGCTCTCCCCAGATTCGGATGGCCTGAGCTAAAGGATAGTTGGTAATCGCAGAGGTCAAGGCGGGATGCGTGAATTGTTGGCGTGGACCGTTGGTCTGGCGGGGCGCTAGCCCACTGAAAACGTGGGCTTGGCGGCTTTAAAAAAAATATTCAGAGGGCGCTTGCAGATGTTTCTGACGGATAAGTCGTACGCCATAGCTCGAAGCCACCGTCCAGGCTGTAAACATCACTGAATCCTTGGCTGACCAGATAGGCCGCCGCGCTTTGGCTAGAGTTGCCGTGATAGCAGGACACGATCAGTGGCTTGTCCAGGTCGGCTTTGGCAATAAAGTCGGCGATCGAGTGGTTATCCAGGTGTGTGGCACCTTTGATATGCAGCGCGGCGTAGGCCTGCGGGTCGCGTATATCGACCACGACGGCACCTTGTTCGCGCAAGGCCTGGGCTTGTTCGGGCGAGATTCGTTTGAATTCGGTCATGGGATGGTCCTGGTACCTGACGGTGGACGCTGTGAGGTGACGTCCAAGGGTTGGGAAGGTGAGGGGGCGAGCGGGTTGCTCGCAGGCGTTACAACATGAAGATCGTCACAATCGCAGCTCAAGCGCTGGCCCGTATCGACATTGAGCAGGGTCATGGCCCCTCCCCAGACGCAACCGGTGTCGAGCGCGAAAATCCCCGGCTCTTTGCAGTTGCCCTCCAGTGCGGCCCAGTGGCCAAAGATGATTTTGAGGTCCTGGGTTTTGCGATCTTTATAGCTGAACCACGGCGCGTAGCCGGGTGGAGCGCTGCCGACGCCTTCTTTGCTCTTGAGGTCGAGTTTGCCCTCGCGGGTGCAAAAGCGCATGCGCGTAAAATAGTTGGTAATGACTCGCAGGCGAGCAATGCCCGTAAGGCTGTTATCCCACTTGGCAGGGTCGTTGCCGTACATGCCGTCGAGGAAAGGACCTATCAAACTATCGTCCCTCAGTGCCTGTTCGACTTCGCTGGCATACTTGAGGGCTTTTTTCAGCGTCCATTGTGGGGGGATTCCAGCATGCACCAGGGCGGTATCACGCTTGGCATCATAGTGCAGCAGAGGTAAGCCCCGCAGCCAGTACAGCAGTTCATCGCAATCGGGGGCCTGGAGAATCTCACGCAGAGTGTCGCCTTTTTTCAGGCGTTCAACATTGTGAGCAACGGCCAGCAGGTGCAGGTCATGGTTGCCCAGCACACACACCAGCGAGTTACGCATGGAGTAGAGGAACTGCAGGGTTTCCAGTGATTGCGGCCCGCGGTTTACCAGGTCACCTACCAGCCATAGGGTGTCTTTGGCGGGATCGAAGCTGACACGTTCGAGCAGGCATTTAAGAGGCTGCAG
The DNA here is from genome assembly GCF_030150285.1 of Pseudomonas sp. GTDB lineage: Bacteria > Pseudomonadota > Gammaproteobacteria > Pseudomonadales > Pseudomonadaceae > Aquipseudomonas. The sequence continues at coordinate 39,617 of NZ_JASLGE010000090.1, read as the reverse complement.
GCAGCCCTGGAGGTCACCAACGGCATAGACCGCCATTAATGAAGGGCTCCGGGGACGGCCAGGCGAAAGGGCGCGATGTTGGCCTTGAAGTCGTGGCCGTCGCTGGCATGCATCAAAAAGGAACCATGCATGGTGCCAACCGTTGTCGTAATGACCGAGCCGCTGCTGTACGTGTATTGGTCACCCGGCAGTATCTCAGGCTGTTGGCCCACGACACCGGCACCTCTTACTTCTTCTGTATGCCCGTCGCCATCGGTAATGATCCAGTGCCGTGACAGGAGCTTTGCACGCACAGAGCCTTTGTTGTTCACCGTGATGGTGTAAGCAAAGGCGTAGCGTTGTTGTTCCGGTTGGGATTGTTCTGGTAAGTAGCGTGTGACGACGCTGACGTCGACCTGATAGCGGGGTTCGGACATGCGGAATGCCTTGCGTGAAAGCGGATACACAGTTCGGGATAAAACTGATGCCTGAGTCTAGGCCAAGACACGGGTACTAGGCCAGACATGGCAAGTACCCGTTTGGTGAGACGATCAGTCGGCGATGGGGGCAGCTTGTTCGCTGAGCGTGTCAGCCAAGCGGACGAAGGCCGCGAGGTCGAGTTGCTCCGGGCGCAGGCTGCCATCAACGCCAGCCGCTTCGATTTCAGCGTTGCTGAGCAAGGCTTTCAGCGTGTTGCGCAGGGTTTTGCGGCGCTGGTTGAACGCTTCGCGCACCACACGCTCCAGCAGGCGATGGTCTTTGGCCGGGTGCGGCAGCACGTCGTGCGGCACGAGGCGGACAATGGCCGAATCGACTTTGGGCGGTGGGTTGAACGCACCAGGCCCGACATTGAACAGGTGTTCTACGCGGCAATGGTACTGAACCATGATCGACAAGCGGCCCCAATCGCCGCCGCCAGGCCCTGCTGCCATGCGCTCAACCACTTCCTTTTGCAGCATGAAGTGCATGTCGCGGATAAGGTCGGCGTTTTTCAGCAGGTGAAAAATCAGCGGTGTCGAGATGTTATAGGGCAGGTTGCCGACGACGCGCAGGGTGCGCGGTGCAGCATCGAGGCTCTTGAAATCGAACTTCAGCGCATCGCCCTGGTGCAGGTTGAAGTTGCTCATGCCGGCAAATTGCTGATTCAGGATCGGGATCAGGTCTTTGTCTAGCTCGACCACATCCAGCTGCCCACCGCTGCTGAGAATGCCTTGGGTCAGAGCGCCTTGGCCCGGGCCGATTTCAAGCAACCGATCGCTTGCCTTGGCGTTAATGGCACGCAGAATGCGGTCGATTACGCCAGCATCGTGCAGGAAGTTTTGGCCAAAACGCTTGCGCGCCTTGTGTTGGTATTGCTCAGTCATATACGGGTCTCGGCCATCTGATAGGCGGTTTCCAAGGCGACTTTCAGGCTGCCGGTATCGATCTTGCCACTGCCCGCCAAATCCAGGGCGGTGCCGTGGTCGACAGAGGTACGGATAATCGGCAAGCCCAGCGTGATGTTGACTGCAGCACCGAACCCTTTGTATTTGAGTACGGGCAGGCCTTGGTCGTGGTACATCGCCAGCACTGCATCGCAGTGCTCCAGATATTTTGGGGTAAACAGAGTGTCGGCAGGCAGCGGGCCACGCAGGTCCATGCCCTCGCTGCGCAGACGCTCCAGAGTCGGTTCAATGATGTCGATTTCTTCATGGCCCAAATGACCGCCTTCACCGGCGTGCGGGTTGAGCCCGCACACCAGGATTCGCGGTTGGGCGATGCCGAACTTTTGTTGCAGGTCGGCGTGCAGGATGCGAGTCACGCGCATCAGGCGCTCAGGGGTGATTGCATCCGCGACCTGGCGCAACGGCAAGTGCGTCGTGACCAGCGCGACCCGTAGCCCGTGCGTGGCAAGCATCATCACGACTTGCTCGGTACGGGTCAGGTCGGCAAGGAATTCGGTGTGGCCAGAAAACGGGATGCCAGCTTCGTTGATCACGCCTTTGTGCACGGGCGCGGTGATCATGCCCGCGAAATCGCCGTTGAGGCAGCCTTCGGCGGCCCGAGTAAGGGTCTGCAGCACGAATGCGGCATTGGCCTTGTCCAGGGTGCCGGGGTGTACGGTTGCCTTTAGCGGGGTATCCCACACATACAGGCTGCCTGCGGGGGCGGGCGTGTCAGGCCAATGGCCGGGGCTGACCGCCAGCAGGTTAACGGCCACACCGAGCTGCACGGCCCGCTCAAGGAGCAGGTCGTGGCTGGTGATGGCAATCAGGGGGTGGGGCTGGTGCTGCGAGGCGAGCAGCAGGCACAGGTCGGGACCAATGCCTGCCGGTTCACCGGGTGTCAGTGCAAAGCGCTTTGCTTTCACTGTGTGGCCTGGTCAGCGCTTTCTGTCGAGTTGGCGCCAGGCAGTTTGATTTCTACATAGGCTTCGTCACGGATCTGACGCAGCCAGCTTTGCAGTTCGTCGTCGTATTTACGGTTGCGCAAGGCATTCATTGCCTGTTGCTCACGGGCTTGAGTGGTGCTGTCGGTGGCGCGACGGCCAAGGACTTCCAGTACATGCCAGCCGTATTGGGTTTTGAAGGGTTTGGACAGAGCACCTTGTGGGGTCGAGGCCATGACTTCGCGGAATTCGGGTACCAGCGAGTTAGGGTCGATCCAGTCCAGATCGCCGCCGTGAAGCGCGGAGCCTGGGTCTTCGGAGTAGTTTTTCGCCAGTTCGGCGAAGTTCTCGCCGTTAGAAATACGCTCGTAAAGCTTCTCGGCCAGTGCCTTGGTGGCGGCCTCGCTGCGAATTTCGCTTGGCTTGATCAAGATGTGACGAACATGGACCTCGTCCACCATGACTGTTTCGCCACCACGCTCGGCGTTCAGCTTGAGAATGATAAAGCCGGTCTGGATACGGACGGGTTCAGTCACGTCGCCAGGTTTCATTTCTCTGAGCATGCTATCGAAAGGCGGTGGCATTTGAACGGCTTTACGCCAGCCCATGTCGCCGCCATCCAGAGCGTTATCACTGCCCGAGTAGTTGATGGCCATTTGAGCGAAGTTCGCACCCTGCTTGAGCTGGTTGTAAACATTCTGGGCTTTCTGGGCCGCTGCCTGGACCGCTTCGGAACTCGCGTTCTCGGGAATCGGAATCAGAATATTGGCCAGGTTCAACTCTTTGGACATTTGCATTTTGCCCAGGTCCGAAGCGAGGAAGTTCTTCACTTCCTGCTCACTCACCTGAATACGCTCTGCCACTCGGCGTTGACGGACACGGCTGATGGTCATTTCACGGCGCACTTGCTCACGTGCATCGTCATAGGACAGGCCGTCACGGGCCAGGGCCTGACGGAACTGATCCAGGCTCATGCCATTGCGTTGGGCAATGGTTTCGAGGGCCTGGTTGAGCTCTTCATCGGCGATGCGGATGCCCGAACGTTCGCCGATCTGCAATTGCAGGTTTTCGACGATCAGACGTTCAAGTACCTGCTGGTCCAGGACGCTGGTAGGCGGGACGCCTTGGCCACGCTTGGCAATGGTCTGTTGAACCTCCCGGACACGCTGGTCCAGTTGGCTTTCCATAATCACGTCGTTGTCGACGATGGCCACTACTTTGTCCAGGGGCTGAACCGCACCGTGAGCGGTGGTACCCAGGAACAACGCGCCCAGCACTAGCGGGCGCAGACACTCAGAAAGCTTGATCTTCACGTTCACGATAACCTTGGATGCCTTTGTCGAGGAAGCTCTCTACTTTGGTGCCAACTACGCCACCGAGACCTTTCAGCACAATTTGAAGGAAGATCCCATGATCGCCTTTCTCGTTTTCCGGGGCGGCCTGGGTGTACTCGTCGTTGGAAACCCAATAACGACTGATCAGACGAAGTTTCCAGCAGCAGTTGTCGTACTCAAAGCCACCAAAGGCTTCCAGGGTACGGTTGCGGTTGTAATCGTACTGCCAGCGGCTGATGGCATTCCACTGTGGCACGATCGGCCAGATGACCGAGAAATCGTGCTGTTGAATCTTGTAGTAATCCTTGATGTAGCCTGCTTCACCTTTTTTCAGGTAATCGCCACCCACAAGCCATTGGCCGGTGTATTGATCGTAATGGATCTGGTCATTGCGATAGCGATAGCCGACATTGACCACCTTGTTCGGGTTGTCTTCAGGCTGGTAGTGGAACATTGCACTGCCCGAACGCGGGCTGTGGCTGTCCGGGTCCCAGTTGTAGTCAGCAGTGGCACGCCAGTCGCGGTTGAAGCGGTAGGCGTATTCCAATGCGTAAGGGGACACGTTGGCCGTTGAGTACTGGCGGTCGGCATCGATGCCCGGCAATTGAACCTTGCGGTCTTGGAAGTAATAAGCCTGGCCGATGCTGACGCGTTGACGCTCAAAGCCGTTTTCTTCGATCCAGCGGCTGGTGAGGCCCAGCGACAGTTTGTTTTCGTCACCCACACGGTCGGTGCCGGTGAAACGGTTGTCGCGCCATAGCGAGGAGTAGTTGAAAGTGCTTTCGCTGGTGTCGAAAACCGGGATGTCGTCCTGGTTGCGATCAGGGACATACAGGTAGAACGCACGCGGCTCAAGGGTCTGGCGGTAGTCGGTGCCGAACCAGTTGGTGTTGCGGTCGAAGTACAAACCGCTGTCGACGCTGGCGATGGGCACGCTGCGGTTGACCGAACTGTCGAAGCGCTCTCCGTTTTGCAGGGAGTTTTTGCCACGACCGTCCAGATCAAGGTCGTACTGGGTGTACATGTACTTGAGGGACGGTGTCAGGTAGCCATAGCTCCAGTTGAGCGGCAGGCTGACAGCGGGTGCCAGGTTCATGCGCGTGCCGTTGGCACGGGCCAGGCCTTTCACGTTGTTATCCAGACGAGGCGATATAAGGCCGTTTTCGTCAGTGAAGTTGCCGTTTTTCAGGTCACGTTCGAAACGCACCATTTCGGTGTCATAGCTGATTTCCAGGCCGCCGGGGTGAGTTGGCACCACACCGTTGAGCGTGAGCTGTGGCAACCTGTCGTACGGTGTGATCTGGGTCACTGTCGCCAACTGATAGGACTGCACGTTCAACCGGGCGGTAAAGTCATCGCCCCGGTAGCTGGCGGCCGCTTGCTGGTTAACGTAGTCCTGGCTTTCAACGCCGATCTGATCACTTTCCAGGTCCTGGAAGTAATACGGGTCGCTGATTTTGGTGTAGTCGACTTCTGTCAGCAGGCGCGAGTTCAAGCCGCCCTTGTGCTGCCAGTTAAGCATGTAGCGCTTGTCGTTGTAGTCGGTCTGGAGCTTGCGATCGTTGTTGTCGTCATTCAGGTAAGCAGCACCGAACTGACCTTCGGAAGACTCGGTCAGGTAACGGACCTCACCTTCCATCAACAGGCCGCGCTTGGTCATGAGGCGCGGGTACAACGTGGCATCGTAGTTCGGTGCCAGGTTGAAGTAGTACGGGGCCACCAGCGTGAAACCGGTGTCGGAACTGCTGCTGAATGACGGCGGCAGGAAGCCGGACTGGCGACGGTCATCGATCGGGAAGTAGATGTACGGTGTGTAGAAGACCGGGATGTCCTTGACCCGCAGCGTCACGTTGGTGGCCGTACCGAAACCGGTGGCCGGGTTCAACGTGATGTTGTTGCCCTTGAGTTGCCAGGCATTGCTGTTCGGTTCGCACGTGGTGTACGTGCCATCCTTGAGGCGAATGATCGAGTCTTCGGCACGTTTGGCGTACAGCGCGTTGCCGCGGATACGCGACTTGTGCAGCACGTACTCGGCGTTGTCGACCTTGGCCGCACCGGTGTCCAGTTGCACATCGGCGTGATCGCCAACGATCAGTGCGCCGTTGTCGCGCAGGCGCACATTGCCATTGAGCTCGCCGCGACTTTCAGCCTGATACAGGCTGGCTTCATCGGATTCAACCTGCATGCTGCCCTGACGCAACACGACATCGCCGGCCAGGGTTGCCACCTGCTCATCCTGCTGATAGCGGGAGGCTTTGGCACCTACGAAGGTCGGGGCATCGCTTTTGTTGGTCTGGTCGTTCATGCCCGGACGAGTGGGCTCAACGTAGGCACCTGCGCAATACGGGCCGGTTTCAGCCAGTTGTGCGGGCGTCAACTTGTCACGCGGAACCCAGTCGAGGTGGCTGTAATCGGCACTGCGGGACCTGAGTCCACGGCCCTTGGTTTCAGTGACCAGCGTGGTCTTGGCGGCCTGCTCGCCTGCTTCGCTGTTAGCCACGGCCACAGCGCCTGCGGCGGCCGGGCGTGGTGGCAACGGGGCAACAGCCGTTTTTGGTGCACACTCCCAGCCTCCCGAAGCCGACGCGGAACAGTCATACTGCTCCTCGGCAACCGCGAACGGTGTGGCGAGAGGTTGCATGGCCAGCAAACTGCCGGTTACCAGCAACGGAAATTTTTTACGAAACGCGGGGGATTTCAATGCCATCTTATTAGTCCGGGCTTCCTGCGTGCCATCAGCCCGCGGCGGGTGGACCGCACGCCTCTCGATGGTCTGAAAAAGATGCTGGATAATAAAGCATGACCCGCTTGACGGCTAGCGCCGTCGGAGACCCTAGTAATGCCTGACCAAGATGTACGCTTGCAACAACTGAAAGTTTGGCTCGATGAGCAGTTGGAGACCTTGTTTGCAAAACTGGGTTGTGGGCCTGTGCCCCCGGCCACGTTGACTGCTGCCAGCAGCGATGCAAGTTTCAGGCGCTATTTTCGATGGAAGAGCGCGGACCGCAGTTTTATCGTGATGGACGCGCCCCCTCCTCAGGAAAACTGCCGACCTTTCGTCGAGATTGCTGAATTGTTGCGCTCCACCAGCATAAATGTGCCCAAAATTTACGCTCAAGATCTGGAGCGCGGTTTTTTGTTGCTCAACGATTTGGGCGACAAAACGTTCCTCGATGAGATCAACGAGCAAAACGCCGACAAGTTTTTCAGTGACGCGATTGAAGCGCTGCTGGCTTTTCAGCTCTTGCCGACAACAGGTGCCTTGCCCCGCTATGACACCGCCTTGCTGCGCCGTGAGCTTGAGTTGTTCCCGGAGTGGTATGTACGTCGCCATTTGGGTGTCGAGTTTGATCAGCACCAGCAAGCGCTGTGGCAACGGATGAGTACCTTGTTGATCAACAGCGCCCTCGGCCAACACCAAGTAGTGGTGCACCGCGACTTTATGCCGCGCAACCTGATGGTCAGCACGCCCAACCCTGGCGTGCTGGACTTCCAGGACGCGGTGTACGGCCCGGTGACGTATGACATCACGAGCCTGTTCAAGGACGCCTTTCTCAGTTGGCCTGAAGAGCGCGTCAACGGTTGGTTGCGCAACTACTGGAAGCTGGCCTTGCCGCTGGGCATCCCCGTAGGCCCTAGTTTTGAGCAGTTCTTGCGCGACAGTGACCTCATGGGGGTTCAGCGCCATTTGAAAGTGATCGGGATTTTCGCCCGTATCTGCCACCGTGATGGCAAACCGCGCTATTTGGCCGATGTGCCGCGTTTCTTCACTTATATAGAAACCGTGGTGTCCCGCCGTCCAGAGCTGGCAGAACTGGGTGAGCTGTTTACCAGCCTTCGCCAGACAGCCCGGGTGCCTTCATGAAGGCAATGATTCTGGCGGCGGGCAAGGGCGAACGCCTGCGCCCGCTAACGCTGCACACGCCCAAACCGTTGGTTCGCGTGGGCGGCGTGCCGTTGATCGAGTACCACCTGCGAGCGCTCGCGGCAGCGGGCTTTACCGAGATCGTGATCAACCATGCCTGGCTGGGCCAGCAAATTGAAGAGCACCTGGGTGATGGCGCTGGCTTTGGTGTCAGCATTCAGTACTCGGCCGAGAGCGAGCCACTGGAAACCGGTGGTGGGATCTTCAAGGCCTTGGCGCTGCTGGGCGATCAGCCCTTTGCGGTGGTGAATGGTGATATCTGGACCGATTACGACTTCTCAGCCCTACGCCAACCCTTGACCGGCCTGGCTCACCTGGTATTGGTGGACAACCCGGCGCATCACCGTGCCGGTGATTTTTGCCTGACGGATAACCGGGTCAGCGACGCGCAGCCGCAGGTGAACACACTGACCTACAGCGGTATTGCTGTGCTCAGCCCGGCTTTGTTTGCAGGCGCTGAGGCGGGGGCTTTCAAATTGGCACCCTTGCTGCGTGCGGCGATGGCAGCGGGTCAGGTCAGCGGCGAGCGGTTGCAAGGGCACTGGGTGGATGTCGGAACCTATGAGCGTTTGGCTGAGGCCGAGTCGCTGATCAAGGACGCTCGCTAAGATGCTGTGGCCAGGGACTCTGATCGGAGCCGGAGCCGGCTTTTTCATTGCCAGCATTCCGGGGGCCATGCTCGGCGCTTTATTGGGGCACACGCTGGACCGCCGCCTGCAACTGCACAGTTGGGCCCATCTGCGTGAGCGCTTGGGCGGGCGGGCGGTGCTGCGCAATGACGAACTGTTATTTGTATTGCTGGGCCGTTTAGCCAAAAGTGATGGGCGGGTGGTGCGTCAACATATCGAGCAGGCGCGCGAGGAAATGCGCCAGCTCGACATGAGCGGTTTTGCACAGCAGCGCGCGGTTGCAGCATTTAACCGTGGCAAGTCGGGTAGTGATTCGCTGCGTGGTTATTTGCGGCGACTCAAAGCTCAGCCCCATGCGGCAGAAGGTGTGTTGCGTGCCTGTTGGCGAATGATCCTGGCAGATGGCCGGGTCGACCCCAAAGAACGGGCGCTTATTGTGCTGTGGGGGCATTGGTTGGGCTGGTCTTCGCAGCAGGTCTTGGCGCTGGGAGGCGAGCATGGCTCGGCTAAAAGGCCGCCCATGACTCGTGCCGGGACGTATCAAGCGTCGATGGCCCTGCTCGGGGTGTCGGCCAGCAGCAACCCCGAACAGATCAAACGGGCTTATCGGCGTCTGCTCAGCCGTCATCACCCGGATAAAGTGGCAGGCACTGGCGCATCACCTGCGCAGGTACGCGAGGCCACAGAGAAAACCCGCGAGCTTCACCAGGCTTACGCGATGGTTCGTGAATACCACGGATTTTGAGTGCTATTTCTCGGTAGGCGGCGGGCTGAGCCAGCCGCGCACTCTGCGCAACAACTGCTCTTGTTCAGCGTCTCGGTTTCCCGTATTGGCCATGAGGCCAAGCTGGTTAAACAGTGACCGGCTGGACCGCTTTACAGCTTGCGACCGCTGCAAGGCGGCTTCACGGGCCAGCGGTTTGTCTGTGTAGAAAATATCCAGCACGGGCACCGATAGGTTAGGCACCAGCAGGCTTAAGTCCGGCTGCGCATGAGCGGGAGTTTGCGCCGCTACCATCAACAACTTCTGAATGTGCGGCGGTTGTTTTTCACTCACGTACCGTGCTGCCCAATAGGCTCCGGTGCCGTGCCCGAGTAACACAAGGCTGCGCATGTTTTGCTGGCGGGCAAAAGCAATGGCGGCATCAATGCGGGCGAAAACCCGTACTGCATCGGCTTTGCTCATCGCCTCGATCGTTTCCGCCGGCTGTGCATCGGTTTCAGCCTCTGCGCTTTCAGCCTCGGCGCTGGCGGCTTGCTCGATGGGTTTGGCTGTGGTGCTGGCCTCTTTGCTGCTACTGTTCGGCTCCGGCGCTGTAGGAACATTCTCTGTTTCGGTGGTGCGAGGCTGATTGGCATCGGTCTGCCTGTCTGGCAGCGTCAGGCTCAGGCTGGCCCAATGCACATCCGGCAATTTGCGGCGCAGTGGGCCGATGGCTTGTGGCCAGTCGGCGGTTTCACCGGCCCCCGGAATGATAATGACCGCGCCTTGAGGGGCGTTGCTGTTGGCAGGTTTCCACAGTGCCAAAAAGCTCTCGTCACCGGCTTGCAGTGTTTGTTGCTCACTTGCCGGGAGTTGACGCTCAAGTGCTGCCGCGTCTTCCTGGCTGCGTTCGGGCAGCGAGGGACGTGCCTGAAGAGGGCGTTGTTCGGGCTCGGCCGCGGGGGCGGGTTGATCTGCCAGTGCGGGCCAGGCCCCCGGTAGTATGAGCAGCAGGCACAACCCCTGCAGTGTCAGACGGTAAGAAGGCATCGATGATTCCAGGCCAGAATAAGTTCTGGCAGCCTAATGTGTTGGTCGAAATTTGTCAGGGTGTGAGTGTTCAGATGATGCGTGTGTACTACCTGTTGATTATCGGCTGGTTCTGTCTGCCCTTGATGGCGCATGCGGCACCTGTACCTGTGCCTGCGGCGCAGTTGAGCGGTACCCAACAGCAGTGGTTGGCGCACCATAAAGAACTGCGCGTGGGTGTGGTGTTGCAGGCCCCGTATGCCAAGTTTGATCAACGCTTGCAGCAGCTGTCTGGGGCCAATGTTGAGCTGATGAAGTGGTTGGCCCAGTCCCTGAACGTTGAACTCACCTGGCGTAATTACACGGACATGGCCGCACTGGAAAAGGCTGCCCGTGCCGGCGAGATCGACCTAGTGCCGGGCCTGACCCAGACCCCGGCGGGGTTGCGACTGTGGTTGTTTTCAGACCCTTACATGCGGGTGCCGCAATTGGTGGTCGGGGCGCGTAACGGTATCGGCGCGGTTGACCTGGAGCGACTTGACGGCCAGACCCGCGTCGCGGTGCGTATGCCGAGTGCGGCTGCGGATTTTTTGCACAGCAGTTACCCGGGTCTCAACCTGCAGGGCGTGCCTCTGGAGCGACAAGCCTTGCAACTGTTGCTCAGTCAGCAGGCGACCTATGCGGTGATCGATGAGGCCCAACTCAGCCGCTTGTCGATTGAACCGGAGTTCGCCGGATTGGCAGTGGTGGGTGATATTGGCTTACCGCAATTGCTGCGAGTGGCGATCCGCCGCGACTGGCCGGAGCTTGCCGGTATTGTCGAGCGCGGGCTGCATGCGATTCCTGCCCGGGATATGGAGCAACTGCACGCGCGTTGGTTACAGCCCAAGTATCCTCATTTAGGGCCATCACCTGGCTTTTGGCAGAACGTGAGCCTGCTGATAGGTGCGTTGCTGTTGGCCTGTATGGCCATTGTGTTTTGGCAACGTCGTCAACAAAGCGCTTTGGAGCGGGCGCTGTTGAGCGCACGTGAGGATATCGCCCAGCGTACGGCCGGTGCGCAAGCCTTGGGTTTGACGAAGTTTTCAATCGACCAAAGCCCGGTGGGCATCCTATGGGTCAATTGGGACAGCCACGTGCGCTACGCCAATCAGGCCGCTGAAGAAATGCTGGGGTGCGAGCCCGGTGCTGTGCTGGAACGGCCTTTGAAAGATTTCGAGCCGGGGCTGAACATGGATCGCTGGCTGGTGCTGTGGCGTCGTGCCCGGGCTGATGACGAGGGTGCGCAACGCTTCGAGACCCAGTGCGTTCGAGCTGACGGTAGTGTTTTCCCGGCCGACGTGACCTTGAGCTTTTTGCGTTTTGGCATGGCCGAGTACCTGGTTGTGTATCTCAATGACATTACTGAGCGGCGTCAGGTGCAGGCAGCGCTGCAGGAAAGTGATGCGCGTCTGCAAGGGATCGCCTCGAACGTGCCGGGGCTGGTATTTCGGTTGGAACGTTCACTGCTGAACGGCGAACTGGATTTTCCCTACATCAGTGAAGGCAGCGAGAGCCTGGTGGGCTTTTCTCCCGCGTATTTGCGCCGGCGCGAGGTGGGCTTGCGCAGCCTGGTCCATCAGGAGGACAAGGCGGATTACCACCGCGTGCAGGACTGGGCAGTAGACCATGACAGTGACTGGTCGTGGCAGGGCCGTATCGTGACCCGCCAGGGCCAGCAGCGCTGGGCCGAAATCAAAGCCATCACCCGCCGCCTCGAAGACGGTACGGTGGTGTGGGACGGTATTGTTTGGGACATCAGTGAAAGTAAGCGCATTGAGTTGGAACTCGACAGTTCGCGCGGGCAATTGCGTGATTTGGCAGCACACCTTGAAAGTGTGCGAGAGGAAGAAAAGGCGCGTATCGCCCGGGAAGTGCATGACGAAGTGGGTCAGATGTTGACCGTACTCAAACTTGAAATTTCCATGTGTGAGCTGGCGTTTGGGGATCTGGACCCCGGATTGCGTGAACGTCTCAACAGCATGAAAAAGCTGATTGCCCAACTTTTTCAGGTGGTGCGCGATGTTGCCACCGCGTTGCGCCCGCCGATTCTGGATGCCGGGATCAGCTCTGCCATCGAATGGCAGGCCCGGCGTTTTGAGGCTCGCACGCACATCCCTTGCCTGGTGCAGGTGCCCGAGCATTTGCCGCCACTCAGCGAGGCCAAGGAAGTCGGCCTGTTCAGGATTTTGCAGGAGGCACTGACCAACGTGATCCGCCATGCCGAGGCCCAGACGGTAGAGTTGACGCTGAGCATTGAAGGGGAATCGTTATGCTTGACCATCATTGATGATGGCCGAGGATTTGTGCCCGGCACAGGTAAGCCTACTTCCTTTGGGTTGGTGGGCATGCGTGAGCGAGTATTGATGTTGGGTGGTACCTTGTCGTTAGTCAGTGTGCCGGGCGAAGGCACGACGCTGAAAGTACACGTGCCATTGGTGACCTATCTGCAGTGGCCTTGATGAGGAAAGAGTCTTGATTCGTGTATTCGTAGCTGAAGACCACACCATTGTGCGTGAAGGCATCAAGCAATTGATCGGCCTGGCCAAAGACCTGCTGGTGGTGGGCGAGGCGAGCAATGGCGAGCAATTGCTGGAGACCTTGCGCCAGGTGCCGTGTGAAGTGGTGCTGCTGGATATTTCCATGCCAAAGGTCAATGGGCTGGAAGCGATTCCGCGGATCCGGGCTTTGAACAATCCACCTGCCATTCTGGTGCTGTCGATGCACGACGAAGCGCAAATGGCGGCGCGGGCGTTGAAGTTTGGCGCGGCGGGGTATGCGACCAAGGACAGCGATCCGGCGTTGTTGCTCACCGCCATTCGCAAGGTCGCTGCCGGGGGGCGCTACATTGACCCCGAACTGGCGGACCGTATGGTCTTTGAGGTGGGGCTGACGGATGAACGGCCGTTGCACACCTTATTGTCCGAGCGTGAGTTTTCGGTGTTCGAACGCTTGGCTCAAGGGGCCAACGTGAACGATATCGCCCAGCAACTGGCTTTGAGCAGTAAAACCATCAGCACTCACAAGGCCCGTTTGATGCAGAAACTCAACATCACCACCTTGGCCGAACTGGTGAAATACGCCATGGAACACAAAGTGGTGTAGTCGCTGGCGATCATCCTGCACCCTCTTTTTCGCCGGATTTCCGGTGCCCGCCCACCGTGGTCATGCCTATTTACGACAGTTTTATGTCACACCCCTGCTGGGTTACGGGGTGTCTCTGTGCCTACCATCCTAATCGCGCCACTTCTGTAGGGCATGCCCTACAAGAACCCTTCCAACCGCCTGATGGCAATCTCTCCTGTGGCCCGATTTCTGCGGGCTGGCCGCACCTTTAGTCTTGGGTTACAGCAGTCCAAAACAAAAAGGTGTGGCTATGAGTGAGGTCGGTGCAAGCGCTGGGTCGAATGATATTTTGGTCAGCTTCCGTGGTGTGCAAAAAAGCTACGACGGTGAGAACCTGATCGTTAAAGACCTCAATCTGGACATTCGCAAAGGCGAGTTCCTGACCTTGCTCGGGCCGTCCGGTTCGGGCAAAACCACCAGCCTGATGATGCTGGCCGGTTTCGAAACCCCCACCGCCGGGGAGATTTTGCTGGCGGGTCGCTCGATCAATAACGTGCCGCCGCACAAGCGTGACATTGGCATGGTGTTCCAGAACTACGCACTGTTCCCGCACATGACCGTGGCCGAAAACCTCGGTTTCCCGCTGTCTGTACGCGGCCTTAACCGCACAGACATCAGCGAGCGGGTCAAGCGCGTGCTGAGCATGGTTCAGCTGGACGCTTTCGCTCAGCGTTACCCGGCCCAACTCTCCGGTGGCCAGCAGCAGCGGGTCGCACTGGCGCGGGCGCTGGTGTTCGAGCCGCAACTGGTGTTGATGGATGAACCCCTTGGTGCGCTGGATAAACAGCTGCGTGAACACATGCAGATGGAAATCAAGCACCTGCACCAGAGCCTGGGCGTGACCGTGGTGTATGTCACCCACGACCAAGGCGAAGCCTTGACCATGTCTGATCGCGTTGCGGTCTTTCACCAGGGCGAGATCCAGCAAATTGCGCCGCCGCGCACCCTTTATGAAGAGCCGAAGAACACGTTTGTGGCCAACTTCATTGGTGAAAACAACCGCCTGAGTGGCCGCCTGCACAGCCAGGACGGCGAGCGCTGCGTGGTTGAGCTCAGCCGTGGTGAGAAAGTTCAGGCGTTGGCGGTGAACGTGGGTCGCCCAGGCGAGCCAGTGACCCTGTCGATTCGCCCAGAGCGCATCAGTCTCAACGGCTCCAGTGAGTCGTGTGCGAACCGCTTCTCGGGGCGTGTCGAAGAATTTATCTATTTGGGCGACCACGTCCGCGTGCGGATGGAAGTCTGCGGTAAAAACGATTTCTTTGTGAAACAGCCGATTGCCGAGCTGGACCCCACCCTTGCGGTCGGCGACGTCGTTCCGTTGGGCTGGCAGGTCGAACATGTCCGTGCGTTAGACCCCCTATTAGAGGCGAATTAATCGCCCCCTTGGTGTCACCAACCCAGCACAGTGGAGAATAAAAAATGCATGCATCCTTAAAGTTTACGACGTTGACCCTGGGCCTGATGTTCGCGGCCAGCGCGATGGCAGGCCCCGATCTGACGGTCATTTCGTTTGGTGGTGCCAACAAGGCCGCTCAGACCAAAGCTTTTTATGCGCCTTGGGAAGCGGACAAACAAGGCAAAATCATCGGGGGTGAGTACAACGGTGAGATGGCCAAAATCAAGGCCATGGTCGACACCAAAAGCATTTCCTGGGACCTGGTAGAAGTCGAGTCGCCAGAACTCTCCCGGGGCTGCGATGAAGACATGTTCGAACCGCTGGACCCTGCGTTGTTTGGCAATATTGACCAGTACATTCCGGGTGCCATTCAGTCCTGTGGGGCTGGCTTCTTTGTGTGGTCGACCATCATGGCCTACAACGCAGACAAGCTGAAAACTGCACCCACCAGTTGGGCCGATTTCTGGGACACCAAAACCTTCCCGGGCAAGCGTGGCCTGCGCAAAGGGGCCAAGTACACCCTCGAATTCGCCTTGATGGCTGACGGCGTGGCACCGAAAGATGTGTACACCGTGCTGGCGAGCAAAGACGGCCAGAACCGCGCGTTCAAAAAGCTGGACGAGCTCAAGCCAAGTATCCAGTGGTGGGAAGCGGGTGCTCAGCCGCCGCAATACCTGGTTTCGGGTGACGTTGTGATGAGCTCTGCGTACAACGGCCGCATCGCTGCCGTGCAGAAAGAAAGCAACCTGAAGATTGTATGGAACGGCGGGATCTATGACTTCGATGCCTGGGCCATCCCTAAAGGCCTGAGTAAAGAAAAAGCGGACGCGGCGAAGAAGTTCATGGCCTTCACCCTGCAGCCAAAGCAGCAGAGCGCGTTCTCGGAGAATATCGCTTACGGCCCGGCCAACAAAAATGCGATGCCGTTGCTACCTGAAGCCATTCAGGCCGAAATGCCAACCGCCCCGCAAAACATTGCTAACCAAGTGCAGATCGACGTCAGCTTCTGGGCTGACAACGGCGAGCAACTGGAGCAACGCTTCAACGCCTGGGCTGCCAAGTAAGCAGCACTGATACGCGGTGCGGCCAAACAGGCCGCACCGACATCGTTTAAAGTTTTTCGGAGTTTGCCATGGCCATCGCCGTTCCCGTGAACGAGGTCTCCAGCCCTACGTTGAAGAAGCGTCTTGCGCGTGCTGAGCGGGTTAACCGCTGGAAAGCCCAAGCCCTGATAGCACCGTTGGTGATTTTCCTGCTGCTGGTGTTCCTGGTGCCGATTGCGGCGCTGCTCTATAAAAGTGTCGGTAACCCTGAGGTGGTGGACGGTTTGCCGCGCACAGTGGTGGCGGTGTCCGAATGGGATGGCAAGGGGTTGCCCGCAGAGCCTGTGTATAAGGCGCTGAGCGAGGACCTGGCCGAGGCCCGCAAAAATCAAGTCTTGGGTGATTTGTCCAAGCGACTGAACATGGAATTGGCCGGCTATCGTAGCCTGCTGATGAAAACGGCCAAGGCGCTGCCGTTCAAAGTGGCCCCGGAGTCTTATAAAGAAGCCATGGAAGGGCTGGACGAGCGCTGGGGCGACCCTGCGTACTGGCAGGCAATCAAGCGCAATACTTCCAGCATTACCCCGTTTTACCTGTTGGCGTCGGTCGATCACCGCATCGACGACCTTGGTGAAATTGCGCAAGCCACACCGGATCAAGCGATCTACCTGGACATTTTTGCGCGCACGTTCTGGATGGGCTTTGTCATCACTGCCATCTGCCTGGTGCTGGCGTACCCGTTGGCATACTTGCTGGCCAACCTGCCGGCCCGACAAAGCAACCTGTTGATGATCCTGGTGCTGCTGCCGTTCTGGACGTCGGTGCTGGTTCGGGTAGCGGCCTGGATTGTGTTGCTGCAATCGGGCGGTTTGATCAATAGCGCGCTGGTCAGCATGGGTGTGATCGATAAACCGCTGGAACTGGTGTTCAACCGCACCGGTGTGTACATCTCGATGGTGCACATTCTGTTGCCGTTTATGATCTTGCCGATTTACAGCGTGATGAAGGGTATTTCTCCGACCTATATGCGAGCTGCGATCTCGCTGGGCTGCCACCCATTTGCAAGCTTCTGGCGCGTGTACTTCCCACAGACCTATGCCGGTGTCGGCGCTGGCTGCCTGTTGGTGTTCATTATTGCCATTGGTTACTACATCACCCCGGCCTTGCTGGGCAGCCCGAACGATCAGATGGTCAGCTACTTCGTGGCTTTCTATACCAACACCAGCATCAACTGGGGCATGGCAACAGCATTGGGCGGCCTGCTACTGCTGGCGACCGTGGTGTTGTACCTGATTTACAACTGGTTGGTGGGCGCTACCCGCCTGCGTTTGAGCTGAGGAGATCGCCATGTTGAGCCCTTACATGTCACCTATTGAGCGGATCTGGTTCTACAGTTTGCGTATCCTCTGCGGGCTGATCCTGTTGTTTTTGATCCTGCCGGTACTGGTGATCATTCCGTTGTCGTTCAACTCGGGCAGTTTTCTGGTGTACCCGCTGCAAGGTTTCTCGCTGCACTGGTACCAGGACTTCTTCTCTTCGGCCGAGTGGATGCGGGCGCTTAAAAACAGCGTGATCGTAGCCCCGGCAGCGACAGTGCTGGCGATGGTGTTCGGCACGTTGGCGGCGATTGGCTTGACCCGTGGGCACTTCCCCGGCAAAGCGCTGGTCATGGCGCTGGTGATCTCGCCGATGGTGGTGCCTGTGGTCATCATTGGTGTGGCCAGTTACCTGTTCTTTGCGCCGCTGGGCCTGGGTAACAGCTACATCTCGTTGATCGTGGTGCACGCCGTACTCGGTGTGCCGTTTGTGATCATCACCGTGTCCGCCACCTTGCAGGGTTTCAACCAAAACCTGGTGAGAGCGGCCGCAAGCCTTGGGGCTTCACCGCTGACAGCCTTCCGTCGGGTAACCTTGCCGCTGATCGCCCCCGGGGTGATTTCCGGTGCGCTGTTCGCCTTTGCAACATCGTTTGATGAAGTGGTAGTGACGCTGTTCCTGGCGGGCCCGGAACAAGCGACCCTGCCGCGGCAAATGTTTAGCGGTATTCGCGAAAACCTCAGCCCTACCATTGCCGCTGCGGCGACGATGCTGATCCTGTTCTCAGTGGTGCTCTTGCTGACACTGGAGTGGTTGCGCGGCCGTAGTGAGAAAATGCGCACGGCACAAGAGTAAGGCGCGCGCTACATCCAGCAGGCATCCCACAAGGGATAGTCCCCGATTCGTGTGGTCAAACCCGCACGGATCGGGTTTTGTACGATATAGCGGGCGGTGGCTTTGAGGTCTTCTTCATGTCTGAGGCCTCTATCGTGGTAACCCTTCTACCAGACCCTGTCGTTGGATTGAACGAATTTATTGATGTTCATGCTGCTCCGTGATTTTACGCGGTACATCAACTCACCGAGAGTCTTGTTGCGCAGCTCTACCAGCCAGTGGAAATGGTCCGGCATGACCACCCACGCTTTTGACGTCACGATACCTTCGTCATGGGCTTGTCTGAACTGATCAACAACCAAACGTCCAAGGTGGAAGTCATGAAAGAGGGGGCGTCGTCTCTGAGTGATGGTGGTCAGCAGATAAAGGCGTCCTGGTTCTGAGTCGCGGCCGATAGGCAGGCGATAAGCATTCTTTGAGGTTGGCAATCCATTGCCCTCTGAAGTGGGTGGTTAGCTAACGCTAGATCACTTGCGGCTGAATCATTGAGGCAACGAATGAGAGAATGTTGCGACGATCCGTAGCAGCTGCCGAGCTCCGCGAGGCTGCGTCCGATTGCGAAGCGATCGTAAAGGAGAAGAACATGATCGGGCAGGAAGGTCGCGGTCGCAGGCCTTGCGACGACTGCGTCGCCGGACGTAGCCTCGCGGAGCTCGGCAACTGCTACGGGTAACGGGAGCTGCGTCCAATCATCACGGTGCGGTGGCGCTTCTCGGCAGGGCGTATACAATGCCCGCCACCGTGATTTGCTCATTTAAAAGGTGCGTTATGCAGCCCTTCGCTATTGCTCCATCCATTCTCTCTGCCGATTTCGCCCGTCTGGGCGAAGAAGTCGATAATGTGCTCGCCGCTGGCGCTGATATCGTGCATTTCGATGTCATGGACAACCACTACGTGCCCAACCTGACCATCGGCCCAATGGTGTGTACGGCGTTGCGCAAGTACGGTGTCACGGCTCCCATCGATGTTCATTTGATGGTCAGCCCGGTCGACCGGATCATTGGCGACTTTATCGAAGCCGGGGCGACTTACATTACCTTTCACCCGGAAGCCACGCAGCACATCGACCGTTCCCTACAATTGATCCGTGAAGGCGGCTGCAAGGCGGGCCTGGTGTTCAACCCGGCGACACCGCTGGACGTGCTCAAGTACGTAATGGATAAGGTCGACATGGTGTTGTTGATGAGCGTGAACCCGGGTTTCGGCGGGCAGAAGTTCATTCCCGGCACGCTGAATAAACTGCGTGAAGCGCGTGCACTGATCGACACCTCGGGTCGCGACATTCGCCTGGAGATCGACGGCGGTGTGAACGTCAACAATATCCGTGAGATTGCAACGGCAGGTGCTGACACCTTCGTGGCCGGCTCCGCTATTTTCAACACGCCGAACTACCAAGACGTCATTCAAAAAATGCGCGCTGAGCTTGCGTTGGCTCGCCCATGACTTCGGCCAAGCAGTTGCTTGGCGGTCAACTGCCGAAGTTGGTGATGTTTGATCTGGACGGCACCCTGATTGATTCTGTGCCGGATTTGGCCGCTTCAGTGAACACGATGTTGCGCAAGCTAGGGCGTGCACCTGCTAGCCTTGACGACGTCAAGATGTGGGTCGGCAACGGCGTGCAAGTGCTGGTGCAACGTGCCCTGGCTGGCAATATCGATGCCTCGGGTGTCGACGAGGCTGAAGCCGCGCAGGCGTTGGAGCTGTTCATGGAGGCCTACGAGGGCGGTCATGCGCTGACGGCGGTTTACCCAGGCGTACGTGAAAGCCTCAAGTGGCTGCAGAAACACGGCGTTGAAATGGCTCTGATCACCAACAAGCCCGAGCGTTTCGTTGCGCCCTTGTTGGACGAACTGAAGTTGGGTCGGTTTTTTCGCTGGAGCATAGGGGGTGATACGTTGCCCCAGAAAAAGCCTGACCCGGCGGCCTTGTTGTTTGTCATGAAAATGGCCGGTGTCACCCCTGAGCAAGCGCTGTTTGTCGGTGACTCGCGCAGTGATGTACTGGCTGCCAGAGCGGCGGGTGTACGGTGTGTGGCGCTGAGCTATGGCTACAATCACGGCCGTCCGATCCAGGAAGAATCGCCGGATTGGGTGATCGATAATCTGCAAGAGCTGATAGCCGGTTGCTTAGATTCAACGGCTGGGCTAGTGTTGGACGCTTCTGTTAACCCCTCTCGTAGAGATTCCATCGTGGTGGTCACTCGCAAACTCTGGATGAAAGTTATCAAGGCACTGGCCCGTTGGCGTTGGCGCGCCTGACTTGAATCTGGCCGGAGCTCCGGCACGTTTGCATACCTGACTGTTTGACCCTCAGACCACGAGGCACCTCATGATCCGCGAAGAATTCCTGCGTTTGGCCGCTGCTGGCTATAACCGTATCCCGCTTGCCCGCGAAACCCTTGCTGACTTCGACACGCCGCTGTCGATCTACCTCAAACTGGCCGATCAGCCCAACTCCTACTTGCTGGAGTCGGTACAGGGCGGCGAGAAATGGGGGCGTTACTCGATCATTGGCTTGCCATGCTGCACCGTGTTGCGTGTGCACGAGCAACACGTTCGCGTGACCCACGACGGCGTTGAAGTTGAATCGCTCGAAACTGATGATCCGCTGACGTTTGTCGAAGCGTTCAAGGGCCGTTACAACGTGCCGACCATCGCCGGGCTACCGCGTTTCAACGGTGGGCTGGTAGGGTACTTCGGCTATGACTGCGTGCGTTATGTCGAGAAGCGTTTGGGCAAGTGCCCGAATCCGGATCCGCTGGGAGTGCCGGACATTCTGCTGATGGTGTCCGACGCCGTGGTGGTGTTCGATAACCTGGCTGGCAAGATGCACGCGATCGTGTTGGTCGACCCGGCGCAACCGCAGGCTTACGAAGAGGGCCAGGCGCGTCTCGAAACCTTGCTGGAGCAACTGCGCCAGCCGATCACGCCGCGACGTGGTCTGGACTTCACCCGCCAGCAAGCCGCTGACCCCGTTTTCCGTTCCAGCTTCACTCAGGACGATTACGAAAAAGCGGTCGACACGATCAAGGACTACATCCTCGCGGGCGACTGCATGCAAGTGGTGCCGTCGCAGCGTATGTCCATCGACTTCAACGCCGCGCCGATTGACCTTTACCGCGGGTTGCGCTGTTTCAACCCAACACCGTACATGTACTTTTTCAACTTTGGTGATTTCCACGTTGTGGGCAGTTCGCCGGAAGTGCTGGTGCGGGTTGAAGACAACCTGATTACCGTACGCCCGATCGCCGGTACGCGTCCGCGCGGAGCCACTGAAGAGGCTGACTTGGCACTGGAAGAAGACCTGCTCAGTGACGACAAGGAAATTGCGGAGCATTTGATGCTCATCGACCTTGGCCGTAACGACACGGGGCGTGTGTCTGAGATCGGCTCGGTCAAACTCACCGAAAAAATGGTGATCGAGCGTTACTCCAACGTGATGCACATTGTGTCCAACGTCACAGGCGAGCTTAAAAGCGGGCTGACGGCGATGGATGCACTGCGGGCCATCTTGCCTGCTGGCACGTTGTCCGGTGCGCCGAAAATCCGCGCGATGGAAATCATCGACGAGCTGGAGCCGGTCAAGCGCGGTGTGTATGGCGGTGCGGTCGGCTACTTCGCCTGGAATGGCAATATGGACACGGCCATCGCCATTCGTACGGCCGTCATCAAAGACGGTGAGCTGCATGTGCAAGCGGGCGGTGGCATTGTGGCGGATTCGGTGCCGGCGCTGGAGTGGGAAGAAACGCTGAACAAGCGCCGCGCGATGTTCCGGGCGGTGGCTCTGGCCGAGCAAACACCGCAGGATTGAATTTAGCCGGCAGACCTTCAACGGCTCGCGATCTTTTGACCTGTTGAAAAGATCGCGAGCAGGGGTTGGCCTTCTTAGAAGTTCAGGCTTACCCCGACATTCACGCCTTGTTGAGTAAGGTCATCACTCTTTCTCATGGTATAAGCCGCCTGTAGCGTAAGGTCGGCCGTTAACGCGTGGCTGACCCCCAGGCTTAAGCGGTCAAGGTTGCTTTGCGGTGTGTAACCTTCAAGCTTGAATCGGTTCTCGGGCAAGCTGTTAAGTGCGATGCTCAAACGCTGGGTCTCATCCATGAACTCATGCTCATGGGCGGCCTCTCCAAACAGGCGGGTTTGCGGGGTAACCCGGTAAGTCCCCTGCAAGCCCACGCCAAGGCGCTTCGAAGAGAGCGTTTGGCGTTCGTAATTCAATGACGTTGAATGCTGCGCCCTTTCCGCATAACCGTTTACTTCGACCCGAGCATAGTCAGCGCTAATAAACGGGGACAGGTGCCACGCCGAAGTGGGTTGTGCGATGTCATAACCCAGGCGCGCGTTCACAGCCCACAAACGCCCGTCGGTACTGCCTTTCTCGGCACCCTCGCTAACGCCCAGCGCGAATTTGCGCTTGAGGTTGTCATAGTCCAGCCTCCCTGCCGTTAATGTGGTATCTGCCCACCAATGAGTGTGTTGATACTGAGCGAATGCGCTGCCCAGGTAGCTATTGAGCGCATAGGTCGAATCGCTGTTACCGGCTTCCAGGTGTTGGCGATGCAGCCCTGCCGCTACACCCAGCCGCCAGTTTGGATTCAGACGATAGCTGGCACCGAGAGTGAGGTGTGAGCCTTTGCCATCAGCGCTGACCGAGGTGTGCTGCTCGTCGATGTTTTGACGTTGCCCGCCACCCGCGATGATTGCGCTCCAGTGGCCGACGCCTTGCCATTGACCGTTGTCGCCCTTCCATTGATTGCGCAGTTCATCGTGATGGGCGTTTAGCGCGCCTTGCGCCATCACGGGCAGTAAGGTCAGCTCCCATGGGGCAGCGAGCAATGAATGCGCGTAATCGGCGATTAACCGCTGCCCTGCTTCAGTCGGGTGCACCGAGTCATTGAACAGCAACCGCCTAGGGTCAGGCGTTGAGCTGTTGATGCCGTACTGCGGGTTTTCCGTGCATTCGCTGCCATCGAAGCAGGTGCCGATAAGATTTTGCCCGGTGGCCAGGCCATAACGTGCGGGGTCCTGGAAGGTTTCACTCAGTAAAAGCGGAATGTTGAGGGGAATCACTTGCGCATCGATCTGACCCAGTTCACGCACCAGGTTTTGATTGAATACGGCGCTGAGCTGACTGCTGGCGGCTTGGGCGGGAGTGCCGTAAAGGGCTGGGGTCAGGCCCAGGTCAGGCAGCAACCAGACCATGATGTAGCGCGCCCCGGCCTGTTGCAGGGCGAAGGCGCTGTCGCTCAAGTACCGCGCAGCCATACCTGCATCGGCGGGGGTTCTCACGCGGCCTTGCAGAAAGTCATTACCGCCACCGGAAATGAAGTACAGCGCTTTGGGATCCGCCTGAAAGCCGTTATCAACCAGAAAACCGCGCCGGGACCTTAACGTGAACCCTGCGAAGGGCCAGCCGTCGGGGATGGATACCTTTGATGTTGAGGTGATCGATTTGAAAATCTGATCCGTGCGGTAGCCCCCAACGGCCCAATTATTGCCATCGGGTAACCCGTTGCTGGCGTTGGTCATGGAGGTTGAAGGGGCAAGATCACCGGGGGCAATGCCTAATTTTGCTGCCAGATGCATCGGCGCTACAAGTGCGTAATGTTCCTTGTGATCGTAGGTTGGGCCGTTGCGGTTAGTGAAACGCATGCCGCTGCCGGAGGGGCCGCTGAAATCAGGAAACTGCCCTGAGTCGCTGAGGCTATCGCCAAAGACAAACATCGTGGAATAAGGTGTGGGTGCCGCTAATGTACCTGAGCAAACCAATGACAAAACACAGCCCGCCAGGGGGGTGATACGCGAAAGCCTGGGCATGCGATGACCTTTTATTATTATGTGGAGCGCAAACAGTATCAAAACGATTCGTATTCTTATTGGTTTGATAAATCAAGACACAAAGTACTTAAACAGTGTTTTTCCCCGTATTTGCTGCCCCATGTTGCACCTGTCGCGAGGCTACGTTACTGTGCCCGGACGTAGAAATGAGACCCTTCCTGTGTTGATCATCAGCAAACTCTTTATGCGAGTTGTCAAGGCACACGCCCGTTGGCGTTGGCGCGCCTAATATTTCTCTGCCGGCTTCGCCGGACCTGCCCCCTGCGTTTTCTTGAATAGCTGCTCCTGTCGATTGATGTGCTGAAACCAGCAACTGAAACTGCGGGCAGTGAATTTTTGAAACAGTTTTGAATGTCAGTGAATTCCAAAGGTTTAACGACATGTTGCTGATGATCGACAATTACGACTCTTTTACTTACAACGTTGTGCAATACCTCGGCGAGTTGGGTGCAGAGGTTAAGGTCGTGCGCAACGATGAATTGACCGTGGCTCAGATCGAAGCGCTCAACCCAGAGCGCATCGTGGTGTCGCCCGGGCCCTGCACGCCGAATGAGGCGGGTATTTCCCTTGAAGCCATCAAGCACTTTGCGGGCAAATTGCCCATTCTGGGTGTTTGCCTGGGCCATCAGTCCATCGGCCAGGCCTTTGGCGGCGATGTGGTGCGTGCACGGCAAGTGATGCACGGCAAAACCAGCCCTGTGTATCACCTGGATACGGGTGTGTTTCAGGGGCTGAATAACCCACTGACGGTGACGCGTTATCACTCGCTGGTGGTCAAGCGTGAAACCCTGCCCGAGTGTCTGGAACTCACTGCCTGGACGCAGCACGACGATGGTTCGGTAGACGAAATCATGGGCTTGCGGCACAAAACGCTGAACATCGAGGGGGTGCAATTTCACCCTGAGTCGATCCTGACCGAGCAAGGTCATGAACTGTTTGCCAATTTTCTTAAACAAACCGGCGGCACGCGCTAAGGACTTTTTATGGATATCAAGACAGCCCTGAACCGTATCGTCGGTCAACTCGACCTGAGCACCGATGAAATGCGCGCGGTCATGCGCGACATCATGACGGGCAAATGCACTGAGGCGCAGATTGGCGCATTCATGATGGGCATGCGCATGAAGAGCGAAAGCATCGACGAAATCGTCGGTGCCGTGACGGTCATGCGTGAGCTGGCAGACAAGGTCGAGCTGAACACCCTTGACGGCGTGGTCGATATCGTTGGCACCGGCGGCGACGGTGCCAATATTTTCAACGTGTCCACTGCATCGGCACTGGTGATTGCGGCGGCGGGCTGCACGGTGGCCAAGCATGGCAATCGTGCGGTTTCCGGTAAAAGCGGTAGCGCCGATTTGCTGGAAGCGGCCGGCGTGTACCTGAACCTCACCCCGGTTCAAGTGGCGCGCTGTATCGACAGTGTGGGTATCGGCTTCATGTTTGCCCAGTCTCACCACGGTGCGATGAAGCATGCCGCTATCCCGCGCCGAGATTTGGGCCTGCGTACCTTGTTCAACATGCTTGGCCCGCTTACGAATCCGGCCGGTGTATTGCATCAGGTCGTCGGTGTGTTCAACCATGAGCTGTGCCGCCCGCTCGCTGAAGTGTTGCAGCGTTTGGGCAGCAAGCATGTGTTGGTGGTGCATTCGCAAGACGGTCTGGACGAATTCAGCCTGGCCGCGCCGACCTTTGTTGCCGAGTTGCGCAACGGTGAAATCACTGAATACTGGGTGCAGCCGGAAGATTTGGGTATCAAGAGCCAAAGCCTCTTTGGTCTGGTCGTCGATAGCCCGGAGCAATCGCTGGAGCTGATCCGCGATGCCTTGGGGCGGCGCAAAACCGAAGCGGGTCAGAAAGCGGCCGAAATGATCGTGCTCAATGCAGGGGCCGCGCTGTATGCCGCCGACCTCGCCTACACGCTCAAGCAAGGTGTGGAATTGGCCCATGATGCTTTGCACACAGGGTTGGCGCGCGAGAAGCTCGAAGAGTTGGGTGCGTTTACCGCTATTTTCAAGCAGGAGAATGAAGCATGAGTGTGCCGACAGTTCTGGAAAATATTCTGGCGCGTAAAGTTCAGGAAGTGGCTGAGCGTAGCGCCCGCGTCAGCCTGGCTGAACTTGAAGCGTTGGCCCGCACTGCGGATGCTCCTCGTGGTTTTGCCAATGCGCTGCTGGCCCAGGCCAAACTCAAGCAACCCGCGGTGATTGCCGAAATCAAGAAGGCATCGCCCAGTAAAGGTGTTATCCGTGAGCACTTCGTGCCGGCCGACATTGCCAGGAGCTATGAGACGGGCGGCGCAACCTGCCTCTCGGTGTTGACCGACATCGATTACTTTCAGGGTGCCGACCTTTATCTGCAGCAGGCTCGCGAGGCCTGCAAACTGCCGGTGATCCGCAAAGATTTCATGATCGATCCTTATCAGATTGTGGAAGCCCGTGCGCTGGGTGCCGACTGCGTGTTGTTGATCGTCTCCGCGCTGGATGATGTGAAGATGGCCGAGCTGGCTTCTGTTGCCAAGGACGTTGGCCTGGATGTGCTGGTGGAAGTTCACGACGGCGATGAGCTGGAGCGCGCACTGAAAACCCTCGACACGCCGTTGGTAGGTATCAACAACCGTAACTTGCACACCTTCAGCGTCAGCTTGGAAACCACGCTGGACTTGCTGCCGCGTGTGCCGCGTGATCGGCTGGTCATTACCGAGAGCGGGATTCTCAACCGGGCCGATGTTGAGCTGATGGAAATCAGCAACGTCTATGCCTTCTTGGTGGGCGAAGCGTTTATGCGCGCCGAGAGCCCGGGCCATGAGTTGCAGCGGTTGTTCTTTCCGGAGCGCGGTTTGCCCGTCACCGGCTCGACGCTGGATTGATACTCGCGGTTTTTATTTGCCAAGGAATGCCATGACACTCATTCAGCAGCTCACCGTCGAAGCGGGCCTCAAGGCCGAACAGGCTTTATTGGCCTCGGTCTGTATGGGTGAGTTGCAAGCGGGCGTGTTGTTTTGGCAGCCCACGGATCGTGCGCTGGTCATGCCAAGGCGCATGAGCCGGCTGGCAGGCTTCGAACAGGCCAGTGCCGAACTGGCCGACAGCGGGTGGCCAATTTTGTTGCGTGAAACGGGCGGTGAGCCCGTGCCGCAATCAGCGTCCACGGTCAACATTGCGCTGGTCTATGCGGCACCGCGCAGCGAAGGCGATCAGGGGCGAATCGAAACGGCTTACCGCCGCCTGTGCGAGCCTTTGTGCCAATTGCTGATCGAGTCAGGCGGCGAGGCCTCTTTAGGCGAGGTAGAAGGCGCGTTCTGTGATGGTCGTTTCAACGTCAACCTCAATGGACGCAAGCTGGTAGGCACGGCTCAGCGCTGGCGCCAGAGTCAGGGTGGGCAGCGGCCGGTAGGCCTGGTTCATGGCGCGCTATTGGTTGAAAACGAACGGGAGTCAATGGTGGCTGCGGTCAATCGCTTCAATCACCTCTGTGACTTACAACAGCGTTGTCGCGCCGACAGCCATATTGCATTGCATGAAGCCTTCGAGGTTTCAGATTTTTTCGAGCGCTTGAGCGTTCGTTACCATCAGGAATTGGCGTTCTTGCTCAACCCTTAGCGTGTGCCGTAAACCACCATCGTCTTGCCTTTGACGCTGACCAGGTTCTGTTCTTCCAGATCCTTGAGCACTCGCCCTACCATCTCACGTGAACAACCGACAATTCTGCCGATCTCTTGGCGGGTAATCTTGATTTGCATGCCGTCCGGGTGCGTCATGGCGTCGGGCTGTTTACACAGTTCAAGCAAGCAGCGTGCGACACGCCCTGTCACATCAAAAAAGGCCAGGTCACCGACCTTACGGGTGGTGTTGCGTAAGCGCTGAGCGATCTGGCCGCTGAGGGCGTAGAGAATTTCTGGCTCCTGCTGTGTGTACTCTCTGAATTTTGCGTAGCTGATCTCAGCAACCTCGCATTCGGTTTTGGCGCGGACCCAGGCACTGCGAGTCTGCTCTTGCCCTGGCTGTTCAAACAAGCCCAACTCGCCGATAAAGTCGCCAGAGTTGAGATAGGCAATGATCATTTCGCGCCCGTCATCATCTTCAATCACGATGGTGACTGAGCCTTTGATAATGAAGAAGATGCTGCGCGAGTGTTCGCCTGCGCAAATGATATTGCTCTTGGCCTGATAGCGCCTGCGTTGGCACTGAGTCAAAAACTTGTCGAGGTTTTTGATCTTGTGTATGGGAGAAAGAGCAAGCATGGTTGTATTCCGAAAGCATGCACAGTATGGGCTGGATCTATTTTTTATATAGAACACTTGTGGCGGGTGCCAGTGATTTGACGCCAGCTTAACAGACAGATTCTGTGCGGTTGGCAGATTTTTCGCCCGCTCTCTTTGTACCAGAGCTTGTGCTTGGCAAGTCATCTGTTTCGGGGCCTATGCTAAGCTTGCTCCCCTTTTAAAGCAGTGGAGTCTGGGTGATGAAGGCACGCATTCAATGGGCTGGCGAAGCCATGTTTCTGGGCGAGTCAGGCAGTGGCCACGTGGTTGTGATGGATGGCCCGCCGGAAAGTGGCGGTCGTAATCTGGGCGTGCGGCCGATGGAAATGCTTCTGCTAGGGCTCGGTGGTTGCAGTAATTTCGACGTGGTGAGCATCCTCAAGAAGTCGCGTCAGCCTGTGGAAAGCTGCGAGGCGTTTCTTGAGGCCGAGCGCGCCACAGAAGACCCAAAGGTGTTCACCAAAATTCATCTGCACTTTGTGGTCAAGGGGCGCGGCCTGAAAGAGGCACAGGTCAAGCGAGCCATCGAGTTGTCCGCTGAGAAATATTGCTCGGCGTCGATCATGCTCGGCGCGGCGGGTGTTGCCATCACCCATGATTACGAAATCATCGAACTGGGTTGAGCGAGCATCCAATTTTCATAAATGCATTGCAGACTCTGGCGATCAGTCGCTGACGTCTGCATAATGCGCCACTTTTTTCAGGGTCGTGGCGGGGAATATTTCCGGTCACGCGTCCGAACAGATAACCAAAATCGCCATCGCGAAGAGGTGTTAACCGTCCTACGCAGGTGCGTCCACGCACTTGACGGGCATGCTGGATCACGCGGCCAAGCCGCATCGACATAGAGAGTTTTATAACGGTGAAAAGCAAACTCAAGCTCCACGGGTTCAACAACCTGACAAAGACCTTGAGCTTCAACATCTATGACATCTGCTACGCGGAAACCCCGCAAGACCAGCAGGCATACGTTGAGTACATCAATCAAGAGTACGACGCAGAACGCCTGACGCAGATCCTCACAGATGTGGTTGATATCATTGGTGCCAATATCCTGAACATTGCACGTCAGGATTACGACCCGCAAGGTGCCAGCGTGACCATTCTGATTTCCGAGCAGCCAGTGATTCCTACTGAAAGCCAGATCGAAGAATCTCCAGGTCCGTTGCCCGAGACCATTCTGGCCCACCTCGACAAGAGTCATATCACGGTTCATACCTACCCGGAGATTCATCCGGTAGACGGTATCGCGACTTTCCGCGTGGATATTGATGTGTCGACGTGCGGCGTTATTTCACCGCTTAAAGCTCTCAACTATCTGATCCATCAGTTTGACTCGGATATCGTGACTGTCGACTATCGCGTGCGTGGTTTCACCCGTGATGTGGAAGGTAAAAAACACTTTATCGATCACGAAATCAACTCGATCCAGAACTACCTCTCCGAGGACACCCGCGACGGTTACCAGATGACCGACGTGAATGTTTACCAAGAGAACCTGTTTCATACCAAGATGCTGCTCAAAGAGTTCGAACTGGATAACTACCTGTTCGGTGATGCGACCAGCAACTTGTCGGCTGAGCAACGCGCACAGGTGACTGAGCGTGTTAAGCACGAGATGCTGGAGATTTTCTACGCGCGTAACATGGGCTAAGCAATCACCGGTTATTAAAAAGGCGGCAACCGAAGGGTTGCCGCCTTTTTAATGAGTGCTGTTTTATACCCAGGCCGCTAAATCCTGTAAGTGCTCTTGGTCATGACTTTAGCCATCAAGCTCATACCGAACTTCACGGGTGCCGGGAAACGGAAGCCACCGGCACTCAGTGCAGATTCTGCATGGTGCTCTTCGTCGATACGCATTTGCTCGAGAATGGCCCGAGACTTCTCATCTTCAAGCGGCAGTTGCTCAAGGTGTTCGTTGAGGTGTTTACACACTTGATCTTCAGTGGCCGCGACAAATCCCAGGCTGACCTTGTCGCTGATCAAGCCGGCGGCCGCACCGATGCCGAAGGACATGGCGTAAAACAGCGGGTTCAACACGCTGGGATGGCTGCCCAATTGACGGATGCGCTGCTCGCACCAGGCCAGGTGGTCGATTTCCTCGTCGGCAGCATGCTCCATCGCTGCGCGTACATGCGCGAGCTTGGCGGTCAGGGCCTGCCCTTGATACAAGGCCTGGGCGCAGACTTCGCCAGTATGGTTGATGCGCATCAGCCCGGCGACATGGCGCGTTGCCTTTTCGTCCAGCGTGTTATCAGGCTTGACGATGGCGGGAGATGGGCGATGAGGCTGGCCGCTAAATGGCAATAAGGTGCGCATCGCGGTGTCGGCTTGTAACAGGAGACGGTCAATCGGCGAGTAGTGACGTTGGGTAGTCATGCTTACCTCCGGAAAAAATCACGGCGGTCAGTTTACCCCAATAGGCCCGGCACGGTCTGCGCTGGATCATTCATCAGCGCGGGAGCAGCGAGGCCCCCGCAGCCGGATGCAAGGTTTGCTCAAGCCAATCAGCCCGGTGGCCAATTCATCTGGCGTTGACCCAATACGTGCATATGAATGTGGTAGACCGTTTGGCCACCGTTTTCATTGCAGTTCATCACCACGCGGAAGCCGTCCTCGCACCCCAACTCTTTGGCAAGACGCTGCGCGGTGAACAGAATATGGCCTGCCAGAGGTTTGTCTTCTTCAGTCAGGTCATTGAGGGTGCGGATCGGCTTTTTCGGGATGACCAGAAAATGGATCGGCGCTTGCGGGGCAATGTCGTGAAAAGCCAGCACCTGGTCATCTTCATAGATGATCTTGGCAGGTATTTCACGGTTGATGATCTTGGTGAACAAGGTATCCAAAGCAATGTCTCCGTGAGTGAAGTCCGGTCTGAGTGTACTCATAGGCACTGATTAGGCACAGTCTCGTTAACGCGGGCAGTAGGATTTATTAATAGAAGCGGCAATTTTTCGGGTCATCCACCGCGAAAGCACGCGAGGCATACGGGTTAACCAGCGATTTCCCCGCCCAGGAATAATAATGGCCTTGTTCTTTTCAAGCGCGCGCACGGTGTAAAGCGCGACTTCTTCGGGGCTCAGAGCGCTTCGATTGTGCTTGGCTTTTTCGGTATTCATGTTGGCGGCATCGAAGAAGGCCGTCCGGGTGACACCGGGGCACAGCACCGACACCTTGATTCCGGTTTTCTTTACTTCTTCGCGCAAACCCTCAGAAAAATGCAGCACATAAGCCTTGCTAGCGAAGTAGGTGCTGAGCCAAGGACCGGGCTGAAAGGCGGCAATGGAGGCAACATTGAGGATTTGGCCACCCCCCTGAACGGCCATCATATTGCCGATGGCATGGCACAAACGGGTCAAGGCCAGTACGTTAAGTTCGATGAGGTCTTGTTCGGCGCTCCAGTCGTGAGCGAGGAAGGGGCCGCACGTACCGATGCCGGCGCAGTTCACTAACAAATCGATTTGGCGATCGCCTTCTTCAAGTTCAAGCAAAAAACCTGAAAGGCGCAGGGGTTCGCCCAGGTCGCAGGCGCGGAACAACACTTCCACCCCGAAACGCTGGGTCAACTCAAGGGCAATCGTTTCCAGCGCATCCCGCTGGCGGGCCACTAAAATCAAGCTGCGCCCACGTCGGGCAAGGGCTTCAGCCAAAGCCAGACCAATGCCACTGGACGCGCCGGTGATTAAAGCGTAACGGGTCATGCTGTTCTCCATCGCAACGGTACAGTCCGGTGACAATGATGTCCCTGGCGTTAACGCGTTCATTTAAGGTGCGCAGTCTACAGGCTGTTGCTGTTGGCTGCGTTGATCAACGATGCCAGCAGGCCCAAAGCGAAGAGGGCGATCATGGCAACCATGCCCAGCGCGATCAAAAAGATGGCCGTGCAGGCGAGTACGTTGACCGCTCGGCTGTTGGGGGGCGGCGGCAAACCGTATTTGTTGGGGCCCGGCGTACCGGGCATCAAGAGCATCATCAGGAGCAGGACCAGGTTCGCCAAGGGTATGACATGCAGTAGCAGCATCCAGGCTGACCAGTTGATGTCATGCAGGCGCTGTGCACTTATTCGTACGCTAATAAAACAATAGGCAACCAACAGTGTCGCACCGCAAGTGATGCCCAGCGTGGGCGATAGTTTGAGGGTGAGCAGCACCACGATCGACGCTGCGCAAGCGATAGCGGTCAGGACCATGTGCCAGGCCAACAGCCGCAGACGTCCGATTCGGCCGCTGAACCCCAGGGTATCCAGTGTTGCGTAGCGTTCTTGGGGTGGGGTGTAGAGGCTCAGCTCTGGCATGTCGGCATCCTTGTCGAGGGGTAAACAAAAAGCCCGCCGGAGGGCGGGCTCTGGTCAGTCAGGGTTGAAGCCATTGCTGGGACAGTCGAGCGGTGAGCCCTAACGCTTGGCGGTATTCCTCGTCCATGCGGGCGATCAACTGGTCTGTAGACGGTAGGTCATGAATGTCGCCTACACCTTGACCGGCAGACCAGACGGTCTTCCACGCTTTGGCTTCCTCAGTCAGCGGCTTGAGTTTACTGCCAGCGCCGGCTTCGGCTTTTCCTTGCAGAGCTGCCAGGTCGAAGCCTGCGTTTTCAAGGCTTTGGCGCATGAAGCTGGCCGGGACACCCGATACGGCGGGGGTGTGGATGATATCGGCCGCGCGGGATACCAGCAGCATGTCTTTATAAGCGTCAGGCGCTTGGCTCTCCTGTGTGCCGATGAAGCGTGTGCCGAGGTACGCAAGGTCGGCACCGATAACTTGGGCAGCGAGAATCTCGTGGCCGTGATTCAGGCAGCCGGCCAGCAATATGGTTTTATCGAAAAACTGTCTAATTTCAGCAACCAGCGCAAATGGGCTCCAGGTACCCGCATGACCCCCTGCGCCCGCCGCGACGGCGATTAGGCCGTCGACACCGGCTTGCGCCGCTTTTTCAGCATGACGCCGAGTGGTGACATCGTGAAAAACCAGCCCGCCGTAGCTGTGCACGGCATCCACAACTTCTTTCACGGCCCCTAGGCTAGTGATTACGATAGGTACTTTGTGTTCAATGCAGATCGCCAGGTCGGCCTGCAGCCGCGGATTGCTGCCATGCACAATCAGATTCACCGCATAGGGTGCGGGGTTGTCCAATGTCGCGAGCCCAGCCTCGATCTCTTCCAGCCAGGTTTTGAATCCACTGCTCTCGCGTTGGTTAAGGGCAGGGAAGCTTCCCACAACGCCGTTGCGACAGCAGGCCAGCACCAGTTGAGGGTTGGAAATCAGAAACATCGGGGCTGCGACCACCGGCAGGCGCAAACTGTTTACAAGCAGTGCGGGCAGTGACATTGGAAAACCTCGCTAAGGGAATTGGCTGATTAGAATGGCTTGACCACGGCCAGAATCACGATCGCCAGCAAAAACACGACCGGCACCTCGTTGAACCAACGGTAGAACACATGAGAGCGTTTGTTTTCGCCACGGGCGAAGCGTTTTACCTGCGCGCCACACATGTGGTGGTAGCCGATTAGCAGGAAGACGAGTGTCAATTTGGCGTGCATCCAGCCTTGGCTGAAGTAGCCGCTGGGGTTGAGGCTGATCAGCCAACCGCCAAAAATCAGGGTGGCAATCATTGCCGGGCCCATGATGCCGCGATAGAGCTTGCGCTCCATGATGCTGAATCGTTCTTTGCTGACGGCATCTTCACTTTGCGCGTGGTAAACAAAGAGTCGGGGCAGATAGAAAAGGCCTGCAAACCAGCAGACGATGCTGATGAGATGGAAGGCTTTGAGCCATAGATAAAGCATTTTTAGTTATTCCCAGGTTCACGGTAGACCAAATAGTAGTTGTAGAGGGCTCCTGAGTCACCTTGGCGGTTGTCGCAGGGGCGCGCTGACCCTATTATCGAGGGCTTTCCAGTGGGTTCGTTGAGGGGCAGGTTATGGTCAAGGTCGGTATTGTCGGCGGCACGGGTTACACCGGGGTCGAATTGCTGCGTTTGCTGGCACAGCACCCGCAGGCTGAGGTGGTGGTCATCACTTCGCGATCCGAGGCAGGCCTGCCGGTTGCTGATTTATATCCGAACCTGCGCGGTCACTATGATGGCCTAGCGTTCAGCGTGCCGGACACTCAGACATTGGCGGCCTGTGATGTGGTGTTCTTCGCCACGCCTCACGGCGTTGCTCATGCACTGGCAGGCGAGTTGCTGGCGGCTGGCACCAAGGTGATTGACCTGTCTGCAGACTTCCGTTTGCAGGACGCGGATGAATGGGCCAAGTGGTACGGTCAGCCACACGGAGCACCGGAGTTGTTGGCGGAGGCTGTTTATGGCTTACCAGAGGTTAACCGCGAGCAAATTAAACAGGCCCGCCTGATTGCTGTGCCGGGCTGCTACCCGACAGCGACCCAATTGGGCTTTCTTCCTTTGCTGGAAGCAGGCCTGGCAGAGACTGCATCCCTGATTGCGGACTGCAAGTCTGGTGTGAGCGGCGCGGGACGTGGTGCCAGTGTTGGCTCGTTGTATGCCGAAACGTCCGAAAGCATGAAGGCTTACGCCGTAAAAGGTCACCGTCACTTGCCTGAAATTCGCCAGGGGCTGCGTCGTGCGGCTGGCAAGGATGTAGGTCTGACCTTCGTACCTCATTTGACGCCTATGATCCGTGGTATTCACTCCACGCTTTACGCAAACGTGCCTGACCGTACTGTCGACTTGCAGGCGTTGTTTGAAAAGCGTTACGCAAACGAACCTTTTGTCGATGTAATGCCTGCCGGTAGCCACCCGGAAACCCGTAGTGTGCGGGGCGCCAATGTGTGTCGTATCGCCGTGCATCGCCCGCAAGGTGGCGATTTGGTAGTGGTGTTGTCGGTGATCGATAACCTGGTCAAAGGGGCTTCTGGCCAAGCGGTTCAGAATATGAACATCCTGTTCGGTCTGGATGAGCGCCTGGGCTTGTCGCACGCAGGGATGTTGCCGTAAGAGCAGCTGTAAGCGTCAAGTTGTGAGCGGCAAGCTTGAAGCTTGCCGTTGCTCCCTTAATAGTTGACCGCTTTTCTAGGAGAAGCGGATAATGCGCTCCATTACGCATTATGGCGGCACATCGCCGGGAGATAGTCAGCATGAGCGTCGAATCCTTCACCCCTATCGCTTTGCAATTCACCGAAGGTGCTGCGCACAAGGTGAAGAGCCTGGTCGATGAAGAGGGCAATGATCGTTTGAAGCTGCGCGTTTTTGTTACGGGCGGCGGTTGTTCCGGGTTTCAGTACGGCTTTACGTTCGATGAAGACGTAGCCGACGACGACACCATTGTTGAGCGCGAAGGCGTCAGCCTTGTGGTTGACCCGATGAGCTTCCAGTACTTGGCGGGTGCTGAAGTGGATTATCAGGAAGGTCTGGAAGGCTCGCGCTTTGTCATCAAGAACCCTAACGCCACCACGACATGTGGTTGCGGGTCGTCGTTCTCGATTTAACTGCGCAGTACCGGTTACACCCTTAGCGCCGCGTCGAATCGCGGCGTTTTGCTGTCTGCAATCAGGCAGGGTATATAGCACCCAGAACACGCAGGCCACGCGCACCGGTAACGCTTGGGCGGTTGGTGGGGATGTTTTCAAGGCAGCAGTGTGCAAGCCATGCAAACGCCATTGCTTCAACCCAGTCTGGATCAACGCCTTTGGCCTGGGTGCTGTTGACCTGTGTTTGCTCCAGCAACTCAGTGAGGCGAGCCATCAATGCGCCGTTATGCGCGCCGCCACCGCATACCAGCAGTTCGTTGGTGCGCGCTTGGGCCGATTGCAGTGACTGCACGATCGTCTGCGCGGTAAGTTCCAGCAGGGTGGCTTGTACATCTTCTGCGGCAAAGGCCGGAAGCGCATCCAGATGACTCAGTAGCCATGGGAGGTTAAACACCTCACGGCCTGTGCTTTTTGGGCCCTTTGTTTGAAAGAAAGGGTCACTCAGCAAGGTGCTGAGCAGAAGAGGCGCGACCTTACCGCTGGCAGCCCACTGGCCATTTCGGTCATAGAGTTCATTGCGTTGGATCTGGATCCAGGCATCCAGCAGAACATTCCCCGGGCCGCAGTCGAACCCAGCGACAGGGTTTCCAGGAGTCATCAGGCTTAAATTGCTGAAGCCTCCTACGTTCAGCACGGCTCGGTAACCGACATCATCGGTAAACAAGGCCTCATGGAAGGCTGGAACCAGTGGTGCGCCTTGACCGCCAGCAGCAACGTCGCGACGGCGGAAATCACTCACCACACAGATTTGGGTCAGCTCAGCCAGCAAGGCAGGGTTGCCGATCTGAACGGTGAAGCCTTGTGCGGGCTCGTGTCGGATTGTCTGGCCATGGCTACCAATGGCGCGGATGGCATTGGGCGACAGTTGCTGTTGTTTGAGCAGGTTGTTGATAGCTTGAGCAGCCAGTTCGACCCAATGTTTTTCGGCAATTGCGCCGCGGGCTATTTCGTCGGGTCCGCTGCTGCACAGGCCCAGTAACTCACTGCGCAGTGCATCTGGCATAGGCGTGTAGTAGGTGGCGAGCAGTTTGATGCTCGCCCCCAGCTCTATAAGTGCAATGTCCAGACCGTCAAGGCTGGTACCGGACATCACGCCTATATAGAGGGCCATGGCTTAACGCTTGCTCGAAGCCAGGAGAGTAGCTTTCTCTTGGTTCATGCGGGCCATCAACGGCTGGCTTTGCTGCAGGAAACGCGTGCGCTCAGCTTTTGCGATGGGGTCGGCCATTGGAAGCTTTTGGCCCAGCGGGTCGACATGAACACCGTTCACCTGAAACTCATAATGCAGGTGGGGGCCTGTGGAAAGGCCGGTCGTACCGATGTAGCCAATAACTTGCCCTTGTTTGACTGAACTGCCGGTTCTCACGCCTTTGGCGAAGCCCTGCATGTGACCATAGAGGGTACGGTAAGTATTACCGTGCTGAATAATCACGGTATTGCCATAGCCACCGTTACGTCCGGCCAGGAAAACTTTGCCGTCACCCGTTGCTTTGATGGGCGTGCCGCGTGGTGCTGCATAGTCCACGCCTTTGTGGGCGCGGATCTTGTTCAGAATCGGGTGCTTGCGACCAGCGGAGAACCGGGAACTGATGCGGGCAAAATCAACCGGAGTACGGATAAATGCTTTACGCATGCTGCTGCCATCGGCTGTGTAGTAATTGCTCACACCTTGTTTATTGGTGTAGCGCACAGCCGTGTAAGTTTTCCCGCGGTTTGTGAAGCGCGCGGAGAGGATGTTGCCTGTGCCAACGGTCTTTCCGTTGACGACTTTTTGCTCGTAGATGACTTCGAACTGGTCGCCTGGGCGAATGTCCTGTGCAAAGTCGATGTCGTAACCAAAGACTTTGGCCATGTCCATCGTCAAGCTGTGGGGTAAGCCCGCGCGTTGGCCAGAGGCAGACAGCGAGCTGTTGATCACGCCGTGTACATAGGCTGAGCGTACTGTGGGCAGTGTAGTTACACGACGAAACGTGTAGCCCTTGGCGGTTTTACTCAGGGTAATTGTTTCAAGGTCGCTCACCTGGCTGTGCAGGCTGTTCAATTGGCCATCAGCCGTCATTTCAAACTCAAGTTTTTGGCCGTGCTTGAGTTGGCTGAATTGCTTGGCTTGTTTATCGCTCGCCAGAATTTCATGTACGGAAGTGGAGGGCAGGCCGACCTTCTCAAACAGGGTTGAAAGCGTATCCCCTTTGGCGACTACGACTTCTCGGTGGCTTGGGGTGTTCGGTTCTTCGGCCTTGGCGACCGTTTCAGTTGCGCTTTCCTGCTGCTCGATTTGGACAAATGGCGGAGGTGTTACTTCATTTGTGGCTTGAACGAGTTCGGAAGCGTCTTGTTCTTGTGTCAGTTGTTCGGCGGGGCTCTCCAGTTCCAAATTCAGCGTGGTTCGTTTGGCTTCCACTTCGCTGGAGGGGAACACCAGTAAAGCGAGGCTCAAGAGGGCGGCGATACCACTTGCTGCGAGCAGGTGGGTCTTCGGATAAAGCGGTGGCGCTTTAGGCGGTTGACTGGTCATAGATGATTTTGACTTTGAATAAAGGATGAATTGGAAAAGATGACTGACACGGTGAACATGAAATAACTGTATAAAATATAACCAAATCACCCATGAAGCAAGTCTGCGGGTCTTTCTCGCGCGGATAGCCCCCGTATGCCGGCCGGAACTTGTAATTAGTCCCTGATCTTGTATCGTTGGTTCCCTTTGAATTTGAGCCTTACGGGTCTGATATGAAGTCGGTTGAAGAGCAGCTAGCGCTAATTAAGCGGGGTGCCGAAGAGGTACTGGTCGAGTCAGAATTGGTTGAGAAACTAAAGCGCGGGCAACCCTTGCGTATCAAGGCCGGATTCGACCCGACGGCACCAGACCTGCACTTGGGGCATACCGTCCTTATTAATAAGCTGCGTCAGTTCCAGGAGTTGGGGCATCAGGTCATCTTCCTGATCGGCGACTTCACCGGGATGATTGGCGACCCGAGTGGCAAAAGTGCCACGCGTCCGCCCTTGACGCGTGAACAAGTGCTCGACAATGCCGAGACATACAAGACCCAAGTGTTCAAAATTCTTGACCCGGCTAAAACCGAGGTTGCCTTTAATTCCACCTGGATGGATCAGATGGGGCCGGCTGATTTCATACGCCTGACCTCTCAATACACCGTGGCCCGGATGCTCGAGCGCGATGACTTCGATAAGCGCTATACCACCAACCAGCCCATTGCTATCCATGAGTTTCTTTATCCGCTGGTACAGGGGTACGACTCTGTTGCATTGAAGGCGGATGTTGAGCTGGGCGGCACTGACCAAAAATTCAACTTGCTGATGGGGCGTGAGCTTCAGCGTGGCTATGGTCAGGAGGCGCAGTGCATTGTGACTATGCCGTTGCTCGAAGGGTTGGATGGCGTCAAGAAGATGTCCAAGTCGCTGGGTAACTATGTCGGTATCCAGGAAGCTCCGGGTGTGATGTACAGCAAGCTTGTGTCCATCCCGGATGCCCTGATGTGGCGGTACTTTGAGTTGCTGAGCTTTCGTTCGATGGATGAAATCAATGCGTTCAAAGCTGAGGTTGAGGCTGGCGCTAACCCTCGCGATATCAAAATCAAACTGGCTGAAGAGATTGTGGCTCGTTTTCATGGCGAAGAAGCTGCCGCGAATGCTCACCGCGGTGCAGGCAACCGAATGAAAGACGGTGAGTTGCCGGATGACCTGCCGGAGATTGAGATTGCTGCTGCCGAGGCTATGCCGATTGCAGCTGTCCTTAATAAGGCGGGTCTGGTCAAGAACTCGGCGGTTGCCCGTGATCTGTTGAGTTCGGGTGGCGTGCGTATCGATGGTGAGGTTGTTGATCGCAGCTATATATATGCATTGGGCTCAACGCACGTCTGCCAGGCCGGAAAGAAGGCTTTTGCACGAATTACCCTGAAAGCCGAATAATCTTGAAATAAGTGCTGGACGGCGCATTTTATTAGCCTATAATGCGCCCACTTCCGGCGCAGTCGAAACGGAAAACTCCTTGATTATCAACGAGTTGGATTGGTTTTCGGCGGTTCAAGCTTCAAGTCATCGAAGCAGGAAATGAGGTGTTGACAGCAGCGTGTAACGCTGTAGAATTCGCATCCCGCTAACGAGAGATCGAAAGCGCAAGTGGTTGATGTTGCAGAGGAAACTTTGAAAACATCTTAAAATAACCGCTTGACAGCAACAGAGGCTGCTGTAGAATGCGCGCCTCGGTTGAGCGAAAGCTTAACCAACCGCTC
>NZ_JASLGE010000054.1 GCF_030150285.1 Pseudomonas sp. | reverse complement strand
CTCGTATTCCAAGGCATGATGGCTCTCCGGCGAAATAAGCTCGCCGAAAAGTGTCCACCATGTCCCCGTACACCCGTCAACCATGTGTCCGGTCTGTACAAAAGCGCAAAGTGGCCAAACGCTTATGCCCCTACCACTCGGCACCTCGCTGTGGCTCGGCATACCCTCACACAGGCTTTGCTCCGTAGGGTTCAGTCTCGGCTGGCCACGGTTTTGGAGGCCGCGACCATGGCTTTGAGCAATACGGCACAGCCCGCCGCGAGGTCTTTGGGGTCGGCGTTTTCGATTTCGTTGTGGCTGATGCCGCCTTCGCAGGGCACGAAGATCATGCCCGCCGGGCCCAGTTCCGCGAGGAAGATGGCGTCGTGACCGGCACCGCTGACGATGTCCATGTTGGATAAGCCCAGTTCGTTGGCCGCTTCGCGCACGGCGTTGACGCAATCCGGGTTGAAGTACAGCGGCGGGAAGTCGGCCGTGGGGGTGAGTTCGAAGCTCAGGCCATGCTGCTGGCAGGTACTTTCAATCACACCACGCACTTGGTCGATCATGGCGTCAAGGCGCTCCGGCAGCAGGTGGCGGAAGTCCAGGGTCATGCGCACTTCGCCCGGGATGACGTTGCGCGAGCCCG
The DNA here is from genome assembly GCF_030150285.1 of Pseudomonas sp. GTDB lineage: Bacteria > Pseudomonadota > Gammaproteobacteria > Pseudomonadales > Pseudomonadaceae > Aquipseudomonas. The sequence goes on along the minus strand of NZ_JASLGE010000054.1, from coordinate 125,560 downwards.
GATACGCTTGCAGGCAGCCGACTGTGCTGCACGCATGGGGCTGATGGCCAAGGGCAGCCTGGTTGACCGCGGCGACCACCGCAGCTGCTCCCACCAGGGCATCCTTGCGCAGGTGCATGGGTGTCGGGCCCGCGTGAGCCTCGACGCCACGCAGGGTCAGGTCGAACCATTTCTGGCCAAGGGCTCCCAGCACCACGCCAATGGTTTTGCGCTCATCCTCCAGAATCGGGCCCTGTTCGATATGGGCTTCAAAATACGCCCCCACCGGGTGGCCGCTGACTTTTCTTTTGCCCGCATAGCCAATGGCATTGAGCGCCTCGCCGACGGTGACACCCTGGGCGTCGGTTTTGGCCAGCGTCTCTTCAAGGGTGAATTTCTCGGCAAACACGCCCGAGCCCATCATGCACGGCGCAAAGCGTGAGCCCTCTTCGTTGGTCCACACCACCACTTCCAACGGCGCGTCCGTTTCGATACCCAGGTCATTGAGCGTGCGCAGTACTTCAACCCCCGCCAACACGCCAAAGCACCCGTCAAATTTGCCGCCGGTGGGTTGGGTGTCGATGTGGCTGCCGGTCATCACCGGCGGTAGCTCCGGGCGACGGCCCGCTCGGCGGGCAAAAATATTGCCCACGGCATCAACGCTGACGGTGCAACCGGCGTCTTCGCACCAGCGCACGAACAGGTCGCGGGCCTGGCGGTCAAGGTCGGTCAGGGCCAGGCGGCACACGCCGCCCTTCACGGTGGCACCCAGTTGCGCCAGTTCCATGAGCGAGGCCCACAGGCGCTCGCTGTTGATCGACTGTGCAGGCTTGAGTTGCGCGTTCATGGTGTTCTCCTCACGTCATTTCTTATAGGAAGTCAGGTCAAACCGGAGTTTTTGCGATGACCGTTTGTGGCCGGCTCAGGCGGCATAATCCGTAGTAGATCGCCGCACCCAGCAGTGACCCGGTGAACCAGCCAAAATCGTAAAACCAACTGAATGCGCTGCTGCCCAGAGACATCAACGTTAAGGCAACGGGCAGACCGAAGGCGATGAAGCCGTTCCAGTTCCATGCCGGGTATACGCCATCCTGGTAGAGCCCGGCCAAGTCGAGCTTTTGCTGGCGGATGATGAAGTAGTCCACCACCATGATGCCCGCGATGGGCCCCAGCAGGCTTGAATAGCCCAGCAGCCAGTTGGAATACACGGTTTCCAGGCTGACGTCAGACACCAGCAGGCCCAACTTTTTGAGCAACTCATGGCCCATCAGCGCCAGGCCTACCAGCCCGGTGATCATCACCGCCGAGGTGCGATTGATCAGTTTGGGGGCAATGTTCTGAAAGTCGTTGGTGGGGGACACGATGTTGGCCGCCGTGTTGGTGGACAACGTGGCGATGATGATCAACGCCATGGCCAGCGCCACCCAGCCGGGGCTCTGGATATGGCCGATCAGGCTGACCGGGTCCGATACCGTGACGCCCACCAGCTTCTCGGAGGCTGCCGTCATGACCACGCCCAGCGCGGCGAACAGGAACATGGTCAACGGCAAGCCGAATATCTGCCCCAGAATCTGGTCTTTCTGGCTTTTGGCATAGCGGCTGAAGTCCGGGATGTTGAGGGACAACGTCGCCCAAAACCCGACCATGGCCGTAAGCCCCGCGAAGAAGTAACCGTAAACACTGGCCCCCTCCGGACGCTTGGCCGGTTGGGCCAGCAACTCGGTCATTGATACGTTGGGTAACGCCCAGACCAGCATGCCCAGGCCTACCAGCACCAGTAACGGGGCGGAAACGGTTTCAAGCCATTTGATCGACTCGGCACCGCGCAACACCACCCACAGGTTGAGCGCCCAGAACAGCATGAAACCGATCACTTCGCCGGTACCGCCGAGGCTTTTCCAGCCCTCGAAGACCGACCCCAGAAACAGGTGAATGGCCAGGCCACCAAACAGCGTCTGGATGCCGAACCAGCCGCACGCCACCAACGCCCGAATCAGGCACGGTACGTTGGAGCCGATGATGCCGAAGGACGAACGCAGTAGCACAGGAAAGGGGATGCCGTATTTGGTGCCGGCAAAAGCGTTCAGGGTCAGCGGGATAAGCACCACGATATTGGCCAGCAGAATCGCCAGCAGGGCCTCCCCCACCGAAAGCCCGAAATAGGCGGTCAAGACGCCGCCCAGGGTGTAGGTGGGCACGCAAATGGACATGCCCACCCACAACGCGGTGATGTGCCATTTGTTCCAGGTGCGCTCCCGAACATGGGTGGGGGCGATATCCGAGTTGTAACGGGGGCTGTCGAGAACTTCTGGCCCGGCTTCCAATTCGTACAAACCGTTACGTTCGGTGACTTGGGATCTGCTCGGTTGCATGGTCGTTCACTCTCTTGTTTTAGTGATGACATCTGCGTCTTCACGCAGTGCGATTCGCTGCCTGGGCATTCACAACTGTGCATCGGCCCGTCTGGTGTTGGCAGCGGCAATCAAGAAGTGTGCCGAGTTACATCCCGCGTTCCGTGCAATGGTTGTTGTTACTTGTAACTGCTTGGTTTAACACGCAAACAACAAACTTCTTAATGACTCTCATTCTTATTTGTAGTGGTTATTCCTCTGCTCAACTGACCGCCCATAGAATAAAACGAAACACTTAGGTGCACGTTTATTAACTTTTATCTCAGCTTAGCCCGCAAACAGCCAACACAAGCATCTGATTTAGCATAAGAAACTTCGCTCATATTTAAATCCTGTCAAGTGCGTCAAAATGGTGTGGCCGCGCACTATTTTGGGGATTTCATATAAATATACTTATAAATCATATGCTTATATAAATATAAAAACTTTTAAAATAAAGTTTGATCATTTACCAACAACCCACTAGATTTCATTCCTGACACCAGTGACAGGAATGAAGCCTGCACTGCGCTGACACTAACAACACCTAGAGCCGGCCATAGCCGGTCTGCCTGCGAGGAACTCGGTATGTCACTGTTAATCCGTGGCGCTACGCTTGTGACCCATGATGAAACTTATGCAGCAGATGTTTATTGTGCAGACGGTCTAGTCCGCGCAATTGGAACTGATCTCGATGTTCCCGCCGGTTGCGAAGTATTGGACGGCCACGGCCAATATTTACTTCCAGGGGGTATTGACCCTCATACGCATATGCAACTTCCGTTTATGGGCACAGTGGCCAGTGAAGACTTCTTCAGTGGTACGGCGGCCGGTCTGGCAGGCGGCACAACGTCGATTATCGACTTTGTGATTCCCAACCCGCAGCAGTCTTTGCTGGAGGCCTTTGAGCAGTGGCGCGGCTGGGCGCAGAAGTCGGCGTCCGACTACGGGTTCCACGTCGCAATCACCTGGTGGAGCGAGCAGGTCCGTGAAGAGATGGCCGAGTTGGTCAGCCATCACGGGATTAACAGCTTCAAGCATTTCATGGCTTACAAAAACGCCATCATGGCGGCCGATGACACCCTGGTGGCCAGCTTTGAGCGCTGCCTGGAACTGGGAGCCGTGCCCACAGTGCATGCCGAAAATGGCGAGTTGGTGTACCACCTGCAACGCAAGCTTATGGCGCAAGGCATGACCGGCCCCGAGGCGCATCCGCTGTCACGCCCCTCGCAAGTGGAAGGCGAAGCCGCCAGCCGCGCGATTCGCATCGCGCAAACCCTCGGCACGCCGCTGTACCTGGTGCATGTCTCGACCCGCGAAGCGCTAGATGAAATCACCTACGCCCGCCGCCAGGGCCAGCCCGTCTACGGCGAAGTCCTGGCGGGGCATTTGTTGCTGGACGACAGCGTGTATCAGCACCCCGACTGGCAGACCGCCGCCGGTTACGTGATGAGCCCGCCTTTCCGCCCGCGCGGGCATCAGGAGGCGCTGTGGCAGGGCCTGCAATCGGGCAACCTGCACACCACCGCCACTGACCACTGCTGCTTTTGCGCCGAGCAAAAAGCAGCGGGCCGCGACGACTTCAGCAAAATCCCCAATGGCACGGCGGGTATCGAAGATCGCATGGCCGTGCTGTGGGACGAAGGCGTCAACACCGGGCGTTTATCCCTGCAGGACTTCGTAGCGCTGACGTCCACTAACACAGCGAAAATTTTCAATATTTACCCACGCAAAGGCTCGATCCAGGTGGGGGCTGATGCCGACCTGGTGCTGTGGGACCCGCAGGGCACCCGCACGATTTCCGCCAAGACTCACCACCAGCAGGTCGATTTCAATATTTTCGAAGGCAAGACCGTGCGCGGCATCCCGAGCCACACCATCAGCCAGGGTCGCGTGGTATGGGCCGATGGTGACTTGCGAGCCGAACGCGGTGCCGGGCGCTATATCGAGCGCCCCGCCTACCCCGCTGTTTACGATTTGCTGAAAAAACGCGCCGAGCACCATCAACCCGTGGCGGTTAAGCGCTGACTGTACGCCCACTGCCCGACAGAGGCAGGACGATCCCCACAACCGTGAGGTAGTAATCGTGATCAAATCCCTGAACCACTTACCGCATCCCCACGACAATGCGCTGGTATTGGCCAGCCATTTCACCGACCTGGCACCGCCGCTGAACGCCCGCCAGGCCGAACTGGAGAGCGCACGTTGCCTGTATTGCTACGACGCACCCTGCGTTAACGCGTGCCCCAGCGATATCGACATCCCGTCGTTTATTCGCAATATCCAGCAGGAAAACGTGCAAGGTGCAGCACAGAAAATTCTTTCGTCCAATATTCTCGGCGGTAGTTGTGCCCGGGTATGCCCGACCGAAGTGCTGTGCGAGCAAGCCTGCGTGCGCAACAACGCGCAGGAATGTGCCCCGGTATTGATCGGTCTGTTGCAGCGTTATGCCGTCGACCATGCCGAGTTCAGTGAACACCCGTTCCAGCGCGCGGCACCGACCGGCAAACGCATCGCCGTGGTCGGTGCTGGCCCGGCAGGCCTGGCATGCGCCCACCGCCTGGCCCTGCACGGCCACGAGGTGGTGATTTTCGAAGCGCGGGAAAAATCCGGCGGGCTCAATGAATACGGCATCGCCAAGTACAAACTGGTGGACGACTTCGCTCAACGCGAAGTGGATTTTGTGCTGGGCATTGGCGGCATTGAAGTGCGCCATGGCCAGCGCCTGGGCGACAACCTGACCCTGAGCGAATTGCAGCAACAATTTGACTCGGTTTTTCTGGGGCTGGGGCTGGCGGCCACTCGCCAGTTGGGCCTGGCCCATGAGGAGGCTCCGGGGCTGCTGGCAGCCACCGATTACATCCGCGAATTACGCCAGAGCGATGACCTGACCCAACTGCCCTTGGCCGAACACTGCATTGTGCTGGGCGCGGGCAACACGGCCATCGACATGGCGGTGCAAATGGCCCGCCTGGGGGCCCGTGAAGTCAGCCTGGTGTACCGCCGCGGGCTGGAGGACATGGGGGCCACCGGGCACGAACAGGACATCGCCAAGGCCAATCAGGTGCGGCTGATCACCTGGGCGCAACCGGATGAAGTGCTGCTGGACGAGCAGGGTCAAGTACGCGGTATGCGCTTTGCCCGCACGCAATATGAGAACGGGCGGCTGCACACCACGGGTGAGACGTTTGAACTGGCCGCCGACGCCGTGTTCAAGGCCATCGGTCAGGCCTTCGATGAAGCGGCGCTGAGTGATCCCGTGGCGCATTCGCTCGCCAGGGTGGGCGACCGCATTCAGGTTGACGAACACCTGTGCACCAGCGTGCCTGGCGTGTACGCCGGCGGCGATTGCACCTCACTGGGCCAGGACCTCACCGTGCAGGCCGTGCAGCACGGCAAACTGGCCGCTGAAGCTATCCATGCCCGACTCATGCTCAACCAGGAGGCTGCGTAAATGGCCGATCTCTCGATTAACTTCGCCGGTATCAAAGCCCCTAATCCGTTCTGGCTGGCCTCAGCGCCGCCGACTGACAAGGCCTACAACGTGGTGCGCGCCTATGAGGCCGGCTGGGGGGGGGTGGTCTGGAAGACCCTTGGAGAAGACCCCGCTGCTGTCAACGTGTCGTCGCGTTATTCGGCGCACTTCGGACCGAACCGCGAAGTCATGGGCATCAACAATATCGAATTGATTACCGACCGTTCCCTTGAAATCAATTTGCGCGAGATCACTCAGGTCAAGAAGGACTGGCCCGATCGAGCGTTAATTGTGTCGCTGATGGTGCCGTGCGAAGAGGCTTCGTGGAAATACATTCTGCCGCTGGTGGAGGCCACCGGTGCCGATGGTATTGAGCTGAACTTCGGCTGCCCCCACGGCATGCCAGAGCGCGGCATGGGCGCAGCGGTGGGCCAGGTGCCGGAGTACGTGGAGATGGTGACCCGCTGGTGCAAGACGTATTGCTCGCTGCCGGTGATCGTCAAACTCACGCCCAACATTACCGATGTGCGCCTCAGCGCGCGTGCCGCCCATCGCGGCGGTGCGGACGCCGTGTCGCTGATCAACACCATCAACTCGATCACCAGCGTCGACCTGGAGCGCATGGTCGCCCTGCCCGTGGTGGGCACCCAAAGCACCCACGGCGGCTACTGCGGCTCAGCCGTCAAACCGATTGCGCTGAACATGGTGGCCGAAATTGCCCGCGACCCTCAGACCCGGGGCTTACCGATCTCGGGCATTGGCGGCATTGGCAGTTGGCGCGATGCCGCTGAGTTCATTGCCCTGGGCTGCGGCTCGGTGCAAGTGTGCACGGCCGCGATGCTGCACGGGTTTCGCATTGTTGAAGAGATGAAGGATGGTTTATCGCGCTGGATGGACAGCCAAGGCTACGCCAGCCTGGACGACTTTTCCGGCCGCGCTGTGGGTAATACCACCGATTGGAAATATCTGGATATCAATTACCAGGTGATCGCCAAAATCGATCAGGACGCCTGTATTGGATGCGGCCGCTGCCACATTGCCTGCGAAGACACCTCGCACCAGGCCATTGCCAGCTTGAAACAAGCCGACGGTACCCGCCTTTACGAAGTGATTGATGACGAATGCGTGGGCTGCAACCTGTGCCAGATCACGTGCCCGGTCGAGGATTGTATCGAAATGGTGCCGCAGAACACCGGCAAGCCGTTCCTGGACTGGAACCATGACCCGCGTAACCCGTACCACGTGGCGTTGTAGGCCTTTGAAACAGGCTGTGAAGGTGAGTGAAGCGCTTGAGCAGGCGCGCTTCGCGCACCTTCACCGCCTTCGGCAGCGACTACAGAGGGGATTGAAAGAGGGGGTCAAGGCTCCAGGCCGATGCCCCGCAGTATGACCCGCGTCACGGTTTGCACCGCGCGTTCGAACTGAATATCAGACAAGGGTTGATGATCGTTGAGGATATTCACTTGATGGTCGAAGTCGGCGTAATGCTGAGTGGACGCCCAAATCATGTACAACAGGCTGGACGGCTCCACCGCCAGGATGCGTTTGTCCGCCACCCATTGGCGAATTTTCGCTTCTTTCATCTTCGCCCATTCATACAGGCTGGCTTCCAGCATCGCCCCCAACACCGGTGCACCGTGGATGATCTCATCGGCCCAGACCTTGGAGCCATGAGGCCGCGAACGCGAATGGTTCATCTTGGCCCGTATGTAAGTACTGAGCACCAGCCCGGGATCGTCGTAGGTCTCAAAGCACAGCGCGTCCTGCTTCCAGACCTCCAGCAAACCCAGTAACACCGCGCTGTACAGCTCGGTCTTGGTGCTGAAATAGTAATGCAGGTTGGAACGCGGCAGTTGCACCTCGGCCGCAATATCAGCCATCGCTGCACCGGCAAACCCCTTTTCGGCAAACACCTTCTCTGCACCCAAAAGGATTTTTTCGACATTGCTTCGACGAATTTCAATCTTGTGATTGCCCATCCTTTAGTGCCCTTGTCGTCGTGCTTCGTCGATGAGCACCTGGGTAACATCAATGCGCCCGTTGCGCATCAACAAAAAAATCTTGCCAAGGGCGCCGTATAGCGCCAGTTGCGACTACGCTTGGCTGTTACACGACGCTGCGGCAGGTTATTTCGCGGCAGGTAACTTAATCACGTTGGTTTCGATACCATCGAGTTTGGGCTTGAGCTTCATCCGGGCCTGCGCATCCAGCGCCTGGGCTTCGGTTTCGAAGGGCCCGATCAGGAAATGCTGAACACCCTCATGCTCGGAAATATACGTTGTGAAACCATTGTCGAGCAGCCTGCCCGTGGTGTCCGTAATGGTTGCGCGCTGACCCTCGGTAAGCTCCAGCGCCCATTGCGCCACCGGCGTTTGGACGACCGTTGATTCAGAAGCCACTTTAGCCGGCTGGGTTTTATCGTTAGACTCCTGACCGCAAGCCGTCAAGGCCAATATTGCTGTCATCACGATGACTTTACGCACTGCGTTTCCCCTGTCTGTTTGAGTGGGTCGATTTTATCACTGGGGCAGCGGCCTTTGCTCTCCTTGAACAAATCTTATCCGCCCTTATTTAGGGTATGTCGGCATGAGTTTTCCCCTTTCCGGGAATTAAATCTCTGCTTATGACGTCTGTAATGAGCGGCGCATTTATATGCACTTAGCAGTATTCTGTAGTCCTGACCGAAGCCGCACCGTCTCAGAGACGTGCCTTACAAAGCCATCAAGGAGTAAAAAATGCTGATACTCACCCGCAAAGTCGGTGAAAGCATAAACATCGGCGACGATATTACGATCACTATTTTAGGGGTCAGCGGCCAACAGGTCCGAATCGGTATCAATGCGCCCAAAGACGTCGCGGTACACCGTGAAGAAATCTACCAGCGCATCCAGGCTGGCCTGACGGCTGCGGACAAGGGCAATCAGCCCTAAGCTTCCAGAGTACCAGCCTCTGGACTGAGTGTGAGGGCTGCCTTACCAGCCCTCCTCGACTCATTTCCTGCCCGCTCCCCCTCTTCCGCACCTAAAAAACCCCTTCATCCCTGCAATTATTCCTACCCTGACTTGACCGTTCGCCTGTTAGCGACCACGCTCATTTCTCACAGAAGGTTCTGATCACCCGAACCGCTGCACAAAGCTGTTTGGTATTACGACGACTTGAAAGACGCACCTCATGGCCGCCCGGCCAAGGGCGAGACCTGTACAGCAAAGGAATGAAAGGCATGTCCGATTTAATAGTAGTGGGGTTTTCCAAGATCGATGAAGCAGACCGCGCACTGACCAAAATGGTCTCGCTCGGCAAGGAACACTTGGTCGAGTTGGAAGACGCGGTCATTGTGGTACGCAATGCCGAAGGCAAGGTTCACATCAAGCAAAGCGTCAACCTGACCGCACTGGGTGCAACGTCAGGCCTGGTAACAGGCGGCTTGTGGGGTGCCCTGGTGGGGCTTTTATTCCTCAACCCTCTGGCCGGTTTTGCCATCGGCGGCGCATTGGGCGCGGGCACAGGCGCGTTGTCGGGTTCAATGAGCGACTTCGGCATTGATGATGATTTCATCAAGAAGTTAAGTGAAACCATCCCGAATGACTCGTCCGCCCTGTTTGTGCTGCTGCGCAAATTCCAACCGGAAAAGGTCATGGAAGAACTGAAAGCGTCTGACTTCCAGGGCAAGTTGCTGCGCACTTCCCTGTCACCCGAGCAAGAGCAAAAATTGCAGGAAGCGCTGTCCGAAACCACTTCACAGGTACAGGCTTGATCGGCTTGGCAGCTCAATAGCCTGAACGACCGCCGTTTATCGGCGGTCGATTGGGTTAAACAACTTTAAAAGTTAAACCCAACGTTCAACTAGCTCCCGATAGCTCCCTGGGGACTGCAATCGGCGGTAACACTTCGTCGCGTAAAGGGCCTATATTGGTTAGATCCCGAACCTGAATAGACGGATGATTGTTCGCAGCGACAAATAAATTATGAGAAAGTGTATCTGCCCGCGCGCCCCGCGCGCCGCTCTCGATACTGGACTCATAGAAGCTTAGTGGTTCCCGAAGATGCTCAAACAGACTATTTATAGGGGCCGCCTCGGTACCATCATATTTCACTAACCAGACATGATTGGATGCGATCTTTTGCTGACCGCGCCCCACAGAAACATGCACATGCGAATAATACCTTGGATAGGATATAAAAAACACTTTCGAATTTATCAAGTTATTATCAAGCAATGGAACCACCTCCTTACCCCGGGTATTGATCAAATAAACAAAGCCTTGTTTTTGTTCAAGAGCCGGATTGTATCTCTCCTCCGACAATGACGACGCTTGCGAACCCGGTGATGATGGCGGACTCAAGGAATCCTGTATCAACATTTCCAGCTGTTCATTCTTGGAAAATCGTGTCGCATCCATAAAATTAAAACTACCCAGCATCGCTCTGCCAGTGGTGCATTGATCAGGAAGCTCCGTGCTTGTCACTTGAATTGCATTTTCTCTGCAAATGTCTGAAGGCGTGCGAAAGTCCGCACGGTACACAGCACCTATGTCTTCACGAAATAAAGCATCCCGCACATTTATCTTATAACCGCGACTGAGTGCGTAGGCCTGTAGAAAGTCATCCGAAAAGTCATTGACCAACACTCTGTTTAAATTATCAATGAAACCTTGCGATGTATTTTGTAACTCATCAATTCTCGAACGCACCACAGAGTGAATCTCATCGAAACGTTGTGGATTACTAATATTCATTGATCCAACCCTGTGTTGCTGAGCCCATGCCGAAACCTTGCCTGTTGTGCGCAGTTCATTTTTTAATCGAAGACGATTGGCACCCGTCATATTGAAACTCTTCCATAGGGCTTCGATTGCTTCTTTACTGCTGTCGCGCTGATCGAGCCTCCACAATGCGTTCAGCACTTCAACGGTCTCAAGATTGCCAGAGGCTGCCCGATCCCAGTACGGGCTAAACCTGTACCTGTTTGCCCACTCAGGAACCGTGTTTGACTCTTCCATCGCGGCCAGAAGCAAATGATATTTACCCAGCCTGGAGTCTGCCGGAAATTCAAAACTGCGCAAAAAAGCGACCGCCCGCTCATCTGAAGAACCTGTCGCAAGATGTTTAAACCAGTTCACCAGAAAACTCGCTTCATCCGTCGATATATTTTGCTGATGAGCCCAGGTTAGATCCAGCGGGGGTGGGTTCAACACCAGACGAGGACGTTTCGAAAGTACCCCGTCGGCATTGATCAAGTACTCTGGAACGTCTTGTGCAGGGTCGGCAACTCGCAGCCTATTGCTCGGCCCCGCAACTTCCACCTCAAGCATGTACGTTTCATACTCAGCGTAATGCTTATTTTCATAGGCATAGAGGCCTGTAAACTGTCCAGACTCTTCAACTTTCGTGGCTTTGGTTCTATCAATACTGACAGCCAGCTTGCTCCAATCAACCTGCTTTTCATTCACCTTCAATCCAGGCCCATAGGGCAGACCGAAAAAGGAATCAAGCAGTGCGAATTTCGGATCCAGATACGTTCCCAAATTACGAACAGCCACATGTTCAATATCATTGACCGCCAGCAACTCATCCTTGACCAGTACGGGCCTCCAGTGCCGGGGTTCGATAACGCCCAAATGGCTGGCAACATTATAGATGGGTGTACGCGCCAAGAGTGTTAGAGCCACAGTACGACACTGCTGCAAACCTTCATGTATCCACTGCAGCGCTTTTTGGACCCGGTATACAACGTATCGTGCGCCAAACTGTATCAGGTCGCGCAGCCCTTTCAGCAAACTCACAGGATCGGGTATAACCTCTTTAACCAGGTTAACCATCAACCTGCCAGTCAGAGGTGCCAACCGTGGAACCACGGCGCGAAACCCGACCCCACCCACTTGCCTGACTATGCGGGTGACCCCTCCCAGGTATTTGCCGACAGGTAGAAAAAACATCAAATCACCCAAAGCACTTAGCTTGGCCAATTCAATTCTGTCTGGATCCCCCGATAACAAATCCTCAACAGTTCCCCAAAATGGAACAACTATTTTTATCAGAGTGAGTCCGAAATCTTCTTTCTCTAAAGAAGTAACGCCCTTGCAATGAGCCTGCAAATCCTTTTCACGAACATAGTAAAAATCCGTTGCTATGCGCTGGGTAATCTCTTTAGTGCGTGTGGAGGACAAGGTTTGAGGTATGCGTTGAGAGGATGACAGCTGTGGCGCGCTCACAAACTGTGCACCAATGGGATCTGCAATAAATATCGAACTTGAGCCCTCTCTGGGGCTATCACCTTCGCTATAGGCAGCCCAGTCAAAAGGCATGTCTGTGCCTTTACGGGCATCATAGACGTACGATGAGAGACCGCTTGTGCTGCTGATTTGTTTATCACCCGTTACACCACCAACAACGAGCTTAAAGTCAGCAGGCAATAGCCGAATCATCATTTTACGCGGGAAAACCTCATACACTCGCTGAACCGCCTGATACGTTGTTTTTAATATAAAACCGTATCGACCCTGGCTTTTATGTTTGGTCGGGTCCGCTTTGGCAATTTCTTCATAGTTCAAAAGCTGTCGTAAGCCATACAGATCAACACGGCCATATTCAAGCGCAACCCGCTCAACCAAAGGCAGATTGGCCAATAAAGTATTGATGAGCATTTCATAGCCAGCCTTTGCCCTCGACAAGTAAGCATCAAAATCACGTTGGAATGATCGAGTGGGTATGGCCCGATAGGCATTCACAAACGCTAAATCTTTTGCCTGGACGATGAAGTATTCGCTCGACTTAATGAGTTCCGGGTTATGAGGGCGCCACTTGTATAAATCGGCTTCAGAAGCATAGACATCCAACAGCGTCGCCAAATCACCTTTAGGCCCAACTAACAGGGTATCGACGGGCAGGTTCAGGCGCTCAAGCTCAGCTTTCGCTTGAGCTATACGATCAGGCATCTGAGCCCCCAGTGCCAAGGCACCTTCACGCAGTGCCTGCTCATGCAGATCCAGTTTCGCCGCCGCCTCGTTGATTTCTTCAAGGCTGTAGTCAACAAACCCCTTGCAAGGGATGACCCCATGGGCAGCGGCCCACATGAGTGTCGGTTCCAGGCGAGTGCCAGCTAAAGCAAAACCCATTTGACTGGCGGCCAACGGCTGTTCGCCGGTGACCACTGCCTGTTTATTCGCTTCGTCGGCCATGCGCACAAGGAATGCCATGACTTCTGGAAAACTCATATCGCGCGAACTGCCATTTTTAATGGCTTCAGCCAGGTTAACGGCATGTTTAAAATTCAGCCATCTGACGGAACCATAGAACACGTCATCGGGTATATCGCGGATGAAATATTCAGCAGGCAGCGTAAAATCCAGCACCCGAGCCAATAACAAAGCGGTGGCCGCCGAGGTGGCCTTCGTCGTGTCTTGCAGGTCTTGCAGCCGTTCAAGCCTTAACGTTGCATAATTTTTACCCCACAGGGACTGGCTGTTGGCAGGGTCGACTGTCAGGGCATCGGCAAACGCCGAATGGCCTCCATCGACGATGGCAACTGCTTTCCAGACCAACTGCGCAAGCAGCTCGCCCGTGACGGTTTCGCTGGGGCGGCAGCCATACCAGTCAAGTTTTTCAAGCAACTGTCGACCTAACTGCTGAGCCGCATCGGAATACAACAGCTTCTCCAGGCCGGCGGTGGGTGAATGGCTGGCCAGTGCTTGAATGGAGGCTTGTTCGGCCGGTGCCAAGGCATACAACAAGGTATCCAGCAAGTGTGTCACGATGGTTTTATCGCCAGCCCCCACTTGTTGTCTAAAGATAAATTGCTCTGTGACTGACCTTATATCGTCTTCATTTGTTTTATCGATAACCCCCGCAATCAATGAACTACCGGCCTGCACACACAAGGACAGCGACGCTCGGATCTCCAGCAGCCTATTAATCACATGGCTTGTTTGCTCCGGGGTCTCGGGGCGTTCCAGCTTAAAGGGGCTCAGCACCTTCCTGATATAGAGTTCGCGGTACAACCTGTTATTTTGAAAAAGGGGTGCATCAATTGAAACCGTCAAATCTTCAGTATTGATTGGCGCATAGGTTCTGGCAGAGTAATCAACCACCGTATTAATGGCCAGGTTGGGCACAATCGCAGAGCGTTTCCAGGGGCTGGGTTCATGACCCATGGCGAATAATACCAGGTCGATATCCGCCACTTCTTCGGCCCGCGCTTTGGCCGCCTCGGTTTGTGTCGCGTGGTACTGATCAGCGAACTTGTCAAATAACAGTTTAATCGTCTCAAGCTCAACCACTACCGTATCGGGCGCGCCATAGGCCGCTGTGGGACTTAGCGCAAGACATAAACGGTCGTCACTGCTAGCGTAGTCACTCACGGGCGAGGCGTGCAGCCTGGCTCGCCATAAGGTTTCCAGCGAATTGGACAACACAGGCAAACGACCTTCCAGTGGCGCAGCACCCTCAGCCTCTTTGCTGTAACTGTTGAGATGCAATTCGCGGGGGTTGTAGCGTTTTTCTATGGGCAGTTGTCGTTGCAATGCCTTTAACCGAGGAAATTGTCTAGCCAGCGCGGCTATCAACGCCGAAGTCATATTCCAGCGTTCATATTCCGGGTTTTTGTCGTTAAGTTTCTCCTCCCGGCTGTGCAAAACATCCGTGATATCAAACAGAGGCTTGATATCAATAATACCGTTCAGAAACGCTACCGTTAACGCCGAAGCGCGCGTCGCCAAATACTCAATGTCTTGCTTTTGCTTTTGAAGAAAGGCGTTAAAACGCGTCGCTATAAAATCTGTCATTGATACAGGGCGGGACGATACATTTACCCAGTCGACATACCCCGTAGCCCCCGCCGTTTCATAAGCCATCTGCCGCTGCAAGATCGAGGCATGCTCCGAGCTTCTCAGCCATACGTCACGCAGGGCCTGCCTGTATTCAAACGCATCGGCAAACTCTTCGATGCCTTGACCCGGTATTAACAACAACAAGGGCAACGCTGTGCGCTCCGGCAACTGCTCAGGGCTTTGAGTCACAACGACTGCGCCGTTCAGATCGATAGCAGCGCCCTCTCGGGTATTGACTTGCAGTGCAAAGACCCCCGGTTTTTCTGCCCCCTTATCTAGCAAACCCTCGATCAGACGATGCCCGCTCTTTGACAGCGTACCGTCACTGAAACGTAAATCAGCCTCCGTTTTTAGGTGTTCCGCGAGCACCGTGCACAGCCACCCTTTAGGGGTTTGCCTGATATTGATATCTGTAATATGTGCTTTATTGGCTTGCGCAAAAATATCACGCAGCCGAGAAAAACGTATTTCAGCAACATTGAAACGGCCTGCGGAACGCTCAGGGTGCTCATAGCCATACAGCGTAAACGTGACGTCTATGTCATCAATGGCACTCAAGCCCTGTATGGACTGAGCGGTTCGGTACTCCTCGAAAACCTGAGTCAACATTTGGCGCC
This sequence comes from Pseudomonas sp., assembly GCF_030150285.1. Lineage (GTDB taxonomy): Bacteria > Pseudomonadota > Gammaproteobacteria > Pseudomonadales > Pseudomonadaceae > Aquipseudomonas. Next base: position 110,274 of record NZ_JASLGE010000054.1, on the reverse strand, counting down.
CGGCCTTGCCATCAGGGGGGAAATACCGGCTGATATAGACTTCATCCGGGTCAAAGATCCGTGCCCCCGGTGTCTCATTGAGCATCGCATTGAACGCTTGCTTCAATGCATCCTTGGGCGTCACATCCAGGTAACTCATGACCTGCTCGTAGGCAGCCAGTGTCGGTATTGCCAATGGCGGTTGTCGGCCAAGCATATGCAGGGCGGTAGTGGCCGTTTGTATCAGGCGTTGGCACCATTCAGTTTGCTGGAGCGAGTCCTGTCGATCGGATATGGACACGCTGGCAAGTATCGTTTCTTGAGTATCAACCATCACTATTTACCCTCTGTCAGAGATGCATTGGGTTATTGCACCCAACTCCCTCACCGAGTCTTCAGGCTTTTTAAAATAAGCCTGCTGTATATAGTTGTTCGGTTAATTATTCTGGCTTTGCACGCAGCCAAGGCCCAGAACTGGCACCGACCGTGAGCCTCCCCCCGGGATCATCAAGCCGCACTCATCCAGCACTCACTGGGTTGAGCCGCACTGCGGTTCCCGTCACAAAGACCACCAGCATGCCGCCCCGGCCGGATGGCATGCTGATCTCGAAGTTCAGGCCCACAATCGCATCCGCCCGCACACTGCCCGCCCGTTCACGGATTTCATCCGTCACTTCGGCCCGTGCTTGTTTCAACGCCCGCTCCAGGGTCTGGGAGCGCCCGCCAAAAAAGTCCCGCATACCGGTAAAAATGTCGCGCACAACGTTGATGCCATGCACCGATTCGGCACTGACTATCCCTAAATATTCGGTGATCTGGCGGCCTTCAATGTGGTGGGTTGTGGTCACAATCATTCTCAGCTCCACGTTTTCCGGCAGGCCAACTGCCCACCTCAATAGGGGCAAGAGATTACCTCACGCGCCGCTTGAACAGCACGGCGCTAGCCTTCTGCGTACCCGGTGTTAATGTAACTGGAGCTATCGCGCTGAAGGACTCAGGGCGACTATGCTTACAGCGAATGAATCTAAAGACGTAAGAGTTGGGACCTCTCGCTCGGCAGACGCGGATGACAGAGACACACGCTATAGCTGCGCCAAGACATTTTTTGATCCCGCTCACAGGAAGCCCACAATGGTCCAACGACAAGTCATCAATGCTTCGGTCAGCCCAAAAGGCAGCCTGGAGACCCTCTCACAACGTGAAGTCCAGCAACTGAGCGAAGTTGGCTCAGGCAGTAGCTACACCCTGTTCCGTCAATGCGTGCTGGCCATTCTGAATACCGGTGCCCACGTCGACAACGCCAAAACCATTCTTGAAGCCTACAAGGATTTTGAAGTCCGTATTCACCAGCAAGACCGCGGCGTGCGTCTGGAGCTGCTTAATGCACCGGCAGACGCGTTTGTCGACGGCGAAATGATCGCCAGTACCCGTGAAATGCTGTTCAGCGCCCTGCGCGATATTGTCTATACGCAAAACGGCTTCGAAAGCCCGCGCGTTGACCTGAGCAGCTCAGCCGGTATCACCGATTATGTCTTTCACTTTCTGCGAAATGCCCGCACGTTGCGGCCCGGCGCAGAACCCAAAATTGTCGTGTGCTGGGGCGGTCACTCGATCAACACCGAAGAGTACAAGTACACCAAAAAAGTGGGCCATGAACTGGGCCTGCGCAGCCTCGATATTTGCACCGGTTGCGGCCCGGGTGTGATGAAAGGACCGATGAAGGGTGCCACCATTTCCCACGCCAAACAGCGACTCACGGGCGGACGTTACCTCGGTTTGACCGAGCCGGGCATCATTGCGGCCGAAGCGCCGAACCCCATCGTTAACGAATTGGTGATCCTGCCAGATATCGAGAAACGCCTCGAAGCCTTTGTCCGTATCGGTCACGGCATCATTATTTTCCCGGGCGGGGCCGGCACGGCCGAAGAGTTCCTGTACCTGCTGGGCATCCTGATGCACCCTGACAACCGCGACGTGCCCTTCCCGGTCATTTTGACGGGCCCCCGTGAAGCCGAGCCGTACCTGCAACAACTGCACGAGTTTGTCGGTGCCACCCTGGGTGAAGCCGCACAGCGCCACTATCAGATCATCATCGACCACCCGGCTGAAGTGGCCCGCCAGATGACCGCCGGGCTCAAGGAAGTCAAACAGTTCCGCCGTGAACGCAATGACGCCTTCCACTTCAACTGGCTATTGAAAATCGATGAGGGCTTCCAGCGCCCGTTTGACCCAACCCACGCCAATATGGCCAACCTGCAATTGCGCAGTGACTTGCCGCCGCACGAATTGGCGATCAATTTGCGTCAGGCGTTTTCCGGGATTGTGTCCGGCAACGTCAAAGAAAAAGGCATCCACCTGATCGAAGAGCACGGGCCGTATGAGATCCACGGCGACGCGGCCATCATGCAGCCGCTGGACAAACTGCTGCACGCATTCGTTAAACAGCACCGCATGAAACTGCCGGGTGGCGCGGCCTATGTGCCGTGCTACCGCGTCGTCAGTTAACCCTCAGGGCTTGCCGCTGACCCGGCAAGCCCACCTACCCGTTACTTGAGAGGCGCAAAGCGTTTGACCGATTCAAGCCAGGCGTTATCCAGCCGGGTTTGTTCGGTGTCGATGCCCAGCGCTTCCAGGCGCGCCTTGTGCAGGTCGATTTCGTGCACCATCTGGCTTAACGCGCTGGAGTTGGCATCCAATTGATACATCTGGGTAATGCCCATATGGTAAAAACGCAGCAACTTCATCGCATCGACATTCCCCGCCATCACCCCTGCCGTGACGTGATGCATGACATTGGTCACCCGCATCAGGCTGCGCTTTAGCTGCCAGCCATACACCGCCGCGGCCATCCAGGGCTGCGACCAAAAGAGGTAACGCGCCAGGCCAACGGTCACCAGCAAGGCCACCAGTACACCCGCCAAGTTCAAGCGAAAGTTGTCACCCCCAGGTTCACCCCACGCCATCACTGCCAGACCGGAGATCAGCAACGCCAGGGCCGCAAAGGTCAGGGCGATGTACAACGTGCTGCGCCGGGTTTGCTGACGGTAGGCTTCGGGGCTTATCGGTTTGATTTCAAACATCACGGTTTCAGGGCTCCTGCGGGATGATGGCCGGGCATTATGAAGCAACGCCCGATTTAAGCGACCTTCACGGCCACGCAACGCTGTCTGGCCTGAGACCGCGGGGACAACCCGTGCGGATAAACGACATTTTTTACTTCACCGTGTATCTGCGCAGCGTCAGATACACTGCAATACAAAAGCCTGCAGGCAATAAAATGGCACCTGATTATCATGCAAGCGCCATTCGCACAGAGAGTACACACCATGGAACATGTCGATCACATTCTGATTGTTGACGACGACCGTGAAATCCGGGAGTTGGTGGGCAACTACCTGAAAAAAAACGGCCTGCGCACAACCGTCGTCGCGGACGGCCGGCAAATGCGCAGTTTTTTGGAAGGCACGCCAGTCGATCTGATCGTGCTCGATATCATGATGCCAGGCGACGACGGCCTGCTGCTGTGCCGCGAACTGCGGGCGGGCAAACACAAGGCCACGCCAGTACTGATGTTGACCGCACGCAATGATGAAACTGACCGCATCATCGGCCTCGAAATGGGGGCTGATGATTACTTGGTCAAGCCCTTCGCCGCACGTGAATTGCTGGCGCGCATCAATGCCGTGCTGCGTCGCACACGCATGTTGCCGCCTAACCTGCAAGTTACTGACAGCGGGCACTTGCTCGCCTTCGGGCGTTGGCGCTTGGACACTTCGGCACGGCACCTGCTGAACCAGGATGACACGATGGTGGCCCTTAGCGGTGCAGAGTACCGCCTGCTGCGGGTCTTTCTCGACCACCCGCAGCGCGTGCTGAGCCGCGATCAACTGCTCAACCTGACCCAAGGTCGTGATGCCGATCTGTTTGACCGCTCCATTGATTTACTGGTGAGCCGACTGCGCCAGCGCCTACTTGACGATGCCCGCGAACCGGCCTGTATTAAAACCGTGCGCAGCGAAGGCTACGTGTTCTCGTTGCCGGTCACCGTGCTCGGGGCTGCGCTGTGAAACGGTTACTGCACTGGCCAAAAAGCCTGGCGTCGCAACTGTCGCTGATTTTTCTGGTGAGTTTGCTGTTGGCGCACGGGTTGTCCTTCGGGGTGCAGTTTTACGAGCGCTACAAGAGTGCCCAGTCGACCATGCTCTTCAACATGGAAAACGACATTGCGACGTCCATTGCCATTTTCGATCGTTTGCCTGCGGTCGAGCGCCCGGCTTGGCTGGCTCGCCTTGATCGAAAACATTATCGCTACCTGTTGAACCAGGGCGAAACCGGCATGCCGATGAACCGGGTTGATCCGCCCATGTCAGCCGAGTCCATCAAGAACACGCTGGGCCAACACTATGCACTGACCTTTTCCGAGCCCTCCGGCGAAATACCCCGCTACCAGGTTCACCTGAAGCTGTCTGACGGCAACCCGGTCACGATTGATGTTCACCCCGCCGACATGCCGATGGCGTCATGGTTGCCGCTGGTGCTGGTATTGCAACTGGCCTTATTGCTGGGCTGCACCTGGATGGCCGTCAGGCTGGCGATTCGCCCGTTAACCCGGCTCGCCCGCGCCGTCGAAACGCTTGACCCCAATGCCCGCGCCCAGCCTCTGGACGAAACCGGCCCCAGTGAAGTCGCCCATGCCGCGGCTGCCTTCAATGCCATGCAACAACGCATCGCGGACTACCTTAAAGAGCGCATGCACATACTCACCGCCATTTCCCACGATTTGCAGACCCCCATCACCCGCATGAAACTGCGGGCCGAGTTTATGGAAGACTCAATCGAGCGTGACAAGCTGCAAAGTGATCTGAGTGAAATCGAGCACCTGGTACGCGAAGGGGTGGACTACGCGCGCAGCGTGCATGGCGCGACAGAAGCCAGTTACCGCCTGGACCTCAATGCCTTTGTCGACAGCCTGGTGTTTGATTACCAGGACGTGGGCAAAACGGTCGAACGCGTTGGCCATTACCACGGCGCGGTGCAAACACGCCCCCATGCCCTACGCCGCGTGCTGGTGAATTTACTGGACAATGCCCTCAAATTCTCTGGTGCTGCGGTGCTGGAGATTACCGGCGAAGACGACGACAGCGTGTGCATCAAGGTGCTGGATCGAGGGCCGGGCATTCCTCACGAAGAGTTGGGCGAAGTACTGAAGCCGTTTTACCGGGTCGAAAACTCGCGCAGCCGTGAGACCGGTGGCACCGGCTTGGGGCTGGCCATTGCCCAGGAATTGGCGATTGCACTCGCGGGCTCACTTCGGTTGAGCAACCGCGAAGGCGGCGGGCTGTGCGCCGCGCTCGTGTTACCCGCCCGGTAATCAGGGCGTGAAGTGTGCGTGCTGACTCAGCCCGGCGGAATCGTCGCCAAAATGCCAATACCCACGGTTAACAACAAAAAGCCGCCTAAAAACAATGCCATCTTGCCCATTACAGTTCCCCGTCAAACGATCGTAATTAAACAGGCGCAGAACAGCCGCTGACACTGCGCGGCTCTCACATTCTCGTCTGTGCCGAAAGATTTTAGAGAATGGTGCACCTTAAACTGCATACATAACAGATGCAGGTGAGGCATAAAAAGACGGATCAGATGCTCTCTGAGCGGCCTGCAAGCTGACCGCCCCATCACCGCCGCTCGCCCCTGTGACGCAGCACCTTCGCCGCGTGGAGAATGAACAGCGGGTGCTTATCAGGTGTTGATTGAGCAACACCTGACAGGTAAATGGCCGCCAAACAATCAGTAACCTATTGTTTTTTATGTATTTTATTTGATCATCCACTCATTGGCATGGCTCGTGCTGTAGCTCTCGAGTGGCACTGTTTGCACACGCAAATGGCTGCACAAGGTGGAGCGCAGGGCTCGCAACTGCGCATCCGTTTGCTAAATGCCAGGAGTGATCAATGGCCAATGTCCAAACTGCCAGTGCGCTGGATGTACGCTGGCACCCAACGCCCGGCGGCGAATTGCTGGACCTGGGGCGCGTCTTTCGCGAACCCCTGTCATCCGCCCGTCTTCAACGCACACCCGGACGTATCCTGAATCGCCGTGAAGCCCTACTGCTCGGCGTGTTTGCCCTGGCGCTGCACGGGGCCGTGATTTATGGGATCAATCAGGCACCCGCTCTGGCATTGCCGGTGGTACCGCCTGAAATTCCGCCCATGACCATCGAGTTTTCTCAGCCCGCGCCACCGGTGGTGAACACCCCGCCACCGCCGCCCGAGCCTGTCGTGCAGCCCGCCGTCGAACCGGCACCGCCAGTGGAAGACGAACTGGCGATGAAACCACCGCCGCCCAAGCCGGTTCCCAAGCCCAAACCCAAACCCGTGGCAAAACCGGTGGCCAAGCCTGTAGAGCAGCCGCTGGCCCCCCCTGCCCCCGCGCAACCGGTGTCAGCCCCAAGCCCCCCGGCACCTCCTGCGCCAGCGCCTGTGACCCCGGCTTCGGCCAGCGCAGGCTACTTACGCAACCCGGCACCGCAATACCCGTCGCTGGCCATGCGTCGCGGCTGGGAAGGCACTGTCTTGCTGCGGGTTCATGTACTGGCGAGCGGCAAACCTGGCGACATACACATCCAGGAAAGCAGCGGGCGGGCTCAACTCGACGATGCTGCGCTGTCGGCGGTTAAACGCTGGAGCTTTGTTCCGGCCAAGCAAGGTGATACGCCGATTGACGGCTGGGTCAGCGTTCCGATCGATTTCAAAATCAAATAACCCTCAACCTTTAGCGACCTCGCGGGCCACCTGACAAAAGGCGCATCGCTCTAACATTTTTTTGATGCCCTAATGGAGTGCCTTCACCATGAACCTTATCGAGTCCCCCTTCGCATCCGTCGAACACGCTGTCATCTGGCTGCTGATCGTTTTCTCTGTCGCCACGTGGGGCCTGGCCCTGCTCAAAGGCGTGCAATTCAACCGGCTAAAACGCCAGGACCGTCGTTTTCTCAAGCAGTTCTGGTCAGCCACCAGCCTGGACTCTGCCGCTGAAGTGGCCAACGATGCACCCGGCGCGGCGGCCCGTGTCGCGCAATCCGGGTATGCCGCCATTCATGTCAGCGACGGTGCCCAAGCCGCCGACCTGAGCCAGGCGATTAACCACCAGGACCGCCTCGAACGCGCCCTGCGCCAACAGATCGTGCGTGAGCGCCGCTCCCTTGAAACCGGGCTGGCCGTGGTCGCCAGTATCGGCAGCACCTCGCCGTTTATCGGCCTGTTCGGCACCGTATGGGGCATCATGTCTGCCCTCAAGGGCATCAGTGCCGCCGGTTCCGCCAGCCTTGAAACCGTCGCAGGCCCTATCGGTGCCGCACTGGTTGCTACGGGTGTGGGCATTGCCGTCGCCGTACCCGCCGTACTGGTTTACAACTACTTTCTGCGCCGCTTGAAACTGACCGCCGCCGACCTCGACGACTTCGCCCACGACTTCTACAGCCTGGCGCAAAAAAGTGCCTTTCGCGTGCACCTGCACCCGGTGCTGAACACACCGGCCGCCGCTGGGCAAAAAGTGAAGGAGGCGTCCTGATATGGCCTTTTCTACCCAAGACAATGACGAAGTGCTGAGTGAGATCAACGTCACCCCATTGGTAGACGTGATGTTGGTGCTGCTGGTGGTGTTTATCGTGACGGCACCGCTGCTGACCAATGCCATTCCCATCAACCTGCCCAAGACTGAAGCCGTCGCACCCGTGGAACAGAAAGACCCGCTGGTGGTGAGCATTGACGAAAAGGGCAAGGTGTTTATCAACAAGGACGAGATCCAGGCCGACCTACTGGAGTTCAACTTGCAGGCGGCCAAGGCCAAAGACCCGGATGTGCGTGTGCAACTGCAGGCTGACAACGGCGTGAACTATGGCGAAGTGGCACGGGCCATGGCCTCGATCGAAAGAGCCGGGATCAGCAAGCTGTCGGTGATCACCGCGAAGTGATGACGATGGATGAATCCCGCAGGACGCGGGATTCAGGTTTTACGCTGTTAACACATTCAATCGCGGCCTGAGGGCTGCGATTGCACTCACCTGTCCTCGCCTCTTAAAACCCCGGCACAATCTCCCCCTTGTCGCGCGTCAGGATGAATTCACGCACTTGCGGGGAATTCAAGGCCTTGGCCAGCTTCTGAATGGCCGGGCTCTGGATATTGTCCGGGCGGGCCACCAGACACTCGAGATACAGGTCTTTGCCTTTCTCCACAATCAACGCACGGTGGGTGTCGATGCCGGCATCAATCGCGGCCGTGGTGAGCTGCGCAAAGGGGACGGCCAGGGTCGGGTTTTCATAAGAGGGGCAGCCCCGTCTTCGACGCTGCGCTGTCGTTCAGCAATCCTATCCATTGCTGCGGTCACGGCCACTCAAGGTTCCGGCTTTACGCCGTGCCACTTTGAAAAAGCGCAAAGTGGCCAAACGCTTATGCCCCTACCACTCGGTGCCTCGCTGTGGCTCGGCATGCCCTCACCATAGGCTTTGCTCCGTGGGCCGCCGCGTTCGGCCAGCGTGGTTTAAGGGGGCCCTTTAGATCAAAAACCAGATCAAAAGATCACGAGCAAGCTCGTTCCTACAAACGCTGCCATCCGTGATCCGTAGGAGCAGCCGGTCGACGCTCGATTGCTCGCGATCTTTTGATCTTTAAAAGCGGTGCCGCCCCGTCTTCGGCGCTGCGCTGTCGCGCAAAGAACTGGGGGCTCGCCGCATTGATAAGCACCTAAAAATGAGTAAGAAATTCATTTACAGGATCAATGACTTAGCATTTGTTCTATAAGAGTGCCTCAGCAGAGGCCGCGATATGTATTTTTTACTTATTTATCAATAACTTAATATAAAAAACGATAGCAGTGGACCTGACAACAGTGGCCGCACGCACTGACGATGGGCGGCAGACCCTGCGCCGCATCAGGGTAGTTTTATTCAATACGCCCGCCGCCCCGCCCTCCATCCTTGGCCTTCATTTACAAAAAAAGAAGGTTGTTGCAATGAACGTGTTGATTTCCATGGCTGCATTCGCTCTTGCGGCGTCAATTACTCCGGGGCCGGTCAATATCGTGGCCTTGAGCAGCGGAATGCAGTTCGGGCTGGTGGCCAGCCTGCGCCATGTATTGGGAGCCACGGTGGGGTTTGTGGTGTTGCTGTTGTTCACAGGCTTTGGCCTGCATGAAGTGCTGAAACAGTGGCCCATGCTGACCGACCTGATTCGCTGGGCGGGGATGGCCTTTCTGCTCTACCTGGCGTTCAAGCTGGCGGCCGACAATGGTCACATCAACATGACGGGCACGGTGCTGCGGCCCTCGTTTTTCAAGGGTGCCGTCATACAGTGGCTCAACCCCAAGGCCTGGCTGGCGGCGGTTGCGGGGATGGGGGCTTTTGTGGCCAGTGGCGAGGCTTGGCTGATCTGGTCGTTTGCGCTGATCTACTTCGTGGTGTGCTACGTGTCTGTGGCGTGCTGGGCCTACGCCGGTGCGTTCTTGAACCGCTACCTGCACAACGCGCCGCGCATTCGGGTGTTCAACCGCTGCATGGCGGCGATGCTGGCCGGGTGCGCAGTGTCGCTGCTGTGGGTCTAGGCTCGGTACTGGCCCGGCGTGGCTGACAAGTGTTTTTTGAACACCCGCTGAAAATGCGCCTGGTCGGCAAAGCCGCTGTCCTGGGCAATGCTCGCAAGGGAAGCACCGTCGCGCAGTTGCGCCTGGGCATGCTGGACCCGGCGATTGACCAGGTAGGCATGGGGCGTCATGTGGTAGTGCTGTTCGAATGCCCGAATCAAGTAGGCTTCGGATAAATGCGCCGCTTCACAAATGTCCTCAAGGCGCAGGGTGCGCTTGAAATGCTGGTCAATGAAGGCGGCGGCACGTTCCACTTTCTGGCTCGCCGGCTTGAGTGCAGGGGCGGGCCCGCCCAACGTGTGCTGCAGGGTTGAGAAGAAGGCAACGGCCGCTTCGTGGCGGGCTAGCACATCGAGGCTCGAATCCGTCAATTGCTGATACAACGCCAGCACGCCGCTGAACAGCGCCGGGCATTGGCTATGCGTCGCGTCAACCGGCTGGAAGGCCGTGGCCGGGTCGGGCTCGGCGCTGTGCTGAACCCGCGCCAGCCATTGCGTATCGACATACAGCATGACGTAAGACCAGGGTTGATCATCGAGCGGATTGCAGGCATGCACTTCCCCCGGATTCATCACCACCACTGTGCCGGCAGCGATGGCCTGGCAGCTCTTTTCATGCAAGTAGGTACAGCGCCCGGACGTAATGGCTCCAATCGAAAAGATCGCGTGGGAATGACGGGCATAGCAGACCTTGCGGCCATCCGCGATGGCGCGGGCTTCGATAAACGGTAAGCGCTCATCTCGCCAGAACTGAGGGGTTGCAAGGGTCATGCTGTGCACCTGATCGCGGCCGGGAACAGACAGCCTAGCATTCGTGAGCCATAAATCGGGCACACCATGACGCATCGCCATACTCGGCTAGATTTAATAAAGACTCGATTAGCCGCCACCGGTTACAGGAGCTTTATGAATCCAGCACTGCATGCCTTCACGCCCACGCTGCAGGTGGTCGACCCTCGCGGTCTCGCCGTCGCTCGCGTAGCCTTTTTCCGACACGCCTCACATGATGTGGCGCGCCCCCGCGTCCAGCGTCACGCGTACAGCGCCGCTGGCCATCTGATACAGCAGTGGGACGCGCGGTTGTGGACACCGGGCGAGCCCCCTCATGCGCCCAACCTGACGACCGTGCACAGCCTCGCCGGTCAGTCTTTACGCACCCTTAGTGTGGACGCCGGCCCACGCGTTATCTTGCTCGGGGTGGCTGGCCAGGTACTGGAGCACTGGGATGCGCGCAACACCCATGGCCACATTCATTACGACGAGCAACTACGGCCAGTGATCGTGGAGGAGCGCACACCCGCATCCGGTTTACGCGTCTGCGAGCGCCTGACCTACGGCGATGCCACACAGGCCGCCACCAACCGCTGCGCCCGGCTGATCCGTCACGACGACCCGGCAGGCAGCCTTGAACTGATGGCCTGCGGTTTAACCGGCCAACCGCTGGCACACACGCGGTACTTTCTGGCCGACACGCAGCCCCCTGACTGGCCGTCGTTGCCAGCGCAACGTAAGGCGCTGTTGGAGCACAATGAGCGTGGAGCCCTGCGGCCCTTCACCACAGCCTGGCACTACGACGCACTGGGCACCGTGTTGTGCCAGACCGATGCACGGGGCAACCGCCAGCAGCACCACTACGATGCCTCGGGGCAACTGGTTGTGAGCCGCCTCACGCCGGCGGATGATGCCCGCCCGGTGACACTGCTGCACGGGCGCGTGTACGGCCCCGCCGGCCAGGTGCTCAGCGAGACACTGGGCAATGGCGTGACCACCACATTTACGTTTGCCCCGACTGATGGTCGCCTGCAACAGTTGACATGCACGCGGGCCAGCAACGTGCTGCAACACCTGAACTACGTCTATGACCCGGTGGGTAATGCGCTGAGCATCACCGATGCGGCACAACCCACGGACTGGTTCAAGGGCGAGCAGGTCGAGGCGGTCAATCGCTACACCTACGACACGCTTTACCAATTGGTCGAAGCCAGTGGCCGCGAGAGCCTGCACGCCGGCATACACCCGCACTTGCCGGGCCTGGTGTTACCCGGCGGCGGTGACGCCAGCCGTCGGCGCAATTACACCCAGACGTACCGTTACGACGCCGCAGGCAATCTGTTGACCCTCAAGCATGGCCAGAACCCGGTACGCACCCTGAAAGTCGACGCCCACAGCAACCGCAGCTTGCACGTGGTCGATCCCGACAACCCGCCGGACATCGGCAAAGGGTTTGATGCCAATGGCAACATGCTGCACCTGGAAGGGGCTCAACAGATGCACTGGGATGCCCGCAACCAATTGCAGCGCGTCACTCAGGTCCTTCGCGTGCACGGCCCCCATGACGACGAAACGTATGTGTACAGCGCCAGCGGGGAGCGTCTGCGCAAAATCAGGGTTCAACAGGCCAGGGCTGTCACTCATGTGGCCGAGGTGCGTTATTTGCCGGGGCTGGAGTTGCGCACCGATACCGCCACCGGTGAAGTGCTGCACGTGGTGACGGTGCAAACAGGCACGTCCCGGATCAGGCGTTTGCACTGGGAAGCCCGCCGCAAGGCGCTGCCGGCGGTGCAGTGGCGCTACAGTGCAAACGATCACCTGGGCAGCATCACCCTGGAACTGGACGCAGACGCCCACGTGATCAGCCACGAGGGCTATTACCCGTATGGCGGCAGTGCTTGGTGGGCAGCCCGAAATGAAACCGACGCCGCGTACAAAACCCTGCGCTATTCAGGCAAAGAGCGCGATGCCACCGGCCTGTACTATTACGGCTTGCGGTACTACGCACCCTGGCTGCAACGCTGGATCAATCCCGACCCGATGGGCGACGTGGACGGCCTCAATCTATTTGCAATGGTGAGGGGCAACCCCATTGCCCATGTCGATATTCAGGGCGCAGTCACCTCAACCAGCGATATTCTGCGGGCCGCCGGGGCCAGTATGGCCCGTGATGGCACCGCCACTGCGGTGGCGGCCACTGCACGTTACTTCGCCACGCTGGGAATCAGTAACCTGGAAGTCAACATCGCCAGCATCTCCGTCACCTCCATTGCCGGTGTTGTACTGGGTGGGACCGCTGGAGGCTACGTGGGGGCCGGGATAGGGGCAGAGATTGCAGCCCGGCGCTTTAACACCCCGATCGCCAGTCACATTGGCTTTGCCGTCGGCGGCACGCTGGGGTTCATGGCGGGAGCTGCGCCCTCAATCGTCGGCTGGATCAGCGCAATGGCCAGCTTGAATACCGACCAGCCCACGCATAACCAGGCGGCGCTCAGCCAGATTGGTGCCACGATTAATGCGTCAACCCGTGAAGTCATTCAACGAACCCTTGCCGAAGTCGGCCCCGGCATTGCCTGGAATGCACGGCCGCAACTCGGTGGTGTGGCTCTTTCGGCAGCGGCTTACGGGGGATCACTGGCGGCCATCGGTGCCGTTGAGGGCTTTATTCCAGACCCAGCGATCAGAAGCATAGCAACCAGTACCGCAGGCGAAGTACTGGATGCGCTGGGCGGTGTGGTGGTTCGAGGCCGACACGCCGAGGCAACCTACAAATCCGGCACTAACAGCCTGACCAACCCCTTTTCAGCCTCGCAACGCAGTGGAGCCCGGCATGGCGTACTCACCCGTGTGGCCGGGTCAGCCTCCGTGGCATTGTTGGGATTGGGGCTTGAGCAAACCGGGCTGAATACCGACTCCATCGGCGGACGCATCGCGGGGAGGCTTCTGTCGACCCATACGGAAGCGCGCACGCTGGTTGGCTCTTATGTGCTGGACGGTTATGAGTCCGTTGGCTATTCCAGCGCGGACATCAATACCGACCCCAGCACCATGAACGCCCGCAGCCAATGGGTGGCCAGCAACGACGACCGGAACATTCAAATGCGGGACATGCGCCGGCACAACGTTTAATCCTGAACAACCGCGCCAGGCTCAGGGCCTGGCGCGGTTTATTTACAGATACCAGCGATATTCCCGCGCACTGACTTCTTGCATAAACGCCAGATGGTCCTGACGTTTGTTTTCGCAGTACACGTCGACAAATTCCGCGCCCAGCCCTTCGCGCAGTTGTGGCTGAGGGCGCAGCGCACGGACGGCTTCGTACATGTCCTGCGGGAAGGCGATGCCGCTGGTCCGGTCCTCGTTGAGGGGCGCGATCGGCTCACGGCCCGCGTCAAGGCCATGCTCCATCCCCACCAGAATGGCGGCCAGCACCAGGTACGGGTTGGCATCGGCACCCGCCAGGCGGTACTCGATACGCAGGTTGTTGGCGTCCGATTCGGGAATGCGCAAGCAGGCATCACGGTCTTCAAAGCCCCAACTGGCGCGATTGGCGACATTGGTATGGCCGCCAAAACGACGCATGGCATTCTGGTTGGGGGCAAAAATCGAGATACTCGCGGGCAACAGCTCCAGGCACCCCGCCACCGCATGGCGCAGCGGGCGCTGTTGGTCCGCCGCCAGCAGGTTGTTGCCTGCCGCATCGTACAGGCTTACATGCACATGCATGCCACTGCCGGGTTGGTCCAGGTAAGGCTTGGCCATAAAGCTGGCGCGGTAACCATGCTTGAGGGCCACCCCACGGGTGCTGCGGCAGAACAAGGCGGCCCAATCGGCGGCTTGCAAGCCGTCATCCAGGTGACCGAAATTGATTTCAAACTGGCCCGGCCCCAGTTCAGCCGTGATCACTGTGGCGTCAATGCCCTGCGCCCGCGCCGACTCCACCATGTCATCAAGCACCGGCGAAAACCGTGAAAGCCGTTCAATGTGCATGTTCGGCTGATCGTCGGCGTCGCCCGTCAAGGCGTCGCGGGGGTACTGCGGCAAGCCGTCGCGCAGGTGTTTGTCGAACAGGTAGAACTCCAGCTCGAAGGCCACCACCGGGTGAATGCCTTTCGCAGCGAGGCGATTGAGTACCCGGGCCAGTACTTCCCGGGGCTCGAACTCGATCGGTTGCGCGGTGCCGTCCGATGTGATCAGCATCTGGCCCAGCGGTTGCGCTTCCCACGTCACGGGTTTAAGCGTGCCCGGCACCAAACGCCGGACAGCGTCCGGGTCGCCATCGTTGAAGCAGTAATCACCAATGTCGAACAGCCCGCCCTGCACGCCCAGCAGCACACAATTCTGCGGCAATTTCAGGGCTGCGCCACCCGCCACTTTTTCCAGCATGTCCACGGGGTAGCGCTTGCCATAGAAGTGCCCAGGAATGTCCAGGCAGATCAGGTCGACGTAACGCACATCAGGGTAGCGCTGGCGAAAAGCACGCACTTCGGCCAGCAGATCAGAGCACGCAGCATCCATCTTGAGGGTTCCTTTTAAGGTGATCAGGTGTAGACCCACAGCACTCGCGCGGGATGCTCTGTGAGGTTGGCGTAACGGCAACGGGTGTGCCCGTCGAATTGAAAACTGTCTCCAACACGCAAGGTCACCGGCTCGGCATCGTCACCCAGCCACAACGTCAGTTCACCTTCGAGCAGGTAACCGCCCTGCTCCGAGCTGTCGCTCATGTGCTGGTCACCGCTGCTGGCACCGGGCTCAAGATGGCTTTCGAGCATGGAGAATGACGCGCGGATTTTGGGTGAGACCAAAATGTCAGTGATGCCGTTGCCCAGGTACAGCGTGCGCCGCTCATCCGGGCGGGTCACCCACGACACTTGCTTGGGTTTGGGCAGGCTGTAGAAATAGGTGGTGGGCACGCCCAGCGTTTCGCTGATAGCCGTGAGGTCGGCCACCGTGGGCCGGGAGAGCCCCCGCTCAACCTGCGACAAGAACCCCACCGAGCGGCCCATTTTGTCTGCCAGGGCTTTGAGGGTGAATTTCTTGTGCTTGCGCAGATCGTGAATAAGGATCGCCAAGGCGGCGATTTCTTCTTGCTTGTTCATGGCGAGGTTCCGGGAGGTGCTTAACCCGCCACTGGGGTGGGAGGATGTGCACGGGGTGCACCGTGAAAAAATATAACCGTATTTTCATGAAAAAATACAATTAAAATTTCACAACTGCAAGCCTAGCTTGCACGCCGAGACTGTCGTGCGCAGGCGTGGAACACTTAAAAACAGCCCCAATTGGTAGTAAGCGGCTGTTTTCACATGTTTTTTTCGCTAAGGGGGTTTTCAGAACGAGAAAATATTGGTAAATTTTCGCGCATTCCAGAAGCAACCCAAACAGGGTTTGTGAAACGGAACGAAACATCATCTCTTGAGTGCCAGGCACTCACTGCTACAGTTACAGGGGCGTCGCCAAGCGGTAAGGCAGCAGGTTTTGATCCTGCCATGCGTTGGTTCAAATCCAGCCGCCCCTGCCATTTTCCAGTTTTATCCTCGCTATTCTAAAGCCTTCGCTTATGGACCGCTGCACGCTATATGGCGGCAACGATCCGGTTATGCGACGGCAACAGGCCAATCATCAAAACTCGTAAGAAAGACTGATCGAACCCGTGGCACCTCTGCGCTCGCCCATGAAGCCTTGCACACCCACATCGAGTTTTATCGCACTGACTGAAGCGATCGGGGTGCTCGATAGACCGACCTCAACAATGCCGGTGCTGCCGCCCAGATCAGTTCCTTTGATCGACATGTCGTAGGCCTTGCCGGAAACCTTACCGTCAAACTCATGCTCGTAGGCGACACCTGCATAAGGTGAGAGGTACTCAGTGACTGCGTAGGTGTAACGGGTGCCAGCACGCAGACGCGAACTGTTGTCGCTGTCAAAACTGAGTTTGTCGTTCCCAATCATGACCTTGTCAGCGCTGACGCGGCTCCAGCTGTAACGGCTGTAAACATCAACGGATTGTTTGTCATCCAGTTTGAAGGCATAACCGATGCCCGCCATGGCGCTGACATACTGTGACTGGGTGTTGTATTCGCCACGCACACCCTGAGCATCCACCAAGTCATGACTGGCAAAGTCCGCCTTGACCTTGCCTGCGCGCGCAACAGCATCGAGGTAAAGCCCCTCTTGGCTGCCTGCAACGGGCTTGGTGTTTGCATTGATCGCTGTGCCCGCCACGTCCATATGGAACAGCAGGCCGGCACCGGTATAGCGCAAATCACCGCCGCCCCGTACAGCGCCATAACCCGCGAAGCTGTTATAGCTGTCGTAGTTGCCTTGGCCGTGATCAATAAAGCCGCCAAACACTATTTTGCTGGTGTTTTGAAGTTCAAAACATGTGCGCAGGCCCAAGGCCATTTTAAAGTCGCGCACACGAATATGGGAGCCCGTGTCGTAGCGGTTGGTGCCGCCATCGGTTATGAAAAACAGATCATTCACGCAAGCGTTAAGGCTGTCGCGGACCATATCGGTGCCTTGATTCGTGAAGGCTAGCGCCGCCGCTCGACCTTGCAAAAAAGATTCCGATTTGGGGTTGAGCTTGCCGGCCGGCGTGGGGTTCGAAGGTGTAGTGTCGCTCTTGCCGTCAATGTTTAATACGAAGGCATCATTTTCGATGCCAAGCCGAGCATCGTAAATAATGAAATGGCCTTGCTCGACCTGGACGTTTGTAGGGCTGGAAGCTCCCTGAGCCTTGTCGATCAGTACCACTTTGTCGCCTTCGTTGAGGCGGGTGCCGTCGCTCACCATAGCAACGGCATGCTGGGTGTTGTTGAGGTCAACCTTGTCGGGCCCCGTTATGGTAATCAGGGTGTCGCGGTTAACGACATCTTTAGGCAATAACCAATTGTACTGCTCAAAGTTGTAGATGCCTTTGAGCGAGCCCCGGTAACCGTTCAGGTTCAAGGTATTACCGCTAAACGCCTTGCTGGCATCCGCAATCCCCTCACCGCTTAAGCTTTGCCCGCCATACACAGCGCCTTCTATGGACAGCTGGGTACCATTTAACGTCACCGTGTTGTTTTGCGCCAAACCGCCCTGGCCGGCCTGGCCAGGCGTTTCGGCTATACCGACGGTACCACCCTGGCTGTAACCACCATAAATATTCCCTGAAAGCGAAGATGCGCCTGAAAGAATGATGGTGTTGTTGCTGGTATTACCGCCGTTACCACCGTCTGCACTCTCTGAGGCAAAGCCGCCCGCACCACCGCTGCTTAGCCCACCGAAAATCGAGCCACCGTCAAGCCCGTCCGACACATTAATACCGGCTCCACGATTTTTGTTAGCCTCCTCTGCGCCAGTTCCGGCCATTCCGCCAGCGGCCCCTTCCAAGGTCACACCTGTCAGGCTGATAACGTTCCCGGTGACGTCGCCACCGTTGCCTGCGGTGGCGCTGCCGAACTGGGTCACCCCCCCGGCACCTCCGCGACTGACGCCGCCAAAGACAGACCCGCCGCCATGGCCACCCGCACCCGCCACCTCAGCATTGCCGCTGCCATTGCCCCCAACTGCGCCGACGAGGGTGGTGTCAGTCAAGGTGATCGCGTTGCCGGTGACGTCATTGCCATGCCCACCGGTTGCGACCCCCTCGTCAATATAGCCTCCCGCACCGCCATGGCTGATGCCACCAAAGACTGAACCGCCACCGTACCCCCCATTACCGCCGACCCCAATTCCGCCCTCATCATAAGTCCCTGCTCCACCATGGCTGCCAGCAGCGCCTGTGATCGTGGTGCCGCTAACCGTGAGGGTATTTGAACTGACCTTGCCACCCGTGCCCCCACTGACATTGCCGTCACTACTGACCGACCGGCTGAAGGTACCGCCCGCCCCTGCGCGACTAACGCCCCCAAACAGAGAACCTCCGCCATCCGCGCCAGAAGCCGAATGACCGTCGTCGATCGTCTCGCCCGCAGCACCGCCTTTAGCACCTGCTATGTCGACATTGATCAAAGTCATGGCATTGCCCGAGACATGGCCGCCATCCCCTCCGCGAGCACGATGCCCATTGCCTCCCCCGCCGCCATTACTTATGCCGCCAAAGACAGAGCCGCCCCCGTGCCCCCCCGCCGCGCCATGATTGACGCGGCTATAAAACTCGCTCGTTCTGCCATTACCTCCCACCCCCCCAGTGAGCCGGGTGTCCGTCAGCGTGAGGGTATTGCCCGTTACTTCACCGCCCTGCCCTCCGGCAGCAGTTCCATTGTCAGTCCACCCACCTACACCGCCATTACTGACGCCACCATAGACCGAGCCACCACCGTCGCCACCCTCACCCCCCACCACTTTTCCGTCTTCAGAATAACTGCCTTCACCCCCCGAACTGCCCGCAGCACCGATGAGCGTGGCGCGGTTAAGCGTGATGGTATTTGCACTGACCCCGCCGCCATTGCCGCCAGTGGCACTTGACGTAGTGGTCCGGGACAAGTAACTGCTAGCACCCGCGTTACTCAGGCCTCCAAAAACCGAACCGCCTCCATAACCTCTCGAACCGGTAGCACCACCCGCCGCACCGGTCAGGTTGACATCTGTCAGAGTGATGAGGTTTCTAGAAATATTGCCGCCATTGCCTCCGGTGGCAATCGCTCCAATACCCCCGGCACCGCCATGACTCAATCCACCAAAAACCGAACCGCCGCCGTTCCCGGCCGGCGCAGGAATACCGGTATTGCCATTCTCACTGTCCGTCTCTTTGGCACTACCGCCCACCGCCCCGATGAGGTCGGTTTTAGTCAGCGTCACGGTGTTTCCAACGATGTCCCCACCATGACCTCCAGCAGCGGATCCCTCCTCAATGAACCCGCCCGCACCACCGAGACTCAAGCCACCAAAGACTGAACCGCCTCCGTTGCCGCTTATGCCATTGCCGCCATAACCGAAACTGGCACCCAAAGCACCACTGCCAGCCGCCCCTATGAGGGTGGCGTTATGGGCGATCACGGTATTTGACGTAATATGGCCGCCATTCCCGCCATCGGCATTCGCGGTACCAGCGGCACCTCCGGTCGATTCCGAGTAACCGCCCGCACCAGCGCGGCTCACCCCCCCGAAGATCGACCCGCCTCCCTGCCCACCAGCCCCGCCAGTGAGGGTGGTGTCGGTCAGGCTGATGGTATTTTCAAAAATATTGCCGCCGCTGCCTCCGGTGGCGATCTCTGCAATCCCACCCAAGCCGCCGCTGCTCAAGCCGCCGACGATTGAACCGCCACCATACCCGCCCAGGACCGTCTCTTTTGCTCCGGCGTAACTACCCGATTCACCGGCCGCCGCACCCAGTAAAGTGACCGTTGTCAGGCTGATCGTGTTTTTCGAAACGTTGCCGCCACTACCCCCAACAGCAGAGCCGTTAGCGCTGCCTCCCCCCGCTCCGCCGTTGCTGATGCCGCCGAAAACCGAGCCCCCGCCATGCCCCGCTGACTCAGGAATACCGCTGCTGTCATTGCTGCGACCAGGCTCTCGCGCATTTCCCCCCACGCCACCAATGAGGCTCGTGTGGGTCAGTGATATCGCGTTCCCCGTCACTTCCCCGCCTTGACCTCCATCAGCAGCGCCTTCTTCCACGCCCCCGCCCGCACCCGCGTTACTGAGCCCGCCAAAAACAGAGCCGCCCCCATTGCCGGCAATGCCATTACCCACACTGTATTCTTCCCCGATATGATCACCCCCTCCCCCCGCACTGCCACCCGCACCCCCATGAATAACAGCCTTATCGACCGAGATAATATTAGAACTGATCTTCCCGCCATCTCCGCCGTTGGCTGTAGAGGAACCTTCAACGTAGCCTCCCGCGCCCGCACTGCTCAAGCCGCCAAATAGAGACCCACCGCCTTGCCCACCATTGCCGCCTCCGCCGACACTGGTCGAACCGCCCTGGCCACCCTGCGCCCCGGTAAGGACGATGTCGGTGAGTGTGAGCCGGTTTGCGGTGATCTCGCCGCCATCACCGCCATTGCCACCATTCAAGGTTGATGACTGACTGGCATAGCCCGCTGAGCCGCCGATACTCAAACCGCCCAGGACTGATCCACCTCCATTACCGCCGCTGCCTGCCCCTCCCTGGCTAAACCCGGTAGTGATTGCGCCGTGGCCACCGTCCCCTCCTGTCTGGTCGGTTGATGTCAGGGTGATCGTGTTTGCAATGACGCTGCCACCCACGCCACCGTTGACGGCTAAGGCCGAGCCCAAGTCATCATGATTGGAACGCCCACCTGCGCCACCGGCACTTACTCCGCCAATCACCGACCCGCCGCCCTCCCCGCCGTTAGCAACCCCACCACCCCCTTTAGTGTCCGAAGCGCCACCATCGCCTCCGTTGGCACCCTTCAGTGAAGCATTGGTCAAGCTGAGCGCGTTTTGTGTCACGTCACCGCCTCTTCCGCCGCTGCTTGTCAGCGCGGGGGGCGAGGAACCCGTGGCGATGTTTGAATAGCCGCCTGCGCCACCGCTGCTAAAACCCCCATAGGCAGAGCCTCCTCCGCTACCACCCGCACCGCCACCGCCCTCAGCCGAGCTGCCGCCGTTCCCCCCCACAGTGCCCGTCAGTGTTTGAGTGAACGTCACCGTATTGCCACTGATGTCGCCACCGTTGCCGCCGCGGGTGCTCAAGGCTTCAGTTGCCACGCCTCCTGAGCCGCCACTGCTGAAGCCGCCAAACAGAGAGCCTCCTCCTTGGCCACCGGCACCCGCCCCACCGCCCTTGAGGCCAGCATCCTGGCCATTACTGCCGGGGGCTCCATTTAATGTGTGATCAGGCGAGAGGATGATGCCCGTGATATTGCCGCCATCCTGGCCAGCACTAAAGCTCGGGTCATCAGTGCCAGGCTTGCCCTGGCTGAACTGATTTTCGTCGTAACTATCCGTCGTACCGGCCGCACCGCCAGAGTGAACAGAAGCAGCCAATACCGTTGAAGACAGAAAAATACTGGATGAAATGGCAACCGCAAGGGGGGAGAAAAACAGGTGCATAAATGTTCCTTTAATTATTATGGGAAAGGAAAGCACCCTGTCGCCAGCGCTCCCAGATCTAGGGAGGAATGTAGTTGCACATATTGAGTTGCACCGAGGCCTCTTATATCGAGGTGGCTATAGCAGACGAACGGAAACGTTTTTGAATGTCAGAGAACGATGCACACACCTTCCGAACACCCAAATGAAGGGCGATGTTATCCGCCTGTTTTTAAGCCCGGTCATGGCGACACAGAGGCAGCAGCTGGTTTTGAGAGCTACCCCCTGCGCTGGCCGAGGAGTGTGCAATACACGCGGCCTGATCTTACGAGATTTTGATGACTACCTTACCAAAGGCACCTCTGGCCAAGTGTTCGTAAGCTTGGCGTGCTTGATCGAATGGGTACACGTGGTCAATGACGGGGCGAATCTTGTGCGCATTCAAGAATTCGTTCATGCGGTCAAATGAGGAGCGTGGCGCAACGGCGATGCCGCGAATCGTTGTTTGCCGGAAGATCATAGGCATCAGGTTCAGAGCAGAGGTTTGGCCAGTCAGAAAGCCGATCTGTGCGATACGTCCGCCTACCTTTGTTGCAGCAATCGATTGATTGATGCCATCACCCCCTGCCACATCCAGCAGCAGATCCACCCCCTTGCCGTCAGTGAGCTTGAGCACTTCCTCAGCCCACTCAGGGGTAGTGCGATAATTCACACCCGCAACAGCCCCCAGCTTTTTTAGAGCTTGCAGATTGTCATCACGGCTGGAGGTGACGATAACCTTGGCTCCCAAAGCCGTAGCGATTTGTGCTGCAAAAACTGACACACCCCCAGACCCCTGAACCAAAACGGTTTGGCCGGCCTCGATCTGGCCATAATCGACGAGCGCATACCACGCTGTCAGAGCAGCAATGGGAAGGGTCGCGGCCTCCTCATCTGACAGGTTGTCTGGGGCACGTACAGCGCTGTCCTCATGGATGATCATGTATTGCGCCAGACCACCCGGCAATGGCGAGCCAAAGCAGTAGTTGGGCTCATCTGGCCCAGGCATGCCGTCCAACCAGCGTGAGTAGAGGTGTGAGTTGACCCGATCTGCGACAGCGAAGCGGCTGACACCCTCACCCACTGCCACGACAGTCCCCGCCGCATCACTGACAGGAATCAGCGGCTTGGGCACCCTGTGAGGTTCATAGATGCCGTCAACGATGGCCTTGTCGCGAAAATTGAGTGACACAGCGCCTACTTTAACCAGCAGTTCGCCCGCTTGGGGCACGGGGGTTTCAGTTTCGCCCTGCACCAGATTATCCAAACCGAAATCATTCAGAAGCCACGCTTTCATTTTCCGTCTCCAGCCGTTTTTGAGGTGCAGAGAAGGACAAACGCCTCCTTTACGCTGAGTACAGTGTTGAGGTTTCGCAGCGCTAGATAAATATGCAGAATCCAACAGGATTGTTATCCTGACCAGCAACAATCATCCCGTTAACACGCTTCCCGAGAAGAGACTTATGGCGCTTCTACAGTCGATGCAGGTATTCGCCAAACTAGCGGAGTTGGGGAGCTTCACCAAAGTCGCTGAGGCAATGCAGGCCGGACGCCCGCACGTCACACGCACCATTCAGAATTTGGAAGCCTCGCTGGGTGTCCGCCTGTTCCAGCGCACGACACGTAAAGTAAAACTGACTGCTGAGGGCGAGCGGTTTTACGAGCGCGTAAAAGCAATTTTGGCAACCATCGCAGAAACCACGTCCATGTTCGACCGCAGTGGATCGACGTTGCGGGGACGGCTGCGCATTGACATTCCCACTGCATTTTCCCAACACAGCTTCATAGAAAGCCTTAGACGATTTACGGAAGCATTTCCTGAAATCGAGCTTGCATTGGGCGTGACCGACCGTACGGTAGATCTCGTCGCCGAAGGCATCGATTGCGTGTTGAGAATCGGTGACCTCCCGGATTCAAGCATGGTGGCTAGAGAAATTGGCACCGCCACCATGGTGACCTGTGCATCTCCAGGTTATCTCCAAGCCTGCGGAGCACCCAAAACCCTACAAGATCTAGCAGACCACCGATGTGTCAGCTTCCTTTCAGGGCAAAATAACAGACCACTGCCTTGGCACTTTTCGGTAGACGGCGAAGACCATCCACATACGCCTCATGGCGGTATCAACGTGAACGAGTCAAATGCATACGTTCAATGCGGTGTAGCAGGCTTCGGCATTGTTCAGGCACCGGGAATTACCGTTGAAAGATTCCTCGAAAACGGAGAATTGGTTGAAGTGCTCAGGGCATTTCGCCCAAAGCCGCGCCTGGTATCCGTGCTGTACCCCAGCAGAACGCATCTTGCACCTCAGGTGGATGCATTTGTGGATTGGTTGAAGGCGGATTTTCCAGTGCTACACCCACGCTGGTTCAAATCTCACTGACCTGTGCTCGTAAGTTGATTGGGCTCAGAGTCAGTGGATTACCGTTGGTGGCTGATAGCCTTGAGGCGTACCGCCAGACCTGGCTTGCGCCGGCCAGCCGTGCAGGCAGTGCGCTTTGCGCCCTGCCTGTTGGGGAACAGGCCTAAACGATCACAATTTCGCTGGCTGCGCTATTTCGCCCACTGAACGACTTCGCTGTAAGGCGTTTGCAGGTCGCGCTCCGGTATTTCCCAGATCAGCAATTTAGGTGGCGTTTGGGCAAAGGCCGGGTTGCTGAAGTAAGCATTGGCACCGCCCGAGAACTCACCACCGTCCTTGGCAAAGTTGCCAATCGGAGCCCCCAGCGCTTGCTCCAAAAAGCCGGCGAAGTTGGAGTTGCGAGAAAACGAGGTACCGATCAGCGCCACGTTGGGCAGGTTGCTGTCGCCAAACAGGTCATCCAGGTTATCCCCCCCCGCTTGGCTGTCGTCAGCTTTCGCCGTGATCTGGCTGGCGGCAACGTTTTCCGGTGCCGGTTGTGCGCTCAATGGCAGCCATTCCAGGCCAGCCAGGCGCACCAGATCACCCGGGCGGCGTTCAGGGTTTTGCACGGTCACCTCGAACGTCTTGCTGGGCGTGGCGCTAATGCCCATCGCTCTGACCTGCTGGGCAACGGCTTTGGCCGCCGCCGCAGCCCCGGCCTCACTCCAGTGGGTATCGGTGCGTAAAAACGCTTGGGTACCCAGCGGTTGCAACGCGGGGGCGAGGTCCAGCGCCTCCACGCCGTCTTTCTTCAGCTCATCCACCCAGGCGACAACGCGACCCTGCAACTGCGCCGGGCGGCGCATGTCGCATAACTGTTCGCTGGCAATCCGGCTCTTGTCCGGCACCACTACCACCAACAGCGAGATGCCTTGTTTGGCGAGGCGCTGCTGCACGTCACGCACGGCCGAAGCCTTGGTCTGGGCATTGTCCTGGGCATGGCGATTGACGCGCATCTCATCGGTCAAGAACAGCCAGCCCTCACACCCCGGACGCACCCTCGCCCCGGTGTCACCCAACACCAGCCAGCTAGCCCCACGTTCGAGGTCAGCTGCCGCTTCAGGCACCACTGACTGCGACAACTGCTTGGCAATTTTGTGGGTCACTTCACCATGCAAGGCTTGATCGGTCGTCAGGTCAGGCGGTAGCAATTGGACTTTGCCACTGACCAATAGCCAGACAGCCGAAGCAAAGCTCACCACCAAAAACAGCACAAACACCCCCCCGGCCAATTTGCTGATACGGGCCGTAAAGGCGTTCGGTGGTATCGGTTTTGGAGAAGAATCAGACATGGGCGCGGCCATCAGAACTGGAAGTACAGGAAGGGCACGGCTTCACGGCTCGCGATCAACGCGAACGAAAGCAGGAAGCCCGCCACCGGCCACACGGCCGCTATCGGTGCAAACAGGGGATTGGTGCCGAAGCGCTGTTCGTAACGGTTTTTGAACACCGGCGCGATCACGCACAACACGCCCAGCAACGCCGCCAACAGGTGCACCGGACGCAAGGTCACAGCCAGCGCATCACCCAAGGCAAAACCGTGCAGCCCAAACTGGCCGGCGTACATGTTCAGCGCAGAATGGAAGTCCGGCGCACGGAACAGGGTCCAGGCCATGAACACAAACAGCAGCGTCAAGGTATGCGCCAGTACCGGCGGAATACTTGGCAATGTGGAACGTGACCATAACCGGTCAACGCACAAGGCAATACCGTGTGCAGCGCCCCACAACAGGTAGTTCCAGCTGTCACCGCCATGCCACAAACCGGCAATGGCCATGGTCAGGAACAAGTTGCGGTAGGTGTTCCAGGCACCGTGGCGGTTGCCACCCAAGGCGATGTACAGGTAATCGCGCAACCAGCTGGACAACGACAGGTGCCAGCGACGCCAGAAGTCTTGAATGCTGCGGGCCAGGTACGGCTGATTGAAGTTCTCCGGGAAATGAAAGCCCAGCATCAAGCCCAGGCCGATGGCCATGGCACTGTAGCCGGCGAAGTCGAAAAACAATTGCAGCGAGTAGGCCAGGCATCCGATCCAGGCATCGACAAAGGACGGGTTGTCCAGGTGAAACGCCACATCCACCAACGGCGAGAGTGTGTCGGCCACCAGAACTTTCATGCACATGCCGATCATGAACCGGCGCGCACCCAACGAAAAGTTTTGCCAGTCGAAGTACCGCTGCACCAGCTCGCGGCGCACCCAGTCATAACGAATGATCGGCCCGGCAATCGAGTGACCGAACATCGAGATGTAGGTGGCGTAATTAATGAAACTGCGCTCAACCGGCACCGTGTGGCGGTGCACATCCACCAGGTAGGAGATGGCCTGCAGCACAATAAACGACAGGCCCGCCGGCAAGGCCACACGCTGCCATTCCAGCGGCATGGCCCCCGGGTACGTGATGTACTCCATCCAGGTCGCCGCCATGATGTTGGCGTACTTGTACCAGCACAGCACCGCCGTGTTGAACACGATCAAGGCGATCAACAGCCGCACCCGGCCCTTGGAGTCTTCCCGCGAACGGTCTATCGCCAGCCCGCCCACCCAGGCCACGATGGTCAATGCCACGTGCAATGCCAGGAACATGGGGTTGAGCCAGCCATAGAACAGCCAACTGCCAATCAACAACGTAACGTTACGCCAGGCCGGCTTGCCCAGCGCATAAATCAGCATGAAGGCGGGCAGGAAAAGCGTCAGGAACTCGAGTGAGGCGAAAACCATCTCGGCGGCATCCGATCAGTGGGACAGCGTGTCCGTAGCGTTCAAAAGACGCGGCCCATTGGCCGAAGGCAACACCATGACGCTATAGCGTTCACCGGCCTTGAGTTCACCCAGATCCAGAGCGTCACCCACATTGGCGTTCGCACACACCAGTTGCACCGACAGGTTCACCGGGTTAATGGAGCGACGCTGCAGGCCCTCGGCGGGAACCGACTTGAACAGATCTGCCGTGCGACCGGCAGGCCGCAGGCTGGCATCGGCACACGACGCGTCGACGTTGATGAACGCCAGCGACGCCTTGAGGCCGTTGAAATCGTCCGGCGTTTCGCGCACGGTCACCGCCTTGAGACCCGCGGCGTCCGGCACGGCGAACACCGTGACAAACTCACCGGGCTGGATGTTCAGATCAATCGCCGATTGTTGCTCGCCGATGACCAGCGAGCCTTTGACCGGTTTGCTGGAGTCCACGGGAAACAACAACGACACCGGCTGCGCTGTTTCCAGACGCAAAGGCTTTTGCCCGGGTTGAGCAATCACGTCCAGCGACGCGGTGCTGGCATTGACGAAGCGAATAAACGCCGAGTCTTTACTGGGGCCTGTGGGGTACAGAGCGAACTCAGCCGCCATCAGCGTGGTGCTAGCCCCCATCGCTGCAACGGCGGCCATCACCGGGAATAAACGAATCACTGTTTTGCCCCTTTGTTGCTGACCGCATCGGCGGGCAACTTGCCGAGGGCATCACCGATTGCATTGGCCCAGGACTTATAGCCTGCAACCGTGAAATGCTGGCCGTCTGTGGTGACCCACTGGCCCGGCTTGGAGAACTGCAAAGAATCAATGTAAGTACACGGCGCGACGTTGGAGGCCAGGAAAGCCGACATCAACTTGGTCCGTGCATCGTTCTTTTTGTATTGGCCGCCCTCTTTACCCCATGCCGGCCCAACCCAAGCGCACTTGGCCCCGTTGGCGGTAATCTCTTTTACCAGGCTGGACACGTTCTGCCATGCCCACGCCTTCGGAAAAGCCGGGCTGTCATAGGAAGCCATGGTATCGCCAATCACCAACACCACCAGGTCAGGCTTGTCAGCAGCAATCAGATCTTTAATAGGGGTTGTTGTGGCGTCACGCCCCTTGATAACGATCTTGCCATTGCCTTTTTCCTCGGCGCCGCAATCCACTTTTTTGGTGACCAACCAATCCCCGGCACTGGCACCGCAAGCACCGATCGAGTGCACTTTGGCACCTTGCTGGGTCAAGTTAGCGTGCAGCGGCTCCATTAAATGATCCGCCAAACTCATATGGCTTTCTCCAAGCACCAGAAGGGTCATACCAGCAAGAACAGAAGAAGGCATTTAAGACTCCAGAATATTAGTTGGAATAAGGGGAACGGTAAGGGCTAACCGGCAGTTCCATTGCACCATTCATGTCTTCAAACATGTAGCGCAGGTACAGGGCGCCTGTGTATTGCTTATAGTCTTGCGCGTTGTCCAGCCCCAGGTTGCCCCCCAGGAAAAAGTTCGAACCGAACTTGTATTCCCCGGCAGCACTCAGGCTGTAGCCGACACCGGTCTTGTTCTGACCGGCATAGCGTTTGCCGCTCGCGGCTTGCAATTCTTTGTCATTCGGAAAGTAGTCCGTGGCATCTTGTTCAAAGTGCTGAATACCCACCGAACCCTTGAGCTGGTAAGTCAAGCGGTCTCTACGTTGAGACCAGGTGACCGGCGCACCAAGGGCAAAATAGTTTTGCGGGCTGAAATAACCGCCATGCCCGTAGGTAAAGAGGTTCTGGTTGTTATCAAAGCTCAAACTGGTAGCGCTCAAGCCAAGCGTCAACTGGGTGTCTTCTTCGTTCTGCAGGTACCAGTACACGCCGCCGCCCAATTCAGCACGGCTGTTGGATTCCACATTGTGACCTACCAACTTGTGCCACGAGCCATAACCGTAAGCACCAACTTCCTGGTCATCGTAGCTCAACTGCCCGCGGCCGCCATTGGCGGTGACGCCACCCCACGTTTGCCCTGTCCGGTCATCCGTGGTGCCCGCAAACGACGTCACGCTGTCGACAACCGGGCGCCGCGACACATTGACGCCATAACGCACATTGGAGTTGCTCTCCAGCGGACGGTCCACACTGACACCACCGGCCACGGTGCTGTATTTGAAGCCCAATGGTGTGGTGCCTATATCGGCCTTGAGACCTTCATCCGGGCGGGCAAAGCCCACACTTACGCCCACACCTTTGGCACTTTGTGAACCGGCACCTTCGGGCGATTCACCACCACCGCCAAATCGTTCAGCGCCATAGGTCCCTACACTGCCCGCAGTCAGGGAAACAGGCGTCACACGAACCGAATACCGGTTGTCCCCAACCGGAATATTCACCTCAAGCGGTGTCTCAACGTCGGTTAGCTTGCTCAGGCCAGGCTCACTGTCGTTGCTGCGGATCGTCACCCCTTGGGTCACGTAACCGCTGCGCTCCTGCAAGATATTGTCCAGCGCGCGCTGGGCAGAGCTGACTTGCTCAACCGCCACGTTAACCGTACCTGAGGGTGCAAACGGGTTAGCCGTATCACCGCCCAGGCGTACGGCAGGAACAACGCCCGCGCGCGTCGGGATCCGGTTGCTCGCAACCGGGTCCGAATACAGGTTAGCCGGTAACGGCACCGTGTTAGCAGATCGAATCGGGGCTGAATCCAGCACGTCTTGCGCAGGCATTGGAATAGCATCCAGCGTTGCTTGGGAACGCCGAGGCGTTATACCCGCAAAGGGGTTCCCTGAGGTATTTCGTGCAGACGCCTGGGCTGCCAGGCTGCGCTTTTGTTCGCTCTGCTCTATGCCAACCGCTTTTTGAAGCAGCTCAGTCGCCTTACTGCTTTTACCCATGCTGCGATAGATTCGAGCAGCTTGTTCCAACGATTGCGGCTCGAAATTCTGCAGTTTTTCGTACTGAGCCAGCGCGCGTTCGGCATAGCCATTGTCATGCGCCAGAAGAGCGGCGTCGGCCGCATTGAGGAGCATGTGCGGGTCGTTGGGCTGACGCTGGAGCAAAGGCTTATACAACTCAAAGGCCTTGGCATTGTCGCCGCTGCTGGCGTACATCCGCGCCAGGGCTGAAGCAGCACCTGGGTCACCGGGACGCGAAGCCAGTGCCGGCGCCAGCGTATCGTAAGCCCCGGCCAAGTCTCCCCCTTCGCGCAACAAATCAGCCTGGCGAATTCGATACTGATAGAGCAAGTCATCGTAACGCTTGCGCGTGGCAACACTCATGCGCTGATTTTGCAAACCACGCAGGATGGAATTGACCTGAGCATCGTTGCCGGTCTTCAACAGCAGATTGGCATATTGCAACATCAGATCGGCTGACGGTGTCGGCGTCTGGTTAATCACGTCACGCATCATGGTCAGCGCACGCTCGGAATCGCCAGCATCTACATAAGCAGAAGCCAAAGTGGCCATGCGATCCGGGCTTCTCGTGGCCATCGGTTGCAAACGGTCCAGCAGCGCGAGCGCCTCTTGCCGCTGGCCTTGGCGCGCCATGGTGGCGGCAGTTTTTATTTGCACTGCCAGAGTGATCTGGTCAGCCAGATCGCTCATGTCAGCCGTTCGTTTGCCGACCGGAATGCGATTGATGGCCACCTGTGCGGCATCCCACTGTTCCATTTCGACCGACAGCAGAGCGCTGGTGTAAAGCGCATCGACGTCGGTCGGGTGCGCCTTGAGGTAACTGTCAATCAGATCGCGGGCCTTCTGAGGCTCCCCGGTCTTGAGGTAGAGCCTTGCCAGATCAAAACGGGTCCAGACGTTATCGGGATCATCTTTGATCGCTTGCATCAATGCTTGCTGAGCGCCACGGGTATCACCACGCTGCTCGGCAATCTTTGCCGTTTGGGTAGAACGCAAGGCACGCAAACGCCCCCCACCCCCGACTTCGGCCTGCTGGGCTGGCGTCAGCGTATCAAGCAGGCGCAAGGCTTCATCGCCCTGGCCCGACTGCGAAAGCACATTGACCAGGCCTTGCACGGCCTGGGCATTCCCACGCTGCACCGCCAACACCTGGCGGTAATTGGACTGCGCCGCTTCGAGCTGCCCGCTCTGTGCCTGCACATCCGCCAGTGCCAAGCGCGCCTCTACCCCTTTGGGGTTCAGACGCATCGCCTGCGCAATGCTTTGCTGAGCTTTGGCGGGCTGAGTCTTGGCCTCATTGCGCGCCTGCTGTAACAATGCCCAATAGCGCACATTGTCGAGCGCCGGCTTCCATCGCGAGCCACCGTTGGCAATGGCTCGATTAAGCAACTGCTCAGACTCTGACAGACGATTCTGCTGCTGGCGAACCACGCCAAGACCACCCAACGCATCCGGGTCGTTCGGTTTACTTTTCAAGCGCGCAGAAAACGCTTGCTCTGCGCCCGCCTGGTCGTTCTTTTCAAGGGCTTGCAAACCACGCGCAACCAGCGGGTCAGGC
Source organism: Pseudomonas sp. (assembly GCF_030150285.1). GTDB lineage: Bacteria > Pseudomonadota > Gammaproteobacteria > Pseudomonadales > Pseudomonadaceae > Aquipseudomonas. The sequence goes on along the minus strand of NZ_JASLGE010000054.1, from coordinate 79,280 downwards.
TGCCAGGCAACCGGACGACTCGCTGTAGCCGATTGCGACTTGCCCTTGTTCAATAAATCACGGATCTCCTTGTCATCAGGGTGAGCCTTGAGAAACTGTTCAAAAAGAGGAACCTGAGCGGCATTGGGGGGCCCCGACCAGATCAATGCCAGACGCCAGCTTTCATCGGCATCACCGCCAATGTCTACTCGGGTAGAAAGCTTGGCTAACGCGCGAATGCCGTCCGGACGACTGTCTTCATGACGCGCGAGGTGCTTGGCATAGAAAAGAGCCAAAATCGGCTCATCGGGCGTCTGGCTCAGCAAACGCTCAAATCCTTTGCGCGCTTCTGGCCAACCTGCCGGGTTGAACGCCAGGTTGGTGTAATACTCGCGCCCAATCGTGCCTTCCGGTGTGCGCCCGGCAAAAAGCTTTCGAAACGATTCTGTCGCCTGATCGCGCTGATCACTGTCCGCAAAGCGGCGCGCCTCGGCGAGCAGTGCAATATTCTTCGGATCGGTAAGCGCAATATCCTGCTCAAGCTGCGCCGCCAACCAAGGCCGAGGTGACAACGCCTGCAAACGTGCAAGGTACTGTTTCGCCTGCTCGGGCTTGTTCATTTTCAGAGAAGCCAGACCCATGCCATACAAGGCATCCACTTGGTTGGCATCCAGACGCAGGACTTTCTGCCACGCTTCAGCAGCGCGCTGAGCATCTGACCGCGCTTGCCAATATTGGCCCTGCTCAATCAAAACCTTTTGCACATCACTGTTTGCAGCATGGGCTGTTGCGCCAATAACGGCAGTCATAATCCCGATAACTAGCGAGTTGCGGCGCGAACGCATGATGTCTCCCAAGACAATTTAAGTGTTCCATCATCATTGAACTGATAGCGTTGCTCTGCCCAACCAAGCGCGAACAGACTCAGCATCGTGTTGTAATACAAAGGCTCGCTGCTTTGTCCTTCACCGTTAAGCAGGGCGGCATTGAGCGCCCCTTCCACTCGGCGCTGCTGAATATCCGCTAACCAGGGCTGGCCCTTGGCGGCAAAGTACGGGATCAATGCCGCAGAAAAACCAAAAGGTCCCTGCCCCTTTAGCTCTCCATTGGAAGTCTGAATATTTTCCGGGGGAAAACCTGTCGATCCGGTACCCGGGGACATGCCCTTGAGGCTGGGCAGCAACTGCCCTGCCAGAGGATCAGACTTGGGCGTCATGCCCGCCCACAGGTAAACCCGGATTGCGTCATAGCTGCCCAGATCGCCCTTGATCGGATCTACCACAAACAAGCCTTTGTCCGGCGCAGTCGCACGGTAGCCCACCCAATCGGCGACATAGCCTTCAGGACTGGTGGCCTTAACCATTTTAACGGTGTTGACGGCCACTTCTTTCCACGGCCCCTTGGGATCCTCTTTAGCCAACCGACGCAACAACGGAAGCGGCAAATAACTGGGATTCAACCGCCAAAGGTGATCAGGCTGAACGAAGCCTTCAGGGCCGGGCAACACCATTTTCCCTAGCCCGGGGAGGTTCACAATCAATTTGGATTCAATGTTGTTCAGCAAGCGCAAAGCATCTTCGCGGTAATCCGGACGCTGCCACACCCTGGCGGCTTCGAGCAGCGCATAGGCAAACCACAAGTCGGCATCGGAGGCTGAGTTAGCATCTTGCAACTGCCACTTTTCATCCTTGCCCTGCCCCCATAGCCAACCCGGTAACCGGGTACCTACGTCAGCGCCGGAGAGGTTGGCAGCGGTCCACTTCCACAGCGACTCAAACCGCTTGGGGTCATTGGCCACCAACGCAAACAGCATTCCATAGGACTGCCCTTCGGAAGTGCTGTGATTGGCTTCGACACTGGACTCCAGCATACGGCCATCATCCTGCACAAAACGGGCTGCATAGGCCTGCCACAATGGCCAGTCAGCGCTCTTGCAGGCGGGGTCGCCGGCCAGTGCAGGCGTAAAGCTGACAGCCGCAAGCAGCCCCCCCAACCACGACAACGCCACGTGTCGGCCACGCAAAAGCGCACAAATAGCAGAGTTAGAATTAGCCCACATAGCAGATCAGTCACCTAACCGTTTATTAGCCCGTGCACGCAGTGCCAGGTACGCCAAACCACTGAGTAACACCACGCCCAGGCCCGTCAGGATCAAGACCAGCATCACATTGCGAGACATAAACCATTGCAGGTATTTGATTGTGCCCAGGCTACCGACGTAGTAATCCTCATCGGCCACCAACGGCTCGATGGCCTTACCACGCACAACCACCAGGCTGCCTTGAATCGACTGGGTGTAATCTTCCCCGCCAATCAGGGCATTGGTCGCATCGACCAACCCCTCAGGCCCACCCCCTGCGATCACCACGACACTGCGCCCGCTTTTGAGCGGCGACTCGAAGCCGGTCAAGTAAGTGCTGCGCGCACCGCCGGAGAAGGCCATCGCCAGCTTGGTTCTGCGCAAGTTGGCTTCCGGGTCAGGGCTGAACCAGTCACGAACACGCATGGGCAAGTCGGACAAATGGAATTTCTGCTGGCCATTAGCATCGTACGCAGGCAGGCGGTCAGCCCACAGCGACAACAATGGCTGATTGGGCCCCGAAGCAAAAACCAACAGGTCTTTGTCCGCTACGCTCGCCACATTGCCCGCTTCGATGACTCGCACACCGACCGCCGGGTAACCGGTGGACTGGCCAAAACGGCCCAAGACGGTCAGGAAAGCATTCAGATCCGCTGCACCGGGATGATCGGGAAGCACCACAGCGGTTTCAGACAGGTCAGCCATACGCGTAAAGGGGAAACCGGCGTCTTTGAACACGCCCAGATTTGGCATGGCCATGAAGTGATCGTAGCCCGTCAGGTCGAGCGTCGACTCCGGGTCGATGGCACCGCGCATGTTATCGATGATGATATCGCGGCACTCACCTTGCTTGATGTAATCAAACATATAACGCAACTGCAGCCGTGATTGCAGCGCCACGGAATTGAGCGGCAGGCGCACGTTGGCTTCACGATCAAGATTGCCATTATTGGACTTCAACGCATTGAGTACGCTGCTGTCGAGCTTGTCTTCAGAGGGCAAGCTCTGCGACTGAATCAGCGCGTCATTGAAACTAATAATGAACGACGAGTTGTTGGATTGCTCTTGCGGCGTATAGCGATACTTGAGGTCCAGCGGAGCCCCTTCATCACGCCAGGTGAATAGGTCTGGCGGGAGGTTCAGCGGTACCACAATGTCACCCGGGTTGTACCCGGACACGTTGAACTGCTGCTCTGGCAGTAACTCGCCCAACTTGACCTTGCGATCAGTCGGCAACCAGTTCGGCGCGTCGTAAGGCTTGCGTGGCTGCACAACGGCGAGACTATCAATCACCACGCTGTTACCCGACAACGCCTGGCTGCCCAGAACCAATGCAGTGGCTGCGCGCTTGACCTCGGCACTGTCACGACCGGTGATGACCAGCAACTTGCCGTTAGGGTCATTAGGGTTGGTCATAATATTCACGGTCGGCCCCTTGGCCGCCGGCAAACTTACGCCGTCCAGTTGCAAATCCCCCGGGCCGCTGAGCAACACAACCGCATTACCGCTGGCCGGAATCTGGTTGAACATCGACGTAAACCGGGCACCGCGATAACTGGCCAGCGCACCAAACCAGGAAGACACCGCACCCGCTGCTTCCAGCGTGGTGCTGTCCGGGGAGGCGGCAAATACAAAGGGAAGGCTCAGTGGTCGTGCATCGCGGCGATCAAAAAACGGCAATGGCAAGATCGACAGGTCATTGGCCAGCGCCAACGGAGACACATCAATATTCAAGTGTGTGCCATTGCTGATCTTGGCCCACAAGCTCGTGTGCTGCGGGTCTTCACAACTCATCGTGTAGTGCCCGATGAACTGCAGGCTCAAGCGGTTGAACTCAGTGATCAAGTGCGCAGGAATGTCAATTGTCGTCTGCTGTTGCTGCCCGGCCTTGTCTTTGGGTAACGGCAAGCTGGCAGCGACTTCATCGTTGATCAGTACGTTGATCTGCGACAGATCCGCCAGCAACGAAGGTGAATAGGCGTACTGCAGGTTCAGCTTGGCTCCCGTGACAATGGAGTCGGCACGCACGTTGAAATTGACACTGTCAGTAGAGTCAATACCGCGCAAGGTCATGGGGTAATTACGCCCCAACTCTTTGAGCGTCACCGAGTAGCTACTCCCGGGGTTGGTCGGGGTATCAGCGGGTGCGGGCGCAGTCTCGGCGTATGCTGTGCCGCCACTCAACGCCAGCCAGGCCCATGTGAGGCCTGCCAGTGCACGACGCGGGTCGCGCAGATTACTGAAAGCGAAAGACTTTGAATTCATCATTTGTCCATTACGTTTTCTGGAGTGGAGGGTATGGCACGACGACGCTGAAGGGCATTACGGACCTCCATGATCGTGGCTACATAGAGCGCGCAAATGCCTCGCCACCCAATACGGGTAACAGCGCGCAAGGCCGTCATCGGTGTATCGACCTGCCCATGCCCCCACGTTGAAGCCCAAGTATCGGCACGCGAAAAGGTCAGACGGATCAGCTCGCTTTGTTGGCGCAAGCTCAGAGGATCAAATTGCAAGCCGAGCAATGACCCACGGCTAAACATGATACTGGCCGGGAAGTTGCTCGGATGATCGTCACGAAACAGTGATAACTGAACATGTGCCCCTTGAGGCAAGGTGACACCTTCCGGCAAACGCAAGCCCACGCCTTTTTGGGAGAAGTCTTGCGTGACACAACTAATCACGCTGCCATCGGGAAGGGTTAATTGCGCTGGCAACTCGGCAGCTACCCGCGGCTCTGAACGTACTTGACGAGTTTCACTGGCTACCGCCACAGCGGCACTGGTGATGATCAGGTTGTAGACGGTCCATACCAGGTTGATCAGCAACGTAGTGACGGCACCCTCTTCGCCGAGAGCAAGCTGCACGAAGCCGAAAATCATCCCCGCAGCGTTAAGCGCCAGCAACACGATATAAGGGCGTGCAAGCTTCCAGTCGAAGAAGGTTTGATCGATGATCCCGCCCTTGTCGGTTACGTTGAAACCACCGAACTTGGGGTTGACCAGCGCCATCAAGACCGGGCCCATGATGTACCAGGCCAATACCGTCTCGTAGACCTCGTTCCAGAACGAGTGACGGTAACGCCCCTGGATCGCAGAGTTGGTCAAGCTGGCATGAAAGATGTGCGGCAACGCATAGGCCGTAATCATCAAGCCGGTGGCATGGAAAATTTGCGCACCGAAGAACAGGTACGCCAGCGGCGCGGTCAAGAACACCAGGCGCGGTAAACCATAGAAAAAGTGCAGCATGGCGTTGAGATAGCACAGCCGTTGACCAAGCTTTAAGCCCTTGCCGAACAACGGGTTATCAGTACGGAAAATTTGCGCCATGCCTCGGGCCCAGCGAATCCGCTGGCTGATGTGACGCGAGAGGCTTTCCGTCGCCAGACCGGCCGCCTGTGGAATCGCCAAATACGCCGTGTTGTAACCCGCGCGGTTGAGTTTTAGCGCGGTGTGGGCGTCTTCGGTTACGGTTTCTACCGCTACCCCGCCGACTTCCAGCAACGGATCGCGACGCAGCACGGCGCACGAACCACAGAAGAAGGTGGCATTCCACAGGTCGTTGCCGTCTTGTACCAGGCCGTAGAACAACTCGCCTTCGTTGGGTACAGACCGGAACGTATCCAGGTTCTTCTCGAACGGATCCGGAGAAAAGAAAAAGTGCGGCGTTTGCAACATCGCAAGCTTGGGGTCTTTCAGAAACCAGCCGATGCTGATTTGCAAAAACGACCGCGTGGGTACGTGGTCAGCGTCAAAAAACGCGACGTACTCACCGCTCGTGACTTTAAGGGCCTCGTTGAGGTTGCCTGCCTTCGCATGGCGGTTGTTGTCACGCGTGATGTAATTGACGCCTATCTGCTCGCAGAACAGGCGGAAGTCTTCTCGACGGCCGTCGTCGAGTACGTGAACACGCAATTTGTCTTTGGGCCAGTCGATGGCCTGGGCCGCAAAAATGGTCACTTTTACGATATCGAGCGCTTCGTTGTAAGACGGAATAAACACGTCCACCACGGGCCACTCGCTGGGCGGCCCCTTGAGCAGCACGGGCTTGCGGCGCAGCGGCCAGGCCGTCTGCAGGTACCCGAACACCAGCACTGCCAAAGCATACAGCTCAGCCAGCACCAGGCCGTAACCGAACACCATGTCCACCCAGTGCTCAAACCCAAGGGTCGATGTCAGACGCCAGTACATGTAGCGCAACGATGCAGTCAGCGATAAGCCAATCAGAACCAACACCGTGAGCCGGCCGGGAATTCGGCGCAGAATCAACGCCGTGGCAAAACAGCCCGCTGCAAAAATGCACTGTGCGTACAAGTCGAACGGCGCAATGATGATGAGCACACCCACGACCACACAGAGCAGGGTCGTAACGGCGAACAAAGCGTACCGTGCGGGGGCGGGCCAACGCGCAAGGTAATCAGAAACGGACTGGGCCCAATGCTGGGAGCGGGTTTGCGTTACGTCTGGGGCGTCTATCTTTGTATTCACTAGGCGTGCAACCCTGAAGCGCGAACATTGGCAAACCGCGACTTGATTTGCTGGGCAAGCACCTGCACGTCCTGGCACGCCAACGAGATTTGCGGGTCGGCCAAGGGGTCACGCCCATAAGCCAGTGACTCATCAAAGGTTTTATCCCGAGCGATAACAGCCATCAACTTCTTCCCCAGCCGCCGCTTGAAGACTTCGAGCATGTCTCGGGAAAGCTCGTGGCTGGCATCGAACTGATTGACCACGTAGTGGCAGGTCGAAAAGCCAGGGCGCGCACCCTCGGCGTTGAGCCAATGATCCATTTGATCGAGCGTAATGAAACTGGCGGCATCGGCCGTAGTGACTACAATCACCTCGTCAGCCACATCCAACGCCTGCTGGAGGTAGAGATTGCGCCCGGTGGGCGTATCTAAAATCACCACGTCCTGTTCGCACAGGCCCATGGCATCGAGCTGCCAGGCAAGCCAATGCTGATCGTCACTCATGCGGTGTTCCAGTGTGCGTCGCTCTTCATCGCTCAAGGCACCATAAGGCAACACCTTTGCACCGCTGAAACCGGCCTGCAATGCAGCTTTCCACGTTGTCTCACAATGGGCCGCATTGCCTATGCCGATACTGCCGGACTCAACGCCCAGGTGATAATACAGCGCGTTTTGCGGGTCCAGATCGAGACTCAGCGTCTGACCGCCACCCAACCGCAAGCAGCCAGCCAGAGCCGCGCTTAACGTGGTTTTACCGACCCCGCCCTTGGACGACACAACCGCCACAACGTGGGCCTTGCACTTGGGCGGACGGGCGTTGGCAAGTGCCTCTGCCGCTGCAGCCTGCTCCTCGGCCTGGCGGGCCTGAACGACCTCGGCAAGCAGATTGCGCAGCAATGGAGTCCTTGTCGCTTTTTTTGCAGGCACCGTTTCAGGTCGCGCAAGAGGCACGATGACCGGCATTGGCATAGGTTTGGGTAGCTCGATTTCTGCAACGGGTACCGGCTGTTCGACCTTGGCAACTGGCGTTGGCACCGGCTGCTCAACTTCGGCAACTGGCGTAGGTACCGGCTGTTCGACTTCGGCAACTGGCGTAGGTACCGGCTGTTCGACTTCGGCAACGGGCGTAGGTACCGGCTGTTCGAGTTCGGCAACTGGCGTTGTTAGCGGCAGCGAGACTTCTGGCGCAAGTGGGGGTGAGGCAGGTTGCAATGCTGACCCTTCCTTCGCAACCCCAAGTGCCGCATTAACTGGGAGTTCAGGCTCCGCAACGGGCGGCGCTGCCTTCGGCACGGGCTCTTTGTAATCCAACTGACTGTCGAACTCGTGATAACTGTCCGAACTGCCTCCAAACCTGTTAAACAAGCTTGATATGTCGTCTGTGCGATTCATAGAAGATCTTCCGTGACGCCGACCAATGAGAACATGAAACTAAAAGCATGCAACTGGGCACGCTACATTAAAATAAGCCATCAGACTGATATCGTCAATAATTTGGATAAGTTTAAGTGTAGTGCCTTTTTTTAATTAAAAAAGATCTTTTTTCAGCCAAAAAATTGACACCCGTGCATTACCCTCGTCACTCATCAAAATTTTCGTACAACATTATTCTAGCTAATCCTACGCGGCAGAGTATAAGGCCGCGAACATTTGACGCCTTTCACGCCAAGCTTTGCGCCAAGCCTAAAAAACGCCACAACAAAATGTGAGGAGGCTCCATGTTTGGCACCAGGGAGAAAGCTGGTGGGAAGACCTGACGTTTACCGGGACAACGCTGGGCAGGCCAAGCGGGGCGGGCCTTTGAAAGAAGGAGTGATTGCGATGGCGATTGGAATCGATGCCAAAGAGCTGCAAAGCAATAAACCGTAGGAATCAAGTGAAGAGCCCGAATCTAGCGGGCTCTTTGGCATAGGCCGATAAGTGCCTAAATCCAGCCGCCAGCCCAAACTACCCGACCAATGATCGCCAGATCATTTAGCTGGGTTTTGGGTACAAGCACATCCCCGTAGGCTTTATTCTCGCTGATGATTTGCACAGAACCATCAAACAGACGCTGGAGTCTTTTGGCATAGAGATGATCATCCAGCCGTATCACGTAGACAGCCTCTGCCTCCAACTGATTGCGGCTATGATCAATCAGCACAGTGTCGCCATCTTCCAGCAGCCCAGCCATGGAGTCGCCATCTACGCGAATCGCTGACAACTTTGACGGCGTTAGCCCTTGCTTACGCAATGAGTAGGTCGTAAAGGCGAGCAAGGTTAAGACCTTGGAGCCTTCATTCCATGCCCCATGACCAGCACTACAGCGCGCGTCATAGAGTGGGATGTAGGAGTAGACATCCTCATCCGAGGGAGTCGCCTTATTTGACGACCCTGAAGGACACATACTCCCTTCCCCTCCAGCAAGCCAATCAAGAGAAACCTTTGCCGTCTTAGCCATTGCCCAAGCTTTCTCTACGCTGGGCACTGATGCGCCGCTCAAATATTTGCGCAACAAGCTCTCTGATACACCGCATTTTTTAGCGAACGCATAGGGTTTATCGGCGCCAATCGCCTGCCTTAGGCGTTCGCCAAAGCCGTCAAAGTTCATAGCAACAACCTTGACCAGCTAGAAAATCAAATCGAGCCAAGTCAACCATCTTGCAATCCATTGATTTTAAAGGGAATTTTATATTTGCGGTCAAAGTTGAGCGTAAAACAAACATTGACCAGTCAAATTTGATTGAAAGCATATTTATTTGACCGTATTCTGTCCGCAACAGGCCGTTAGAAAGCCTAAAAAAACCACCCGCCTAGATGGTTGTTGCGATGAATGCTAAAGACATACCTCTCGATCCAGCCAGTCGCTGGGAATGGATCAAGTACCAACTGCGTATACGTGGCAACTCAGCCGCAAAACTGGCTCGCCAGCTTGGCATTACTGATCGTGCCATTCGAGCTACGAAAGAACGCGCCTATCCACGTGTCGAACGCGCTATTGCTGCCGCACTAGACACCGTGCCCGCAAAGCTTTGGCCCGAACGCTGGAACAGCGACGACACTCCCAAGCGATTACGACCGAAAAGAGCCGAGCAATCGGTATACCAACACTATACCGATTACACGAAGGATAGCGTTTACCGTCCTGTTCCGCACCGTAAAACTGAGGCGGAGATTTAAATATGCGCAGGGTAAAAGATGACAGGACATTAGACATATTCTCCGTCCCTCAGCCCATTCTGTCTGTTCCGGGGCATGGCAACTATGCCGTCCAAGTCAGTGAGATGGTCAGTGATCTGCTCAAAGGGTCAGAGCTGGACCGCTATGAAATCGCTGCCCGCATGTCTCGGCTCTCAGGTGATGACGTTAGTAAGAACATGCTCGACGCATGGTCGAGCCCGGCCCGAGCCGACCACAACCTTCCTCTATATAGAGCCGCTTTACTGGAAGAGGTTTGTGCGAGCCATCTGCTCACCAACTGGCAAGTTCATCTGCGTGGCGGCCGAGTTGCGTATGGTCGCGAAGCCTTAGATGCCGAGCTGGGACGTTTGTCGCGTGTTGCTGCCGACGCAACACGTAAAGCCCGAGAGTTGAAAAAATTATTGGGTGACGACCATGCGTAGCTGGTACAGCCCAAGCGAATTGGCCGGATTACCTGGTATGCCCAGTTCGGTCAGTGGGCTGATACGACTCGCCAAACGCGAAAGTTGGGAGTGCCAGTTGCGTCTCGGTCAAGGCGGCGGTCGGGAATATGCCTTCTCTGTTTTACCGAAGGCAACCCAAACAGCTTTGATAGCAGCCACCATCGTCAACGAACCTTCTCTGCAGGTCATCGAGCCTCATAATATTCTTGCAGGATGTGACGTAAAAATCGCGTCACGTTTAAATGATTCGCAAGCATGTGTGATGACAGCCCGCCTGGCATTTGTCCGCGAAATCGAGCGCATGAGCCAGGTGGTCAGTCAAAATCGAGCCATCCTCACTCTGGTAGCTCTAGCGAAAAATGACGATCTGAGCCCATATCTGGCTGAACGCGTCGTTCGCGCCAACGACCGCAAGACTGAAAGTCGCTCCCTTTCCGAACGCACGCTAAAACGCTGGCTGGCAGACTACCGCGCCCATGGCGAAACTGGTCTCGCTCCAGCTCGTAGGCAAAAGGATATGAGCGTCCCGGCCTGGGCAGGCGAATTCCTCAAGCACTACCAGCGCCCCCAGAAACCCAGTGTTGAAGCAGCATACGAACAGTTCAAACAAGTACATGGCGAAGTGCATGCCAGTGTATGTCCTAGCATCCACGCAGTACGACGTTGGCTAAAAAAACTCAGCCCCTCAGTTCGTGAGCGGGGTCGTATGGGGCCGCATGAGCTGAACGCTCTAAAAGCTTACAACCGCCGCCAAGCCGACATGTTGTGGCCGAATGATGTATGGGTGGCTGACGGCCATACCTTTGATGCTGAGGTTATTAACCCGCTGACCGGGCAGATTTTCCGGCCAGAAATAACCATGGTCATTGACTGGGCCACGCGCCGAATCGTGGGCTTTTCGGTCAACCTAGCCGAATCAACTCTGGCCACGCTGGATACCTTGCGTGACGGCGTAAGCCGCTGTGGCATGTACAAAATCTTCTACGTCGACAACGGTAGCGGCTTTGATAACGCCACCGTTTACGAAGTCAATGACCGCCTAGGCGGCACCATCACCCACTCGCTGCCTTACAACTCCCAGGCCCGAGGCGTGATTGAGCGCCCCCACAAAACAATCCTGGTCAGGCTCGCCAAAACCTTCGACAGCTACATTGGCGCCGACATGGATAAAGAGGCCGCCACTAAAACCCATAAGCTTTCACGTAAGCAGCTTGCTTTGGGCATTGTTCCAACAGTCGTCCCTGAGTTCGCGGTCTTTTTTTCAGACTTGCAGCAGGCACTCGATGAGTACAACCGTCGCCCGCACCGTGGACTGCCTAAGTTTCGTGACCTCCAAACCATGCGCAAACGCCACCAGAGCCCTATGGAAGCGTGGAAGTCCGCCGAGGCTGAGGGCTGGGAGCCATTGCTGGCTGACGCCAACATCGTTGAAAGCCTGACCCGGCCACAAGTTGAGCGCACCGTCCACCGTTGCCAGGTGCAATGGAACAGCGGTACCTATTTCCTCAAGGACCTGGACGGTTTCCACGGAGAACAGGTCCGCGTGGCCTATGACTTCCGCGACGCCAGCCGTGTATGGGTCCACTCCCTGGAAGGCGACCTGCTTGGTGAAGCCCTACTCGACGGAAACGCCAGCCCCGCAATGCCGAAAACCATGCTGGAAAAAGCCAGCGAGAAACGCGAGCGCGGACAGCTTTCCCGTCTGGTGAAAAAGGCCAAAACCATCACTGGGCAGGACGTGGAAATGCGCGTCATCACGGGTGCATCCAGCACTTACGAACTGCCACCCGAGCAACTCGCCGAGGCTCAGCGGTTCGCGCAGCTGGCCGCCCCCAAAGACCCAACCTTTGAAATCCCCGCTGACCCTATCAGCAAATACCACCTGTGGAATCAGCTTAATGATCGCGTGAAGAGCGGCGCTTTGCTGCCACCCGAAGAAGCCCAGTGGCACGACCGCTGGCCGAAACATTCGGACTACACCGCGATGCAACGGATGTTTGCACATGCGGCGCAGGCCCGCGCTTAACAAGACCTTTAGGAGTTTCAAATGAGCGTTACCAAGATCGTTCCGTTGACCAATGTCGGTCTGTTGTCTGCAGCCATCGACCGAGCCCACAACCGTCCAATGGGCTTGCCTGGCCTTGTCGTGATGTACGGCCCAAGCGGGCTGGGTAAAAGCGTTGGTGCTGCTTTCGCCGCAAACTTACACCGCGCCTATTACGTTGAGTGCCGCGACACTTGGAGCAAAAAAGCTTTTCTTCAGGCCATCCTGCGTGAAATGGGTATTGCAGCAGGTCAGACGCTATCAGTAATGGTGGACCAGGTCGCTGAGCAGTTGTCCCGTAGCGGACGTCCGCTGTTGATTGATGACGTTCAATACCTGCTCGAAAAAGCAGTGGCCAACGTACTGACCGATATTTACAACGCCAGCCAAGGGACCATCGTTCTGATCGGTGAAGAGCGTGTACCTAATAGCCTGGCAAAGCTAGAACGCTTGCACAACCGTGTACTGGAGTGGGTACCCGCCCAACCCGCAACCCTCGACGATCTGCGCAGTCTTGCTCAAGCCAGCTACCCCACATTGAAATTCGCGGATGACCTGCTGGATGACCTGCGCCACAAAGTGCGGGGCTGCCTTCGCCGCGTAGCTGTCAACTTGTACCGGGTCTACAACGAAGCCCAAACCCAATGCTGGGATAGCGTAGACCTTGCAGGCTGGGGAGCACGTGACTGGTTTACCGGTGAAGCTCCTGCGCGGAGAGGCTTGTAATGGCTACTGGTCGTAAACGCATTGATTTGGAAATGCAGGGCACCAAGGGAAATCGCCAGCGAGTCTGGGAGGCCATCAGGAAAACGCCTGCCAGCTTCAAAATCGCCGACATTACTCGTCATGCCAATACCGACAGAACCGTCGTGAACACCTACCTGCAATCACTTCTGCGCGGCAAATTCGTTGAAGTGGTGAGCGGTGAACTGTTTGAACAGCAGACCTTGCGCTTGATCAAGGACGTGGGCGCCGAAGCTCCTGCCATTACTCGCGAAGGAAAACCGAGCAACTCGGGGAAAGGCATGGAAGCCATGTGGCGAACCCTGCGCATCCTCGGCGAATTGAATGCTGAAGAGCTGGCCACGCAAGCGTCACTCGCCTCGCCGACCACAGTGGGCACAGCTCGTGCCTATCTGGTGTGGCTAAAACGAGCGGGCTACATCGTTGAGACAAGCCGGAGCAAACCCGGTTGCCCAGCACGCTACCGTTTAGCGCCCGGTAAATACACCGGCCCCCGTCCTCCGATGATTCAGAAAATCGGCCAAGTCTTCGACCCGAACTTGGGCGAAGTGGTCTTCCGCCAACCAGTGAAGGACAACGACCTATGAACGCCCAGATCGCCGCTTGGGGTCCGGAGCCTCCTTTGTTCGTACGCCTGCTCGCGGCTGAAGTGGCTGCGAGCAACAAGACCAAGGCAAGCCAGCGCATTGGCATGAGCCGCACAGCCGTGAGCCTGGTGCTGGCAAACCGTTATGCGTCACCGAGCACTGCCGGTGTCGAGCGGCGCGTTATGGAGACGCTCGGGCGCATCCAGTGTGTCGCACTGGATTCAGAAGTAACCGTTGATCAGTGCCAAAGCTATCGCGAAAAACCAGCTCCAACCCATAACCCGCAGGCCATGCAGCACTGGCGTGCCTGCCAGTACTGCTCGATCAACCCCGACTGCTGCAACCAGGAGAACGTCCATGCTCGCCTCCAATAGCCGCACACCACTGAAAGTGTTGAACCCAACCTTGGCCGACCGCCTGCGTGTTTTCAACACCGCTGCCCGCACTTTGCAGGCGCAAGGCATTCGCATACAGGGCTTTTACCCCAACGAAAACATGCTGGTGGTCAGTCCTGAAGCAGGTCAACGCCTGGTCGATCAGGGCCAGTCCACTGGCTTCAAGCGCCACAAGTCAGCCGGAAGCACCCGCTTCAACGTGCAGTTTCAGGGCGTAACCCTGGAATGGCGCGAACCCATCAGTTTTGCCCGTCCTTCCGACTGGGCACGCCCGACAATTCACTGAGGCCCCTGTAATGACAACCCAACACCAACTTCCAGAAGGCTATCGGACTGACGCCCAAAAGCGTTTGATCCCAGAGAGCATGATTAAGCCCATTGATTTGGCGCGTGATGCCCTGGTCCTTGAACTGGTCGGAAAAGCTCAAGCAGCCAGTGACGTGCTAGCCAAGTTCAAGGCTTCCGCATTTGGCGATATCGAAGCATTTATCGAACTCAGCGCAGAGCAGTACGGGGCTCAACTGGGTGGAAAAAAAGGCAACGTCAGCCTACTCAGTTTCGATGGTCGCTACAAAATTCAGCGGGCAGTTCAGGAAAGCATTGCTTTCGACGAACGCCTCCAGGCAGCGCGGGCGTTGATTGACGAATGCCTACGCGACTGGACTACGGGGGCTCGCCCCGAAGTCGTCACCTTAGTGAATGACGCCTTTCGCACTGACCAAAAAGGGGACATTCGCACTGCGCGTGTACTGGCACTGCGCCGAATGGAAATCACTGATGAGCGCTGGCAGCGAGCCATGCAAGCCATCGGTGACGCCTGCCAGGTAGTCGGCTCAAAGTCTTACATCCGAGTGTACGAACGTGTTGGTGATACCGACCAGTACAAACCTATCAGCCTTGATATCGCTGGAGTCTGACCACTCAGCTTTCCCACGAAACCTATCAAGATCCACTGCCTATTCAATTGGGCAATCAGCTCTAAGGAGTACCTATGGCTCAGTACACCATCACTATCAGTGACGACGATGATTTGGGCGTCACAGTAAATCTCTCTGGTCCATCCCGCCTGACAGACAGGAAAGGTCCAGCAGCTCAGCTTGCTCTGAGGCTGGCAACTATGGCGCCAAGACTTCTTGTCCAAGCAGCCTGCAACTGCGAGCAGTGCCAAACAAGTCGCGAACAAGCGGAGCCCAAACCGACTCTCCACTGATGCGAAACCGTCCCGGTATTCCGGGGCGGTCTGCCAAGCGTGGTTGCCTGGTACTGACGAGCAGCCGAGGAAAAGATGGAACAAGCCGATTGGGATGCATTGAAAGAACAGATGGCAAGCCCGTGGGGCTGCATGAAGCTCAAGTGTGATGGGTTTGAGATCAACCTATCGCAGCAGACTGACAGCGCCAAAAAGAGTTGGTCGACGCTGGTCTACGTGGATGGGTATTTGAAGGGGGCCTGGTTGGCCTGCGACCACAGAACCGGCGAGCCCGAACATGAGGAGACTCGCCGCTTTTACCGCAAGGTGACTCGTGCCCTTCATAGCAAAAAAGAAATTGAGATCTATCAAAAGATCTACGGAAAGCGCAAAGCCGCCGAAGCTCAGGCAGTCAAATTCATCACCTATGACTGGTCTTGGAAGAGCTTCAGCTCCCTGAAAAAACATCTGCTGGCCAACAACACCAGCATCACCCGTATCAACGAGATCTGACGACATGGACCACAGCAAGGCTTTGGACAAAATCAAGAAACTGTTGCAGCTGGCAGCAAGCGACAACCCACATGAAGCTGCTACAGCAATGCGTCAGGCCCGAGCGCTGATGGAAAAATACCGGCTAGAAGAGTCGGATGTTCAACTCTCCGAAGTGTACGAGTGCGCCGCTCGTAGTGGCTCGAAGATGACCCCTCCCCAATGGGAGGCCAACATGGTTGGAGCTGTGAGCCAGGCCTATGCCTGCAAGGTTCTGTTCATGTCAGGCATTGGTGAGTGGCGCTTCATCGGTGAAATGGCAGAGCTGGCCAGCTACACCATGACCTTGCTGCTGCGTCAGGTGCGCCAGTCTCGTCGTGACTTTATCAGCACTCAGTTGAAGCGCTGTAAGGCAGCGACAAAGACCAAGCGCGCTGATGTGTTCTGCTCGGCCTGGGTGTCAGCTGTACGTAAGCAGGTCATGGCTTTCGCAGGCAACGATGAACCATCTCCAGCTACAGCCGCGTACATGCTCAAACACCACGCAGATACGGCAAAGCTCGACTGTCGCGACCGCAACGCCAACAAAGGCACTGGCATGCGAGCCATGACCGACGCCATGCACGGATTTATCGCGGCGGGTGATGTGCGCTTGAATCACGGCGTGAACGGCCAGGAACAGTTCGCCCTGAACTAAGCGAAACCGCCCTGGTACGCCGGGGCGGTCTGCCGGACGTGGTTGTCCGGTACTGATGAGCAGCCAACCCATGACAGACGAAACACCAAAGCAGCGCAAGACCCGTCTGGCACGCGAGCGTAAACGTGCTCAACGCAAGCGCGAGAAAGATAAACGCGTGGCTATGGGGGCAAAAAAACTAAAGATCGAACTCTACCGTGGAACCCAAAGCGAGCTGGAACAGATCCGCATCGCCGGGGAACTCGACGAAACAGAACACGCACTCACTATGGCGATTCATGGTGTTGCGAGACTGTCCCGAAGCGACCCAGTTGCATTCAGGGCACTTATGAAAGGAGGAAGACAGTGAGCACACGAAACCTGCAGCTAAGCAAAATCCATATCGCCAAGAAAGACTTGGGGTTGGACGATGAAACCTACCGTTCCTTGCTGGCCCGTATTGCAGGTGTACGTTCAGCCAAGGATCTAAATCCCCGCCAGATCGGTGCTGTCCTGGCCGAATTCGCCCGGCTTGGTTGGGAGTCGGCACCGGCCAAAAAGCACGGGCGCAAAGCTCCTGTGGCTGCACCAGATCGTGCAAAACTGGTGGGGAAAATCGAGGCTTTTCTTGCCGAGGCAAAACGCTCCTGGGCGTATGCTGACGGGATGGCCTTTCGCATGTTCAAGGTTGAGCGCGTGGAATGGCTAGACCCTGGGCAGCTCCAAAAGATGGTTGCCGCATTGACTTACGATGCGCGCCGCCATGGGAGGCGCGAGACATGACAGAGCAACTATTCCCTGATGACAGCGACAAACTTGATCCAGATAAGGTTCTTGCTCACATGCAAGATCCTAAGGTACTAACTCGTTGGGAAGGCACCCTGAGGGAGATGGTTGAGATTGCTGAAGCCAAGCTGGAAACGGAAATGGGTCCCGCCGCAACACCTGCAGGGCTGGCCCGGCACGTGGTCTTTGCAATCTGCGATACGCTGGGCGGGAGTGTGATCTACCTCCCGCGCGGCGAGCTTCTCAAAAAAGCTATGCGGGACGCGGAAATCTATCGGGAGTGGCGCGACGGTGGTGTCCAGCCGGTGGAGATGGTCAAGAGGTACCGCCTCGCCAATCAAACGCTGTATGCCATAATTGCCCGACAACGGGCTCTGCACCGCAGAAGTGAGCCTGACTTATTCGGATTCGACGAAGGGACGACGCACTAAATGAAAGGGACCTTGGCTTTACTGTTAATGCTGACAGCCTTGTTAGGCAAATCCGAAATGTCTTTGGCTGCAGAACCTTCAGCTAAGCCAAGCCCTGGCGTAGACTCTGCTCAAGAGCGAAAGACACGGCCGTTCAAAAAAACGTTGGATGATATTTTGGAAGAACTTCCTAATATCAAGCGGGACCTAAAAGCAGTGAAATCTGGTTCTGCTAATCGAGAGCGAAAAATGGTGTCGTTCCAGCATGGCTCTGCTTCTGCAACATTGGTGTTTGAAGGTTCAGATATGGCGCATCTGGATGAAATTACAATTGCTCAGTTCGCCTCAAGCAATACCACCATAAAAGATGCGAGTGTTATTGACGCCTTAACCAGTACATTACTTTATAGCCTCTTCGACAATCCCCAGCCGAGCTCGCCAAGCTATATTGTCGACTTCATGGACAGTGAGATGGATCGTCAAATGAATATCTTACTTGCTGGAGGAAAGCCTAAAGCAGCGCATAAGGAGTGGGCGGGCCGGTTAAGACTCACTGTAGAACATCGATTGGTGCAGGATGTTCTGATGTCCTCATACACCTTGCAAGCCATTTAATAGACCCCCGCCACCGAGCGGGGGTTTTTCTTACATGCTCCTGAAACTCCTGTATCCCCCTCTTCGCGCGAAGCTTGCTCCGTTCCCAATAACGGCAGGCTCGCACCATGCGCACAGATCCCGCTCCCAAAAAAGTTACCCGGCCTAAATGGCCGCGCCAATATGCACAACTAATCCTTGCCGCTGGAGATGATCTTTCCCGCAAAACTTTATTGGCAAAGGTTCCTGCTGAATGGCTCGGTATGGTGCAAGCGCATGTTTCTCAAGGTGAAGCGCGTGCCGATAAACACGTGCGCGAACGAGAGAAGTTTCGTCCCTTTGTAACTCCTGCCGGTCCTGCCCTCGCCGAATACCGCAAACCAGTGCATGTCCCTGGTAACGCCGTAGTTGCTGCGAACCACCTCAGTGCATTGCGCTCAGCCCTCAACTCACCACGAGTAAACCAATGAGACCTCACTTTCTCAAGCGGCGCCCCCATGCGCCACGTATGACCGACTGGACCGTGATCACTCTGATTCTGTTGATCTGTTTGGCACTGGTTGCTCCAACCAAACTACCAGTCGTGCTTTACAAAGCTGGCTTGGTCACTCTTGGCGGTGTCCTCGGTTATTGGATTGACCGGGCTTTGTTTCCCTACGCTCGCCCGAACAGAGTGATGCGCACTGCACAACCCCTGGCTGGCATTCGCCGCGCCCTGGTGGTGATTGCCTGTGTTCTCGGCCTGACCCTGGGGCTCTGAATATGCGCAGAATCCTTCTATATATAGGTGCGGGATGTCTGGGTGCGCTTGCTGGTCTTGCTAGCACTCTGGCGCACGCAGAAATTCCAGCTGATGCCGAACGTTACCGCCGCGACCTGACTCGCATTGCCCAAGCCGAGTGGGGCCTGGATGCACCAGTTGCAACCTTTGCCGCACAGATTCATCAGGAAAGCCGTTGGAAGTTCAACGCAAAATCGCCTGTAGGTGCGCAAGGCTTGGGCCAGGTGATGCCCTCGACCGCCACTTGGCTCGCCGAGTTATTTCCTAAAGCGCTTGGCAAGGTCGAGCCCTATAACCCCGCTTGGTCTATGCAGGCCTTGGTCAGTTATGACCTCTGGCTGGTAAGTCGCGTTAAGGCACATACCACCTGTGACCGGGCGGCCATGATGCTATCGGCTTACAACGGCGGACTTGGATGGGTTATTCGCGACCGCAAGTTGGCATCGGCTAAGGGTGCCGATCCGCTGACCTGGTTCGAATCTGTCGAGCGGTACAACGCTGGCCGCTCGGCTGCCAACTTCAGAGAAAACCGTAATTACCCGCGCCTGATTCTTTTGCGTTGGGAGCGACTGTATGAGAGCGCCGGTTGGGGCAAAGGTATTTGTCTATGAAGAACCTTCTAGTTAGAGCCCTGCCAGTTCTAATCATTCTTTTCATCGTTGGCGTAGCTATCAAAGTGCTCGATGACTTTGGGCAATCCAGATATGACGCCGGTTATTCCTTAGCAGAGTCAGATGGAGATAAAGCACTGGCTCAGCTACGGGAAAAACACGCCACGGAAAAGAAAGACACGGCCGAAGCGCAGACGGCTGAAGCGCTGCAAGCGAACACTGCTCTGCGTACCGAGCAAGCCCGAGGCAATCAGTTGGCCGCCCAGCTTGCTGATACCAAGTTCAACTTGCGCAAGACCACCGACCAACTTACCGGGGAGATATCCCGTGTCACCAAACTATATCGGCGCGCCCTCGATGCTCAGCCGGAGCCGCTGCCTGTTGCTGTGTTCACTACTGGCTTTGTCCGCGTGTGGAACACAGCCAATGGAATCAGCGCCACCAGCCCCACAGTGCCAGCCCCCAGCAGCGCCATCCGAGTTGCTTCGCCGCCCGATGGAACCAGAACCCCTGATGACCTCAACTCCGGTCTTGGCCAGGAACAGCTTCTGACCAACCAGGTGCGCAATGCCGAGCTGCATGGAATCTGCCGAGCGCAGCTCAACGGCCTAATTGATTGGACGCTCAATGAACCAAGATGATTTTGCCAGCCAGCTTGAAGCCATCCACAACGAAAGTGCCTTAGCGGCACATTTGGCACAGCGGGAAATTTTAACAGGCCCTTCGGCAGAGTTTTGCGTGGTCGAGGACTGCCAGTTACCGATACCTGAAAAATGGCGACTAGCGATACCTGGTGTGCAGCATTGCACTCAGTGCCAAACGCATCGCGAAAAAGGGAGTCACCGATGCCGATGATAGAAATGCCGCTGTACCAGCTAATAGGTATCGCCATCGGCGTGCTAAGTGGCTTTGCAGGGCTGGTGAAGCTGTTGCTGCTCCAGACGGAACGCCGACTAGACCAGCGTTTTGCCGTAATGGATGACCGCTTCAATGCGGTGGCCAAGGATGGCGAACGGTTGCGCAACCTGGAACTTAGCTTCGAGCGGCTGCGGGCTGACATGCCTTTGCACTATGTACGACGTGAAGACTACGTCCGAAACCAAACAGTCATCGAGGCGAAGCTCGACGCTTTGGCTCTCAAGTTAGAAAACGTTCAACTCAAAGGAACACGCTCATGAACATTGATCCAGCCAAAGTGCGTCGGGAGTCCCTGCGCTGGTACATCTTGCTGACCCTGAACACCTCACGCCCGGTCGATCCTCATGAAGCCGTGGTGCTCTCGACCATTCAGGGCATTTTTCCTGATGCCACCTCAATGGAGCTACGTCGAGAGCTGGACTACTTAGCTGATCGCAGCTTAGTCACGCTGAAGAAACAACCGGCAGGCGTATGGATCTGCGGGCTGACGCACT
The DNA here is from genome assembly GCF_030150285.1 of Pseudomonas sp. Lineage (GTDB taxonomy): Bacteria > Pseudomonadota > Gammaproteobacteria > Pseudomonadales > Pseudomonadaceae > Aquipseudomonas. The sequence continues at coordinate 58,409 of NZ_JASLGE010000054.1, read as the reverse complement.
ATGGCGTCGACATCGCCGAGTACACCATCGAATGCAATCCTGGTATTGCCCGCCCAGAAAAGTACTGGTGATCGACCATGCCCCCGCGCAGCAAAGTTGCCAACCTGCCCAAGGCAGTCAAGGCCTGGCTCGATAAGGCTTTGGCCGAAAACAGCTTCAGTGAATACGAAAGCCTTTCCGCCGAACTATCGGCCCAGGGCTTCTCGATCAGCAAGTCAGCTCTGCACCGATACGGTCAGGACTTTGAGTCCAAGCTGTCGGCACTCAAGATGGCCAGCGAACAGGCTCGTGCTGTGGTGGCTGCTGCACCGGATGAAGAAGGCGCAGTCAACGAAGCCTTGATGCGCCTGGTTCAAGAACACTTGTTCAAGCTGTTGATGGCCGATGGCAATACGTTCGACTTGCCCAAGGTAGCGAAGGCTGTGGCAGAGCTGGGCAAAGCCTCTATTGCTCAGAAGAAATGGCAAACTGAATACCGTGAGAAAGCCGAGGCAGCAGCATCGCGTGTCGAGAAGATCGCCAAGAAAGGTGGTTTGAATCAGGCGACTGTCGATGAGATTCGCCGCGAGATCCTCGGGATGGCGTCGTGATCATTCGATGGTTGCTCCGGCTACTCAATTTCACCAGTGCGGGAATCTGGGTGTCTATGGAGTACTGGTGGTGTCTCGCTATCGTGTTGATGCTCCACGCCAAGACTGAATATGACTTCAGGAGGGGTGCATGAGCCTTCCCCTTGTTTTGGATAGCACAGCCACCCTAAGCGCTCCTGCAGTACTGCTCGACTATCAGAAAGAGTGGATCGGCATTCGTGCCCCGCTGAAGGTTGGTGAGAAGTCACGCCGGATTGGTCTCACCTGGGCAGAGGCTGCGGACAATGTCCTGGTCGCCGCCGCCGAAAAACCAGCCGGTGGCCAGACCGTCTATTACCTTGGCTACAACCAGGACATGACGGTCGAGTACATCCAGGCCTGTGCGATGTGGGCACGCGCCTACAACTATGCTGCCGAAGAGATAGAGGAAGGCATCTGGCCGGACAGTGATCCCGAAAAGCACATCAAGACCTACACCATCGGGTTCCCCAGCGGACACCGAATAGTCGCGCTGACCAGTCGCCCCTCTAACCTGCGTGGTCGTCAGGGTGTTGTTGTGATCGACGAAGCCGCATTCCACCAGGACTTGGCTGAACTGCTCAAAGCCGCGCTGGCCCTGTTGATCTGGGGTGGCGAAGTGCATGTCATCAGTACCCATGACGGTACCGAAAATGCCTTCAATGAACTGATCAACGACATCCGTGCAGGCAAGCGCAAGGGCGCACTGTTTCGCTGCCCCTTTCGTGAGGCGGTCTCGGACGGCCTTTACAACCGGGTTTGCCTGCGTAAGGGCATTGAGTACAAGCCCGAAGAGGAAGAAGCCTGGGTCCAGGATGTTTACGACTTCTACGGTGATGCTGCGGAGGAAGAGCTGGACTGCGTGCCATCCCAGGGCGGAGGTGCTTTTCTTAGCCTGGCATTGGTCGAGCAACGCAGTAGCCGGGACGTGCCTGTACTTCGCTTGGCCTACCCACAGGGCTACGAGACCCTGCCCGAACACATGCGCTTGGCCGAGTCGCTGGAGTGGTGCGAAGAACATCTGAAGCCGTTGCTGGCTGCTATTCCGCTGGATGTCCAAAGCTATTACGGCATGGACTTCGGGCGTAGCGGTGACTTGTCGGTGATCTGGCCCCTGTTAAAGGAACAGAATCTGCGCAAGCGCACACCTTTTGTGGTTGAGCTGCGTAACGTCCCGTTCAAGCAGCAGGCCCAGATCAAGTTCTACATTCTTCGCCGCCTGCCCAACTTCCTAAAAGGCGCGGACGATGCCAGGGGTAACGGCTCGCAACTGTCGGAAGACACCGCCATTGAGTTCGGCTTCAACCGTGTTGAGCGGGTGATGCTCACGGAAGGCTGGTATCGCGACAACATGCCGCCCTTTAAAGCGGCCTTGGAAGACGACACCTTCTATGACATTCCGGCTGACAAGGATGTGCTCAGCGACGTGCGCGCCTTCCGTATGGTCAAAGGCGTGGCCCGCATCCCGGAAAAGCGTACCAACGAGAAAGGCGAAAAGTCTGGGCCAAAGCGCCACGGTGACGCCGGTATTGCTGCCGTGCTTGCCGACTACGCCTCTCGGCAAGAAACCGAAATATTCGAATACCACCGTGTTCAGCCCGCCGCTCAGAATGATCGAGAGATCCAGATGGGTGCTGGTTGGCGCTCCAAGAAAGGCATTTGGTAATGGCTCAGTCCAAAATCGTTGACCAGTACGGTCGGCCAATCCAGTACGACCAGCTCACTGAAGAGCTGGCCGCTGCGCGCACCACTGGCATTCGCCAGATTTGGCACTCGTCGGTGGCCAGCGGTCTGACGCCTGGTCGACTTGCCAACATTCTGCAAGCTGCAGCAGAGGGATCTGCTCACGATTACCTGACACTTGCCGAGGAAATGGAAGAGCGTGATCTGCATTACGCCTCTGTCCTAGGCACTCGCAAGCTCGCCATCGCGGGACTCAACATCCGTGTTGAAGCTGCCAGTGATGATCCCGAAGACGTACGCCGTGCCGATGCTCTGAGCGAACTGGTGGGCTCGCCAGAGTTTGGGGAGCTGCAGGCAGACCTGACCGATGCCGTCGGTAAGGGTTATGCCGTCTCTGAAATCATGTGGGACCGCAGTGGCAAAACATGGATGCCGTCTCGGTTCGAGCCTCGTGACCAACGGTTTTTCCAATTCGACCGAGACACTGGCCGGGAGCTACGCCTACTTGATGAGGCTGATCCTGTTAACGGTATCGCCTTGGCGCCCTACAAATTCATCGTTCACTTCCCTCGGATCCGTTCCGGCTTACCCATTCGGGGTGGCCTGGCCCGTCTTGCTGCAGTGGGCTATATGTGCAAAGCCTGGACGTGGAAAGACTGGATGGGGTTTGCCGATATCTTTGGCATGCCTATGCGGGTGGGTCGATATGGTCCTGGTGCAAGCAAAGAGGACATCAACACGCTGATGTCAGCTGTGGCTAACCTGGGCAGTGATGCTGCTGCAGTTATCCCAGACAGCATGCGCATTGAATTTCAGAACGCATCCAACGTTGCAGGCGCCGGAGACTTTTTCAAAGGCTTGGCTGAGTGGTGGGACAAGCAGGTCAGCAAAGCGGTGGTCGGGCAGACCATGTCTACAGACGATGGCTCCAGCCGAGCCCAGGCCATGGTTCACAATGAAGTACGGCTCGATCTGCTGCAGGCCGATGCCAAGGCCGAATCCAATACCCTGAATCGGTTCTTTGTGCGGCCCTGGTGCGACCTGAACTTTGCACCAGGTCGGAAATATCCAAAGCTAATCATCGACGTGCCTCAACCCGAAAACACGACTCTTTTGATCACCGCTTTGGAGAAGCTGGTACCGATGGGGTTGGAGGTTGAACAGTCTGTTATCCGGGACAAGCTCAGCATTCCTGAGCCTGCCAAGGGTGCAAAACTACTCAGGGCTCCAGCTGCTGCAGCAACTCCTCTGCTTGCCCAGGCTACCAACCAAGAGCAAACACCCAAGAAACCTGCAGTGCTTCCCGACATCGTGGACAACCAGGTACGCACATTAGAAACAGCCGTAGGCACACACCTGGATGACATGGTCGAGCAGATCAAAGAGCTGCTCGACACGGTATCCAGCTTGGAAGAATTCCGGGACCGGCTGATCGAAACGTACCCGGCTATGACTACCAGTCAGTTGGCTGACGCTATTGCCGACGGGTTGATGGCTGCCAGCCTTGCGGGCCGTGATGACATCCTAAGGGGGTTGTAATGGCGGTCTCTCACGGTTCACTTCCGTTCCAGGAACAGATCGATTACTTCCGTGGCAAAGTTGATGTTCCTACCCGCGCCTGGACCGACATCTATAACGCTGAGCATGACCATGCGTTCGTCGTGGCCGGTGCGGTCAAGCACGATCTACTGGCCGATCTGCGAGGTGCTGTTGAAAAGTCCATTGCCGGGGGCGGCACTCTGGAGCAGTTCCGTAAGGACTTTGATCAGGTCGTCGGTAAACACGGCTGGCAGTACAACGGTGAGCGGGGTTGGCGCACCAATGTCATCTGGGAAACCAACCTTCGCCAGTCGTATAACGCTGGCCGAGAGACGCAGATGGCTGATCCAGAACTGCGCAAGCGCCGTCCCTATGGCGTGTACCGTCACGGCGACAGTGCTCACCCACGACCTGAGCACTTATCTTGGAATGGGGTCACGTTGCCGCTCGATGACCCATGGTGGTCGACCCACAACCCGCAAAATGGCTGGGGTTGTAAGTGCAAGAAGTTCATGCTGAGCCAGCGGGACGTAGACCGCCAGGGCCTTACGGTCGGCAATGCCCCGCCGGTTGAGTGGGAAGATCGAGTCATTGGTAAGAACAGCCCGAATGGTCCCCGCACAGTCCGCGTGCCAAAGGGTATTGATCCAGGCTTTGAATATGCACCAGGACGTTCCCGGTTGACCGATGCTGTCCCCCAGTTGCGCGCTCATGACCCATTACCAGCACTGAGTGCTTTGCCCAAGGTGGTAGCTCCAACCGGCTTGCCTAACCGTCAACCACTCGGCGCATTACCACCTCCGCGTACCGTTGCTGCAGACAGACTGTCGTCCGTCGATCAGCCTGCGAGCCAAGCGGTTACTAAGTTTTTGGGTGAGTTTGGTGCTACCGATACAACACCTGCAGTACTGCGGGATGTAGTGGGTGATGCCCAGGTGATCGGTCGTGCCATGTTCGCCGATGCCAAAACTGGCGCTATAAAACTTGCACCACAGATCAAGGCCCATGAGCTGCCGCTGATAGCCGAAGTGCTCAAGGCACCCGACGAAATATGGGCTCGCCTGGAGTGGCTACCTGGCTTAGGCAAAGCCGTTCTTCGGCGTCGTTACCTGGCGCACTTCCAGATCAAGGGCATCGCCGAGCTTTTCGTAGCGGTATTCGATCAGGGCTCTGATGGGTGGGGCGGCATGACCGGCCAAGTGGATGACAGCGAGCAGTATCTGGAAGCGCTACGTCTGGGCGTGCAAATTTATCGTCGACCTGACTAGGAGATAGCCATGGCCGGGGCAATGCTGGAAATAACGCTTAATGAAAGTCAGGTCAGCAAGGCTATAGAAGAGCTGAGCCAGCACTTGAGCAACCTCAGTGCCCCTCTCAATGATATTGCCGAGTACTTACACCAATCGACTGACAATCGATTCAGGCAACAGGTTGCACCTGACGGCTCGCCTTGGGCCCCCCTCGCGCCGTCCACCCTAGCCAAAAAGAAAGGGACCCGCATCCTGCGCGAAAAGGGCACGCTCCAGGACACGTTACGCCACCGCGTCAGCAACAATGAACTGGCCTTCGGTACCGACCGACCGTACGGAGCCATTCACCAGTTCGGCGGTAAGGTCGAACACGCGGCCAGGTCACAACAGGTTTACTTCCGCCAAGGGAAAGATGGCACGGTGGGGAACCGTTTCGTGAAGAAGAACAAATCCAACTTTTCCCAATGGGCATCCCGTGGTGCAAGCTCTACGGATATAACCGCTCGGCCTTATCTCGGGCTGTCATCGGAAGATGAAACCGAGATCCTGGCCATTGTGGGGGATTACCTAATGGAAGGCTTTAAAGGGTGATCTCCTGCAGTCGCTCTGAAGGCGTCCGGCATGGTTCTCGATACATCCGCCGCAAATGCATATGACAACTAGCGTTAGACATGCGTTAGATTGGCTTAGCGCGCCATCCCCTGCGCGCCCGTGAGACACGATTCTCCATTCTATAGATATAGAATGGGTTTCCAGTGCATTCCCCCAGCACTGAAAGTCTTACACGGAGCTGATACTCACTCGTTCTGCTAGTCCGCCGACACTGGCGGTATGAAAACTCAACTCGCCTTCAACACAGAGATCTACAGCTCGGTCGAACTTTCTGACGGGAAGGCGCCTGATTGGGTAGAACTTATTCCGGCTGGTCCGACAGTGGTCGGCCGCGACGGCCGCCAATGGCTGTTCGACGAGCAAGCCCAGATGCTGGTGCAGTCCAGCTTCACGACTCGCGCCATTGACCTGCCGCTTGACTGGGAGCATGCGACCCAGCACCGCGCCCCCAAGGGTGAGTCCGCTCCCGCTGCAGCCTGGATCAGCCAGTTCGAAATTCGCGAAGGTGCTCTGTGGGGCAAAGTCGCCTGGACGCCTAACGGCGAAATCCAGGTAACCAACCGTGAGTACCGCTTCCTTTCCCCAGTCTTCGACTTCGACCCGGACACGACCCGCATTGCGCGCCTGGTTAGTGCAGGGCTTACCAACAAACCCAACTTTCTGCTGACTGCACTCAATCAAGAAACCACGGAGAACACGCCTGTGAAGATTTCACCTGCGCTTTTGGCTGCCCTCGGCTTGCCCGAAACAGCTACCGAAGAACAGGCCCTCGCGGCCACTACGCAACTTAAGGCCACCGCTCAGGCGGCGAACACCGAAAAGCCGAACCTCACGCAGTTCGTCCCCCGTGCGGACTACGACGCTCTGGGCGTCCGTGCCACCAATGCCGAGCAGGCGCTGGCCACCCAGAAAAAGGCCGACCATGACAAGCAAGTCGATGCGGCCATTACTTCGGCTACCCAGGCCGGGAAGATCACCCCGTCCACCGTCGAGTATCACCGTGCCATGTGCCAGGACGAAGCGGGCTTGAATCGCTTCAAGGAGTTTGTGACCGCCGCCCCTGTCGTCGCTGCGGCCACGGATCTGGGTACCCGCAAGCCTGGCGACCTCGCCACGGCACTCAACTCAGAGGAACAACAGGTCGCCAAACTGCTGGGTATGAGTGAAGCGGACTTCATCAAGGGCAAGGCGTAACTCCCTCTCTATATAAAGGAAGCGATTCATGATCATTACTCCAGGCACCTTGGCCGCGCTTTTCACCGCATTCAAGGCAGAGTTCCAAAATGCTCAGGCAGCTACGCCAACCGACTGGGCCCGTATCGCAACATCGGTGCCTTCTTCATCGGCCAGTAACACCTATGGCTGGCTGGGCCAGTTCCCGACTTTCCGTGAGTGGATCGGCGAACGTGTACTCAAGAACATGGCTGCGCACAGCTACTCCATCACCAACAAGAAATATGAATCGTCGGTCGGCGTTCCTCGCGACTCCATCGAAGATGACGAGATTGGCGTATTCAAGCCGTTATTTTCTGAGATGGGCCGTGCTTCCACTGCTCACCCTGACGAACTGGTATTCGGTCTGCTGAAAGCGGGTTTGACCACGCTGTGTTATGACGGTCAGTTCTACTTCGACACGGATCACCCGGTGTATCCGTCGACTGACGGTACGGGCGAAGCGGTGTCGGTCAGCAACTATCAAACGGGTACAGGTCCGGCTTGGTATCTGCTCGATGTCAGCCGCGCAATCAAGCCAATCATCTTCCAAAACCGTCGACCTTACGCCCTCAAAGCGATGACAAGCATGGACGACGAACAAGTCTTCATGCGTGACGAGTACCGCTACGGCGTGGATGCGCGTGTGAGCGTTGGCTTCGGCTTCTGGCAGTTTGCATATTGCTCCCGCGCTCCTTTGACCGCCGAAAACTACGGCCTGGCACGAGCGGCAATGAAGAACTTCCAAGCGGACGGCGGTCGCCCTCTGGGCATCAACCCCGGCCTGCTCGTTGTGCCATCGCAGTTAGAAGGCGTCGCCCGAACCATCCTGGTCAAGGATGCGAACAACGGCAACCCTTGGGCTGGTACGGCTGAAATCCTTTCGCCAGCCTGGCTGGGTTAAGGGGGTAAGCATGGCCATCATCATTGCAGCTAAACGGCATGGCTTTCGCCGCTGTGGCATCGCTCATTCCTCTGAGCCAACGCTGTACCGGGATGATCATTTCACGTCTGCCCAGCTCCAAGCGCTGGGCCAAGATCCGCAACTGGTCGTGTCCTACGTCGACGCAGACCTGGACGATCAACAGGAGCGGCTCAATGGCACTGCGCAGAACCCGTTACTTCCGGAAGCGGCCATCGCCAGTGAAGGTGCCATGCCGTGCATGGGTCAGGCAGACTCTGCGGCAATGGGTGACGCTGGGGGGAGTCGCCATAAGGACGAGGTTCTTGGGCATGACCGACCATCGCTAGCGTGGGGCAAGAGTTACGTTGACTTTGATGGTCTCTGGGATGAGGCCGTGTTTGAGGACGCAAAACGTGACGCCCTCATTCTGTCGGCAGAAATCGAAACCCTTTGGGCCGCAGCACTGCTGGAAGATTTACAGCGCACTGCCGACAAGCAGGAGGCTGAGATCAATACGCTTTGGGATGAAGCGTTTGCAGAAGACGCGCAGCGTGAAACAGCCAAAGTAAAGGCCGCAGATAAGCCGAAAAAACCCACGGGTAAAACCGGGGTCGTTGATAAATGAACCTCTCCCTGCCGTCCGCCACTCAGCTCATGGTGCGCTTCGGCGCACGTGATATCACTGAAGTAGCTGTCCCGGATGACAAGCGCTCCATTGAGCCCGAGTTGTTGGTGGCGGCAGCGTCAGGTGCGTCACTGGATGAATGGCCTCCAGAGGATGTGGCTATTGCGGTAGCGGCATTGGCTCGGATCGCCGATGTCGTCACCAGGGCGCGGAGCGAGGTGTCGTTCTATTTACGCTTTCGCCCGGTCGATGAAGATGCTCCGGCCTGGGTGACTGACGATCTAGCCGAGATCGCCCGGTATCACCTCTACGACGATGCAGGTCAAGAAACCTCCACCGTCCGGGTGCTCTACAAGGATGTGCTCAAGCGCCTGGAGACCTTGGCCGCCGAGGACAAGGAACGCGGCGCTTCTGAAGCAGGACGATCAGGCATGCAGATGTCCGGTGAGCCTCGACTGATGAGCCGTCGCTCGCTGGGTCGGCTCTAATGTTAGGCGAGCTGGAAGACCTGATTGAAGCTCGGTTAAAGGAGCTGATACCAAAGGTACATCGCTTGGTCGTGGAAAGTTACGGCGGCGAACTCAGCGATCCGGACTTGATAGCGGGCTTACTCAAGCGCTGTCCAGCCGTGCTGCTAATGGTGCCAAAGGCTGTGTTTCGCAAACGCAGTCATAACCGCTACAGCATGCCCATTACGTTTCGCCTGGTGATTGTTACCCGCCACCCACGTGGGGAACGAGAGACCAGGCGCGGCTCAACGACCAAAGACATTGGCAGCTATGACCTCTGGGAAGCCTGTATGCACCAGTTGGTGGATTGGCAGCCTTGGGCTGATCGCGCCCGGATCGAGCCCACTGAGTTATCCAACCTGGTCAATGGCAAGTTTCAAACCGACTACATGTCCGTCCTGGGGCAGTCGTTTTCCATTGAGCTGGATTGGAGCAAGCCTGAGTTAGACCTGCCGGATCTGGTGGGTATCGACCTTAGCTACCACAGTCCGGCAGGAAACCCTGACCCGGTGGCCACCGACAATATTGAACTGAGGAATATCTGATGCGGGTGAAAGCGGCCCCTGGCCTAAAGGTTCCAAAAGAGGGAAATCCTCGGGAATACATTACGGAGGAGCCCTCTGTAGAGATTGCCGAAAGCACTTATTACCGTCGCCGTCTGATGGCAGGTGAACTGTTATCTGATCCAGAAGAAGCGGTCACTGCGGTGCCAATCCCACTGCAAAAAACGCGCAAGGAGAGTCAATCGTGAGCATTGATTTCGACACTATCCCCGCCAGTATTCGCAAACCGGGTGCGTACTTTGAGTTCAACACCAAGTTGGCACAGCGCACATTGCCTGCCAACGCTCAGCGTGTGTGCTTCATTGTGCCGCTGGGTGTTGGGGCTACTGTGCTTGCCAATGTCCCGACACAGATCTACAGCGATGATGAAGCTGCCGCCCTGTTTGGTAAGGGTGTTGCCAAGGCCATGGCGACAGCGGCAATCAAAGCCTATCGCTATCTGGACCTGACTCTCGTTGGTGTCACGGTAGCCGAGGGTGCAGAGCCCGATATCAGCGATGCCTTGGACTCCACCGTCGGTGGCAAATACAACATCGTCGTTCCGGCGTGGAACAGCCAGGTTGCCTTGACCGCTCTGCGTACACACATCGCCACCTTCACTGATTCGATTGAACAGCAATCGATCATCGGCGTGTCTGCGATAACGAGCACGTTGTCTGCAGCGACCACACTCGCCGGGCAGCTCAATGCAGGGGCTATCACCTTGGCTCTCCTGCCAGGCACAACCAGTACGGCAGCCGAAGTCGCGGCAGCCTATGCCGCCCGTATCGCCAGTGAAGAAGACCCAGCCCGGCCCCTCAACACACTGGACTTGTCGGGCATCTCCGTACCTGCAGTCAGTCAGCGACTCGGCCGAACGGAGCAAGAAACCTGCCTGGCTAACGGTGTCACGCCACTGGAAGTCGGCCCAGGTGATGTGGTGCAGATCGTTCGGGCAGTCACTACCTACACAAAAAGCGCAACAGACACCCCAGATATTGCGCTGCTTGATCTGACCACCATCCGCTCTTTGTACTACGTGCGCATGGCTTGCCGACAACGGATTCAGTTGCGCTTTCCTCGCGAGAAGCTCTCCGAAAAGACTCCAGCGAAGGTACGCAGCGAGCTGCTGGATGTACTGAAGAAATGCGAAGAGCTTGAAATTGTTGAGGCGGTGGACGCTAACGCCGACGGCCTGGTCGTTGAGAAATCACTTCAAGACCCAAACCGGCTTAATGCTGCTATTCCAACCGACGTCGTGAATGGCCTGCATGTGTTTGCTGGCCGCATCGACTTGCTGCTCTAAAGGAGGACTTCCATGTCAGACAAATATGTGGGGGCCATTGTTATGGACCTCAACGGCACCGACATCGAGGTCGCCTCGGTTGATCACCAGTTCACCACTGGTCGAGTCATCGTCAAAACCATGAACCGTACTGGCCGGGCAGCAGGCACTGCGAGAGGTATTGCCGACCACACATTGCGTGTGAGCGTACCGATTCCAAAAACAGGTGAACCCAATTGGAGCGCGGTGCTCGATGCCAAGATCACCATGGAACCAGGTGATGGCGGTGGCCAGCGCGAAACCTGGACAGGTGTATTCCTGATCTCGATTGGCAGCAAGTATCAGGTCGAAGGCGAAGCGATGCGCGACTTGGAAATGGGCGCCCTTAATTACTACACCGAGTAAATGAACATGACGAACAATCAAAAACAGTGGGATGGCCTGACGATTTCCGGTGAGTTGCCTGTCGGTGTGTACTACGCCGGGACTCGGCACAAGAGCTTTACCTTGAGAGTTCCGCTCGCGAATGACCTCATCGTGATCCAGGAGCAGTTCCCTCAAGCACCTCTGCCACTGATCACCCTGGGAATGTATCACCGCCAGCTCCTGGTGCTGGGGGATATTCCAGAGGAAGCGCTGACACTGGAATTGCTGCGTGAGGGCTTGCTCGAATCGGATCTGGCCGTCATCGCAAATACGGACGCTGAACTGGAAAAAAAGCTCGCGCCGCAAGTCGCGGCCTCTCCCATTGGCGGGGAGTCGAACACGCACTCGTCAAGCACGGCTACCGAATCGACGAAATAAGAGCCATGACGCGCTCTGAAATTGAATGTCGGGTGAACCTGATCGCAGGGAAACCCAAGGGCACACAGCGTTACATCAGTCAGCGACGCAAGAAGGGGTAACTTATGGCATCTGACTTGCGCGTTGCGCTTAGGATCTCGGCTGACGCAGGCAATAGTCGGCGCGAGATCAACCAGGTCAATCAGGATCTGAGACGCGCAGGCAAGGATGGTGCGCGGTCACTGGCCAATGAAACACAACGCGCAACTGGTGCCACCAATGCCTTGGCTCGCCAGGGAGCGGCCAGCTACAAAGTGATCCGTGATGGGATGCGTCAGGCTGCTACCCAGGGGAGCGTCCCTCTTCGACTGGAGGTAACCAAGACGGCGGCTGAGCTTAAGGAAATGGGCGAAACCGCCCGGCGTGCTGCCCGCGCTGCCCGTACCGAAATGCGAGGCGCCGAGACCGATGGCGTTCGTGTACTTCGCGAAGGTACCGACAAGGCTGGGCGCTCCATGCTCAACCTGAAAAACTTGGCCGGTCGAGCTCGTGCCGAACTCGGTCGAATCAAGGGTGCCGTTGGGTCAGGCATAGGCAGTATGTTCAAAGGCATCCCTGGCAAATTAGCAGGCCTCGGCATGGGCTATATGGCCTATCGGCAGTTGGTGAGCAGCGCCCAGCTTGATCGCCAGTTGGTGCGTACTCAGCAGACGGCGGGCATGTCCAAAGAAGAGATTGGTGAGTGGCGTAATACGTCGTTCAAACTGGGGGAGAAATACGGTGTAGAACGCCCTCAAGTTCAGGCTGGATTTGACACTCTAATTGCCAGTGGTTTGTCATACGACCAGGCAAAAGAAACCATTGATGCCATTGCCCAGGCCGTCGCCGTTACTGGAGCCGAAGCGAACATTCTGGCTAAGGCGCTAATCACGGCATCCGCCGCCTTCAAAATTGATCTGGGCAATCCGGGAGCAGCATTGGATCTGCTGCAAAAGATGACGGTCGCGGGTCGCCTGGGGAATGCGGAGCTGGAAAATTTGAGCTCCATATTTCCCGTCATTGGGAAAGAAGCCGTTGAGGCTGGCATGTCCATTGAGGAAGCGCTGTCGTTTGTCGAAGTACTTTCTACATCAGAGATGGAGCCTTCAAAGTTGGCTACGCTGGCCAAATCATCTTTGAGACTGTTCACCGTCAAAGCTTATTCCGACCAAGTAACAAAGGAAACCAAGATTCCTTTTTTTGATAAAAAAGGGAAGCGTAGAAATCCGGCTGATGTGTATTCGGATATCGGAACCCAGATCTCTAGGCTTTCTACTGACAAAGAAAGATCTATATACCTGGGCAAAGTTCTGAAAAGCATGGACCAAGAGACCGTAACAGGTACAAGTTCTTGGCTATCAAGCGGAGTTATTCAGCTATTCAGAAAAAACACCGGCAAGGTTGAGGGCGCTGGACCTCTTTTCAACAGCAACCTAAAGGACAACGTTGAGTCCGCCACCGGCACAGCAGGCCGCATGCGGGCCACGCTGCTGCACCTCACTGACCGGGCTTCACAACCGATCAATGCCACGTTCGCCAGGGTGGGTACCGCGATGTTGGATGCTATTCAAGCGTCCGGTGATAGCGCCTTCAACCCCGATTACGTCAATACGATTACTGGCATTTTCACCGGCGCCGGTATTCCAGGTGCAGCGACTCTCGCTGAGAGCCTATTGGGTGGTGGTGTTGAGGGGTTGTTCGGTGGTGCCAACACCATGCGCCAGGTCATCACAGGGCAAGTTCTTCAGGATGCTACAGGGGTAACTCCAGTTTATGTCGTGAACTTCCCAAGTGACGCTAAGCTGCCAGAGGTTAATGCCGAGGCAATGAAGGGTGGGAAAGGTAAAGCTCTACTAATAGGCGCTGGCGTTGTGGCTGCTGGTGCGGCTATTGGTGCCGGAGCTTACTATGTTAAGAACAAATACTTTTCGGAAGATAACTCCGACAGCGAAGTCGGTAACTATGGTGCTTGGTCCAACGAGCTGAATGAACGCTTGATGTACAACGCTTTCAATACACCTGGTCAGAATGATGCAGCTTCCGGGGTTATAGCTCGACATGAGCAGGTATTTGGTCAGCCCTTTGTTATTAAGATCGAAGCCGATGCAGAGTGGCTACATGTTGACGGCGTACGCCGTGACGGTATTGAAGTGAGCCGTGGGAAATGAGCTGGTCAGATAACCTGTTGGACTGCAGCTATCGCGGCCAGCCTATTTTGGTAATGAGTGAAAGCACTGGAGCAGAGTACTCCTTAGTACCGCACGGTGTGCCTTATCAGAATGGGGAAAGTGTAGAGCCACTTGGCCGCAATGCCCGGCGGTTCTCCATCAAAGCCGTCAACTGGGGGAGCAATTACGAAGTCGCTCTTCAGGCACTTCTGGCTATATTCGAACAGCAATCCGGCGAGTTGGTGCATCCGATTTACGGCAGCGTCAATGTCGTTATCGCGAGCTGGAGCGTGGGGCACGTTGCTGAGCGACCGGACTATGCGGCACTTGACCTGGTCTTTGTTGAAAACACACCTGGCGCACCTTTTTTTGAGCGTGCGCTTTTCGAGAACTTCACCGACCTAGGCCTTGCAAGCGACCTCGATCTCGATAGCAGTACGACGTGGCAAAGCGCCTTGCTCGACACACTGGCTCGCGTTGACAGCCTTGTTTCCGAAGTACAGCAATGGATCGGTGGTGGATGGACGGGGCTCATGGAGAAGGCGCTCGGCCTGCCTGGCATCACGCTTCGCCTCCAGCAGCTGCGCTCCCAAACCCTTGGTGTTATTAGCGGCGTTGCAGGTATGGCCGGGAGTACTTCGACTGCCTTCGACCCTCTGATCGATCTTGTCCGAACCCCAACAGAGATTCGTGCGGCAATTGACACTAGCACCCCGTCAAATGCATCCGAGTTACTGGCTGGTCGAGGAGTGCCATCGGCTATGCCAGGCGACACTACGTTGGACGCCAACGCTTTGCGCACCGCCAATGCATTACTGGCAAGTGCGTTTGCGGGAACTGAGCCTGACGCTGGAAGCCTGCCTGAGGCTATGCCCGCTGACCCAGTGGCAGCGTCGGCATATGGGCTTGTGATTATCTTCATTACTGAGCTGGCCCTGGCGCACGCAGAGGCAGTCACGGTGATCTTGGAAGATGAGTCAGTGACTCAAACGCTTAGCCCTGAAGACTTGTCCAGGCTGGTCGCGCTCGTACGGTCATTGATCCAGTCGGCCATTTTATTGCACCGTAATCTGTATGGCATTGAGCAGGCCTTGGCCGTGATCGAGCCGTTGCGGATGCTGGCAGGACTGATCCAGGCACGTGCTCGACAAGTGATTCTGCAGCGCCCTCCCATGATCAACAGAGCGGTTGAGTCTGCCACCAGCCTCAGACTGTTGGCCTTTCGTTGGTACGGAGACCATGCAAGAGCGACTGAGCTATTACGGCTCAATCCTCGCCTGCGATCCCCTTTTATGATTTCGAGCGGCGAGGTACTTAGAGCTTATGCAAGCTGAATCAATAACGCTCGCGATTGGTGGTGTGGTCAACAACAAGTGGGACGGTTGGTCCGTGGACAGTGACATGTTGACTCCGGCCGATGGTTTTCAACTGGAGTTATTCACGCAAAGCCTTGAGCAATTCCCGGAGGTATTAAAAGAAGGCTCACCCTGTACGTTGATGCTGGGCAGTGACCGAGTGCTGAGCGGAAGTATCGACGAGATAGAGCACGACATATCCCGTCGTGGCCACAGCATCCGTATCGTTGGTCGTGACCGTGCAGGCTTACTGGTTGACTGCTCAGCGCCGTTTGTTTCATTGCGTGAGGCGTCACTCAGCCAGATCATTGAACAGATCGTTAAGCCATTAGGTATCACTCAATACGAGATCCGTGCTGCAGCAGCCAAGACGCGCCGCCTGGTACAAATCGAACCAGGGCAATCCGCTTGGGAAGCATTACTAGAAGTCGCGACAGCAAACGGTTTGTGGCCATGGTTCGAGCCAGATGGGACGCTGATCGTCGGAGGCCCAGACTATGACGCTGCACCTGTTGGCACACTGGTTTTGCGTCGTGATGGCATTGGAAACAACGTCACTCGCCTGTCGATTCGACGGTCTATTGCCAATCGGTACAGCCAGGTAACAGTGCTTGGCCAACATGGACAATACGCCGATGACGGTTTGGATACGGGCCGCTCTCACCTTTCCGGCGCAGTACAGGACGATGCATTAGCCCGGCGGGGGATCTTTCGCCCGTTAGTTGTGATTGACTCTGCTGCCCAAGATACGAACATGGCGACCACCCGTGCGCGTAAAGTTCTTGCCGACTCCCGGTTAGACGGGTTTGAGGCCAGGGCCATTGTTCAAGGATACCGTGCAGCCAACGGTAAGCCCTGGACACCAGGCCAGCGCGTTCAGATCCGTAGCGAGCCACATGGCATCGACGGTGTTTACTTTTTGATGGCCCGTACCTTACGACTCACCAGAGCAGGCGGGGCTTTTACTGAACTGCGTCTGAGAGAGGATAAGGCATGGGTGCTTGATGCCAATCCAGGTAAAAAGCGAAAAGGTGATAGCGACGAAGAGCTGCGCGTTATGCGTAAAGCCAGGGGTGAGACATGAGTCGTGCGCAACTGATGAGACAGCAGGCCCAGCGTGTCGCGTCCGGCATTCGCCAGGCCTTCCGTGCCGTGCTGTCACGTAACAACCACAAAAGTGCTCTGGTGGGGATGGACGTGGAAGGCCTGGCAGGTGAGCGAGTGGTCGCTGAGTTGATCCAGCACTATGGTTTTGCATCAGCCCCACTTCCAGGCTGCGAGTTGGTGGTGGTGCCGATCGGAGGCAAATCCGGGCATTCGATTGTAGTGGCCAGTGATGACGTGCGTTATCGGATCAAGCTGGTGGATGGCGAGATGGCCATCTACACGGATGAAGGCGACTATGTACATCTGAAGCGTGGCCGAGTAATCGAGCTCGTGACCGAAACGCTCCTGGTCAAAGCGAGTAAAAAGGTTCGCTTCGAGACGCCACTGATCGAGGCCAGTGGCGAAGTTAAGGCTGTGGGGAACATCAAGTCTGACGCCGAGGTGATCGACAGGGTCCGCAGCATGCAGGCTGACCGTGAGATCTACAACGTCCACCAACACGGCAACAGCCCCGTTCCAACCCAGCAGCAATAGCCCCATGTAAGTCTTACACCCTGCTGAAACTCAGCCTCGCCCACGTGCGAGGCATTCTGCTTCCCCATGGACGCAGGCATAAACCCAACTACAGGCGATTTAACAGGTCAGCGGATTTCAACGCTGGCAAACGCCGTGTACCTGCGCCTCATGACTCCACTCGGTAGCTACTGGGCCGATCCCTTGCTGGGATCGAGACTCCATGAACTACGCCGGGAGAAAGACAAAGCTCGGGTCAGCACTCTGGCCCTGCAGTACGCCCAGCAGGCGCTGAAGGGCCTTATTGATGACGGTCGAGCAACTTCTATTGATGTGTCTGCAGAGCAGAAGCACGACGGCTGGTTACGGTTGCTGATCGAAGTCGAAGCACCTTCCGGTCGTCAGACCTTTGAACATTCAGTGAGCGTGATCTGATGCCCTACATCGCTCCCCCCTTCGAAACCATTCGGACTCGCGCACTGCGCGAAATACGTTCGTTGGTTCCCGACGCAGACATCACCAGTGATAGCGACAACTTCGTGCGCGCCAGTTCGGTTTCGGCCGTCGCGGAAGGCATTCACCAGCAAAGTGCTTGGACTGCCAGGCAGATCTTCCCCGATAGCGCGGACTTCGACGAACTCAAGAAGCACGCAGCTACCCGTAATGTGTACCCGAAATCGGCCACTGTAGCTGGTAGCACTCTCGCCCTCACTGGCACTGTGGGAGTGACGCTTCCCGTCGCATCACAAGCCCGCCATACCGCCAGTGGCATAGTGCTTACGACAACCGCTGCAGCCACCTTTGATGCCAGCGGGACTGCAGTCGCTCCAGTGACGACCAGTGAGACTGGGGCTGCGCTCAACGGTCTGGAGGGTGCCGCGACACTTAGCAGCCCGCCTCTGGGCGTGGACACTGCCTGCACCTTGGCAGCGCTCAAAGGCGCTACAGACGATGAGAAGCAAGAGAGCCTTTTAGCCCGTTACTTGGACGTACTGCGCAACCCGCCGAGCGGTGGAAACCTGCACGATTATCGTCGCTGGGCGTTATCCGTTGATGGTGTATCAACTGTCCTGGTCATTCCCAAGCGTCGTGGTGGAAACGCCATTGACGTGGTGATCACCTCCGCTGGTGGGCCGTCGTCGGCGGATATCATCGCTGCGTGCCAGGCCTATATAGACAGCGTAGCGCCGGCTGGAGCCGATGTATGGGTGTTCACGCCCGCCGTGCTTAGCGTCGATTTGGCGCTACGTTTGGCACTGTCCACTGGATACACGCTGGATGACCTGCAGGAGCCTGTCGAATCTGCGGGTGCTGGTGTCATCGATCCGCTGGTACCACTGGAAACTCTTTATCGCATTCGTCTGACTGCTGCGATTAGCAGCCTGGCCGGGGTCGTGGACTTCGATCTGGTCACGCCTGCGACCAATGTGTCTGCGTCCGCTGATCCTGCAGTGGTCAACTGGATTCGTCTCGGCACTGTCACCCTGGAGCCCATGGTATGAGCGAGGTATTGATTGAGCAGCTCCAGGCTTTACTCCCCCCAGTCTCATATGACCCCGAGGGTAAAGCCCTACTGGCCCAGCTCACTGCCGAAGGCACCACTTTAGGTGATGCTCTGAAAGGCCTTGAGGCCGCAGAGAACGCAATCTTTCCCAAATCAGCAGGTGACTACATCGCTGACTGGGAGCAGACCTACAACCTGACTCCGGCTGCCGGAGCGTCTCAGGAAGAGCGTGTTCAAGCCGTTGAAGCGGCCATGGCTGATCTGGGCGGCCAGTCCATTCCGTACTTCACTCGCCTGGCGTCCTTGTTTGGCGTTCCTGCCACGGTAGAAAACTTCAGAGTCCCCGTGGTCGGGCTGTTGAACACGGGAGATCCCATCTATTCCGGCGACTGGCCCTTCACTTGGCGCATGAACGCGCCGCTTTCGGCATTCACAGCCGTGGCAATGGAGTCACGGGTTACCGACCGCCGACCAGGCAACACAGACGTGGTGTTTGGATACGGCAAGGAAGTTATCGAAGGCATCGTCGACAAAGTGGACCAACTGTTCAACGCCATCCATTACGTGGCACCGACCGCTGTGAACGGCCCCGAGGATATTTAGTATGCAGAGAATTTCCAGTTGGACCGATCTGGTCGCGCCATTGGGACTGTTTAGATACGGCACCGCTGCTGGAGGGATCGCCCCCACACCACTCAAGGCTGAATGGCTGAACATGATTCAAGAAGAGTTGGCCAACTTCATCCTGGCTTACTTGCCTGAACTGGATAAGACCGATAACACGCAGTTGCTCAAGGCGATACAGGCCTTTGGCAACCGTTACCCGTTGAAGGCAAGCACCTTGGCCGGGTACGGCATCCTTGATGCTTACACGAAGCCTGAGACGGACTGGCTTCTATCCAAAAAGGCTAACAACGCCATTACGTTGGCCGGGTATGGCATCAACGACGCCTACACCATTCAGACCATTGACCTGCTGATGGCCGCCAAACAGGCCGCTATCGACAATCTGACGACAACCAAACAGACCAAACCCATCACGTTGATGGACGCCACGGGTTGGCGTCTGGATCCAGACAGCGGCTTTCTGGAGCAATGGGGCAGTGGTGTTTGCCCGCCGGACCGCACGACTGCGCCTATCGACTTCCCCCGGCCTTTTGCCGAGGTTTACAACTGCTTTGGTAACAAGGTGACGCCCAACAGCGTGGACGATGACGCCAACGCTGCAGGTGCCCGCGCTTTCAGCAACACGCAATACCAGCTATTCAATGACACCCACAGTTTTGCTGCCACGATCCACTGGCGTGCGATAGGCAAAGCCCCTGATTTCTAAAGTGCCCACACGCACGATTTGCACAACCCGCTTAGGCGGTTTTTTCGCCTGGAGATAAGCAAATGACGGATATTTCAGCGTTGGAGGCCTACGCCGGCCTGCTGTCTGAGGCCTCCGCGATGGCCAACGCATCGTCTGAAAAACAGTATCAGTTTGTGCATGGTGATGATGAAACCGACGTGCTCACCGAGGCGGGGTGGGTGCCATCGCTGGCCAAACAAGCGCGCCAGGCCATGGAGACTGTGTTGCTGCGCGGCACAGTAACCGTGGCAAGCGTGGTTGAGCTGGTGTCTGCCCCGCGTCGGTCAGAAGTGACTGTGATTCTGAGTTGCTATCATCCGGGAATAAACAATGGCGGTGGCGGCCGGCTGTATTACGACCCGGTCATGCCACGCTCGGCCCACAACGGCGGGACGATCTTCAGTCCGACCGTACCGTGGAACGGCACCAAAGCCACCTTGGCTAACTATTTGCTCGGGATCGGCGAAGCCAACCCGGGCGCGTTGGGCTGCTTCGTGCGTCAGGTCGCGGACTACTACACCATTCCGATGTTCGGGGCGGTGGCCGATTGGGACGCGGTGAGCAAGACTGGCTTTGATAACCGGCCGTCCATCGAAGCCGCAGTCAAAAGTGTCTATAAGACGGTGATCCCGAAAGGGCGTTACGGCGTCGGCTTGGCCGGTTCTGTTCTCCTACAGGGCTATTTCGGCAAGCGCATCGAGGGCGCCGGGTCACTGCACAAAATGGGCAGCAAGGGCATTTTTTCGCTGACCTCCTGCATCGACGTGAAGTTCGGCACCATCGAAATGGACGGGCAGATTGTGCGCGATGAGGCCGAAAACGGCAGCATCCTCACGGGCACTCGGCTGTCGGCCAATTACGCCTTTGCTATCTCCTTTAAAGATTGTCATGACTGCGATGTGATTGGCACGACGGTCTATGACTTCGCCTGGGATGGCATCGTGGCTCAAGGCACGGTCGCGGTGGGCGGGCTGACCGCCGTGCAGTCGACGAACATTAACCTCAACAAGAACACCTTGAGTTCGATTCGTGGCTCGCAGTTGTGGATTAAGGCCGTCAAGGGCGGTGAGATCATGAACAACCGCCAGTTCAACCCGGAAACCTTCTGGCAGAAGGGCAACGCGGTGTTCGTGGTGGAGTGGTGCGAAGACATTGAGGTGGCGTCCAACCGTCAGTTTTACATCGGCGATAACGGTGTCGGTGTGGGTGAGATGGTCAACCGGATTGCACCGGCCCGGAACAAGAACATTCAGGTTCACCACAACCTGATCAACATGACGCGGTATCACGCGATTCTGTTCGCGCCGGCCGAGGACTCGGTGGCGCACCACAACACGATCCACCGTGCCGGTGCCAAGTCCTTAATGGTCGGTTCTTCCGGTGTCGTGACTTGCGGTGCCATTACCGTTCTCGGCGGCGGCAATGCACCGTCCAACCTGCGGGTCAAAGTGCATGACAACACCATTCATGACGCCTATGAGCATGGAATCTACGCACTGGACCGCACCGCCACCGCGCTGGCCGATGCATCGGTCGGTATTGAACTGGACTCCAACACTATTTACCGATCCGGGAAACTGGAGACCACGACGCGCCTGGCAAGCAGCGGCATCACCACCCAGCTGCAAAAATCGGTATCCCTGTGGGGCAACAATATTGACGACATCGTCGGCGACGGCATTCGGGTTTTTGGTGATGCGAATGTGGCTGAAAACACCATATCCAGGGCCTCGGGCGTCGGCCTTCATATCCCCAGCGACACGATTTGGGGTAACACCCGACTTAGCTCGCCGATCAGCGGGAACACTTTTATCGACATGCCTGGTGCCGGCATGATCGTCGCCAACAAAGCCTCGGTCGTGCTCACGGGTAACACAGCTCTGCGTTGTGGGCGAACCGGCTCCGCGCCGGCTAGCGAAACCACAGCCACTGCGCTGAACCGCAGCGGGATTTCCCTGCGCAGCATCAAGCGCGTGCAGATGACAAACAACGAAATGCGCGATTGCGGTTCCTGCGGCCTGATCACGCAGTTTTGCGATTCCGTGAAAGACACCGGCTCGGTGTTCTCGGGCAACGGCCAAGAGTTCGTGACGCCCGACTTCAAGGCCGGTGCGTACCTTGAGGGGAACTCTCTCGGTTCGCCGTCGGTCGTCGCGACGTTTATGTCTCCGGTGGGGGATGGCGGGGCCACGCAGTACTACCCGATCCGGATCATCTTCGGCCTGCCAGGCAGCGTGTCGCTGGACAGTGCTTTCGTAAACCACTCCAGCGCGTCGCTCGGGATTACCGAGAAGTCGCTCATCAACATCTAAGGCGGAAATCATGCAGCCAGTACATATCTACGAATTCAGCCGAGACCAGGACGTCCCTAGCTGGCTCTACACGATCAGCGCCCCGACTGCGCCTGAGGGGTTCCGTTGCATCTTCGGGACGTCGGGCGGGGTGGCTGTTATGGCGTCGGGAGAGGTCGTTGTCTGGCCGAACGTCGAGCGGCTGGAGGAGGAATACATTTTTACCTTTACGGTCGGATTTTCCGGGAGCGCTTCGGCCAAGCACCTCGCCGGGAATCATCTTCTCAAGGTGATTCCGAACTACGAAATGGTGGTCGAGCTTTTGGGCGGGGCTGCCGAAGCCCCACGCGAGGTGTTACCGGCGACGGACCCAAGAAGCTAAAAACCAAGCCCCTCAGTTGAGGTTTTTTTGTCTGGAGAAAAGTCATGACTGCAACAGAGAAAGACCGCGACATCCTCGCCCGCACCTTGCGGGGTGAGGCCAGCGACGAAAGTGGTACGCCGTGCTTGTCCTGGGGTTGTTGGTCAGCACGTTGCTAACCTTGCTGGTATCGGCATCCTTCTGGCCACTGCGTGGCTTGGCACTGTTCCTCCACTCGCTGCTGTAAGCACCGACGACCTGCTTTGTGGTGCCAAATGTAGAGCTAAAAAAACAGATGCCTACCGGGCGCACCGGTGCCAAAGTCTGCGTCAACCAATGCCAAATCTGGCGCGCGCTTACACAAAAAAGGGCTCACCTTTCGGTGAGCCCTTTTGGACCGCCCAGCAGAGCGGATTTTGTTTGGTAGGCGCGATTGGACTCGAACCAACGACCCCCACCATGTCAAGGTGGTGCTCTAACCAACTGAGCTACGTGCCTGCTGTGGGGTCGCATTCTATAGATTTGCGGAGGGGTGTCAACACCTTTTTTGCAGCTAAGCCTATGAATAGTCGAATTATTTATTTGAGCCGTAAAAATACCCGGCGGCGGGTGGTTGGCGAGGGGATTTCAACTCAGGTAGCATCAACTTCACTCGTAAAAAATATAAAACAGAGGCTGCAGAATGTCGAACACGTCCTATCCCCAGTCTTACTATGCAGCTTCGGCTAACCCGGCCCCGAATCGCCCCGCCCTGCAGGATGACGTGGAAACCGACGTCTGCGTAATTGGTGCAGGCTATACCGGGTTATCCAGCGCACTGTTTTTGCTGGAACACGGTTTCAAGGTCACCGTACTCGAAGCCGCTAAAGTGGGCTTTGGCGCTTCCGGGCGTAATGGCGGTCAGATCGTGAACAGCTATAGCCGCGATATCGATGTGATCGAACGCACAGTGGGTGCCAGGCAGGCACAGCTTCTGGGCGAAATGGCATTTGAGGGCGGGCGGATTATCCGCGAGCGAGTCGCCAAGTATCAGATCCAGTGCGACTTGAAAGACGGCGGCGTATTTGCCGCCATCACTGGCAAACAGATGGGTCACCTGGAATCCCAGAAAAAACTCTGGGAACGGTTCGGCAACACCCAACTGGAGCTACTGGACCAGCACCGTATCCGCGAAGTCGTTGCCTGCGACCTGTATCAAGGCGGGTTACTGGACATGAGCGGCGGCCATATTCACCCGCTTAACCTGGCGCTGGGGGAAGCAGCGGCCGTTGAATCCTTGGGCGGCACCATCCATGAACACTCCCCGGCAGTCCGCATCGAACGCGGTGCCAGCCCTGTGGTGCATACCCCACAGGGCAAAGTCAGGGCCAAGTTCATCATCGTGGCGGGCAATGCGTACCTCGGTAATCTGGTGCCGGAGCTGGCCTCCAAATCAATGCCCTGTGGCACTCAGGTCATCACCACCGAACCCTTGGGCGAGGCGCTGGCCCAATCCCTGCTGCCCCAGGATTATTGCGTCGAAGACTGCAACTACCTCCTCGACTACTATCGCCTGTCAGGCGACAAGCGCCTCATTTTTGGAGGTGGTGTCGTGTATGGCGCACGGGACCCGGCCAATATCGAGGCGATCATCCGGCCGAAAATGCTCAAAGCCTTTCCGCAGCTTAAGGATGTGAAAATTGATTACGCCTGGACGGGCAACTTTCTGCTGACATTGTCTCGCCTGCCTCAGGTCGGGCGTATCGGTGACAACCTCTATTATTCGCAAGGCTGCAGCGGCCACGGCGTGACCTACACCCACCTGGCCGGCAAGGTACTGGCCGAGGCCCTGCGCGGCCAGGCTGAACGCTTCGATGCATTTGCCGACTTACCGCACTATCCATTCCCCGGCGGCCAGTTACTGCGTACACCACTGACAGCGCTGGGTGCCTGGTACTACAGCCTGCGCGACAAGTTCGGTTTCTAAGCCCACCCCACCAGGTCGGCAGCAGTTAGTGGTTCAAGGCCTGAATAGCCCTGTTGCCAGCCTGCTCCTGACCTGCACGGGACAAGTCGTTGGCCGCTTTCAACCAGCGCGCCTTGTCGACATTGGCTGGCAGTTGCTCTGGCGACACAATCAGCACCGCCCAACTGCCGGCTTTCTTCCAGTCAGACTCGAATGTGTCAAAGTCCATGACACGTCGCCGCTCCATGCCGGCACGCAACAAAACGGTGTGCTTGGCACGGTCATAGCCCACCAGCATGGCGTAACGCGGTTCGGACCAGACCCTGCCGTCACTGAAACGCAGCATCACCGGGTAACCTGCTGCCACCTGGGTCAGCAGCGCCGACAACGTGGGGTTCAACGGGTACACCACCAACCCGTACTCCATCGCCAGTTGCACCATGCTGTTTTGCAAGTCGGCTTCGGCACCAGGCAACCTCAGGGGTTTGACCAGCAAGCCTGGCGTCATTCTGATTCGTTGCTCTCCCAGCATACTGGCCAACACATGCGGGCCGCTTTGATGGGCCTGGCCACGAAAAAACGGCACGCCATTGAGTTCAACCCGTTCTGGCAACTGGCGGATACCCGGCGGTTCGACAGTGGCGCATCCCGCTATTGCCACGCACAGAAACGCTGCCAACCACCGCCATGGTGCACTCAGCCCAATCACTCCCCGCATACGCCCTCACTCTGAATACGTGTCGGGCCTTGAGGCCCTGTATGGGTGTGGATCATAGGATGCCAACCCGACGAGGTATAGCCTTAAGCCGCAGTGCAAGCGCCCGGATAGAACAAATGAGTTGGCCCCGCACGACTTTTGGTCAATAGACGGCAATACAGCACAGGCTAGACTGTTCACTGCTTAGTACGTGTTTATGCCCTGAAGGGCACAGGAGGCACTGATGAGCCCATCATTGACTATCTTCATGCTGATCACTGGCTGGTTGAGTGTCGCTGCCGCCATGTTGTGGGGCCTGATGCGCATCAGCCGTCATCACGCACCACCAGCACAAGCCAAATCCGAACCTGCCCCTGTAGCGGCACCTGAGAAACCGGCGACACACACGGCCAACGCCCATTAAAAAAGCCGCCCCTCCTTCTAATGGAGTGGGCGGCTTTTGGATGCCAACAATCGCGCGTTATTACGCCTTGCGTGCACTCTGACGTTTTTCTCGCACCCGTCGTGCCAGAATGTTCAGGGTTTCGACAGTGGCAGAGAACGCCATTGCCGCGTACACATAGCCCTTCGGTACGTGTGCACCAAAACCTTCTGCAATCAGCGTCATGCCGATCATGATCAGGAATGCCAGAGCCAGCATCACCACGGTCGGGTTTTCATTGATGAAGTTGGCGAGCGGCTCCGAAGCCAGCAACATCACCAGAACCGCCACCACCACCGCAATGACCATGATCGGCAAATGCTCAGTCATGCCCACCGCAGTGATGATGCTGTCGATGGAAAACACCAGGTCCAGCATTAGGATTTGACCGATTGCCGCAGCGAAACCCAGCGTCACTTTGGACGAAACACTGTCAGGCTTGGTTTGCGTTTCAGGGATCATGCTGTGGTGAATTTCGGTGGTGGCCTTCCACACAAGGAACAGGCCACCCGCGATCAGAATCATGTCCTTCCAGGAGAATGCCTGCCCCAACACCTCGAACACCGGTGCCGTCAGTTGCACGATGTATGCCACGGTACTGAGCAAACCCAAACGCAAAATCAGCGCCATACTGATGCCGATACGGCGAGCTTTGGTGCGGTATTGCTCGGGCAACTTGTTGGTCAAAATCGAAATAAAGATCAGGTTATCGATGCCCAGCACGATTTCCATCACAATCAACGTTGCCAGTGCGATCCAGGCTGCGGGGCTGGCAGCCAGTTGTAAAAGATAGTCCATCAATGTGTTCTGACTCCGCGGTAAAACCCGTTAAATAGCGTGCGATGACGCTTTAGGCGCGTCATCAGGTTGTGGTTCTTTCTCAAGCACGATCAGCCCGCCAGTGGCGTCGCTGAGGGCCTGCGAGGCGGCTTGATGGGTGTCATCAATGGCCTGCCTGGCGGCTTCGGCGGTTTTGTTCAAGGCTTGCTGCGCAGCTTTTTCGGCCTGGTCACAACCGCCCAGCAACAGCACCGAAACAATCAGCAGCACCCCACCTGTTTTCTTACTCATCATCACTTTCCTCTTTAAACCAGCAGCCATCAACACGGCCGGCGAATAGCGCGGCAGTCTAGAGCGACAAACACTTCAGGAAAATTCGTTTTTTTAAGCGCTATACTTCGATTTTTACGAAGTGTTCAACGCCGATGCTGAATTACCGCCAACTACATTACTTTTGGGTCGTGGCCAAGACTGGCAGCATTGTGCGCGCTTGCGAGCAGTTGAACCTGACCCCGCAGACCATCAGCGGCCAAATCAGTCTGCTGGAAGAGACCTACGGCCTGCCGCTGTTTCGCCGGGTCGGCCGACAACTGGAACTGACAGAGACCGGGCGACAGGTATTACCCTATGCCGAGCACATTTTCCAGACCGGTAATGAGCTGGAAAGCCTGCTGCGCATGGCACCCGAAGAACAGCAGATTCTGTTCAGGGTCGGCGTCGCCGACGTTGTACCCAAATCCATTGTCTACCGACTGATTGCGCCAACCATGGAACTGGGTGAAGGCATTCGCATCACCTGCCGTGAAGACAAGCTTGATCGGCTACTGGCTGACCTGGCGATCCAGCGCCTTGATCTGGTGATATCCGACAGCCCGATGCCTTCTCATCTGGATATCAAGGGGTTGAGCCAGAAACTCGGTGAGTGCGGCATCAGCTTTTTTGCCACACCGGCATTGGCCAGCCGCTATAGCGAAAGCTTCCCGCACTGCCTGCAAGGCGCACCGCTACTGATTCCAGGCCCCGAAACCGTTATACGCAGCCGCTTGCTTCGCTGGCTGGCCGAACAGAATATTCAGCCGCGTATCGTGGGCGAGTTTGATGACAGCGCCTTGATGCAGGCGTTTGGCCAGTCCGGAATCGGCGTGTTTATCGCCCCCAGCGTGATCGCCCAGGAAGTCATGCGCCAATTCGACGTGAAACTCATTGGCCAAACGGACGCGGTGACCGAATCGTTTTACGCCATTACAGTTGAACGCAAAGTTCGACACCCCGGCATCGTCGCGATTACCGAAGGTGCCCGGCTTCAACTGTTTACCGAGGTCGGTCATTAAATGCAGGGCACGCGGGGTCTGGCGGTCATCAGCCACCACGCGAGTACAATCGAGATCAGAATAAAGGCTGCGGCCGCGAACCCAAGGCTGCCCAGGCCGTAGTTATCAATGACACGCCCACCGACCATCGCTCCCAGACCAATCCCCAGGTTGCCACCGGCAATATTCAGCGAAGCCGCGAAGGCCGGTGCATGAGGTGCGGCTTTCATCAAGCGCACATGGCTGACCAAAAACAGCGCCGACTGGGTTACCCCCCAAACACCCAGCGCGGCCGCCAGGGCCAGGATGGAATGGATGCTCGGCACCAACGCCACCATCGCACCGACCATCAAGGCGCAAAACACAATCGATGCGATGAGTGGGTGATGGTCCACCATGCGCCCGCCCAGGGCGTTGCCAATCAGACCCACGGCCCCAAACCCCATCAAGCACCAGCCCACCACAGTGCCGTCAAAGCCCGCCAAGCTCTGCAGAATGTCAGCCAGGTAGGTATAAGCGGTAAACATGCCACTGAACACCAGCACCGACAGCAGAATATGACCGATCATCAGCGGGCTGCGCAGCATGCCAAACTGGGAGCGCAGCGAAACGCCCTCCTTCGCGGCCGTTACCGGTAAAAAGCACCACAGCAATAACGCTTTGGCGAGCGCCACCACCGCCAGAATCGCAAATGCACTGCGCCATCCCCACGCATCCGAAATCAGCGTGCCTACCGGTATACCAAACACCGTCGCACACACAATCCCGAAGCCGATCTTGGCAATCGCTCGCCCTGCGTATTGCGGCCCGACGATATCCACCGCCGTTTCGCTGGCCAACGCCCAAAACACCGGCAGCCCCAAAGCCGGCAGCAAGCGGGCAAAGGCCATGACCCAGATATTCGGTGCCAGCGCCGCGACCGCATTGGCAAACGCGAACATCAACAAAATGGCAATAAACAGGGGCTTGCGTTTAAAACGCGCGAAGTAAGCCGTCAAATACGGCCCCAACGCAGCCACGGTGAAGGCGAACAGCGTCACCAGCAGCCCTGCCTGGGACACGCTGACCTCCAAGTCCCTGGCGATGGACGGCAACAGCCCGACGATAATGAACTCCGTCGTCAGCACGGTAAAACCGGCCGCGGACAGCAGCAGGATGGGCAACAACATGAATAACTCCAGAAACAGCGATGCCAGCGACAGCCAAATGGCTCACTGACGTAAATAAAGAGGGGGAAGCGCGATGGTAACAGAATGATTCAGGGGCAAGTGGGCGTGAACACTAGAAGCCCCCATTGCAAGTGCAGCAGATTGCTGTTCACCAAGGAATTATCCTACATCCAATATGATAAAATCTGATTTTCAGCGCGACATTAATCATATCAATGTGCGCCGTACTCGCGCCTGCTTCATAGCCGCCTGCTGACCGCCCGAACAGCTCGGGTGCCCTTACCTATTTGTTGCCGTTCGCTGCACGTACTTCGAATGCGACACCTACAACAATTAGAGACGCCTTTATGACTGATGCTTCCTCTTCTTTTCTACAGCGGCTAAAACAGACCAGCCTGGTGACTCAGATTGTCATCGGGCTGGTTGCCGGTATTTTACTGGCCTGGCTAGCGCCCGCAGCGGCATTATCGGTAACGTTTATCGGCAAGGTGTTCGTCAGTGCCCTGAAGGCCGTGGCACCGATTCTGGTCTTTGTGCTGGTGATGGCTTCGATCGCCAACCACAAGCGAGGCCAGGAAACCCATATCCGTCCGATTCTGGTGCTTTATCTGATCGGAACATTTGCCGCCGCCGTAGTCGCGGTTGTGGCCAGTATGCTGTTTCCTTCCCACCTGGTGCTGGCCACTGAGAACATCACGGTGGCCGCACCCGGCGGTATCAGTGATGTGATGCAGAGCCTACTGCTGAACGTGGTCGACAACCCGATCAGCGCGCTGGCCAACGCCAACTTTATCGGCATTCTGGCCTGGGCTATCGGGCTGGGTATTGCCATCCGCCACGCCAGTGAAACCACGCGCACCGTGATCAGCGACCTGTCCGACGGTGTCACCGTGATCGTGCGCGTGGTGATTCGCTTTGCGCCATTGGGCATTTTCGGTCTCGTGGCCTCAACCCTCGCCACCTCGGGTTTTCACGCATTGCTGGGCTACCTGCACCTGTTGGTGGTGCTGATTGGGTGCATGTTGTTCGTGGCCTTGGTCGTCAACCCGCTGATCGTATTCTGGACACTGCGTCGCAACCCCTACCCTCTGGTGTTTCTGTGCCTGCGCGAAAGCGGCATTACCGCATTTTTCACCCGCAGTTCGGCGGCCAACATCCCCGTAAACATGGCATTGAGCGAACGTTTGGGGCTACATAAAGACACCTACTCGGTGTCCATCCCGCTGGGGGCCACCATCAATATGGCGGGTGCCGCCATCACCATTACAGTGTTGACCCTGGCCGCTGTGCACACCTTAGGGATCGTCGTCGACTTGCCCACTGCCGTCTTGCTCAGTGTGGTGGCCGCGGTGTGCGCATGCGGCGCATCGGGTGTTGCCGGCGGCTCACTATTGCTGATTCCGCTGGCGTGTAGCCTGTTCGGCATTCCGAGCGAGATTGCAATGCAAGTGGTCGCCGTAGGCTTCATCATCGGCATCCTGCAGGATTCGGCCGAAACAGCGCTCAACTCGTCCACCGACGTGCTGTTTACAGCTGCCGCTTGCCTGTCCAAGGAAGATAAGGCCTGACCCCCCTTTGAGCGCGCAAGGCATGTGCTTATGCCTTGCGCCGACTTGACCTGGCCCAGTAAAACCTCAATCGTCATCACACGCAGCAGCGATGGCCAACAGCGCCCAGCCTAAACAGCCTGGCAGGTTCTTCTTGCTCAAGCCTAACTTATTCAATGCCGCCGTATAAAACCTTAAACTTTAAGCACACCTTCAAGTTGGCTGTCAGCATTCTGCGCAGCACAGGCATGACAACAGTGCATTAATCACTGTTAATCCGTAGGAAACTTCCATATCATCAAACTTATTATCAAGGAGCACCGTCACGTCTGATTGGCGATGGAGTTTTATCGATGGGACACTTGACCCGCTATTCAAGCCACTTGAATATTTCAGAAAAAAATATAATCGAATTATATGACTATGCGCAGAAGTCGATCCGCGCGTTAGGTTTCGATTATTTTATCTTCCGCATGATCCCCTCCCCGCTGTTAAACAGAAACCACGGCACCGTGCTCACCAATATTGCGCCGCACATCATGCAACCCTATGAAACACCCAGCCAGATCTGGGACAGCCCGATAATTCGCCATTGCCTCGCCAGTGTGCTGCCGCTGACATGGAGTGTCGAAGCCTGCCCCAAACTCAAGGTACTGGTGACGGGCCCCCCGGGCAACCACGGGTGGTCTCAGGCGCTGCACGACCATACGGGCGTGATTAGCCTGATCACGGTGCTCAGAACACACCAGCCGTTTACGGAGCAGGACCTCATTGACAACGGCGGCCAGGTCATGTGGTTGTGCTCCCGACTTCATGCCTGTTTTATGGACAAATGCCTGCCCACCTCAACGTTCAAGAATCCGGCCCCCAGCCCTACGGCAAGAGAAATCGAAGTACTGCAATGGCATGGCCTGGGTAAAACGGCATCCGAGATTGCAGAAATTCTTAGCTTGTCATCGCGTACGGTAAACTTCCATTTAAGCAGTATTTATAGAAAACTGGGCGCTTCCAACAATAAACAAGCCCTTGTGATAGCAGCCAAACTGGGACTTATCTGACACCTGT
The DNA here is from genome assembly GCF_030150285.1 of Pseudomonas sp. Lineage (GTDB taxonomy): Bacteria > Pseudomonadota > Gammaproteobacteria > Pseudomonadales > Pseudomonadaceae > Aquipseudomonas. The sequence continues at coordinate 27,210 of NZ_JASLGE010000054.1, read as the reverse complement.
TTAAATACCACCCCTTCAAATACATCACTTACCGGGCAACAGGCTCGCCGGTCAAACTCGATTGAATCAGTTGATACGCACACAATATCGATTTTTTATCGAGTTATCGTCAAGCGCTCTAAATATCTACACTAAGTGTATACATTAAACGCGACATTCCGTTAAAGCGAAAACAGGCCAGGACGTGCAGGCAAGCATTCCGGGCCCGAGTTCAATGCAACCCCACCTCAGTACGGATACATTTCGTACAGAACATAAGGTAACGCCTTACAGGCGTCACCCATGAGGGCACTCAGCCTCGATCAGAACGCGCCCATGTAATCGCGCTTGCCTATTTCAACGCCATTGTGGCGCAGGATCGCGTAAGCCGTGGTCACGTGAAAGAAGAACTGCGGCAAGCCGTAGGTCAGCAGGTAAGCCTGGCCAGTGAAGCGTTTTTCTTTAGGCGTGCCCTGGCGAGTGATGATTTCGATGCCCTCTTTGCCATCGATTTGATCGGCCTTGAGGCTGTCCAGGAACGCCAGCACTTTGCTGATCAATGCCTGCAACTCAGCAAAAGTGGCTTCGCCGTCTTCGTACTTCGGCAATTCAACTTCAGCCAGACGGCCCGACACGCCCTTGGCGAAATCCACCGCGATTTGCACCTGACGCACCAACGGGAACATGTCCGGTGCCAGGCGCGCTTGCAAAAATACGCTCGGGTCGATGTTTTTAGCAGTGGCGTGCGCTTCAGCCTTGGTCAGAACGCCACTCAGGGCGTTGAGCATTTGCTTGAATACGGGAACGGAAGCGGCGTACAGAGAGATAGTCATAAAGGTCTCGACAGTTCTGTGGGCGGGAAGAATGAGCGGCGATTATAGACATGCCAATAGTCCTGCGGCGTATCAACATCCACGGTTACCTCTTTGCACCCCACCTCGACGGGCAGGATGCGCGCCGGATAACGGCGTAAAAGCGGCCGCCCCCCTTGATCACCACTCAAGACTTGCAACGCTGCGACGCTACCGGGCGACCACAACACCGGGTTGCCGCGCCGGCTGTCGACGCTGGCCTGAAACCCCATAAACCCCGGGTTGGCACGGTAGGCACGGATCAAGTGGTCAACCACGGCAGCGTCGAGACCCGGCATGTCCGCCAGGCAAAACACCACGGCTTCACCGGGGTCGACGGCCAGTGCCCCCGCACGTACCGATGCGCCCAGGCCTTCAGAAAATGCCGGGTTAACCACATAGGTGACCGGCAGATCGAGCAGCGCCTGACGCACGCGCCCAGCCTCATGCCCCAGCACCACGACCACGACCACGCGCTGACAAGTCGATTGCAGCGCCATCAACACCGCGTGGCGCACCATAGGCTGGCCCGCCACCGGCAACAGCAACTTGTTGGCGGCCCCCATGCGCCGGCTTAACCCACCCGCCAGCACCACCGCAACCACCGGCCGCGTTACCATCGGCTCAGTGCCCATGTGCGCCCCGCACCTGCGCCTCAGGCTCCAGCCGCGCCGTGCGGTGGGCAGGCAAGGGCTCATGAATCGTCGAGGTGCGGTGCTTCAACATGCCGCCGTTGCGCTGGTTCAGGCTGGCGGCGATTTCACTGACGATGGCCAGCGCCACGCTTTGTGGCGTATCGCCGCCCAGGTCCAGGCCCACCGGATAGTGCAGTTCAGGCCGTTGCCCGGCCACAGGTGCGGCACTGCCCAGTTCCTGCAGCAAGCGCTCGGTGCGCTCCCGGGGGCCCAGTTGCCCGATATACGCAGGGGCACAGGCCAACACGCTGGCCAGCCAATGCCGGTCCTGACGATAACTGTGGGTCATGATCACCACCGCCGCGCCGTCCACCAGCGCCGCGTCGTCAAAGGGCCGAGTGATGGGCACCGTGCGTACGCGGTCGGCCAGGGGGAAGCGCTCGGGCCGGGCAAAATGCGCACGCCCGTCGACCACGTCTACATGCCAGTTCAACGCCTTGGCGAATTGCACCAGCGGCTGCGCATCGTGCCCGCCACCAAAAATCACCAGCCGCCGCTGCGGGGCGATGTACTCCAGAAACACTTCCACGGCATGGAGCCCATCGCCATAGGTCATGCGCGAGGATTTTTTGCCCGCCAACGTCACCTGTAAGTCAGCCTCGACACGCTGCTGCAAGGTGTCACAGCGAAACCCGCGGCCCGCGGCCGACACCGCGCCAACACCCATGCGCGTGCCGAGCCGTTCGCCCGAGTGACCGCCCGCCGCCAGCACGGTCGCCAGCGCGGCGGGCTGACCGGTGGCACGCACCTCACGCAACAGGTCCTGCAACACCGAAGGCTGACCCGCCGGGTGGCGCTCAAGCAGCACATGCACCGTGCCATTACAGCCCAGACCAAAGGTCAGCGCGGCCCCCTCTTCATCATCGTCGTCTTCATGGGCGGCGGTGCTGTAGCGGCGGATCACAGCCGTTTGCGATTCAGTCAGCCACCAGGCTTTTTTCACCAGTTCCTGCTCCAGGCAGCCACCACTGACCGTGCCCACCGCACGCCCTTCGCGTGGTATCAGCATGCGCGCGCCTGGGCGCCGATAGGCCGAGCCTTCAACCTTGACCACCGTTGCCAACACCACGTCCACCGCAGCCCGATCGGCCCGCTCCAGTGCTTCGAGTATCCCTTGCACGTCAGACATCACCACCCCCACCCTTGTGCGTTAATTGCCGTACCATCGCCTGCACACTTCTCACCCGCAGCGCTGCGCACCACCGTGGAGGACATCAGCGTGAAGAAAAAAACCGGTATCCGGGCCCATCAGGCCGACCAGACGCGGGCGCGCATTCTTAAAGCCGCCACGACGGTGTTCGCCCGCGACGGGTATGCCGGTGGGCGCATCGAGCAAATATCCAAGGAAGCCGAGTCCAACGACCGGATGATTTATTACTATTTTTCCAGCAAGGAAAATCTGTTTATCCAAGTGCTGGAGCACACCTACGAGGCGTTCAACCTGGCGGAAAGCACGTTGCGCCCAGACCTGAGCGACCCGGTCGCAGCCCTGCGCGAACAGGTGGCGTTTTTCTGGAATTACTACGTCAACCACCCGGAATTCGTAGCCATTCTCACCATCGAGAACCTGCACAAGGGCAAACATGCTCAGCAATCGCGTGAAATGGGCCGCCTGAGCGCCACCACGGTCGGTGTGATCCGGCCCATCATCGAGGCGGGCCAGCAACACGGCGTGTTCCGTCAGGACGTGGACATCAACCACGTGTATTTGATGATCGCCTCGTTGTGCTACTTCTATAATTCGAACCAACACACGCTCACCTCTTTCCTGGGCCAGAACCTCGCAGACAACGGCCAGCAGCAAGACTGGCTGGCCTTTATCAGCGACGTGGTCATACGCGGGGTGCAGGCCACTGCGCCCGCACCTGCCGGTCAGTGAGTGCCCGGGTTGGCCCGCAGGTGCGCGACGGTCTGTTGCAACCCTTGCCACGCCGGCTGTTGCGGCGCGAAGCGATGCCGCAGGTAAGCCGCCAGGTCACTGACTTGACGGTTTGACAAGCTGTCCTTGAAGCCGGGCATATAGCCCAGATCCGGGGTGGCCGGCACGGGAATACCCTGCAACACCACCTTGATCAAGTTGTCCGGCAGTGCACTGTGCACATTGCTGTTGCTGGCCAGTGACGGGCTGACCCCAAACAGTTTCGGCCCCGCGCCGTCGGCATGGCAGCCCTGGCATGCGCCCTCAAACACCCGCTGGCCATTGCTCAACGACACCGCCGTGGCTGCTGCCAGCGCAGCGGTTTGCGGGGCGGGCACCGGTTGCACCTCAGCCGTGTCATTCAGTGAGGCCAGGTACACCGCCATCGCCCGGCGATCGGCGTCTGGCAAGGTGGCCAATTCGCTCACCACCGGCCCCATCGGGCCCGCCGCCACCCCGTGCGCTTCGGAATACCCTGTGCTCAGGTAGGTAAACAGCTGATCCTCGGTCCAGGGCGTCGGCGCATGGGACAGGCCGTTGAGCGGCGGAGCCTCCCAGCCATCGACACTGCCCCCCGCCAAAAAGGCCTTGCCGCCCTTTTCGGCCCCCATCAGGTTGCGCGGGGAATGGCAGGCCGCGCAGTGACCCAAACCGTTCACCAGGTACGCACCGCGGTTCCATTGTGCGCTGCGTTGCGGCTGCGGCTTGATCTCGCCCTGGCGCAAATACAAGGCGTTCCACCCCGCCATCAGCGGGCGCATATTGAATGGAAACTGCATGGCGTTGGCCTTGGCCGGTTGTGAGACCGGCGCTTGCGACATCAAGTAGGCGTACAACGCCTGCATGTCGGCATCGTCAATATTGCGAAATGCCGTGTACGGAAAGGCCGGGTACAGGTGCTTGCCGTCGCGGCTGATCCCTTCGCGCATGGCTCGCTCAAAGGCCGGGTATGACCAGTTGCCGATACCGGTTTGCGGGTCCGGGGTGATGTTGGTGGTGTACAGGGTGCCAAACGGGGTTTGCATGGCCAGCCCGCCGGCATTGGTGGATCCGCCCGGCGCGGTGTGGCACACCGCACAGTCGCCCACGGCCGCCAGCAAACGCCCGCGCTCCAGCGTGGCCGCCGACCAGGTGCCCGCCAACGGCGGCACGATCGGCGCTATTTCAGCCCGCCAGGGCAAGGCCGTCGCGGCAATGCCCACCAGCGCACCGAAGCCCGCCACGAGCGAGCCGAACCACCATTTCGAGCGTTTGGCCGGCGCGGGTTCTGCTGGCTCGGGCGCAGGCTGTGCCTGCTGCAAGGCCGCCAGTACCCGCTCCGGGGTAATCGGCAGTTCCCTGAAGCGAATGCCAGTGGCATCAAAAATGGCGTTGGCGATGGCCGCCGCGCTGGGCACGCCCGCCGACTCCCCGGCCCCCATCGGCGGCTCGTGCTGACGCGGCATCATCAGCACATCCACCTTGGGCACTTGTTTGAACGTCAGAATCGGGTACGCGCCCCACTCCTTGCTGCTGACGGTGGACTCTTCGAACGTCACGCGCTCCTTGAGCACGCGGCTGGTGGCCTGAATCACGTTGCCGTGGATTTGATGCTTGACCCCGGCCGGGTTGATCATCATGCCCGCGTCATGCCCGATCACCACGCGCGTGACCGACACCTCGCCGCTCAGCCTGTCCACGGCTACATCTGCGACCCAGGCCGCCCAGGCCGCGCCGAACCCCGGGAACTTGCTGTGGATGTACCGCGCGTAGGCAAACCCGCGACCGCGCAAAATATTGTCCTGTTCCGGGGTTTGCATCGGCTGCGTGCGCGCCACCCAATCGGCCCGCGCAGCAGTCGCCCGCACCAGCTCCGAGGCACGCTCATCGGCCAGGTAACGCAGACGGTATTCAATGGGGTCGACCCCGGCGGCAAAGGCCAGTTCGTCGATATAGGACTCGTGGGCAAAGGTGTTGGGCAATGCCGACACGCCGCGCATCCAGGACGCCCGCACCAGGGGGGCCATGTCATTGATGGTCACGCGCAGATGGTCAAAATCATAGGGCGGGATCGAGGTGCGATCACCCATCTCGAACATCGCCGCCACCGGCTCGACGCGCCCGGTCAGCAACAAGGCCAGCGTGGGGGCACCATTGGACGGGTAGCTGGTTTGAAAGTCATACCCCGCCACCCCGCCGTCGGCATTCAGCCCGCCCTGCACTTCCATCAGTTGCGCCGTGCCTTTGGGCTCCCACACATGCTCTTGCTCGCGGGTCAGTTGCACCCGCACCGGCAGGCCGACAGCACGCGACAGCAACAGCGCATCGGCACACACGTCGTCTGCGCAATTGCGGCCATAACATCCCGCCGCTTCCATGCGGATAATGTCGATCTGGTCTTCGGGGTACTCCAACAACCATGCCAAGTCGGCGCGCAACAAATGCGGGTTTTGCGTGCCGGACCACACGCGAATTTGCTCGGGCTGATAATCGGCCAGCCCGCACGAGGGGCCGATTGAGCCGTGAATCTGGTAGGGCCACAAGTAAGTGCGGTTCAGGGTTTCGCTGGCCTGGGCCAGCGCCTGATCCACATCGCCCTTGTCCAGCACCACACGCTGGATACGCGGGTTATCACGAATGGCCTGCTCGACATCGGTCATGTCCGGCAGCTTCTGCCGCCACGGCTTCCACGTCACGCTCAGGGCCTGCGCGGCTTTGACCGCTTGCTCTTCACGCAGGGCAACGACACCGACAAAGTCGCGAATGACCACCACTTTGACGATACCCGGAATATGCGCAATCGAGGCTTCATCCACATGCAGCAGGCTGTTGCCGACAAACTCGCCACTGTCGAGCCCGGCATAGGGCGGGCGAATCACTCGGCCATGCAGCATGTCGGGCAGGCGCATGTCGTGCACATAGGTCAGTTCGCCAGTGGCCTTGGCCGGTATGTCGACCCGCGCCGAGGCGCTGCCCACCAGCCGATAATCGTCAACCGCCTTGAGCGGCGCATCGCCGGTAATGTTCAGCACATGGCGCTGGTGTTCAACCAGGCTGGCAAATGTCACCTGCTGCCCGTCCGGGCTGCGGATAACCCCGTGTTCAAGGCTCAACTCTGCGACCGCCACGCCCAGCCGTTCGCTGGCCTGCTCCAGCAAAAACCGCCGCGCTTCAGCCGCCGCATTGCGCAACGGAATGGCGCTGATCTGAAGGGTTGCACTGGCAATGGTCGCGCCCTGATTCGGCACACTGGCGGTGTCACCCAGCACCATGCACACCTGCTCGACAGCCAGGTCCAGCTCTTCAGCGACGATCTGCGCCAGCGCCGTACGCACTCCGGTACCCAGGTCAACGTGGCCATTGAAGCCATACACTTGGCCGTCATCATTGATGGCAATAAACAGCCCTTGCTCCATGGGTTTGACCACCGGCACACCGCCTTTGGCCACTGGCCCTGAGGGCGGCTGGATTTGATCGACAATCAGCAACACGCCCGACTTGGCCAACAACTGATCACGGGTAAGCGCGGTAAAGGTCATGGTCATGGGTCCGTTCAAGGCTGTTGGGCGGCGGCCAGCATGACCGCACGGATGATTTCAATATGAGTGCCGCAACGGCACAGGTTGGCCGACAGCTCGTTGCGGATCTGCTCTTCGGTGGGGTGCGGGTTACGGTCGAGCAAGGCTTTGGCGGTCATGATCATGCCGTTCATGCAATAGCCGCATTGCGCCGCCTGCTCATCGATAAAGGCTTGCTGCACCCGGTGCGGGTGCGCCCGGCTGCCGATGCCTTCCAGGGTGGTGATGGTTCGCCCTTCGGCACCCGCCAGCGGGAACACGCAAGAGCGGGCGGCCACGCCGTCGATGATCACCGTGCAGGCCCCGCATTCGCCAAGGCCGCAGCCATATTTGGGGCCGTTCAACTGCAAGTCGTTGCGCAAGATCAACAGCAGCGGCGTATCCGCCATGGCACTGACCTCGACGGCTTGGCCATTGACGTGAAGTGTTACCGTTTTGACCGGCGCAAGGCGGTGATCGCTCATTCAAGGCTTCCCAAAGTAGCAACGCCCGCCCTGTTTGAGCGGATCTTGTTAAGTGTTTACTTCATGAAATGCGCGTAATAAAGCGCCGCAGAGGCGGCGCTGTGATTCATCTGCGTTAATGAAGTAACTACTTCATTAACGCAGCAGCAAGAACAATGCCAGCGGCTCTAGAAAGCCTTAATCGGCTCCGTCATCGACCATTTTGCGCAACACATACAGCAGCGCGACGCGTTCGGCCGGGTTTAGCCGGCTCATGGTCAATTCGCTCACTTGCAGTGCATGGGGCGCTGTCTCATGCACCAATTGCATGCCGGTTTCAGTCAGGCTCACGATGACTTTGCGCTTGTCCTGCTCGGCCGGCTTGAGCGTGACCAGATCACGGGCCTGCAGGCGTTCGACAATGCCGCGAATCGTGGCCTGGTCCACAGCGGTGGCCTTGATCAACTCACTCAGCGAACTCGGCCCATGGTCGCGCACGGCGCACAGGGTAATAAACTGCACAGCGGTCAACTGCGAGTTACCGATGTTCTGCTGAAAAATCGCCATATGGCGCTGGTACGCCTTGCGCAACAAATGACCGACCTGCTCGGAAAAATCGTAGGCGGCATCGGTGTCTTGGGTGGGTGCTTGGGTGTCCGGCACTGCGGCCTCTTTCTTTGTCAGTTGAGGGAAGAAGACCTTAACCTGCCTGACCTGCCGGTGCGAGCGCACTCGTACTGGCAGGGGGCGGTGTCAGGGCGGTCAGCGTCAGGGGGCAACCACCACGCCGCCGGTCACCACGGCCTGCTCGTCCAGGAAAATATCGCAATGGCGCAGCGGAATATCCAGGTGGCACGGGGTTTTACGCGTGCCGCCCACTTCGGTGTTGGGCCCTGTTGAAAACAGGAAGTTACCCTCGAAGGCCCGAGCATCCATGCACATGCCGTCGTTTTTGTCGTGCAGGCCCATGGCAGTCCACTGCGCACGCGGTTGCAGCCCCCAGCCAATATGGGAAATCCCGTACACCTCAGGGTCGTTGAAGTACTTCAGGTAGTCGCGCAGGTACTCGGCCTCGAACCCGCCGTGAATCGAGGTGATAAACCCTTGGTCGATCTCCAGCACGATCTGCTCGCGTGAATAGTTTTTGAACGGCAGCACAATATCGCCCACGTCGATCACCAAGGTGCCTTCAGCGGTGGCTTCATTCGGCCAACTAAACAGAAAGCCGCTGGGCCAGTGATCCCAGCGCCCCGGTTCATCGGCAAAACCATATTCGGTCACCGCCGGGTATTGCCCCAACGCGGCCCGGAAATCACTGCCCGCTTTGGACCGCACCTGAATCGAGCGCGCTTGCTTGAGCATTGTTTCAGCCGCCATCACCCGCTTTTTATCGGCCAGCGTCGGCAACATGCGCGCCAGCACTTCGGGCGGCTCGACCGCCAGCAAAATGCGCGTCCCGGTTTTAAGGATTTGCTCCTGCTCGGGCGAATGCAGCAACAGCATGGTGTCGATCACCAGGTCCGCCGCTTCCAGTGCCCGCTGCGCGGCGATATTGCCGGTGAGCGCCGTGTCGCCGCAGTACGCGGTCAGGTCATTGCCCATCGCCATCGGGTGGTTGAACGATGGCAATTCCACGGCATACACCTTGGCACCCAGGCGCTGAGCCGCGTCCATGGCCGCCCGCACCGTGCGCGGGTTGGAGTAGTGGCTTTTAAGCACAGCGACACTTTGGGTCGCGTCCACTTTGGACAGTTTCAACACGTGCTCAAACATCTGAGTCAGTTCGCAGTCACTTACCGGCATGTACGGGTCCTCTCGACAGGGTCGCTGGTTACAGGTTGATTTGAAGCGTACACGCTATTTACGAATAAGTGATTAAAAATTTATTGCTTCATCAGCGTTTTGCAAACCCATGAAAAACACGGAATAACCCCATAAATACTGGATAAAACCCCATTATTAAACTGACTCTCGGTTAATTTTATTTTTCACAAGCTCTATGCAACGCCAAAATAAATAGCGTATACACTGCAAATCGCCCACCGGAACTTGCTCCGCTCAGGCGTCGTCAACCACTAAAAAAAGGACACCTTGCATGCCTGGAAAACAACGTATCGCCATCGTCGGCGCAGGTCTGGGAGGCGCTGCAGCCGCTACGCTGTTGCAAAAAGCCGGCTTCCACGTTGATGTTTATGAGCAGGCCCCCGCGTTTTCCCGCATCGGTGCGGGCATTCACATGGGCCCCAACATCATGAAAATTTTCCGCCGCATGGGCATTGAGCAACAGCTGAGTGACATGGGCTCGCACCCGGACTTCTGGTTCAGCCGTGACGGTGCCAGTGGCGATTACCTGTCGCGCATTGAACTGGGTGACTTTGCCCGCAAGGAATACGGTGCCGCCTACATCACTGTGCACCGTGGTGATTTGCACGCCCTGCAAATGTCGACCATCGCGCCAGGCACCACGCACTTCAATAAATGCCTGACCCGCCTTGAAGAAACCGACACCCACGTGCGCCTGCACTTCAGCGATGGCACCCAGACCGAAGCCGATATCGTGATTGGTGCCGACGGCATCAATTCAAAAATCCGCGAAGAGCTACTCGGTGCCGAAAAGCCGCTGTACAGCGGCTGGGTGGCACATCGCGCATTGATCCGCAGCGAAACCCTGACCAAGTACAACCTGAATTTCGAGAACTGCGTGAAGTGGTGGAGCGAAGACCGTCACATGATGGTCTACCACACCACCGCCAAGCGCGATGAGTACTACTACGTGACCGGCGTGCCACACCCGGCCTGGGACTTCCAGGGCAGTTTTGTGGACAGCAGCCGGGAAGAAATGTACGACGCGTTCGCGGGCTACAACCCCACCGTACAAGCCTTGATCGAATCCAGCGAAAGCGTCACAAAATGGCCTCTGCTCAACCGCAACCCACTGCCACTCTGGAGCCGTGGCCGCCTGGTACTGCTAGGGGATGCCTGCCACCCCATGAAACCGCATATGGCACAAGGGGCCGGCATGGCCATCGAAGACGCCGCCATGCTGACGCGCTGTTTGCAAGAAACCGGGCTGAGTGATTACCGCACCGCGTTCCAGCTGTACGAAGCCAATCGCAAAGGCCGCGCCTCACGGGTTCAAGCCGTGTCCAACGCCAACACTTGGCTGCGTACCCAGGAAGACCCGGCCTGGGTGTACGGCTATGACCTCTACAGCCACGCCCTGGAAACCGAGGTGCCGGCATGAGCACGTTTATGTACGGTGCCAACGTCCACGCCAATGGCATACGCCAGCATTACTTGCGCTACGGCGGCCAGGGCGGCGCCCCCAAACCTGTGCTCGTGCTGATTCCCGGCATTACCAGCCCGGCCATTACCTGGGGCTTTGTGGCCGAACACCTGGGTACACATTTCGACACCTATGTGCTGGATGTGCGTGGCCGCGGCCTGTCGAGCAGTGAGCCGCACCTGGATTACGGCACTGACGCCTGCGCAGACGATATCGCCGCCTTCGCCAGCGCCCTGGGCCTGACCGATTACCACCTGGCTGGGCACTCCATGGGCGCGCGCTTTGCTGTGCGCAGCGCGGTTCGCCATCCACAAGGGGTGAAAAGCCTGGTGCTGATCGATCCGCCGGTCTCCGGGCCAGGACGACGCGACTACCCCAGCAAACTGGCGTGGTACGTGGACTCGATCCGTCAGGCGGTCATAGGCATGGACGCCGAGGCCATGCGCGCGTTCTGCCCCAGCTGGACGCCAGAGCAATTGCAACTGCGTGCCGAATGGCTGCACACCTGTCACGAGCCGGCCATCGTGCGCGCGTTCAATGACTTTCACGACGTGGACTTTCATCAGGACCTGCCGCACCTGAACGCGCCGGCACTGCTGATGGTCGCCGGACGCGGCGGGGTGATTCAGGCCGAAGACGAAGCCGAAATCCAGGCGCTGCAACCGCGCATCCGCATCGCCCACGTCGAGAACGCCGGGCACATGATTCCTTGGGACGACCTTGATGGTTTCCTCGGCACCTTTAACGAATTTGTTCTCGCCCAGGCCTGAATTCAGCGCACCGCTCAAGGAGACACCCCGTGCTAAAGCCTTACCGTATCGGCCAGATTGTGCCCAGTTCCAACACCACCATGGAGACCGAGATCCCGGCGATGCTCACCGCGCGCCAGCTGATCCGCCCGGAACGTTTTACCTTTCACTCCAGCCGCATGCGCATGAAAAAAGTGTGCAAAGAAGAGCTGGCCGCCATGGACGGTGAGTCCGATCGCTGCGCGATCGAGCTGTCCGACGCCCGCGTCGACGTGTTGGGGTACGCCTGCCTGGTCGCCATCATGGCCATGGGCCTTGGCTACCACCGCCAGTCCGAGCAGCGCCTGACACGCGCCACAGCTGAAAACGACGGCAATGCCCCGGTGATTACCAGTGCGGGTGCCCTGATTGACGCACTTAAGGTGATGGGCGCAAAAAAAATCGCCATCGTCGCGCCCTATATGAAGCCGCTGACCGAACTGGTGGTGAATTACATCCGCGAGGAAGGCTTTGAAGTCGTGGACTGGCGCGCCCTGGAAATACCCGACAACCTGGCCGTGGCCCAACACGACCCCGCCCTGTTACCGGGCATTGTCAGCGGCATGAACCTAGAAGGCGTGGACGTGATCGTGCTGTCGGCCTGCGTGCAAATGCAGTCGCTGCCTGCGGTCGCCTGTGTTGAAGCCCAGACCGGAAAACCGGTGTTGACCGCTGCCATCGCCACCACCTACGCCATGCTCAAAGCCTTGAACCTGGAGCCGATTGTTCCAGGCGCGGGTGCCCTGCTGTCCGGCGCGTATCAATAAAAGGAGCGAGTCATGAGCCATGAACAAAGTGTCGACGCCAACTACCAGGGTGTTTGGGGCCAGCGCATTGGTTTCGGTCAAAAACCTGCACTCCTGATGATCGATTTCATGCAGGGTTACACCCGCGAAGGCGCGCCGCTGTTTGCCCCTGATGTGGTCAGTGCCGTGGCTGAAACCGTCGAATTGCTGCAGTGCGCACGCGAGCACGGCATCCCGGTCGTACACACCAACATCCGCTACCACCCGGAGCACTTCGCAGACGGGGGCATTTGGGTTAAAAAGGCGCCCGTGATGAAAGATATGGTTGAGGGCAACCCCCTGGCCGCCTTCTGCGAACCCGTGCAACCGCTCCCCAGCGAAGTAGTGATCAGCAAGCAGTACGCCAGTTCGTTTTTCGGCACCAGCCTGGCGTCACTGTTGCATGCCCAAGGCATCGATACCGTGGTGCTGGCCGGCTGTTCTACCAGCGGCTGTATTCGCGCCACTGCGGTGGATGCGGTGCAACACGGGTTTCGCACCATCGTTGTCCGCGAATGTGTCGGGGACCGTCACCGCGCACCGCATGAGGCCAACCTGTTCGACATTGACAGCAAATACGGCGACGTCGTCAGCAAGCAGCAAGCGCTGCAACACTTTCGACAGGCCGCACGCGCTTAAACCACCACCGTCACCGTTCACGTACACCGGCAGCCAGGGATAGCTGCCGTAGAACCAGGCCGTAGAGCACTGGTCGCCACTACTGAGCAAGGGCCTGAACAAGGCCTGCCCAGTCTTCTGACACTGCCTTTGGAAGCCGCTGTACGAGCCTGCCAAAGCACTGATCGCGGCTACACAACAACCATAAAGTCCCGCCAGGAGACACACATGCCCTCTGCAAATGCTGGAACACCCGTTGCGACCGCCGTCGCCGATCCGATCCCGGCGCTGTATCGCAAAATCACCTGGAAGCTTATTCCCTTCTTGTGCTTCTGTTATCTGGCGTCCTACCTGGACCGGATCAACATCGGCTTCGCCAAGCTGCAAATGCTCGGCGATCTGCAATTTAGCGAAACCGCGTTCGGTCTGGGCGCGGGCCTGTTCTTTGTCGGCTATATCCTGTTTGAGGTGCCAAGCAACCTGGCCCTGGAAAAAGTCGGCGCGAGAATGTGGATTGCCCGGATCATGATCACCTGGGGCATCCTGTCGGGCTGCACCATGCTGGTCACTACCCCCACCCAGTTTTATATCGTGCGCTTCCTGCTGGGCGCCGCCGAAGCGGGCTTTTTGCCAGGCGTGCTGTACTACCTGACCACCTGGTTTCCCACCCACCGACGCGGGCGCATCATTGCGCTGTTCATGATTGGCATGCCGCTGTCCAGCGTCATCGGCGGGCCTCTGTCAGGCTGGATCATGGGGGCTTTTGACAACACCGCGGGCCTGCGCGGCTGGCAATGGCTGTTTATCATCGAAGCCATTCCCACCGTCATCCTGGGGGTCCTGACGTTCTGGGCATTGCCCAACGATCATCACAGCGCCAAGTGGCTCAATGATGACGAAAAAGCACTGCTCGACAGCGAACTGCGTAAAGACGACACCGACGGCACACACAGCAAGCACAGCTTTCGTGACGGTTTTTTCAACCTGAAAGTGTGGATGCTGGGCGGGATCGACTTTTCAATCCTGCTCAGTGCGTATGCGATGGCGTTCTGGATGCCGACGTTCATTCGCAACGCGGGGGTCTCCGACAACTTCCACATCGGCGTACTGACCGCACTGCCCAGTGCTGCTGCCCTGCTGGGCATGCTGATGATCGGTGCCAGTTCGGACCGTCACCGTGAGCGCCGCTGGCACATTATCGTGCCGTTTTTTGTCGGTGCTGCCGCCATGGCCGCGACGACCTTTTACACCCATAACGTATTCGCCACGGTGCTGCTGTTCGCCATTGCCTCGGCGGCCATCATTGGCGCTGTGCCGGTGTTCTTCAGCCTGCCGGCCACCTTCCTCAAGGGCCGTGCCGCCGCAACCGGGTTCGCCCTGGCGTGCTCGCTGGCCAACATCGCCGGCCTGGTGAGCAACTCGATGATGGGCATCGCCATTGACGTCACCGGCAGCGGCACCAGCGCCCTGTGGTTCTTCGCTGGCTGCCTGATCCTCAGCAGCTTCCTGGTGATTGCCCTGCCCGCCAAACTGGTCAACCGCTGACCGCGTGCCTCCCGCCGACACCGGCGGGAGGTCCCCCCTCAAGACAGTCGCCCTGATGCGAAAAAGCCTCCACACTAGGCACTGGTAACAGTTGCTGATCATGGAGAAGAAAATGGAAGTCCCCGTTCATCATTCCCCGGAACACACCCCCAATGACGCCTCCACCGCTGCCCGCCTCACTGGCATCGAAGTGCGCATTCTCGGGTCGCTGATAGAAAAACAGGCCACCCACCCGGACACCTACCCGCTGACCCTTAACGCGCTGGTACTGGCCTGCAATCAGAAAACCAGCCGCGAGCCCGTAATGAACCTGACCCAAGGCCAGGTTGGGCAAAGCCTGCGCGCATTGGAAGGGCGCGGTTTTACCCGCCTGGTAATGGGCAGCCGTGCCGACCGCTGGGAGCACAAGGTCGACAAAGCGCTGGAACTGGTGCCTGCGCAAGTGGTGCTGATGGGCTTGCTGTTTTTACGCGGCCCGCACACCCTCAACGAACTGCTGACCCGTAGCGGGCGCATGCATGACTTTGAAGACACCGATCAAGTGCAACATCAACTTGAGCGGCTGATTGCGCGGGATCTGGCCGTGCTGCTGCCGCGTCAGTCAGGGCAGCGCGAAGACCGTTATATGCATACCCTGGGAGATCCGGCCGACATCGAAGCGATTCTCACCGCCCGCCAGCAACCGGCGGAGCGCAGCGGCATCCCCCCTGTTTCTCTGGAGCGTATTGATGCCCTTGAAGCCAGGATCGCAGCGCTGGAAGCGCGCCTGAGCGAATTGGAATAACGACGACTCACACGCCGTCAGTAAACAATGCCTACGCCCCTTCCCTTTGCATTGTGAACCGTACCCCCTCTAAAGCGGCAGGTTCACAACGCACCGGGAAGTGTTTGATTAGAAGAGCGTCAAGTCCAGGTGACCTTCATCATGCATAAGAGACAGCACGATGAAAATCAGCGCGCAATAGTTGTCAACATTGTCGACTTCGTGAGGTTTAAGGTTATCGATAACGTAAACACTCACCTTACTGATATCGTCATTGGGTGAAGGGCTGTAGGTCTCATCATTTGCCCCCAGGAGTAGATGCACCAACTCATGCAGCATTATGTAGAAGCAATATTCATTGCCAAAGCCTGAGACGCCCGGCGTGTATAGGGCATTATTCTCAAGGCAGCGGTGATTGATCAGCATGCAGGGTTCAACCCCCATCCACTCAATAAATGCCATACCAAAGTTGTTGTCCGATTGACTATTAGGCGCCGTCACGGGCTTATAAACAAGTTCAAATGTAGGGCGATCGGTATGGATAATTTCAGATTGCAACTGCGCATCGCCAATCAATGAGCGCATGCGAGAAAGCCTTGCTCTCAGGTATTCACGGTCATTAAACAGCCTGTCGATCACACCCTCGATCAACAGGGAACCGCTTGTCTCGACACTTCCCAAGGTATTAACAATCGTCTCCAGCGCTGATACCACTGCGCTATTGACAAAGTGACTCCACTCACTCAACAACGAAGCATCAAGTACCAGGCCCGGCGTGACGCCATCTTTCACCCGCTCATATTGATTAACAAACAGCATCATGCGCTCTTCATTAGGTTTGAGTGCCGCAAGGATTTCGACATCCGACAACTCACCGATATCACTTTCTTGCAGGCGACTGTAACGCGCCTTCACGTACTTTATTTTCTCCGAATCAGAAGACTGGACAAACGCCAACATATTTTGCATGGCCTGGGCAGTGGTGATGGTTGTAAATATCATGTCGCATCCTTTTGCGCTAATACAGAAATAAAAACGGTTTGTTTAATCGTCCTCAACGGCGTGAGCCGAATCAGCTCAGCGATCAAGCGCGGCTGATACTCCTGATAAAAAGCGCCTTGGAACAGCACTTTCGACCTGAAAAGAATGTCCACGTGTAACTTGAGTCCTGCCCATCGAATCAAATTTCGACCGAACAGCCAAAACGGCTCCAACAATGGAAATACCCTACGCAAGATAACGACATACCTTCCCACTTAAAACAACGCGTACTGCAACTCACAGCTTGGGCCGAGGCTAGCCTTCACACTTCACTCATTACCCAGAACACTAATAAGGTGCCGCTCATGATTACATGCTCACAACCCCCAAGAAGCCTCAAACCTGGCAGTCGTATTGCCATTATCTCTCCGGCTGGCGCTGTCTCCAGCTCCGACCTGTTAACGCATACCCATGCCATGATTATTGAACAGGGCTATACGCCTGTTTATGGTGAGCATGCATTAGCTCGATACGAACACCACTACAACTATGCTGGAACCATTGAACAACGTCTGAACGACTTGCAATGGGCATTGGACGATGAATCGATTGATGCCGTCTGGGCGACTCGCGGCGGCTATGGAAGCGCGCAATTGCTGGAGCAAGTCGACCTGTGTCGTTTCCTCAACAACCCCAAGTGGTTGATCGGCTATTCCGATATTACGTACCTGCAAAGCCTGCTGGCCCGCCACGGTATTCAGTCGATCCATGGGCAGAACATCATCAGAACCGTTAACCCTTCGGCCGAGTCTTATCAAAATATATTTAACGTATTCAAGGGTATCAAACCGACGTACTCATTGAGTGCCAACGCGCTTAACCAACACGGAGCCTGTACCGGAACATTAATAGGCGGGAACATGACAGTGGTCACCGCGCTATCGGGCACCCGCTATAATTTCAATTACAACGACGCCATTCTGTTTCTCGAAGAAATCGGTGAAAACGCCTACTACAAAATTGATCGCTATATTAAAAGCCTTGAGCAAACAGGGGCCTTTGAAAAAATCAAGGGCCTGGTCATTGGCGGCATGAAAAACATTGGCAATGACACGTCAGACCACAGTGCGACCGCACAATCCATCATTGCAGAGCGCTTGGCTGATTACGACTTCCCGAAAGTCTTCGGGTTTCCCAATGGCCACATCTCGGATATGCGGCCACTGATCATGGGCGCGCCGCTCAGTCTGCATGTCGATGAACAGGGTGCCCAACTGACATTTGTCTAACCCTCGTCAACCCGGCGCAAGGCCGATGCCCGGCCTTGCGCTTTTACGTTTCAATTGCGGGCAAAAGCCACAGCCGCCTGAAACTGTTGCGGCGTAGGACGCACACCGGTGTACAGCGCAAACTGCTCGACCGCCTGCAAGGCGATAACTTCCAGCCCGGTAATGACCTGCTTGCCCTGAGCCCGGCCGCGCATGATCAGCGGTGTTTCAGAGGGAATGGCCACCACATCAAAGAGAATGTCCGAGCGATCAATCGCGTCTTCCTCAAAGGCCAGGTGATCTGCCTCTGTCCCACCGGCCATACCAACGGGCGTCACGTTAATCAGCATCTGCGGTCGATGCTCACCCAACTCCGGCTGCCAGTCATAGCCCAGGTTGTTCGCCAATGCCGAGCCGGCTGCCTGATTACGAGCCACTATCAGGCCATTGCGGTAGCCACCGTCACGCAACGCCGACGCGACAGCCTTGGCCATACCGCCGCTGCCGCGCAGCGCAAACGTAGTGCCTTTGGCCACGTTATGGCTGATCAGCAACTGCTCGATAGCCATGTAGTCCGTGTTGTAGGCCTTGAGATGCCCATCGGTATTGACAATGGTATTGATCGAATCGATGGCCTTGGCCGACGCATCCAGTTCGTCTACCAGCGCGATACACGCCTCCTTGAAAGGCATCGACACGCCACAGCCACGAATGCCCAGCGCCCGGATCCCGCGTACAGCGCCTTCCAGGTCGTGGCTGCTGAACGCTTTGTAGTAAAAGTTCAGGCCCAGTTGTTCGTATAGATGATTATGAAAACGCAGTCCGAAATTCCCGGGCCTGCCAGACAGCGATATGCACAACCGGGTGTCTTTATCCGGGTTCATTTGCATGCTCATCTCCTTGCTCACGGCGTTCAGATAAACGGCTAGAGCCGTGTAGGGAATAGTGTTAGATCATAGTTCCACGGGCCAAGCTGAATCGTGTCAGCCCCTGAGAGACCTTACACAACATTTACCAACAGGCCTCGCAGTTTTTCAAAAAGTGCGGTCTGAATGTTATCCCTGCGACGATTTGTGACCTCTGGCCACACGTGACGGGGCTAACAGTCGAGGATTTCATAGAATGCGTAGCCTCCCCAAGATTGCTTTGCTGATAGGTACTCTGGCAATGGCAGGCCAGGCGTCCGCCCATGGCGGCTGGGGTGCCGGCCCGGCGTTGTTCGGTGCCGTGGTGGGTGCCGCGGTCGTCGGTTCGGTCATTGCAGGTCATGAACGCCGGCCGGTATACGTCCAGCAACCGGTGTATGTGCAGCCACAACCGGTGTATGTCCAGGCACCGCCCGTGTATTACCAGCCGCAACCCGTCTACGTGCCGCCACCGCAACCGGTGTATGCGCCCGCTTACTATGGTCGGCCGCAACCGCTGTACTACGGCCCGCCACGGGGCTATTACGGCCCACCGCGCTGGTAATCAACCGATAAACCGAGCGGCAGGCTTGTACAGTTGCCGTTTGGCGGGTTTAACATCAACTTTTATAAAAATAAGGACGACTCGAATGCCAACCCAAAACCCCCACCACCTGCCCGGCTTGTGTATCTCCAGCAAGGTGTACAACACCTTGACCGAACTCAAGCAGCTCGAAAGTCATCGCGCCGCCAAACTGGTCTCACTCATGGCCCAGCACCTGGTCAGCAAGGGATTGGTGAGCGAGCAAGAGGTCATGCACATGCTTGACCTAGTGGTTGACTGACGCACCTACCCTATCGGCAGTGATGGCGACTATTAGCCACAATGATTATTTTGTGCAGCGAGCGCCCCCGTAAAATGACCTCATTCTTACGGAGGTTCATATGCCCAAACTTCATGTCATGTCAGTTGTAGGCAGCGCTGTTCCCGCCCGGCTTCGCGCCGACGGCCTGTTGGCGTGCTGGTACGTGGTCAGTGACGGCGTTGCGGTCAGCGGCCCCTTTACTTCGCGGGCCGATGCTCAGGTTACAGCCACGCGCGAAACAGATAAAACAGCGTCACACTGGACACAACACTGAGCAAAACATTGCGACTCCAGGCCATTAGCCCTATCGCGCACAACCCGGCCAGCAAGTAAGGGTTTGTCAGGCTCACATCGAGCGTGTGATCCTTGATAAAAATGATGGGCCCGCAAATAGCCGTCAGCATCCCCGGCACTGCAAACCCCAAAAACTCCTTGACCCCCCGGTTCAAGCGAATCGGCAACCGAGGCTCCAGAAACAGGTAGCGGTTGAAGAACAGAATCAGGGTCATTGCCGCAATAATCAGCCAGATCATGAGAAGTACACACCCAGTCGCTTACACACATACCCGGCAGCCATGCCTGCCAGCCCCGCCAAAACAATCGCAGACTCCCATCTCCAGTAGCTGAACAGCACCACCGCAAACAGTGAGACCGCCACGCACACGACGCTTGGAAGGGACCGTACCACCGGTGTGATCAGTGCGATAAAGGTCGCCGCAATCGAGAACTCGAGCCCCAACTGATCAAGCCCAGGGATACTCTGGCCCACCACGATCCCCAAGCACGTAAACAGGTTCCAGCCCACATACATGCACAGCCCGACACCCAATGCATACCAGCGATTGAAGGTTTGTCGGTCCATCGGGCTGACCAGCGCAAAAAACTCATCGGTCAACAAGAAGCCCAGGCCAAAGCGCCATCTGGCGGGCAGCGGTGCCACCATCGGGCGCAAATGCATCGCATACAGCAGGTGCTGCGAGGTCAGCAGCAAGGTCGTCAGCAAGATAGAAATCGCCCCGGCCCCGCCCTTGATCATCCCAATGGCCACTAACTGAGCTGCCCCGGCAAAGACAAACAGCGACAAACCCTGGCTTTGGGCCGGCGACAGTTGTGCATCAATAGCCGTGGAGCCTGCCAGCAAGCCCCAAGGCGCGCAGGCCAATGTCAACGGAAGGCAAGCAATCGCACCGCGAATGAACGCGACGCGAGGAAGCGTAGAAGGCATCGATAACATCCTGAAAATGTGCAGAGCCGAAGGGTCGCAGCTTGAACGGGAAAAGTATTGAACGATCTTGCTCTTTACCCGGTCGGACTATTTAACCGCTTCATCAGAGCGGGCAGAGGGTTTGACGAACGACAAATCGTAGTCTTTAGTCAGCCCGTTACTGCACACCTCCCACAGCCTTCACGAGGAACCCCCATGAAAGACCTGAAATCCGCCAAGGAAAGCAGAAAGGCCGATCTGCGGACACCTTCGGCGCTGAGCGAAGAAAACTGCATCAACATTGCAGCAGAAGTGAACGCACTGCTCGCCGACACCTTTGCCATTTACCTGAAGACCAAGAACTTCCACTGGCACATGTCGGGCCCGCATTTCCGCGACTTCCACCTGCTGCTGGACGAGCAGGCCGACCAGATTTATGCCACCACTGACGCCATTGCCGAACGTGTGCGCAAACTGGGACGCACAACGCTGCGCTCCATCGGTCATATCAAGCGACTCCAGCGCCTGAAAGACAACGACGCTGACTTTGTCACGCCGGAAGACATGCTGGCTGAATTGCGCGAAGACAACATTCAGTTGGCCGCCTTTATGCGCGAGACCCACGGCATGTGCTCCGAACTCGGAGACGTCGCCACCACCAGCCTGCTGGAAAACTGGATCGACGAGGCCGAGCGCCGCGTATGGTTCCTGTTTGAATCGTCGCGCACCAAGTAAGCACAAACGCCGGTGTGATCAGGGTCACGCCGGCGCTGAAGGTAACATTTGTTTCATATTGCCAAGCTGTACCGGGCGCTATAGTCACTGCGCTCATTCAATGAACCCTTGGCCCGCCCCCCCGCGGGCTTTTTTTTGGTTCATCGCGCAATCACGGGAAGCCTATAAACAAGAACGCCGATTTAGTTGATGATGTTCATGCGAACAAACATATCCAACCAACCGGCGTTCTATGCCTGATAGATCGTGTCCATCAGAACCTGCTGTCCGCTAACCCATCGTTGATGACGGTCTCTTTAACTTAAAGCGAATGCTTGGTTATGAAGGTCAAGAGTGTCTTTCCCGGTAATCCGTGATGAACCTTTTTGTACCTGCCTGTCAGCCACCCTGCTTAAACACCAGCGCCTTCAAGCCACACTGCGCGTCGGCATCTGGGAACTCGGGGGGGTTGTCCAGCCGCTGAACGAACTGCAGGCTGGGCGCATCACGAGTGAATCCGTCGATCAAAAAGTCCGCCCCCAGCGACGGGTCGTTCATGCAGGCCAGCACCGTACCGTCGGCCGTCAGCAACTCCGGCATGCGCCGCACCACGCGCTGGTAATCTTTGGTCAGCAGAAAACTGCCTTTCTGGAAGGACGGCGGGTCGATAATGACCAAATCATAGGGGCCCATGCTTTTGACTTTGCCCCACGACTTGAACAACTCATGGCCTAGAAAACTGACCTTGCTCAGGTCATGGCCATTGAGCCGGTGATTGTCACGACCGCGACTTAGCGCTGCACGAGACATGTCGAGGTTCACGACATGCTCAGCACCGCCTTCAATCGCTGCAACCGAAAAGCCGCAGGTGTAGGCAAACAAGTTAAGCACGCGTTTGCCTTCGGCATTGCCCTTTACCCAGTCACGGCCAAAGCGCATATCGAGAAACAAGCCGTTGTTTTGCTTGCGCCCCAAGTCAACGCGATAGCGCAAGCCGCCTTCGGTCAGCGTCCACTCATCGATCACTTCGCCTACCGGCCAGTCGGTGTCACTTTGCAGGGTGTAGCGGTGTTGCAGCACCAGCGTGTGGGCACCACTGGCTTGCCATTCTACTGAGCGGGCGATCGCCATCAGCAGCCCGTTCAAAGCCGCGAGTTGCGCAGGTTCGGGCTCTTTGAACAACGCCACCAGTACAACGCCCTGCAGCCAGTCCACCGTCAGTTGCTCCAACCCTGGCCAGCAACGCCCTCGGCCGTGAAACAGACGCCGGGTTTCAGCGGGCGCGTTGCGCAGCGCGGTCAGTAGGTGGCGATTAAGTATCGACAGTGCTTCAGGGTTCATCGAGCGGGCCCGTTATTTTCGAGGGGGCATATTTTACACCTATGACCGGGCTGACCGTACGCGAACTGAGTGAGGACACCGAGCATTCATCAGCCGAGGGTATGTATTCGGTTACAAAGTTATCGTTTTACAATCATTAGTTATCGAAATAAGATCATTCCCGTACAAAGTGAACACCTTGTACTCACACGCACGCCCTCAGGGCCCACACAGAAGGATTGTTCAATGCAAACAGATCGCCTGGCCAACCACAGCCGACTCTTGGCCCACGCCACAACAGCCTTGATCGTCGGCATGCTGGCCATCAACATCGCCTATTGGGTTTTCCCCCACCAAATCGCGACCTATATCGGAGGGTTCAGCCTAAGCACCCTCACACAAACCCTTAACGCCGATATCTCACAGTTGACCTGGTGGCAGACCACAGGCGGCGCAGTTATCTCCAGTATTCCTTTATTGATTTTGGCAAAAGGGCTATGGGCCTTGCGCGGGCTGTTCCAGGCCTATGGCAAAAGCGATTACTTTTCGCCAACCTCCGCTGAACTGTTGGGGCAAGTCGGTACCAGTGTGTGTTACTGGGTGGCCGCAACAGTGGTGCTGACGCCTGTGATGAGCGTGTGGATCACCGTGCTTGGACCCGTAGGACAAAAGATGCTGACACTCAGCTTTGAACCTTCACAACTTGTTGCACTGTTTCTTGCTGCCTCTGTCATGATTGTCGCCCGCAGCCTGCACAACGCTTGCTCAATGGCACGTGAAAATCAGCAATTTGTTTAAGGGACTAACATGCCGATAGATATCAGACTCGATGTGATGCTGGCCAAACGTAAGGTTAAATCCAAGGACCTTGCACAGACCATAGGCATTACAGAGCAGAATTTGTCACTGCTTAAACAAGGCAAAGTGAAGGGCTTGCGACTCGCCACCTTAGAGGCCATCTGCAAAGCGCTGGACTGCCAACCGGGCGATTTGCTGCATTACCACCCTGAAGTAACTGCCTAAGAAAATACCCGGTACGCCCACCAGAACTTACCCTGCTGAGCGTACCAGCGCCTCCCCTCTCCTCCCTGCACTGCCCCACCAGCCTGTTCAGGCTGCATACAGCCTTGATCTGCAAGACTTGAAGACGCACGCCGCTCTACTCCGCCGGCTGACTGAAGACACGGCGCGTTTCTGTACCTTTGAAAAGACTTAAACCGTGGATTTAATCGCAAAAAATGCTTCGAAATCAGGCATTTCAAGGACATTTGATCCATACTTGGAAAATGTAACGTAATGTGTAACAGCACCGTTTCGCTCGGTATTTCCTGGCCTTTTTCGAGTCATTTTGCGTGAAAAAACATCTGTCCATTTTGAGCCTGTTTTTAGTTCTCACAGGCACCACCGCCCCTTCACTTGCCGCAGCGACCGAGAGCACCGCGACCCCGCGGGATACGTCACAGCTGCATATCGCGTCGGGGAGCGCGATGTTGATTGACCTGAAAACCAACAAAATCATTTATGCCAGCAACCCTGACGTAGTTGTGCCCATTGCATCAGTCACCAAGCTGATGACCGCTATGGTGGTGCTGGATGCCAAGCAGCCCATGGATGAGTTCATCTCGGTCGACATCAGCAACACCCCGGAAATGAAAGGCGTGTTCTCGCGCGTCAAACTCGGCAGTGAACTGTCGCGGCACGAAATGATGCTGATCACCCTGATGTCGTCGGAAAATCGGGCGGCTGCCAGCCTCGCGCATCATTACCCGGGAGGTTATGTAGCCTTTATCGCGGCCATGAATGCCAAAGCCAAGAGCCTGGGCATGATGAACACCCATTATGTTGAGCCCACTGGCCTGTCGACTCACAACGTGTCGACCGCCCGCGACCTGAGCAAGTTACTGGCTGCGGCGCGCAATTACCCGATGCTCAGCCAATTGAGCACCACCAAGGAAAAAACCGTCGCGTTCCGTAAACCCAACTACACGCTG
Organism: Pseudomonas sp.; assembly: GCF_030150285.1. Taxonomy (GTDB): domain Bacteria; phylum Pseudomonadota; class Gammaproteobacteria; order Pseudomonadales; family Pseudomonadaceae; genus Aquipseudomonas. The sequence continues at coordinate 2,733 of NZ_JASLGE010000054.1, read as the reverse complement.
GGCTTTCGCAACACCGACCACTTGGTCAATAAAGAAAAGTGGACGATTAAACTGACCAAAACCGGCTTTACCAACCAAGCGGGGCATTGCTTGGTGCTGGTGACAGAAATGGGTAATCGCCCGGTGTCGCTGGTGATCCTGGATGCCTTTGGCAAATACACGCATTTTGCCGATGCCAGCCGTATCCGCAACTGGGTCGAAACAGGAAAAAGCGGCAGTGTTCCGGACGTCGCCTTGCGCTACAAGGCCGATAAGAACCTTAAGGCCCGTCAGGCACCTGCACATCACGCGCCAGCGCAATAGACAGGAAAAAGCAGGCACTTGCCCCCTGGAGAGTGTCGAGAGCAAATGCCTGCGTACGACTAACAAAAGACGGAAGGTTTTTCATATGGGCCTTGAGCCATTCAAGCCTTTAGCCCTTCACCAGCAAGAAAGAAGCGCCCCGCCGCACTGGCGGGGCCGCTGCCTGAGCCCTGCCCGAAGTCAGTTCTTCAGGGCAGGTTGGTGATCCCCATTAATAGGGATGCGTCTGGGTTTAGCTTCTTCGGGCACGACCCGCTGCAGGTCTATGCTCAACAAGCCATTGCTGAGGTTTGCGCCTTGGATCTCGATGTGATCATCGAGCCGGAAGGACAATTTGAATGCCCGTTGCGCAATTCCCTGATGCAAAAAGGTGACGCTTTCTTCTTGGGTGCTTTCACGTTTGCTGCCGCTAACGCTTAACACGCCATTTTCAACTTGCAGGTCCAGATCATCCTGCTGGAAACCTGCCGCTGCCACTACGATCCGGTAGTTGTCTTCACCCCGTTTCTCAACGTTATAGGGTGGAAAGCCGCCGCTTGCATCGTTGCGTAATGCGGATTCAAACAAATCACTAAAACGGTCAAAGCCGACAGAATTACGGAACAGTGGCGCCATGGAAGGTGCGTTGTTCATCATTGTGCCTCCTGATTTCAGCGAGATTGTGTTTCTGCGACCCGGTCTTGGCATCGCTTACCCCCTAGATAGGGATCGGCCATCCTCTTTCAAGGTGCTTTATAAAATTTTTTCGTGACTATCAGAGCGCACCCTCGGGCGGGTTATTTACCAACTGACCGACCTTTTCACAGTCGGTTTCACGGCGCATGGCATTGAACAACAAGACTGCCTCCGGGTAGTTGCGGGTCAGCATGGCCAACCATTGCTTGAGCCGGCCGGGGGCCGAACGGGGGGTCAACTGCGCTTGCGCTTGAGCCCAGAAGTCGCGAATCATGGGCTGCATATCAGCCCAGGTCATGGGTACCACGTCTTCGCCAGCACGCGCTGCAGCAATTTGCCGAGCCAGATCAGGGCGCGACACCAGGCCGCGGCCCAACATAATGTGTTCAGCACCGCTGATTTCGCGGCATCGACGCCAGTCTTCAACCGACCAGATGTCTCCGTTTGCAAACACCGGCACCTTGACCACGTCTTGCACCTGGGCGATGTACTCCCAATGCGCGGGCGGCTTGTAGCCGTCCATTTTGGTCCTGGCATGCACAACAATCAGGCTGGCACCGCCTTCGGCCAAAGCAATGGCACATTCATTGGCACTGTCCGGCGTGTCGAAGCCCAAGCGCATTTTTGCGGTGACCGGAATATGTGCCGGCACTGTACGCCGAACTTGCAGCATGATCGCGTGGAGCAATTCAGGCTCTTTAAGCAGCACCGCCCCGCCCCGGGATTTATTGACGGTTTTGGCCGGGCAGCCAAAATTGAAGTCAATAACCTGTGAACCCAACTGGCAGGCCAGCGCCGCGTTGTCAGCCAGGCACGCCGGGTCAGACCCCAGCAACTGCACGCGCAGCGGAACTCCGGCACGGGTTTTCGCACCCTGCTTGAGTTCCGGGGCCAGTTTGTGGATGTAATCGGGCGTTAGCAGCCGTTCAGTGACCCGAATAAACTCGGTCACGCACCAATCAATACCGCCGGTGCGGGTCAGTACATCACGCAGGATGTTGTCGACCAACCCTTCCATCGGTGCCAAAGCAATTTGCATGGGTGACTCTCATAAAAAGCGTGCGGCAGTTTACGGGGTTCTCGGGCGATCCGATATCCAGTATCAACCTTGATCAGCGCGCCACAATCGCCGGGCCATACCCCTCAAGAAACTCAGGAGGCAAACGCCTGGCTTTACCCGTGGAAAGCTCAATGCACACGAAACTGGTTTGCGCTCGCAACAACGTCAGACCGTCGCTGGGGCGCACCAGCTGAAAATGCCGAGTCATGCGCAAGCGCTGGTCACAATCGACAATCCAGGTCGCCAATTGCAGCTCATCGCCTTCATAAGCACTGGCCAGGTAATCGATTTCATGACGGGCCACTGCCATGGCTCGGTCCAGCCGTCGGTATTCGGCCAGGTCCAGACCCAGGCGCTGTGAGTGACGCCAGGCACAGCGTTCCAGCCAGACCACGTAGGCGGCGTTATTGGCATGACCAAACCCGTCAATGTCGTCGGCCTGCACCTGCAGATCAATAATGAACGGTGTCGCCAAATCCCAAGTCATGGGCTGTCTCCGGCAATAGCTGCAAGCTGCAAGCGGGCGGGAGGGCAAGCTTGTAGCTTTCGCCCTATAAACGCCAGACAAACAAAAGGGCCATTCAATAATTGAATGACCCTTAAAAATCCCGCAGAGCGGGTAATCGTGGCGTCCCCTAGGGGACTCGAACCCCTGTTACCGCCGTGAAAGGGCGGTGTCCTAGGCCACTAGACGA
>NZ_JASLGE010000006.1 GCF_030150285.1 Pseudomonas sp. | reverse complement strand
ACCAGCGCCTGAAGCTGCTCGGGACTGAACTCCATTTGGGCACCATGTCGACTGCTGGGCCAGTGAAATTTTCCTTGAGTCAGTCGGCGAGCCGCCAGCCAAACGCCAAACCCGTCATGTACCAGGACTTTAATGCGAGTGGCGCGACGGTTTGCAAATAGATAAGCGCAGTGCGGCTGCGCCGCACCAAAGACTGCAATGACACGAGCCAACGCGGTCTCAGTGCCGGCGCGCATATCCAGAGGCTCGGTGGCCAGCCAGATCGCATCGATGCGGATCATGGAGCAAGCCCACGAACAAAACGGGCGCAACCCTCGGGATCGGAAGACGGCCATTTCACCGTGATGGTTTGCTCGCCAAAAGGCAGCTCAATGATCACTGACGGCTCAGTCGCTCGCTTTGGAGCGACCTTTAGCGGTACGAACGCCGGCAGCGTTGCGGGCGGTTGATCTCGATAAAGCGGCAGCCACTTACGGATCACGTTGGCATTAATGCCGTGACTGATGGCAACGCTGGAGATGGATACGCCGGGTTGTAGGCATTCCTGGACAACCTGGGCTTTAAATGACTTGGGGTATGAGCTTCGTTGGCGCATTTAAGGGTTATCGCGTCCGCTTAAAAATAGGCGGACAACATCGCCCTTAGTTTGGGAGTTCGGAAGGTGTGTTCACCGTTCGCTTACCGAGTTGCGCCAACAGCAACTCGAACGTCTACGCTGGAGCCTCGATCATGCCTATCGCCATGTGCCTTTTTACCGGCAACGATTCAATGACTGGGATATTCATCCCGACAAACTCAAATCGCTGGATGATTTGAGTCAGTTCCCCTTCACCAGCAAAGCTGACCTGCGCGATAACTATCCCTTCGGCATGTTTGCCGTCCCTCAACAACAAATCGTTCGCCTGCACGCATCCAGTGGCACCACGGGCAAGCCCACTGTCGTGGGTTATACCCAAAAAGATATAGATACCTGGGCCGATCTGGTTGCCCGCTCGATTTATGTGGCCGGCGGCCGCCCTGGCGAAAAGGTGCACGTAGCTTACGGATACGGCCTATTTACTGGGGGGTTGGGCGCGCATTACGGTGCTGAGCGGTTGGGCTGTACCGTTATTCCGGTATCCGGAGGCCAGACAGCCAGGCAAGTACAACTGATTCAGGACCTTCAACCCGAGATCATCATGGTCACACCCTCCTACATGCTCAACATTGCAGACGAGATAGAGCGTCAGGGCATACCACGCGATCAGCTCGCACTGCGGCTGGGTATTTTCGGTGCCGAACCCTGGACCGATGAAATGCGCTCGGCACTTGAGACTCGACTGGGCATTACCGCGCTGGATATCTATGGGTTGTCGGAAATCATGGGACCCGGCGTTGCCATGGAGTGCGTACAAGACAAAAACGGCGCCTCGCTTTGGGAAGATCACTTTTACCCGGAAATCATTGATCCGCAGACTACTGCCGTTTTGCCCGACGGAGAACTCGGCGAACTGGTTCTGACGTCACTGAGCAAAGAAGCGCTGCCAATGATCCGTTATCGCACCCGTGACATGACCCGCCTGCTACCTGGCACCAGCAATGCAATGCGCCGCCTGGAAAGAATCACCGGGCGTAGCGATGACATGCTAATCGTACGCGGCGTGAATGTGTTCCCAACCCAGATCGAAGAACAAATTCTGAAGATCAATCAGTTCGCTGAAGCCTATGAGATCCATCTGTCCCGCGAGGGCAACATGGACCAAATGCAGGTGCATGTAGAACTCAGAAGCGGATATCAATATTCGCAGACCGAGGATCACAACGTCCTCTGTGAGGCACTGGCGCAACGCATCAAAGCGCACGTCGGCATCTCGGCACATATCGTTTTACAGCCCACGTACTCAATTAAACGTTCAGAAGGTAAAGCCTGCCGAGTCATTGATCGTCGGCCTGGCGCACCCAATACCAGCAAGTAACGAGTCCTGATACAGGACATTGCGGAAGAGAGAGCAGATGAGCATTCGCGCGATATGGAATTGGCACCACTCAAAAGACCCCCAGCACCAGGCATCAATTGCCGAACTGGCGCAACACGCGCGCCATTACCGACACCCTGACTCGGCGCACATTGCCTACCCCCTGGTCGTACAGGACAAGCTTGGAGTACTTCCCCAGCGTAATTATCGCATTGGGATTATAGGAGCAGGTTCGGCAGGGACAGTGGCGCTGTTCGAACTCGCCCGTCTGGCACAGCAACTGAGCGCACCGCATCGTATTCAAGTCAGTCTGTTCGATATGGATCCTCTGCACTTTCTGGCACCACAGCCCACCAAGCAGGATGTAAGTCCTATCCATACCCGTAAAGCTGGACGCGTGTGGGCAGCGCGTGTAGCAACCGATGCGGCAACCGGTGTTCAAAACGACCGCACGATTTATGAAGTCGGCGCTATGCGTTTCCCGGAAACAGCCGGGCTGATTTGGCACTACGCCTCCCAGGTTTACGAGCCAGCAACCCGACTGTCAGTGTTCCCCAACCCGGGCAAAGTGGCCACTGAGTTTGTTTTCGGGGCGGACACCGAACGCTACAACCATACCCACTGGGACAATCCAGAGTGCACTACCCGCCAACTGTTGCGCCTGATTCTGCGCTACCTGCCGGGTATTGACCTCGACACTGGCAAACCTACCCATGCCGCGCGATTCAAAATCGGTGATCGCGATCCCTTTGCTGTTTCGGCGCTATTGGCCAGCCCATCCAGCAATGAAACCGTACTGACCCAGATTGAGCAGGATTGGCTGGCTTTTGTTGCTCAGTACGACGGCACCACGCTGGCAAGCGCAGGCCGTCAAATCATTGAACACGCATCAGCCCAAGGGGAACTGCCCTACATCCCCGGCTTAGACCCTCAAGAAACGATCAACCATTGCGTAGAACTGTTTGGGCGATTTGGCTTCGGGACTGGAGGTTTCAAGCCCTTGTTCGGCATCTCCCTGGTTGAAATGATGCGCCTGATCCTGTGGAACTTTAGCAACGAGTATTCACTGCCCAGTGAAGAAAACTCTGACTTTATTGAGCGGCTATACAGGCATGCCCTGGAACTGGGAGGCGCAAGCTTTGCAGTTGAATTTATCAGTGCCAGGGTCTCGGACGCTTATCATCACCACGCGCCCACCAGCACAAAGCGCCAGGCAGCCCTGAGCTACTACCTCAACACGGCCAAAACACCGGTACTGGAACAGTCAGAGTTTGATTACATCATCCTGGCGCTGCCACAAACCCAGTTAGTTCCCATCATCACCCGCGCGGGCTACAGCCCCAACGGTCGAGATGAGACTCGCCTAGGTGATGCCGGTTTAGGCTTGCCAACCGAGCGGCGTAAAGAGGTGTACAACGCTTTGCAGTTGAGCGTGGAAAACGACGCCCCAACTGCCCGAATCATCAGTGCAATCAATCTGTTACCCATGGTCCGCGCTTCAAAAGTGTTCGGCCTGATTCGAAACGAAGATGCCCAGTCGGCCAATGTGCCCACCGTACAAGGGCAACCGGTGCAAGCCGTTATATCCGACTCCGGACTGGCCGCCAGCTATATTGTTCCCAGCCCAATTGCGGGGCAGGCCTATTCGAGCTTTCTCGCCAGCTACACCTGGAACGACGATTCGACCCGCCTGCAACGGGATTTCGGCCACTACCCGCAAAATAGCCAAGACCATCCGGGCGAATTCAGTCCAGACCAAATGTTCAGTAGCATGATCAACCGCGCCACCCGCGACATCTATGATCCCGAGACAAACAGCTACCGACGCTGGTGGCTCGGCGACATTCTGAACAAAGTGCAAACCGACAGCCGATTCGTCTTCGACTGGAGCACCGCCCGCTCCGCAGGTGCTTTCAAACTGGACAATCCGGGGGATCACTACCACAGCAACTTGTGCTTCCGGTTTCATACACACGCTCGTTCGCCGGCGCTAAACAATCGCTTCTTTCTTGCTTGCGACAGTTACAGCCACCTGGGCGGCTGGCTGGAAGGCGCCTTTATGAGTGCAATCAACGCTGTCAGTGGCTTGCTTGTTGCCGCGAATGGCGGTGATGTTAGAGCACTAAACAAGCAGGCACAAAAACTATTTACCACCCTGGACAACCTGGACACACACTGACCGCATCGATGTAAAGCCCATCCATGCGGGCGTGTCTGAAAGCTCACCGTGTTACTAAGCCCTGAGCTATAGGGTCAAAGCCTGGGATCCGCCTGGCCGTGTGATTCAGGACTTGTTTAGCAGCCGGATAGCAAACAAAGCGCCTTGGCCAACGTAGTGATCTACTGCGGTCATTAAAGCTTTCACCGCGTCTGTGGGGTAGCCCGCAGTAATGGCCAATGAAGCTACCGAGCCCATAAACCATAGGACCCAATCCTTGCGAGTCAGGCGCTTGGTCGCCTCAGCTGCTTCATCCAGCTGCTCCTTGAGTAACGTGAACTGCTCTTTGCTGAACAGGGCACTTTTACGCACTTCTTCAAGTACAAGGTCCAGACCATGCCGGATGGTTTCTCTGTCTTGCGGTGTAAAGGAGGACTGTGTGTCATGAGGCTCAAATGCACCGAACAATTGCGGCTGAATCGGCACTTTATCAAGCCGAACCGTCGAACTGCTGTAACTACTTTTCATCAGTCTTAACTGCACAAAACCATCGGCACCAGTGTTGACCAGAACTGATTTTCCAACGGTTAGACTCTCCTCTCGATCGGGGAACGTCTGGCCGCCGATAACAAGATTCGCACCAGCGGTTGTACAGTTACGCGCGGTGATGATGACGTTAAAAGGCTTGAAATCTTCGGCTTCATCTTGCCTGAGCTGGTGGGAAACAGGTTGAAATGCTGTAGTCATGAGCATCCTTGTCCAAGGTGGGCTGTAAGCCGGGAGCATGCAGGATAGAGCGAGTCGATTGCATTTTCAAAACGAAAAAGACCAGTCACATTCCGATGTGTGAATTCATAGGTAAAAACAGCGTCTGTAGCGCGTTCGACGACTCCCGCGACCAAGGCAGCAGTATCGATCAAACCATCCTCGCCGCGCATATATGCGCAAATTATCACGAATAAATATTACTTTTTGTGTCCTGAAAAACGCTCACACCAACCAATAACTCAATAAATTCAAATAGCTAAATACCGACCATCTAAAACGATACGCAAACATCATGATTGTTAAGATTTAACGTGTCACTTATAACGTTCTCCAAAGCCTCATCGGAGCGTTGGCATGTACGCGCAGCAAGTGGATACCGGTATCCAACACCTCAAGACCCTCGGCGAGATGACACCCGAAGAGCGCGTCTTTCAAAGCAAGCTGGATGCTGAAATCAAAATCGAGTCAGACAGCTGGATGCCGGATGCGTATCGTCAAACATTAATCCGACAGATTTCTCAGCATGCCCACTCTGAAATCGTAGGCATGCTGCCCGAAGGTAACTGGCTGACCCGGGCACCATCGCTCCAGCGAAAGTTGCAGTTGATGGCCAAAATTCAGGATGAAGCCGGACATGGGCTGTACCTCTATAGCGCCCTGGAAACCCTGGGCGCCTGTCGAGATGAGCAAGTCGCCAAATTGCTCAGTGGCAAAGCCAAATACTCGAGCATTTTCAATTACCCCACCCTGAGCTGGGCCGATATCGGCGCCATTGGCTGGTTGGTGGATGGTGCAGCGATCGTCAACCAAGTGGTGCTACAGCGCACGTCTTACGGGCCATATGCCAGGGCAATGGTGAAGATTTGCCAGGAAGAAAGCTTTCATCAGCGCCAGGGCTATGAACTGCTCATGACGATGATGAGCCACGGCAGCCAGGCGCAAAAGGACATGGTTCAAGATGCAATCAATCGACTGTGGTGGCCATCGCTGATGATGTTTGGCCCCAGCGACGAGCACTCCCCCAACAGCGCCCAGTCGATGGCCTGGAAGATCAAGCGCCAAAGCAACGATGAGCTGCGCCAGCGTTTTGTCGATCAGACGGTCCCGCAACTTGAACTCCTCGGTTGCTCGGTGCCAGACCCTGCATTGCGGTGGAATGAAGAACGCGGCCATTACGATTTTGGTGAGATTCAGTGGGACGAATTCCACTCTGTGCTGGCCGGTAACGGCCCTTGCAATGAGGAGCGGCTAGCCACCCGCCGTCAGGCTCACGAAGAAGGTCGTTGGGTACGCGAAGCAGCAATTGCCCATGCGCAAAAGATGCTTGAACGGAGCCGCTGATATGTTGCCCTTGACGTTGTTTGAGGTATTTGTCCGCAGCAAGCATGGCTTGAGCCACAAGCATGTCGGCAGTGTGCAGGCCGCTAATGCGGCGATGGCACTCGAACACGCGCGCGAGCTTTATACCCGGCGCAATGAAGGGATCAGCCTGTGGGTGGTGGAAGCTTCGGCCATCAGCGCTTCAAACCCTGAACACAAGGAGTCGTGGTTTGAGCCTGCTGAACACAAGACATTTCGGCATGCCAGTTTCTATAAGTTGCCTGATGGGGTCGGGCATATGTGAGGGTGAACGTGATGATGCATTCGCAATCCACACAAGACGTGTTCGAGTATCTGCTGCGCCTGGGTGACAGTGCGTTGATTCAAGGCCAACGCCTGTGCCAATGGTGCGGTCGGGCGCCCTTTCTTGAAGAGGAACTGGCCTTGATGAATGTGGGCCTGGACCTTGTGGGTCAAGCACGTCACTGGCTGGAGTATGCCGCGGAGATACAAGGTCACGACTGCACAGCAGATCGTCTGGCCTTTCATCGCGACGAGCGAGCTTATCGCAACCTGCTGCTGGTCGAACAACCCAACGGGGACTATGCACTGACCATGCTCAAGCAGTTTTTCTACGATGCCTGGCACCTGCCGGTACTCCAAGCGTTGTGCTGCTCCAGTGACCGGAGAATGGGTGCAATCGCCGCCAAGGCCGTGAAAGAAGTCACCTATCACCTGCAGCGCTCCAGTAACTGGGTTGAACGCTTGGGCAATGGCACGTCTGAAAGTCATCAGCGCATGGTGGGGGCCAATAACCGGCTCTGGCGTTTCACTGCTGAGCTGGTGACTCCCGACAAAAGCGAACAGATGCTTTGGGCTGAAGGTGTTGGGCCTGACCCGGCCACAATCAGGGTTGCGTGGGAGCGTGAGGTAGTCAGTACTTTTGATCGGGCCACCCTGCCCGTCCTGCCTCCCCCACACCCTGGCTACCTGAGTGCTCGACTCGGCCTGCATACCGAGCACCTGGGGCTTTTACTGGCTGAGATGCAGTCGCTGCCGCGAGCTTACCCCGATGCATCCTGGTGAGCTGATTACCAGCGATCTGGGCGCCCGCGCCTGCCAAGATCGAGATCTGGACATGGCGTGGGCAGTACTTGCCCAGGTCATGGACCCGGAAATACCTGTAGTCAGCGTGATTGATCTAGGGATTATTCGTACCGTTGGCTGGCAGCGCGGACATTTGTGGGTGCAGATCACACCCACCTACTCCGGCTGCCCGGCAAGCAAAATGATTGAGCACGACATTCGCTCAGCACTTGAGCAAGCAGGTTTCAGTTCACCACTGATCGAACAGCAACTCAGCCCGGCATGGACAACTGACTGGATTACCGAACAAGGCCGAGCACGGCTGCTGCAATCAGGCATCGCAGCACCGCCTGTTACGACGGTCATTGATTGCCCGCGCTGCGCCAGCCCCCACACCGAGCTACTAAGCCGGTTTGGTTCCACCGCCTGCAAGGCCTTGCACCGCTGTCGAAGCTGTGGCGAACCCTTTGACTGCTTCAAGTGCCTCTAAACCAGCCATCCACTGACCGCGCAAGCCCATACCATGAACAGATTCCATCAGTTGAAGGTCAAAAATCTACGTACGGAAACCCCCGAAGCGGTGTCGTTTGCGCTGGAAATCCCACCTCATCTGCGTCCGTTATTTCGTTTCTGCCCCGGACAGCATGTGGTGATCTGTACTCAGGTCGACGGTGAAGAAATCCGCCGCTCTTACTCCATTTGCTCAGGCATCAATGACGACGAACTGCGCATCGCCATCAAGCGCGTTCCAGGAGGACGCTTTTCAAATTTTGCCAACGCACATTTTTACCCAGGCCAAACACTGAGCGTCATGCCTCCCAGCGGCGTGTTCAGGCTCCAGCCCGACTCGAAACACCAGCATCGTTATTTGGCAGTAGCCGCAGGCAGCGGGATTACGCCAATTTTTTCGATAATCAAAAGCACCCTGGAAACCGAGCCCCTGAGCCAGTTCACGTTGCTTTACGGCAACCGCAACCGTGCCAGCATGCTTTTTCGTGAAGATCTGGAGGATCTGAAAAACCGCTTTATGCAGCGTTTAAACCTGATCTGGATCTTCAGCCGTGAGCCACAAGATATCGACCTCTTTAACGGTCGAATCGATGCACTGAAAAGCGAGCAGTTTTTAACCCGCTGGATCGAAGTCAATCGCCTTGAAGCTGCCTACCTCTGCGGCCCGCAATCCATGGTCACTCAAATGCGTGAGCGTTTGATCGAACACGGAATGCCGACGCAGCGTATCCACTGCGAACTGTTCCGCCTCGAAAACACCAACCACCGTTCTTCAGCGACAACACCTGCGGCGGTAGAGACCTCACTCACTTGTCATATCACCGTCATCCGTGATGGCCGGGCATTGAGCTTCGAGTTGAGTAGCAACAGCCAAAGCCTGCTGGAGGCCGGCAACGCCCATGGCGCGGACCTGCCCTACGCCTGCAAGGCTGGCGTGTGTTCAACCTGCAAGTGCAAGGTCATCGAAGGCGACGTCGAGATGCTCAACAACCAGGCCCTGGAAGCCGATGAGGTCGCGGCGGGCTTTGTATTGTCGTGCCAGAGCTACCCCCGAAGTCCACACGTGACCCTGGACTTCGACCAGCATTGACGTATCGCTACCGATCATTGCAACACCCCATAAAAACAACAAGAAGAGAAACCGCCATGACTGACCAATCGCTCGAACCCATCCTCGCTCATCCCGATTTTGTGTTGCTGGTTCGGCGCAAGCAGCGACTGTACTGGTCGCTGACCGCCGTTGTGCTGCTGGTCTATTACGGTTTCGTGCTGCTGGTAGCTTACGCGCCAGCCGCGCTGGGGCGGTCATTGAGTGGTGGCGTCACCAGTGTCGGCATGCTGGTCGGTGTGCTGATCATGCTCCTGGTGATTGGCCTGACCGGTTTTTACGTCTACCGCGCCAATCACCTGATCGACCCGCTTAACGACACACTGAAACAGGAGTTCGAGCCATGAAACGTCTCTTGTCATTCGTGCTGTTATTGACATTGTGGGTCACTGAACTGGCCACAGCCGCGGACAACACCAGCCGCTCCATGAACTGGAGCGCCATCAGCATGTTTTTGCTGTTTGTCATGTTGACCCTCGGCATCACCCGCTGGGCCGCCCTGCGCACCCGCACCACCAGCGATTTCTACACGGCTGGTGGGGGCCTGAGCGGCATGCAAAACGGCCTCGCCATCGCCGGAGACATGATCTCGGCAGCATCTTTCCTGGGTATTACCGCGATGATGTTTATGAGCGGTTACGACGGGCTGTTGTATTCACTGGGAGTATTGGCAGGTTGGCCGATCATCCTGTTCCTGATCGCCGAGCGTTTGCGCAATCTGGGCAAGTACACCTTTGCCGATGTGGTGTCCTACCGCCTGGAGCAAACGCCGGTTCGCATGACTGCCGCCTTTGGCACTCTGACCGTAGCCCTGTTGTACCTGGTGGCGCAGATGGTCGGCGCAGGCAAGTTGATCGAGTTGCTGTTTGGCATCGACTACCTCTATGCGGTGATGCTGGTTGGGGTATTGATGGTGTTGTACGTGACTTTCGGCGGCATGCTCGCCACCACTTGGGTGCAGATCATCAAGGCAGTGATGCTGCTCTCAGGCACCAGCTTTATGGCGTTTATGGTACTCAAGCACTTCGGATTCAGTACCGAAGCCATGTTCGCCGCCGCCAGCCAGGTACACGCCAAAGGCACCGCCATCATGGCCCCAGGCGGGTTACTGTCGAACCCGATCGACGCTATCTCCCTTGGCGTGGGCATGATGTTTGGTACGGCGGGGCTGCCCCACATCCTGATGCGCTTTTTTACGGTGCGCGATGCCAAACAGGCGCGCAAAAGCGTGTTCTATGCCACCGGCTTCATCGGCTTTTTCTACCTGTTGCTGATCGTCATCGGCTTCGGCGCCATCACCATGGTGGGAGCCGAGCCGATGTTTCGCGACGCCCAGGGAGCGATTATCGGCGGCGGCAACATGATCGCGGTGCATCTGGCGCAAGCAGTGGGTGGCAGTCTGTTTCTAGGTTTTATCTCTGCCGTCGCCTTCGCCACCATTCTGGCCGTGGTCGCCGGACTGGCCCTATCAGGTGCCTCTGCAGTGTCCCATGACCTGTACGCCTGTGTGATGTGCAAGGGTGAAGCCAGCGAGACTGCGCAAATGTTGGTGTCCCGAGCAGCCACACTGGTCATAGGTATTTTGGCCGTTGGTCTTGGCTTGCTGTTTGAGTCGCAAAACATCGCCTTTTTATCCGGGTTGGTGCTGGCCATTGCCGCGTCGGTCAATTTCCCCGTGCTGTTTCTGTCGATGTTCTGGAAAGGCCTGACAACCCGGGGCGCGGTTGCAGGCAGCCTGGCAGGGCTGGTCTCGGCCGTTGCGCTGGTCATTCTGAGCCCGACGGTCTGGGTCAAAGTGCTGGGGTTCGACAGCGCCGTGTTCCCCTACTCCAACCCGGCGCTGTTCTCCGTGAGCCTGGCCTTTTTCTGCGCCTGGTGGTTTTCGGTCACTGACCGCTCGACACGGGCAGAACACGAACGCGGCCGCTTTATGGCGCAGTTTGTTCGTTCCATGACCGGCATTGGCGCCACAGGTGCCAATCACCACTGAACTCGCTCACTCAATCGCAAGGGATAACAATAATGAACCTCGCGCTGAAAACCCAAAACCATTACTGGTTGATGCTGATCATCCTGATTGCGTCCATGCTCGCCCCCGACGCCATGGCCGAGTTTGTCAAAGACAGCACCGGTCGCCTTGAACTGCGCAACCACATGCTTAACCGTGATTTTCGCCACACGGGCGCAGCCCAATCCAAAGCTGATGAGTGGGCCCAGGGATTCACCCTGCGTCTGGAGTCCGGCTTCACCGAAGGCAACATCGGTGTTGGCCTTGACGCACTGGCTGAACTGGGACTTAAACTCGACAGCAGTGGCGAGCGTCGAGGTACCGGCCTGCTGCCTTATGGCGCCAGTCAGAAGCCTGCCGACTCATACAGTGAGTGGGGGCTGACCGCCAAAGTCCGCGCGTCGAAAAGTCAATTCAAGTACGGCACTTTGCAACCGACCCTGCCCGTGGTGACCTACAACGACACACGCCTGCTCGGCTCTACATTTCAGGGTGGCTGGTTGACCAGCCAGGAACTGGACGGCCTGAGCCTGAATCTCGGGCGACTGACGCAAACCAACCTGCGTGACTCCTCAAACCGTGAAGACATGGGCTACGGCAAGGCGCGAAGCGATGCCTTCGACTTCGCTGGCGGCACCTATGCCTTCAGTCCCGATCTGAGTGTCAGCTATTACTACGGCAAGTTGACTGAGGTCTATCGCCAGCAGTTCTTGGGGCTACTGCATCGACAATCGCTGCCCGGCGGTTTTGCCTTGCGCAGCGATCTGCGTTTTTTCGACAGCCGGGGTGACGGCGTCGAGCGCGCTGGCAGTATCGACAACCGCAACCTCAGTGGCATGTTCACCCTGTCCAGGGGCGCCCACAAAGTCAGTGCCACCTATCAACAACTGTCAGGGGGCAGCGCCTTCCCTTTCCTCAACGGTGGCGACCCTTAGGTAGTCAATCTGGTGACTTACAACACGTTTACCCGTACTGAAGAAGACTCATGGCAATTGCGTTATGACTACGATTTCGCCGCGTTGGGCGTACCCGGGTTGACATTTATGAGCCGCTACACGGACGGACGCCACGTCAAGGCCGGCGCGGTCAACAATGGCCGCGAATGGGAACGCGATACCGATATTGCCTATGTGATCCAGAGCGGGCCATTGAAAAACCTCAGTCTGCGTTGGCGCAACCTGACTTTTCGCTCAGGCAATGGCCTGAGCACTGCAATTGATGAAAACCGCCTGATTGTTGGTTACACCCTGGCCCTCTGGTAGCCGGTTCTATCACCTGAACGGAGTAATGCAATGCCCACTTCATTTTCGTCAACATTGCAAAGTTTCATCGCCGGCCGCTGGCAAGGCCTGCATGGCGTCCAACCTTTGCGCAGTGCGCTAAACGGCCAAACACTGACCTATATCCACTCCGAACCACTGGACTTCGCCGAGGTCCTGGAACATGGACGCAGCGTCGGCGTTGATGCCCTGTTGGCCCTCGACTTCCAGCAGCGTGCCGCCCGATTGAAAGCGTTGGCGTTGTACCTGAAACAGCATAAGGAACAGCTGTACGCCATATCTTATTACACTGGCGCCACACGCAACGACAGCTGGATCGATATCGAAGGAGGCATCAGCACCTTGTTCAGCTATGCCAGCCAGGGTGCCCGCGGACTACCGAGCGGCAATATCTACCATGAAGGTCCCCCTGTGGCGCTGGGTGCACAGGGCCATTTTATGGGCACGCATATTCTGGTGCCTAGGGGTGGCGTTGCCGTGCACATCAACGCCTTCAACTTTCCGGTGTGGGGTTTGCTGGAAAAATTTGCCCCCAGCTTTCTCGCCGGGGTGCCATGCGTAGTCAAACCTGCGACCTGCACCAGCTACCTGGCCCACGCATTGGTGCAATTGATGGACGCATCGGGTCTATTACCCACGGGCAGTCTGCAACTGATTATCGGCGGCACGGGTGATCTGCTGGACAGGCTCAACAGCCAGGATGCGGTGACCTTTACTGGCTCAGCCAGCACCGCAGCCAAGCTGCGCGTCACCCCCAACCTGATCCATCACGCCGTGCCTTTCAATACCGAGGCTGACTCCCTGAACTGCGCGATTCTAGGGCCGGACATTTCCCCGGGCGAACCTGAATTCGAGCTATTTATCCAGGAAGTGGCCCGGGAAATGACCGTCAAGGCCGGGCAAAAATGTACCGCGATCCGACGCGCCATAGTGCCGGAGGGCTTGATTGGGGTTGTCACTACGCATTTGTGCGAGTACCTCAGCCAGATCGTGACCGGCGATCCTGCGCTTCCTGACGTTACCATGGGCGCACTCGCCTCCCACGAACAACTGGCCGATGTCAGCGCCCAGTTAAATGCCCTACTGGCCAGCAGCGAGGTCTTGCTCGGTGCAGGGAATGACTTCAAACCACAAGGTGAGGGGGTCAGTGATGGCGCGTTTTTCGGTAGCACCTTGCTTCTGGCACGTGATCCGCATGGTGAGGGTGGGGCAAATGCCATCGAGGTGTTTGGCCCTGTCTGCAGCCTGATGCCCTACCATGACCTGGATGAAGCGCTGGCCATCGCTGCGCGCGGCAAAGGAAGCCTGGTGGCCAGTCTTGTCACCCGTGACCCGAAAATCGCTGCCCACGCTATCCCCATCGCCGCCACTCACCACGGCCGCCTACTGGTACTCGACAACAGTTGCGCAGCCGAATCCACCGGTCACGGCTCCCCCTTGCCTCATCTCAAACACGGCGGGCCGGGTCGGGCAGGCGGCGGCGAAGAGCTCGGCGGCCTGCGGGCAGTCAAACATTATCTGCAACGTGCTGCGGTGCAAGGCTCACCCAGCATGCTGGCGGCCATCACGGGTGAATACATACGGGGTGCTGAGGTCTACGAAAGTGATGTACACCCATTCCGGCACCATTTTGAAGATTTGCGTATCGGTGAGTCACTTCTCACTCATCGCCGGACCGTGACCGAAGCCGATCTGGTGAATTTTGGTGGTGTGTCGGGTGATTACTTTTATATGCATTTTGATCAGGTCGCGGCCCAAGACTCACAGTTCGGACAGCGCGTGGCCCACGGCTATTTTGTACTGGCGGCCGCGGCCGGGCTGTTTGTCTCCCCGGGCCCCGGCCCCGTGCTGGCCAATTATGGTTTGGACAATCTGCGTTTTGTGGCACCTGTCGGCATCGGCGACACCCTGCAGGCCCGCCTGACCTGCAAGCGAAAAACCGACCAGGGTAAACAAAGCCCCCAAGGCCAACCACAAGGTGTAGTGACATGGGATGTGGAAGTGAGCAACCAGCACGATGAGGTGGTGGCCAGCTACGACATCCTGACCTTGGTGATGAAACGCGAGCCCAGGCTGAGCCCATGAACATTCTGTTTTATTGGTGCTCACCGGGAGTAACCCGCATGCACTAGCCGTTTCCAGCAGGGTAAACATGAAACGCCATTCCCCAGCTTATGATCCATCGATCAAGGCGTATTACAGCCCTCTGGAAGCGGCAATTCGCTGGAGTGACCTCTACCCGTTTGAAAGTGCGATCATGCAAAAAATAGGGTTTCGCGCCTGTCCTGAGCCTGAGGAATACCCAGAATGGCCTGATCTTTTTCTAAATCTTGAGCGGATCTATGATGCTCTGCACAACGGTGATCTGGCCTGCGGTAAACATGGGTATACCTTGTGGAACCGGGTGCTGATCAACGAAGCGGACCTTACGATTAGGCATGTTGATCTGAAAATCTGGATGGGCCATTTCTACCCGACCCACAAACCACCGTTCCTGTTCACAGCTCTCGAGCGAAAAATGATTGAAGGCATCAACACCGACTCACTCATGCACGCACTCACAGAAAATAAAGCCCTGGCACTGCGTTATGAGTCTTGCCGCAGGGACTACGCCTTATTAAGAAAACAGCATCAGGATTTAACCAATATTCACAGCAACTTGATCCAAAAGCTCAGCGTCGAATCACCCAGCGTTCGAAGCGACACCACCTACCTCAATATTATCGGGGCCATGCTCACCTTAATGCTGGGCAGCTCGCCAGCGGGCACGCCGTACTCGGCCTTCAGAACCCAAGAGGCGGTCATCGACGCCCTGCTCGCTCACCATGGCCACCGGCTGGGGATTTCCACCAGAACCCTACAAGGTAAATTTGCGGCTGCAAAACGCAGTATTAATGATGAGTAACGCTCGAGCCTTATTCGGAAGAGAGGCCGAGCTATCTGTACAACTCAAAAGATCCTGGACTCTTACCCCCCTGCCCGATTCACCGCATCTGCGGTGATGCATGCCGCAGGTGCGGTGGCCGTCAGCCAGGACAAGCTATTGAATACCGATCACCCCTCATGAACCTTCAGGAGTGATCACAATGGCTGGGAACATCTCATCAGACCCAAGTAATGACCGCCGCGTTATGCGTCGCATAGAAGTCGAACACATGACCGGCATCAAGCGTGCACATTTGTACGCGTTAATGCGCATCGGCCACTTCCCCAAATCCTTTCACGTCGGAAAGCGTGCGGTAGGCTGGGACTCACTGGAAGTGGAACAGTGGATCGCCGAACGCCGCGCCGAACGGTACTGACGGGAGATGACCATGCGTGTTGTTTCCTTGATCTCAACCAAAGGCGGTGTGGGCAAGACCACCACCGCAGCCAACCTGGGTGGTTTTGTTGCCGACGCAGGGTTGCGGGTACTGCTGCTGGATCTGGATGTGCAACCTACCTTGTCCAGTTACTTTGAACTGGCCTGGCAAGCACCTGCCGGCACCTACGAGTTGCTGGCCTTGCATGAGCGTGACCTGGCTCAACTGATCACGCGAACCAGCCTTCCCAATCTGGACCTTATTGTCTCCAACGATGGACTGGGCCAACTCAGCACGTTGCTGTTGCATGCACCCGACGGGCGATTGCGACTGCGCAATTTGCTGTCGATATTCCAGGCTCACTACGATCTGATGCTGATCGATACCCAAGGGGCACGCAGCGTGCTACTGGAGATGGCTGTACTGGCTTCAGACCTTGCGCTGTCGCCGGTCACGCCCGAGATCCTTGCGGCCCGGGAGCTGCACCGAGGCACCCTGCAAGTTCTGGACGATATCGCGCCCTATCGCGAACTGGGTATCCAGCCGCCACCCATGCATCTGTTAATCAACCGTGTACATCCAGTTTCTGCTGATGCGAGGCAGATTCAGTTGGCGCTGCGCCAAGTGTTTGGTGTGGTCAGTCGCGTGCAGGTACTACGCACGGCGCTCCCTGCAATCGACGCCTACCCCCGCGCTGCCACTTCGCGTTTGCCCGTGCATAGAGTCGAATACCGTAAACCCTACGGTCGAGTCGCACCGGCTGCGCTGGAAACGATGCATGCCTTGGCTTGCGAGCTATTTCCGGCATGGCACGAACAATTTGCAACAGTCATCGGTCGTGGAGGCTTTCGCCATGACCCGTAATCACTTTGATTCTCGCATGCAGCGGCTGATCTTGCTGGCTCTGCGCGAGGGCTGGCAGGTGCAGATCAGCACTACCCTGCAATTGACCCTGCGCAAGCCTGGTTTCCCAGCGATTCACACAGGCGCACGCGCCAACGATGCGCGGCCTGCAATTGGGCGACATTCCCCCAACGACAGTAATGATCATGACTAAGGTATCGGCTCCCGAACTGGCTGCCCAACTACTGGCCCGGCCCTTTACCCGTGAGAGTCCGCCGGTTTCGATCGCCAGCGATCCACTGGTGGACACAGCGATGCAGGTCACGCTGGATCAGATCCAACCCTATCAGCTCAACCCGCGCCGTTCGACCAACCCGCAGTATGAGGCGATCAAGGCATCAATCCGTCAACGTGGACTGGACCAGCCGCCCAGCATCACTCGTCGTCCGGGTGAAGAGCATTTCATCATCCGCAACGGCGGTAACACACGCCTGGAGATCCTTAACGAACTATGGCAAGAGACTGCCGACGAGCGCTTTCACCGCTTCTTGTGCCTGTTCCGCCCCTGGACCCCACGGGGGGAGATCCTGGCCTTGACTGGGCATCTGGCTGAAAACGAATTGCGCGGCCATCTGAGCTATATCGAGCGTAGTCAGGGGGTCGAACAGGCACGGCAGTTGTATGAGAAGGAATGCGGGCATGCACTGAACCAGCGCGAACTCGCCGAACGCCTGACCGAAGACGGCTACCCAGTGGACCAGCCGGCGATCAGCCGCATGGGTGACACCCTGCAGTATCTGTTGCCAGCCATTCCCGAGGCACTGTATGCCGGGCTGGGCCGCCCGCAGATCCGCAAACTATTGGCGCTGCGCAAGGCCGCAGAGCGCACCTGGCAGCAGCATATACCCGACGCCAAGACCGAATTCAAACCCGCCTTTGAGCACAGCTTGGCGCGATGCGACGGTGGTCTAACGCAGTTCTCGGTGGAGCGAGCACGCGATGAACTGATCGGCGATCTGGCCCAGCGCCTGGAACTGGGCTACGACGAACTGGCGCTGGACCTGGGCGAGACAGAACTGCATCGCGAATTGCTAAGTCAACTGCTGGAACCTGAAGTCCCGCTGCCGCACCCAGAACCAGGCAAGTTACCGGTAGCTTTGACCTTCTCCACACCTCCATCGAGTGCAGCAACGCCAGATAGCGAACCGCTGCGTAAGCACATCGCTAAGCTGGCGCAGGCGATCACCGAAAGATGCGCGCCAACAATTGAGGTACTGAAACAGACCAAGGGACTGGGCTTTGCCTGTCGCTGTGAGGATCCCTGTACTTTAGCTCCCCACGGCCAGGCCCTGTTCGGGTTTTGGCAGGCGTTGATTGACCCGGCCAATACCAAACCAGCCAATATCGGTGCGCTGCTATGTGGTACCCCGACCTGCGCCCCTTGGCTGGATGATGAAGCTCTGAACCAACTGTTTCATCTGATCAAGCTCGCACGCCAACTACCCCATGCCGGTGAACCGCGATGAAGACGCATCAACCACTGAATCAGGCGATGATCGCCCAGGTTCTGCAGGATCTGCGCAACGGGCAACTGCGCCGCTGCCTGGCCATGGGCTTTACCGAACAACAACTGGCCGCGCTCAAACGCCCGGAACTGCTCAGCGTGCTGGCCAACGCCCAGGTCAACTGGTGCACGGTAAAGGTCAACGAGACCGTGGTGCAGCGCATCCTGACCCAGGCCATTACGCTGCAGGAAGAAGTCACTACCATTGACCGTCTACTGCGCGCCGGCGCCAGTACCGAGATGATGAGCCAGTACCACGGCTTGACCCACCAAGAGGTGGCGACCCGGCGCAACATCCTGGGTCTGAGCCAGCGCAAGGGCCGCCATCCGGCCCTGGACGAAGCCCAGGATACCGAGCTGTACAACCGCTGGCAGCCCTTGCGTGAGCAGCGCAAGGTGGCGCTGAACGACGAAGCGGCCATGCTGCAACTGGCGCTGGAAGTGGCCGAGGCCATGAGCCTGCCGCTGGCGGTGGTCTGGGCGACGATCCAGACCTGGGTCGCAGACAACGTGGTTTAAGCTGTGGGCCGCCGTCCCGCGCCGCCCGACACGGCGCCGGTTCGGCCGGTACAGCGCGACCACTTTGTCTACAGTGGCCAACCTCACGACTGCGTACCAAGGGCACTGCTGCTGGACCGTCGCCTGTCGCCGCTGGAGCGCAATACCTGGCAGGTGATCCGCCTGCTGCTTAACGGCGACGGCATCACGACCTTGCCCACCTACGAACGCCTGCGTCCCTTTCTGACGACCTCGCCCTGTGCGGCGCAGGCCTCCTGCGAGACTGTAGCGCGGGCACTGAGCGTGTTGCGCCTGACCCGCTGGCTCAGCCTGGCACAGCGGCGCCGACCTGGCGAGGACGGCCTGTGGCAGGGCAATCTGTATGTCCTGCACGAAGCGCCGTTGACGCCTCCCGATGCGCTGCGCCTGGACAGCGATTACCTGACCTTGCTGAGCCAGTCACTGTGCCATGCCAGCAAGGCGGTGCAGTGGGTGGCCTATGACGCACTGAAAGCCTTGGCCGAAGATCCGCTGCTGACCACCCGCCCTTTGTCAGAGCCCCTGCAACGTCTGGCCGACTGGCTGGTAAACCACCATGAACACGCGACACCTCCATTGTCGCTGATGCCCCTTCTCGACGCCGAACCTACTTCGGATTCCGAAGTACGACCTGCTTCGGATTCCGAAATCACCTTACCTGCTTCGGATTCCGAAGCAGGTCTGACAGCCCCGGAATCCGCCTGCCTTCGGAATCCGAAGCAGGTCCCTAGTACTGTATTGGGTATTAGTAAAAGCTTTAGTACATCGCGCGCGAACGAAACGAATGCACCCACCTTGCCACCCCGCTTTTTGCTGCTGCGCCCACAAGAGCGCAGCGCGGCGCTGGTCACTTTGCAGCAAGTCGACCCGGCCTTGCGCCAGGCGGTGCTGGACGAGTGGCAGTTGCGCTGCGAGGCTGGCGGCGTGCAACGCCCCGAGGCATACCTGTTTGGCATCCTGCAAAAAGCCCTGCGCGGGGACTTCCACCCCTGGGCCGCGCAGGCCAAAGCCAAGCCCGTACCACGCGCACCGTCACCGGCGCAGCCACCCCCGCTGTCAGCCGAAGAGCGACAAGCGCGGCTGGACAGCGCGCGCCGTCATCTGACCGAACTGCGTACGTTGCTCGGCATCCCCTAAACCCCGGCGAGTTGTTCCAGCAACGTCCACTGACGACTTATGTCACTGACATAAATTCAACTGGGCGGATTTTTCAGGAGGGCTGCAAACCGGGCAATGCCTCGCACCCATTGCCCACAGACAACGCCTGCACGGCTTGCCAGCCTGTGGTCTCGATTGTTGTGTGAGCCTTTAGCCCATGGCCCTGCCCACCCACGCCCCGCTCGGCAGCCTGCGCAGCCAGATGCAGCTGACCTTGCACACCCACCATGCCATACGCCTGTGGCACGGCCGTCTGCCGTCCGGGCATCTGCACGGCATTCTGGGGCTGAACGGGTTTGTGGCGCAGGTCAACCGCATCCATCGCGATGCGGCCCAGGACGACCCCTACGCCGATGCCTGGCTGCTGCGCATCGAAGCCAAGCTCGACACCGCCCGTGCCGAATTGCTCGACCTGCGTGCGCAACTGAGCGACGCCCTGACCCAAGCCCCGGCCGCCCTGCATCTGGGCGACAACCTCAACCTCGCCCCCGTGCAACTGCCCGTCACGTTCAATGCGCCGTTGGGTTTTCTGGCCCTGTACCTGCTGGCCGACTACGACGAACTGGCCCGGCGCGCCCTGCTGGCCCAGCACACGGCCCTGATCGACCCACCCACCCTGGAACGCTGGCTGGAGGATGGCGCGCATGTGCTGCGCAGTTTGTTCAGCCTGGTCCAGACGTACCGCACCAGCGGCGTCAGCCGCAGTGACATCGCCGCCGGCAACGCCAAGTCGCTGCACGCCCGCGAGCAGTTCGGCGAACTGCCACAGCCCATCCTAGACGGCAGCCACCGTGCGCGGTACGCCCCACTGTTACGGCACCCTGGGCCAAACGGACAGGGCAATGCTGCGCCAGTGCCGAATGCGACCGAAGCGTTGGACGAAGTCAGATCAGAACCGGTGCCGCCATGCACACCTTGAGCCCGCTGGAACAGATGGCCTCCCTAAAAGGCCTTTTCAAAGGTAAGGGGCAACTGCTGGCGCTGGCCGAGGCCTGCCTGGCGGGGCGTGATGAGCTGATCCAGCAGGCCCTGCCCGTCACCCTGACCCGCGCCCGTATTTCGCCTTTGCACCTGTTGCCGGTGCAGTTGAGCCGCCAGGCCACCTCGGCGGGTACGGTGTTCCTGCGCTGGCGCCGGGTCGATCGTGCAGCCATGGGCGTGGCGCAGTGGCAGGCCCTGCTGCTGGCTCCCGGCACACCTTCAGCCCTGGTGCCAACCCTGTACCAGCTCGAATGCCAACGCGTACTGCTCAACGCCCAGATCAGCCTGACCCACTGCCTGGCGCAACTGGCGCAACGCACGGCCGACCAGTTGGCCCACGCTGAGCGCATCCACCAACAGCGCCAGGACAATCCTGCCGCGGAGGCTCCATGAGCACCTACTTCATCGGCGAGGGCAATATCGGTTCACCGCCCGACTACCGCGAATTCCCCCGCGACAACGCCGAGCCGCGGCGTCTGCTGCGGCTCAACGTCTACTTCGACAACCCGGTCCCGACCCGCGAAGGTTACGAGGACCGCGGCGGTTTCTGGGCCCCGGTTGAGCTGTGGCACACCGAGGCCGAGCACTGGCAAGCGCTGTTCCACAAAGGCATGCGCGTGTTGGTCGATGGCCGCACCGTGCGCGAAGAATGGGAAGACCGCGACGAGCAGCCCCGCGTGACCTTCAAGATCGAGGCCCGGCGTGTGGCGATCCTGCCGTATCGGCTGGCGCGGGTGGTGCTGCAACAGCCCGCTGAGCCACCTGCCCCTAAGCCTGCCGATCATGAGCCTGCGGGCGAAGCCTGAGCCAGACCTGCGCTATGGCAGCGTGTGCAGCTGCATCAAAGCCGTCAGCATCGCCTGGCACGCGCTGCGGCTGCAAGCCGCCTGGTTTGCCGAGATTGATTCGTTCCCCTGTGCGGTACTGGCTCACTACTACCCGCAGACCTCCAACCATGGCAACCCGCGTGACTACACACGCATCACCTGGCGCGGACGCCTGCCGCAAGACTGCCCGGACGGACCGCGCTACAAGGCCATCGGCAACAGCATGGCCGTGCCGTGTTTGCGCTGGATCGGCGAGCGATTGATCACGGTCCTGGGCACCGGTTAATCCGGAGCGGAGCAGCACCGGATTGGCGAGGGCTTGCCGCGCTTCTTTTCTGCACGCTGACCTGGCGTTCGCCGAGCCTTTCGGCAACCGCCCAGGCAGCCGAGGTCTTCAACGCTGCGCCGCACAACCCGTGCCGACCGCCCCGTCCCACGCGCCTGCCCCGGCGCCATTGCTCGCAGGAGCCGCACCATGCCACCGATCCGTCCTTGCTTGAACAGTGTAAGGCTAGACCTTACACTCATCCCCGTATGATCAGGCGTTTCAGGCACAAAGGCCTGAAAGCCCTGCACCTGCGTGGTGATCCATCAGGCGTACGTGCCGACCATGTTGCTCGCCTGCTGCGCCTGCTGGCCTCACTCAACGTGGCGCAAGCACCACTCGACATGGACCGCCCCGGCAACCGCCTGCACCCGCTCAAGGGGCGTTATGCCGGCTACTGGTCGGTCAGTGTCTCGGGCAACTGGCGTGTGGTGTTCTGCTTCCACGGCACCGATGTCGATCTGGTCGATTACCTTGATTATCACTAAGGAGGTTGATGATGCTCATGCACAACCCGCCTCATCCGGGTGAAGCCATCCGCGAGGATGTGCTACCCGCCATCGGCCTGAGCCTCGCGGCCTTGGCCCGGCACCTGGGCTACTCGCGCGGCCAACTGTCCACCGTGCTGCACGGCCATGCGGCGATCTCCGCCGACCTGGCCTACCGGCTGGAACTGGCCGGTCTGGGCAGTGCCAGGCAGTACCTGGCCGAGCAAGCTGCCTACGATCTGTGGCAGGCACAGCACCGCGAACATCCGTCGATTGCGCGACTGCAACTGGCGTGAGTCCTACCGCCCCCTCGCTCAGGCTTGGGGGCGTTTTATACAACCCGTCAGCGGAAGCTGTGATCGCTTGGGCAGAGAAAAATCTTCACGT
The DNA here is from genome assembly GCF_030150285.1 of Pseudomonas sp. Classification (GTDB taxonomy): domain Bacteria; phylum Pseudomonadota; class Gammaproteobacteria; order Pseudomonadales; family Pseudomonadaceae; genus Aquipseudomonas. Next base: position 26,893 of record NZ_JASLGE010000006.1, on the reverse strand, counting down.
AGTATCTGGGATTAATAGCCCTACGCGCTGTTCTCCTTGACCCCTGCCGGAGCACTCACCACATGGATGCCGCCCGCGACTGCAAAACCCTGAAGATCGTCGAAGCTGATGATCTCAAGCTGCTCGATCATGTTGACACTTACGGGTACAAATGCCCCGGCCACAATTGCGAGGTGCAGGCCTTTCCGCGCGCCTTTCGCCCTGAAAACCTGGTAAGGGCGCATTTCCAGGTCAGGAGTTCGCACGGGGCCGATTGCGACGTGGCGGCCGAAGAGGCCATCATCGAGCGTGGCAGCAAAGCCAGTGTTCAGCAGGAATTGGAAACATCACCCGGCCTCTCACCGGCGCGCCTGCAACTGGTCGATACGCGCCAGATCGTGAATCCTGAGCTTGTACCCAGCGAGCTACGAGCACAGGCCGACGGTCGTAACACGTCCAAAGGCAACACGGAGCAGCGCCCCGCAGGGCGTCGCCCCGCCAACAGCATTCGCCCCATCTGCAAGTCCTTCCTGCGCTTCCCATTCGATCGCCAGTTGTCGCTGCATATTGATGGCATTGACACTACGACCTACCAGACTGTCTTCAAGAAGCTGCGCTCAAAGGGTTTCGAGCAGTTCACCCAACAACGCGTTTTCTATGCGGAGCTGGCATGGACCGCCGCCGAAGAGAGGATCGAGCACTTGACTATCCCGCTCAATGCAGGCGAGTGGATTGAGGGAAAACTGGTGTGTTACAGCGTCGTCGTGAGCTGGACCGAATGGTCAAACACGGCACGGTCCCGGCTTAAAAACGAACTCGAAACAGCTCGCCAAGAGAACATGGCCGCCAGCAAGAGCAAGGCCAAGACCCGTAGCTATCTGTTCTTCATCGGCTCGCAAGATGCACAGACACCGTCACTGTTTCATGTCGACGACCAGCGTCTGATTTGCACGGCCCATGACCTGCTGGTGTTCCCTACTGCGTAACCAAGAGCAACGGGGAGCCTTAAAAACGGCTGCCTCCAGCAGCGGATTGCTGCTGCACACATCCTCGGCACAGGCCCACGCTACCCCCAGCACTGCCGACCCCGTTCGGCACCTGCCCAGGTAGCCCCGATCTTCAAGGCTACGACGCGGCACCCGCCGCGTTGATCCAACGGCCTGTCCGCACACCTCACAGGCACCCATCCCTTCCAGCGGCCCACCGCCGTCACTGATTGGAGGTTCCTCACCATGCCCCCACAAATCCCAGAGTCTGCACTCTCGGACCTGATCAACGCCCATCAACAGCAAACCCTGGCACCGGAGCAGTTCTTCCAGGCTTGGAAGAAGGCCATCCTGCTCGCCGGGCCGCATTACTTCGGTATCGAGCGCCGAAGCGACATCAACATGGTCCGCAGCAAGTGGGACCTGTGCCCTGATGTCCCACTGATCGAATCAGCCATTGGCGCAATGAGCCATGGCGAGCAGATCTTCATTGCCGCGCTGGTCAGCTTTTACAATGATGAGACCGGGGGACGCCTGCTGCAGCGAGTCGGCGTCCGCGGCCTGGCCGACTTCGGCCTGCTGGATTCGCAACGACGCACCCTGCTCGCTCACCTGCTCATCCACTACAGCGGCTGGTAGCCCCGACGGGACATCTCCCGTTGGGGGCTGTCCCTCATGACGTCCATCCAGGAGAGCATCCCTGTCCACCGATACGGGCCTGTCCGCTCAACTGGTCGAGACATTGCACCTGCGAGGTTTCGCTTACATGCTCCTTAGGTGAAACCGGGGCACAACGCACTGCACATTGATCCGCGCAGCGCGACGGTCACCGGGCCACGCTGACGCCATGTTCCGCCGACTCGCTCGGCAACATACCCAGGTGGCCCCGATCTTCAAGGCCACGGCGCCAACGCGCTGATCCTCCCCGCCAGTCCAGCGCTGGCATCCGACCCGTGGGGCCACGTCCCGACGGGGCGTCTCCACGTTCATGTCCTATCGAACCAGGAGACTGTCATGTCCCACTCATCTGCCGTCGCCAGCGAGGCGACCTACTTCGATCTGCACACTCAGGGTCTGGGTTACCTCAACCGTATCCGTGAGGTCACCCCCAGCCGCGGCAAGGCGTTTCTGGCCTGCACCATCGCCGCACTCAACGGCCCGACCGAGGCACCGGAGTACCGCTACTTCGATGTCACCGTCTGCGGTGCCGAGGCCCAGCAATTGGTCAACCGTTATGCCGAAGCTGTCGATCAGGGCCACAAGGTGCTGATGGGCTTTCGCCTCGGCGATCTGTGGACCGATCTGTTCCGCTACAGCCGTGGCGACAAGGCCGGAAAAACCGGCGTCAGCCTGAAGGCCCGGTTGTTGTTCATCAGTTGGATCAAAGTCGATGGGCAACTGGTGTATCAGGCCCGACCCAAGGCTGAACCTGAAGCCGGCGCAACCAAACAAGCTGCGAATGCACCGGCAACGGCCTAATCCCTCAAGAACCCGTGTTCTTTTCATCCATCCGACGGCGTCACGACGCGCGCGTTGTGGCGCCGGCGCACGCTTTGGAGGAATCCATCATGGAGACCGCATGTTCTACCACCCCGCGCTTTACGCCGGGCATGATCGTCGCTACGCAAGGGGTTCAGGCCCTGATCGAGCGCAACACCTTCAACCCCATCCACTACCTGCAGCGCCACCTCGACGGTGACTGGGGCGATGTCGATCCCGAGGACTGGGAGGCCAATCAGTCCGCACTGGAGCACGGCGATCGCCTGCTGTCGGTCTACCGCATCACCGATGAGGTGACGTTGTGGATCGTCACCGAGTGGGATCGCTCGGTAACGACGATGCTGCTTCCTAGCGAGTATTAGCCCCAAAAAACAGCATCGGCCCCTATGGGGCCGATGCCTTAATGACTCCACGCTGGTCGCATCACTGTTAAATATGACAGTAGCGAAATGCCATCGCCTTTCTCTAGCCTGTGCGGCTTTATGAACAACATCGTCATTAATCGCGATGATAAGCAGGAAGCGCTTCATGAACCATACATTGCCCAAGATTAGACCGTCCCACCTGGCACTCGCCATGGTGCTGTGCACTGCGCCCGTGCAGACCCGAGCAGCCAACACCGACTGCGGGGCAGACAAGGCCATGCGGATATACCCCATTGGTAGCACAACGGTTGGTGATGACGCCTATGCCAACGCAGCCGGCATCCGCAAATACAGGGTACGAATCATCAAAAACGCGGACAGCCCCGGTGCCAACAAACGTATCTTCAACGTCACCATTCCTGCCCGTCTCACCATTTTGGCGGATACCAAGAACACCGTAACCGCCATGACATGCCAATGATCAGCCTTCAAAACCGGTAGGTGATCAGCGCGCTTTACGGGCTGAAGACACGCCGTTTGCACGTCAGAGTGCTCCCGTCTTTTGGGAGCCCATCATGTTTATATCCGGTACTGACCGTTGTTTCGTTGTCGCCATAGTGTCCGCCTTACTGGTCAGTTGCAGCTGCGCACCTGCCCCGATGGCAGTGATTGAACGTGTTTCATCTGTGCAGCCGTCCAGGGTCCCAACGGTTGCGCGAGGCCGCTACACCCTGATCGAACTGCGCCCCGAGCTGCAGCAGCAAGACCTGCAACAGCAGATCATCAACCTACACATCCCCGCCTCTGCTTCGACCACCGTCGGCGATGCCATGCGCTATGTGCTGCGCCACTCGGGCTACCGGCTGTGCGAAGGCGATCCAGCGCTGGCGACCTTATGGGCCCTGCCCCTGCCGGCGGCCCATCTGCAACTCGGCCCGCTGCCGCTCAACCAGACGCTGCAACTATTGGCAGGTAGCGCATGGCGACTGTCGGTGGATGAACGCACACGGCAGGTCTGCTTTATCGACGGAGAGGTTCAGCCATGAGCTCAACGCCCCTCAACAGCCCGCGCTTGACTCGTTTGATAGTGGTCGCATGGCTGGCCTTGCTCAGCATCGCCGTGGTCATGCTCGCGCTTTCCCTGAACCGCCTGGATGCACAGCGCCGTCAGGACGCACCCGACGCGCAGATTGCCGAGCTGCAAACCCGCGCCTTGGCGCTGGAGGCGTTCCGCACGGCCGTCGAGGCCGCACCTGCGGTGGTGACCGAAAGCGATTTCCAGCAGATGCGCGAGCACTGGCAGCAACAGTGGGATGGCCTGAAACGGCGTCAGCAGGACTTTGCCAGCGCTACCGAACTGGCTGTACTGCAAGGCCGTTTGGCCACCCTGGCGCAACAGGTCAGCAGCGCCAAGCCAGTCGTAAAAAAGCCGCGCGCCCACGCTGCCAAGCCACGCTCCGCGCCGACAACTCTGACCTTCCAAGTCCTCGGCGTGGAGTCGCGCGGCGGTGAACGCTTTCTGGCCATCCAGCCCAATGACACGGCCGGACTGGCCTCCGTCCACCTGCTCCGAGTCGGCGAAACCGAAGGCCGCTGGCAACTGGAAGCACTGGGCTCGCGAACCGCGCACTTTCGGATCGACCATCAAACGCGGCACCTACTGCTGCCCCAGGAGTAAGCCATGGCCAAGCAGACACCCTCCCGCGCCAAGCCCGCTCTGGCTGCCGCCGTCCTGGCCGCCCTGTTGATCGGACTAGACTCGACCTTGGCCGGTGGCGAAGCCACCAGCGACACCCGCCTCAGCCAACAACGCGCCAGTCGCGAAGCCCGCAGCGATGAACAACTGGCCCAGGACTGGGGTCTGCAAGCCGAAGACTGGGTGCGCTACCGGCAGCTACAGCAGGGGCCGCTGGGTGTCTACTCGCCGAATTTGGACCCGTTGACCGCACTCGGCATCGAGGCGCGCAGTGACGACGAACGCCGTCGCTTTGCCGAACTGCAGGTGCGCGCCGAATCAGCGCGGGTGACCAAGGAACTGGCCTATCAGCGCGCCTATGACCAGGCCTGGAAGCGACTGCACCCAACGCTGCAAGTGGTCACGCTCACCGGGGCCACCCATAGCAGCCCCGTGCAGTTGCAGGGCAATGGCCGTCTGGCGCTGTTTATCGAGGACAATTGCATGACCTGCACCCTGCAGGTCAAGAAACTGCAGGCGGCGGGCCGTGACTTCGACCTGTATATGGTCGGCAGCAATAACGACGATGCCCGCCTGCGGCAGTGGGCGCAGCGGGTGGCACTGGATCCGCGCAGCGTGCACGAGCGTCGGGTCACCCTCAATCACGACGCAGGCCGCTGGAACAGTTTGGGCGTGGCGGGAGACCTACCGGCGCTAGTGCGCGAGGTGAATGGACAATGGCAACGTCAATGACCGGCCACTGCGCGGCGCTGGTACTGATCCCCGCACTGCTGGATCCCACCGTGCTGGCCGCACGCGAGCTGCCGCCACCGGCGTATCAACTGGCCGCGGCGCAGGCCCAGGTACCGCCCAATCTGCTATATGCCGTGGCCCTGCAGGAAAGCGGACGCAGCCTTCGCGGGCGCGTGGTGCCATGGCCGTGGACGCTCAATGTCGCCGGGCAATCCCGCCGCTACGCCACGCAGCGCCAAGCCTGTGCCGATCTGCGCCAGGTCTTGCGGGTCACGCCCGCGACGCGGGTGGATGCGGGACTGGGGCAACTCAATGTCGGCCATCAACGCCACCGCGTGCGTCAGCCCTGCGAACTGCTGGAGCCCTACCGCAACCTGCGCCTGGCCGCGACCATCCTGCGCGAACAGTACGATCCCGACCAAGGCTGGTTGATGGCAGCCGGGCGTTATCACAGGCCCGCGGGCGGCGCGCCGGCCATGCGTTACCGGCAACGTGTCGGGCGGCATCTGGCCCGTGTCGCCGCGTCCGTGCAGGAAGGGCAGCCATGAAACGCCTGGTAATGATCGCTCTGCTCAGCCTGCCGGGCATCGCGGCTGCGCTCGAAGAATCCGACGACCTGCCGCCTATGAGCTACGACGAAGCCGCCCTGCTGCCGATCCGCTCACCCTCGCTGCGCCCCGGCCCGGTGGAACCGCGAGCGAACAACCTGCCCGGCATCACCGCGTTGTTCCTGATCGGCGATGACCCGCGCTCCCACGCCTGGCTGCAACAACGCCTGCCCGAACTACAGCGCCTTGGCGCCGCCGGGCTGGTGGTCAATGTCGAATCAGCAGTTGCATTGCAAGCCCTGCGCGACCGCGCCCCCGGCCTGAGCCTGACTCCGGTGCCCGGCGATGACCTGGCCCAACGGCTGGGCCTGAGCCGCTACCCGGTGCTGATCACCGCCACGGCGATCGAGCAATGACATGGTTCAGACCGTCGAAGTACTGCTGCGCCCGGCGGTGGAGCTGTACACCGTCGCGGTGTGTGCGGGCAGCGCGTTGCTGTGTCTGGCCGCTCCCTGGGCGCTGGCGCTCAATGCGGAAATAGGCCTGGGGGGAGCGCTGGCGTTTATCGGGTTTGGCGCAATCCGCCTGCGGCAGGCTTGGTTGATCCTGCGCTACCGCCGCAACATCCGCCGCCTGCCCCGCTACGCCCTGCGCGACAATCAGATCCCGGTCAGCCAGGAACGGCTGTTCCTTGGCCGCGGCTTCCGCTGGGAGCCGCACCACACGCACCGCCTGCTGCAAACCTACCGTCCGGAGTTCCGCCACTATGTCGAAGCGCCCTGGCGACTGCGTTATGCGCGACACCTGGAACAGCGTCTGGAGTTTGCCCCTCATCCCTTACCCCATCTGGCGCGGCTCACCGCCTGGGACCACCCACTGAACCCCGTACGCCCCTTGCCCGCCGTAGGCGGCCTGCCCCGCCTGCACGGTGTAGAACCCCATGAAGTGGAGGTCAGCCTGCCCCTGCGCGAGCGGGTCGGCCACACCCTGGTGCTCGGCACCACCCGTGTCGGCAAGACCCGCCTGGCCGAACTGCTGATCGCCCAGGACATTCGCCGTGGCGAAACCTGCATCGTGTTCGACCCCAAGGGCGATGCCGATCTGTTCAAGCGCGTCTATCAGGAATGCCGGCTCTGCGGCCGGCTGGACACCCTGTATGTCTTTCACCTGAGCTGGCCCGACAGTTCGGCGCGCTACAACGCCGTGGGCCGCTTCGGCCGCATCACCGAAGTGGCCAGCCGCATCGCCGGGCAGCTCTCCAATGAAGGCAACAGCGCCGCCTTCCGCGAGTTCGCCTGGCGCTTCGTCAACATCATCGCCCGCGCCCTGGTCGAGCTCGGTCACCGTCCGGACTACCTGCTGATCCAGCGCCATGTGGTCAACATCGACACACTGTTTATCGAATACGCCCAGCACCTGTTCGCCCACAGCGCGCCCAAGGCCTGGGAAGCCATCGTGCAGATCGAAGACACGATCAACGAGCGCAACACGCCACGGCATATGCTTGGCCGCGACCGCCGGGTGGTGGCGATCGAGCAATACCTGACCCAGATGCCCCTGTTCGACCCCGTGCTCGAAGGCCTGCGCAGCGCCGTGCGCTATGAGCGCACCTTCTTCGACAAGATCGTCGCCTCGCTGCTGCCCCTGCTGGAGAAATTGACCAGCGGCCGCATCGCCCAACTGCTGGCCCCGGACTACGCCGACCTCAACGATCCCCGACCGATCTTCGACTGGATGCAGGTGGTGCGCCAACGGGCGGTGGTCTACGTCGGCCTGGATGCCCTGTCCGACGCCGAGGTGGCCGCCGCCGTCGGCAATTCAATGTTCGCCGACCTGGTATCGGTCGCCGGTCATCTCTACAAGTTCGGCTTGGACGACGGCCTACCCGGCGCAGAAAACCGCCCCATGGCTCCGATCAACGTGCACGCCGATGAGTTCAGCGAACTGATGGGCGACGAATTCATCCCCATGGCCAACAAGGGCGGCGGTGCCGGGGTACAGGTCACTGCCTACACCCAGACCCTGAGCGATATCGAAGCCCGCCTCGGCAACCGCGCCAAGGCCGGGCAAGTGGTGGGCAACTTCAACAATCTGATCATGCTGCGGGTACGCGAAACCGCCACCGCCGAACTGCTGACCCAACAACTGCCCAACGTCGACATCGCCAGCATCTCCCCCATGAGCAGTGCCACCGACAGCTCCGACCCGCAAGGCCGCACCGCCTTCACCTCCAGCAGCATGGACCGCATCACCACCACCAGCGTGCCGCTGCTAGAGCCCGCGCATATCGTCGCCCTGCCCAAAGGCCAGGCGTTTGCCATGCTGGAAGGCGGCACGCTGTGGAAGTTGCGTATACCGCTGCCGGTCCACCAGCCCGAGGATGGTTTGCCCGACGACCTGCGCGCACTGACCGAACATATGCGCCGGCAGTGCTCCGACGATGACACCACCTCAAACCGTGCAACCCACGACCATGCGTGACCCGGCCAGCGTCGCCCAGCAGCAACAGGCCCGGCAGCAAGGACTCGTCGCGGCATTGATCACCCTGCCATTGCGCTTTCTCGGTGTGCTGCTCGGCTCCCTGCTGCTGTGCCTGCTGATCGAACTGATCGGCCTGCACCTGTTCTGGCCGGAGCAAGGCTGGCGGCATGCGCAGGGCATGATGAATTTTGAACTACAACAACTCTCGACCCACTTTACCCGTAGCGTGGTGGTGCAGGCACCGGGGCAAAGCGCCTACCGGCTAGTGGCCTGGCTGCACCAGACCCTGTTGCTAGACAGTGGATTGCTGGACTGGCTTATACGCATGAACGAGAAGGCGCAGGCTGCCAATCCTGCGGCCGGCTTCAACGCCACCCTCGCCCACGCCGTGGTGTACCTGGAGCGTTACGTACTGGCCGGATTTTACACCACGGCGACCTTTCTTCTGCGCCTGCTGGTGTTGGCCATGACCCTGCCGCTGTACATACTGGCGGCGCTGACTGGCTTGGTGGATGGACTGGTACGGCGAGACCTAAGACGCTTCTGCGCCGGGCGCGAATCTGGTTTTCTCTACCACCGGGTACGGGAGACGATCTTGCCGCTGGCAGTGCTGCCGTGGGTGGTGTACCTGGCATTGCCGGTGAGTTTGCATCCGCTGTGGATAGTGTTGCCGACCACGGTAATGGTGGCGTTAGCTGTGGATGTCACAGTGGGCAGCTTTAAAAAATACCTTTGAGGCTTAGGTGTTCGATCGGATCGATGTCGGTTGCTGTTTCATGAAGCGGTGGATGATTATCTAGAGACCTGCCTGAAGCTCGGCCACAAACCGGAAACACCTTGCAAAGGCTCGTTCAATGTTCGTGTTGGCCATGATCTGCACATGGCTGCCGCGCTGGCAGCCAGCCGCAAGAACGTGACACTGAACGATCTGACTCGTCAGACGCTGAATGACTATCTGGAGCAGCACGCTTGAGAAGTACTGCGTCAATGCTACAAGTTGCCCCTTGATCCACAAGCCCACCCTTGCGGTACTCCCCACCGCGCTGCTCGCAAAAAAAAGGACTAAGGCTTGCGCCCATTTGAAGCTGCAGCAGGCTGATGAACACCGCAGCATCTGCCCTTCAACTCCAAGGGTTACGGCAGATGCACACACCCCAATCGGGCAGTTGGCACGCTGTGTTTTGCGCGATGGTCCTCCTGCTAGCACCTCCCTTAGCAAAGTCGTCTGATACGACGCAGGAACCCGCGTGCCTGGCGGACCTGATCCGCCAACTCGACCTGATAGAACGCTTGGCCGAAGACAGCGCCCGCCTCCCCCGCGACGACACCTTACGCTACCACTTCGACTACAACCGCTTTCGCGATGATGTACAGCGCATGCGCCAAGGCATCCGTGACCATTTGAGCCCGCAACGCGCACAGCCGCGAGATCCGCTGCCGTTGTCCGCAGAATATCGCCGAGAGGCCGATCATGAGCCTGAGTAACGAGCAAAGCGCCGCCTTTTTGGCTCACGGCGGATTTACACCCGCTGCCAGTGCGTCGCTGTTGATCGCGATGGTGTTTGCCGTGCTGCTGGTCTGGGGCGTATGGGCGTTGCGCACGGCGTATATCGGCTGGGCCGAGCGCAGGCTGACCCAACGTCAGTTACTGGGCGTCGCCGTACGGTTCATCGCTATGTATTTAGCGTTGACCTACTTCCTGCTGTCTTGAGGGCGTCTGCTATGAAGCATTTCGGCCCGCCCACTTTCATTTTACTTGCGCCAGTCATTTCACCAATACAGGCGCAGGGTGCGCTGCCGTCGCTGGAAGATCCGTCCCGAGGTGCTGGCGACGGCATCCTGATCACGATGCAAAACTATGGCTACGACATCGTGATGCTGGTGGCGTTGCTGGTGATCGCCTCGATGTTCATCGGGGTCTGTTACCACGCCTATACGACCTATTCGGAGATCCACGCCGGGCGCAAGACCTGGGGTCAATTCGGCCTGACCGTGGCAGTGGGTGCGTTGTTGCTGGTGGTCGGAATCTGGCTGCTGACCAAAGCCACCGGCATCTTGTAGGGAGTGCCCAGCATGCACAGCGCCGCACGTTCTGATCAGACCCTGACCTTTTTACCCCATCGCCTGAACCGCCAGCCGGTAGTGGTACGCGGGTTGACCGCTGATGAACTGTGGGCCTGCACCGGCATCAGCGCGATGCTGGGATTGCTCGCCGGATTGCCGCTGGCCTGGCTGAGCCGCAGTGTGGCGATGGTGCCAACGTTGATGCTGGTCGCGGTGGCATGCGGGGTGTTTTTTGGCGGAGGTCTGCTGCGCCGGCAGAAACGCGGGCGGCCTGATGCCTGGCTGTATCGGCAGTTGCAATGGATGCTGTGTCAGCGCTATCCCCTGCTGGGCCGCTACTTAGGCGGTGAAGGCTTGATCCTGCGCTCGGGGGCCTGGAGCACCCGTCGGACCCGGGCATGAGCCGCTTCAAGAATGAGGTCACGCACCTGCAGGCCCATGTGCGCACTTTACGCTGGGGCGGCGCGGCATTGCTGGCGTTGACAGCACTACTGGCCGTCGGCTGGTGGAGCGCGCCGCGCGACTTGACGATCCATATCCCGCCGGATCTGCGCTCGGGCAGTGTGCGCAAATGGTGGGAGGTGCCGCCCGGCACGGTGTACAGCTTTGCCTTCTACATCTTCCAGCAGCTCAACCGCTGGCCCACCAATGGCGAGGACGATTATCCGCGCAATATCCGGGCGCTGTCTTCATACCTGACCCCGGCCTGCCGGGGGTTTCTGCTCGATGAAGCCGCCCGCCGTCGTGACAGCGGCGAGCTGCGCCAACGGGTGCGCGGGGTCTACGAGATTCCCGGTCGTGGCTATGGCGACAAGCCGATGGCACGGGTCAAGGCACTGTCCGACGACGATTGGATCGTCACCCTGGACCTGAGCGCCGATGAGTACCACGGCGCCGAGCAGGTCAAGCGGGCGCTGGTGCGCTACTCGCTGAAGGTGGTGCGACTGGACATCGACCCGGAACGCAATCCCTTCGGTCTGGCGCTGGACTGCTACAGCGAAGCGCCGCAGCGCATTGCTCGCGCGCCCGATGACAACCGCGAGGAACCTTCACCATGAAACGATGCCTGTGCGGCGCCCTGCTCTTGCTAGTCACCCCACTGGCCAGCGCCGTGGAGATTCTGCGCTGGGAACGCCTGCCTCTGGCAGTACCGCTACAGGTCGGCCAGGAACGCGTGGTGTTTATCGAGCGCAACGTCCGTGTGGGCACTCCCACCTCGCTACAAGGCAAGCTGCGGGTACAGAGTGCCGGCGGCGCACTGTACCTGCTGGCCAACGACACAATTGCGCCCAGCCGTTTGCATCTGCAGGACGCCGACGACGGCACGCTGATCCTGCTGGACATCGCCGCCGAACCCGTCAAGGCCGGAGAGTCGCCACTGGAGCCGGTACGAATTGTCGAGGCTGAACGGGCCACACCCCGCGAAGAGGTGGGCGCCCCTGCTGAACGCCCTGTGCCACCGACGCCATTGCCGGTGGCGCTGACCCGCTATGCCGCACAGAGCCTGTACGCGCCGCTACGCACCGTCGAGCCAGTCCAAGGCTTGGGGGCGGTGCCTCTGCGTGATGACCTGGTGCTGGACACCTTGATGCCGGAACGGCCGCTCACCTATCGGGCACTGGCCGCGTGGCGGCTGGAGGATCTGTGGGTCACGGCGGTGCGCCTGCGCAATACCTCATCACACTGGATCGAACTGGATCCACGTCGGCTGCAAGGGGATTTCATCGCGGCCACCTTCCAGCACCCCGACCTTGGCCCTAAGGGTGAAGCCACCGACACCACCGTGGTGTACCTGGTGACCCGAGGCCATGGCCTGGCCGGATCGCTGCTGCCCGCAATCAGCCCGGTGGATGCGGCATTGAATCTGCCCCGGAGCCGCGACGATGAAGAGTAACGGCCTGCTCAAGTGGCTGATGCTGCCACTGATCCTGTTGCTGCTGTATGTGGGCATAAAGTGGGCCGGATCATCACGCGAGGGTGCAGGTGACGGCACCCGCGTCGACCCGCTGACCCGTGACGAAATGCAGGCGCTGGGCATTGAGGGCGACACCCCGCGCGACACGGTCGCCACGCTGGTGGCACAGGTCAAACAGCTGCGCGGCGAATTGCAGGGCGCGCTGAAAGCCAACCAACAGGAGAAGGCCGAGAACGAGCGCCTGCGTCAGCGCGAGGGCACGATTGAACAGCGCGTACAGAGCGCGCTGCAGGACGGACGCGAGCAGTTGAGCGAGACCCAACGCCAGACCAGCGGCCTGATCGAGGATCTGCAGCGGCGGTTGGAGTCGATGGGCACCACCGATCTGCCCGTGGGCCTGGGGCTAGAAGACGGCGATGGCCAAGGCTTGATACGTGATTCGTTGATCTGGGTCGAGCCGCAGGATGGTCGTGATCCCAACGCCAAGCCACGCAAGCCGGTGGCCTTCCCTACCTCCTTTGGCCCCGCGCAAAAGCCGCTCGAAGACACCGCCGCCCGACTCGACGCAGCGGGCAAGGCGTTGCAGGGGAAAGCCGCATTGCAACCGGTCTACACCGTGCCGGCCAATGCCACGTTGATGGGCTCGGTGGCGATGACGGCGCTGATCGGCCGCGTGCCGGTGGATGGCACGGTCAACGACCCCTATCCGTTCAAGGTGCTGATCGGCCCGGACAACCTGACCGCCAACGGCATCGACCTGCCGGACGTGGCCGGCGCGGTGGTCAGCGGCACGGCCTCGGGGGACTGGACCCTGTCGTGCGTGCGTGGGCAGATCCGCTCGCTGACCTTTGTGTTCCGCGACGGCACAGTCCGCACCGTGCCCTCGAAGGGCTCCAAACGTGAGGCTGAAGGCGACGAACAAGACAGCGATACCCGCCAGGGGCTGGGCTGGATCAGTGACCCGTATGGCATTCCCTGCGTGACTGGTGATCGGCGCAGCAACGCCCAGCAGTACCTGGGCTCACAGGCGCTGATCACCGCTGCAGGTGCCGGGGCGGCGTCATTGATTCAGGGCAACAACAGCATGACCTATACCAGCCCCGGTAATCCGCTGGGCACGGTGGGCATCACCACCAACGAGGCGCTGGGGCGGATTCTGGCCGGGGGCGTGCAAGAGATGGCGCAGTGGGTCAACAAGCTCTATGGCCAGGCGTTCGCCGCGGTGTATGTGCAGCCCGGCGCCAGGGTCGCTGTGCATATCGAGCGGGCGATCAATGTCGACTACAGCCCGAGCGGGCGCCGGGTCGATCACAAGCAAGGAGACAACGGCCATGTCGTTGAACTGGATTAAATCCGCGCTGCTGTCCGCTTTGCTGGTGCTGAGCGGCTGCGCTACCGACCCGGAAAAACTGCTGCCCCATGGCGATGCGACCATGCTGGACATCTGGAACCAGCAGACGGCAGGCGGTAGCGATGCATCTAGCCGCAGGCTGCTCGACGCCCGGCAGCCCCTGCGCCGACCCTTACAAGCGCCCGTGCCGGTGATCGATCAAACCGGTTACACCCGTACCGCACAGAGCGAGATTTACCGCCAGTTCCAGCGCCTGCCCAACCCGGATCTGGTGCTGTATGTGTTCCCGCACCTGAGCGGCAGCGAGTCGGTGCCGGTGCCCGGTTACAGCACCGTCTTCCCGCTGTACCAACGGGTGCAGTACGCCTTGCCCGGCGAACGGGTCGAGGATTACTGATGAAGCGCGTGCACCGTCAGCCGGGCGATGCCTGGCAGCGCTATCTGGCGCGGTTGCGCGGCCGGGGCATTCCCGCGCCGGGGCGTGATAACGCTCGCCGCCCAGCCACCCGTGCCGACGAACAACGCCTGTATGCCGCCCCGCCCTCCTTCGTCGATCTGCTGCCCTGGGTCGAGTACCTGCCCGGTTCGCAGAGCTTGCTGCTGGAGGACGGTCAGTCAGTGGCGGCGTTTTTCGAACTGAGCGCGGTCGGCACCGAAGGCCGCGAAGACGAGTGGCTGTGCACCGTGCGCGACGCACTGGAAAACGCTTTGCAGGACAGCTTCGATGAGCTGGATCAGCAGCCGTGGGTGGTGCAGCTGTATGCCCAAGACGAGACTGATTGGGACGCGTATCTGCACGGGCTACAGGCTTATCTGCAGCCACGGGCGCAAGGCACCGCGTTCAGTGATTTTTATTGCCGCGTGATGCGGCATCACCTGCAGGCCGTGTCCAAGCCCGGCGGCCTGTTCGAGGACAGCACCGTCAGCCACCTGCCCTGGCGCGGCCAGAACCGTCGCACGCGCTTGGTGGTTTATCGGCGCACGGCGGGCACACCGTCACGGCGAGGCTTGCCCGCGGAAGCCGCGCTGACCGCCGTCTGTGAACGCCTGCTCGGCGGGCTCGCCAATGCCGGTATTCATGCGCGCCGCCTGGATGGCGTGGCGATCCACGCCTGGCTGCTGCGCTGGTTCAACCCTAACCCGCCATGGCTGGGTACGGACGCCGAGGCACGCAGACGGTTCTATCGCCTCGCCAAACTGCCTCAAAGCCCTGCCGCTGACGAACTGGAACTGGCCAGCGGTACCGACTTCGCCCAGCGCCTGTTCTTTCGCCAACCGCGCTCAGACACACCACACGGCGTGTGGTGGTTCGATGAACAACCGCATCGGCTCATCAGCGTGGATCGGCTACGCAGCCCGCCGGGCATTGGTCACCTGACTGGCGAGACGGCCAAGGGCGGCGATGCCTTGAACGCGGTGTTCGACCAACTGCCGGAAGGCACCGTGCTGTGCCTGACCCTGGTCATTACCCCACAGGATCGGCTGGAAGCCCAGCTCAATCACCTGAGCCACAAATCCGTGGGCGATACGCTGGATTCGCAACAGACCCGCGAGGATGTCGAGCAGGCCCGCAGCTTGATCGGCCGTTCGCACAAGCTCTATCGCGGCGCGTTGGCGTTCTACCTGCGCGGCCACGACCTGCCCGAACTGGACGCCCATGGCCTGCAACTGGCCAACGCCTTGCTCAACGCTGGCCTGCAACCCGTGCGTGAAGAAGACGAGGTAGCCCCACTCAACAGTTACCTGCGCTGGTTACCCTGCGTGTTCGATCCAGAGCAGGACAAACGCCAGTGGTACACGCAACTGATGTTCGCCCAGCACGCGGCCAATCTCGCCCCGGTCTGGGGCCGCAGCGAAGGCACCGGCCACCCCGGCATCACCCTGTTCAACCGCGGCGGTGGGCTGATCACTTTCGATCCGTTGAACCGCCTCGATCGGCAGATGAACGCGCACCTGTTCCTGTTCGGCCCCACCGGCTCGGGCAAGTCAGCAACCCTGAACAACCTGCTCAACCAGATCACCGCGATCTACCGACCCCGACTGTTTATCGTCGAAGCCGGCAACAGCTTCGGCCTGTTTGCCGACTTCGCCCAGCGCCTGGGCCTGAGCGTGCACCGGCTCAAACTGGCCCCCGGCGCCGGAGTCAGCCTGGCCCCCTTCGCCGATGCAAGGCGGCTGATGGACAACCCCAGCGAGGTCAAAACGCTGGACGCCGAAGCGCTGGACGACGACAGCACCGAACAGGAAGACGAGCGCGACGTACTGGGCGAGCTGGAAATCACTGCCCGCCTGATGATCACCGGCGGCGAGGACAAGGAAGAACAACGCCTGACCCGCGCCGACCGCAGCCTGATCCGCCAGAGCATCCTCGACGCCGCCCGCCTCTGCACCCAGCAACAGCGTACGGTACTGACCGAAGATGTGCGCAACGCCCTGCGCACTGCCGGCCAGGACCTGGGCCTGCCCGAATCGCGGTGCACCCGCCTGCTGGAAATGGCCGACGCCATGGACCTGTTCTGCCAAGGCAACGACGGCGAACTGTTCAACCGTGACGGCACGCCCTGGCCCGAGGCCGACGTAACCCTGGTGGACCTGGCCACCTATGCCCGCGAGGGCTACAACGCCCAGTTGTCGATCGCCTATATCTCGCTGATCAACACAGTCAACAACCTCGCCGAACGTGACCAGATGCTCGGCCGCCCGATCATCAACGTCACCGACGAGGGCCACATCATCACCAAAAACCCGCTGCTCGCCCCCTACGTGGTCAAGATCACCAAGATGTGGCGCAAGCTCGGGGCGTGGTTCTGGCTGGCCACGCAAAACCTCGACGACCTGCCCAAAGCCGCCGAACCGATGTTGAACATGATCGAATGGTGGATCTGCCTGAGCATGCCGCCGGATGAAGTAGAGAAAATCGCCCGCTTCCGAGCACTCACTCCGGCGCAGAAAGCCCTGATGCGCTCGGCGCGCAAGGAAGCTGGCAAGTTCAGCGAGGGGGTGATCCTGTCCAAGTCGATGGAGGTGCTGTTCCGCGCCGTGCCGCCCAGCCTGTACTTGGCCATGGCGATGACCGAGCCGGAAGAGAAGCATCAGAGACACCAATTGATGCAGGCACAGGGCATTGACGAGCTGGAGGCTGCGTTTCGGGTGGCGGCGCAGCTGGATCGATGCCGCGCAATTGAACCGCTGGTCACCCACCTGCCCGCAAAGGACTGAGCGCATGGAACTTGTCATGCACTTGCATTACATTTGCCTTGTGACCACTCTAGGAACCCTTGCCATGGCCAGTAATGCCCTGATCCAGACCCGCATCGACCCGGACGTGAAAGACCGCGCCACCGCCGTCCTGAACAGCCTTGGGCTAACCGTCTCCGACGCTGTGCGCATCCTGCTGACCCGTGTCGCCAACGAAGGTGCCCTGCCCCTTGGCTTCACCTCCGACCCCGAAACCTATGACGCCTGGTTCCGTGCAAAAGTGCAGGAAGCCCTGGACGACCCACGTCCGGCCATTGCCGCAGAAGACGTTGAAGCCCATTTCGCCAAACGCCGCGCCAAGGCCCAACGCAAACTGTTGGGCGGTGACACCCAGTGAAGCTGGAGTGGTCGCCGTGGGCCCTGAAGGATCGCGATGCGATCTTCGATTTCATTGAGCAGGACAACCCGCGTGCGGCCATCGACATAGACACCCTGATTGCCGAGCAAACCCAGCGCCTGATCCCGTTTCCAGAGAGCGGTCGAATCGGGCGTTGCGCCGGCACACGTGAACTGGTGGTCGATCGCACGCCCTACATCGTGGCCTACCAGATCTACGATGATCGTGTCCGCATTTTGCGGGTACTGCATGAGGCGCAGAGCTGGCCGCAGGATCTGCACGCAAGGAAACAAGCAAGTTCACCGAAGGGATAAACCTGCCCAATGAGCTGGAGGCGGCGTTTCGAGTGGCAGCAGAGATCGATCAAGCCAGGGCATTGATTCCGGAACGCAGGATTTGCCGCCCGTACAGGCAGATTGAAATTGACTGAACCGGTGCACCCGATGTTCTCCAACAACATCGACAGACATTGCCCCTGTCACAGGCGTTCACATAATTTCTCTCCCACCAACAGGCTGGCCGCTAATCTTTTCACTGCAGTTCAATACGCAGCCTTTCTCTTGCCTAAGCTGAGCCACACCTATGACCACCACAACTATTCGCATGTTATGCCTATTGCTGATGATGACCTCGCCTTTTAGCGCGCATGCTCACGAACTCGAATCGCTGACCCTGATTACCCTGGCCGATGGAACCCGTGGCACCAAGAACGCTATCGACCTCGGACCACCAGGCCCTTCGCAGGGTGACCTTTTCGTCTTCGACCAACCGCTGATGAACGAAGATCGGCAAGACATCGGTAGCAATAGTGGCTACTGCGTCAACACCCTGCCGAACTCACACAGTCAATGCCAATGGACGCTGCTGTTCACCGACGCCACAGGGAAAGTCGAAGGCACCCTTGTCGTGGCAGGCCAAGAACACGAAGAGGGCCTGTCAGTGGTCGCCGTGATCGGTAGCACCGGAAAATATGCTGGCTATGGCGGCGAAATGACTTCGCAACCCAACTCAGACGGCACCTTTACCCAGACACTGAAGCTCTCCCGCCCATCCTCTTGAAAAACGCAATGCGGCAGTTCCCATTGGCGCTGTGATCCAGTAAGCCTGCGCAGTTTACTGGGGGCCGAACGGCTCCATAGGACGCTTGTTTATGTCGTGGTGTCTGGCCCTGTCAGGCACCCGCCCAGGTGGTCGCGATCTTCAAGACCACGTCGCGCAGTCAGCGCGTTGATCCACCGTTCCTGCCGCCCAATGCCGGGCGCGCTTCTCATCACACCCTTGGGGTTCCTGCCCCTTGGGCCGGGACTCTGCCGTTTGTTCAGGAGATCCCCATGGACATTTGCAATCTCATCCCCGACGCCCCAGCGCCAGCCACCCCGTCCACTGCCCTGAGCGTCCAGGAAGAGCATCTGATTCATCACGCCTTGCGCGTGCTGGAGCAGCATCTCTTCAAACACGGGCCTTGCCTGATAGATCCACAGAGCGTGCGTGACTACCTGCGCCTGAAACTGGCCGGTGAAAAGAACGAAGTGTTTGCCGTGCTGTTTCTCGACAGCAAGCACCGTGTCCTTGCCTTTGAGCCCCTGTTTCAAGGCACTGTCGAAAGCGCCACGGTCTATCCGCGGCGCGTGGTGCAGCGGGCACTGGATCACAACAGTGCCGCCGTCATCCTGGTACACAACCATCCATCCGGTTGCACCCAACCCAGCAATAGCGACGTGATACTGACCCATGAATTGAAAAGACTGCTGGAAGGCATTCAAGTCCAGGTACTGGACCACTTCATCGTCGGCGAGGGCGAACCGTATTCTTTTGCCGAATCGGGCCGTCTTTAAGTGACGCTCGTAACTGCATACGCTACCTGCCAACACCCACTTATCGTCACTGGAGGTTCCGATGATGAGCAACATCAGATCGCGCAACTCCCGACTCATCCTGCACACCACCCCGCAACAAAACAGGGTGCTATGCAGGGCATCCAGGCAGGCCAACAAATCGCTGGCCAAGTTCATCCTCGACAGCGCTTGTCAGGTTGCCGAACAGACGTTGCTCAACGACGAAAAAGCCCAAGCCATTGCAGAGCTGCTAGACCGACCCGCACAGGACAATCCGGGCTTGAAAGACCTGCTGAGCCGTCCCGCTCCCTGGAGCACCTGATGCTCCGTGTCTACAGCCGTTGGATTTCAGCAACTTGCTGGAGTCCAACGGCTGTGGCGAACCTGCAAAGATTGGTTCGTTAAATCCATGATCGCGCCACAAGCGTAGGACGTAGCTGACAGAGGTATACGCCATCAGCGGTAAGCCTGCTCCTGATTTTTGCCTGCTGATTGTGAGAGCAAATTGACCTCCTTAGACTCTACTCGCCGTAGGGCAAAAACCTCACTCCACGACGAACAGTGCAACCTCTTTGCGAGAAAGAGCCTTGCCCATCGATCATGTCCAAGGAATCACCCTCTATGACAAGAACCTCCCGTGCCGCTCTTCTGCTGGTGCTGACCAGCGCTTTAGCAGCCTGTGCCAGTAAACCCAACGTACTGCAACTTCACAAAGTCACCGCCGAAGCAATCGGACTGGGCTCTACCGATGAACTGACCATGGGGCCGGTCACCAAGGGCAAGGAGGACTTTCTGGGGGGAGCCGAACTGACCTTCAAAGCCACCACGGCCAAGGGCCGCGTGTTCAACTGCTCAACCTTCATGACACCAGGCATCCTTCTGGATCCGCCGACGTACTCAAGGCTGACTTGCACCAAGTAAGCCCACACCCCTGATGCAATAGGGTCACACGCGACTGCGCATAGCAGCGCGACATCCGACCTCCATGGCGCTCAACTACCCCCTAAGTTTGCATACGGGTAGTTGTCTCCATGAATCATCGAGCCCTTTTTTGTCGTACGTCCCTGATCCTGCTGGCTATGTCCAGCAGCGCTTCAGCGATCGACAGCGCAACCCTTGTCACGTCCAGCCTGTCGCCAGCCTGCCTGGCCTACCGGGTGGTCGGGGTCTGCTACTGGCTGCGCTGTACGCCCTACGGTTGCCAGGTCAAGACCTCGGTCAAGGTTCGGCATTACGTGCCCGATGCCGTGGTGTCGAGCTATGCCGATACCGGTGCCAATCCGTGGCGCGAGGTGGCGCTGCTGAGCCCGGCCAATCCCAGCGCACAAGGCGGGGGCGACAGCACCACCAATCAGGCCCACGAAAACGCCCTGCTCACCTTCAAAAATGCCGATGTGATCGGCCATCCGGGCGCTCTGATTTTCAGCCGTTTTGCCAGCCAGTTCGGCTACAGCTGTGCCGGGGCCGGTTCGCCGTTGATGCCGTATCTGCTGAGCACCTTCGACAACCTGGCCTGGCGGCAGAACCTGCCCGAGATGCTCTACCCCGAAGCGCTGACGCCGGGCCGCCGTGAGGTCGGATCGATGGCGTCCGGCAATCTATGGGGGACGGTCTATCCACGCGGAGGATTCGTCCAGCAACCCGATGACCACAAGGCCGCCGCCGTGATCGCCCAGCGTGCCGGCGATGTCGTGACCCGTCGCGGCCAACCGCACCTGTACCAAGCATTGCTGGCCAAGGCCAAACCGGGCTACTGGCCTGCTACTGAACTGTTCGAAGGTGATGCCCAAAGTGGCCAATGGCAACCGCTGCAACCCGAGTTGTCGATGAGCTGCGCGGTGTTCCCGCACGCGGGCGCGCTGCCGCAGGCCGAGGACGGTGCCTATGCCTGGGCTTTGTGGCGGCCGTACAGCTGCTGCAAGCAACAGGGCCAGCTGTTTCTGGGCAGCACCGACTGGAGCGACTGAACGATGAACATTGCACGCCACTGTCTTCCTTCACTGCTTGGCCTCTGTCTCACCCTGATCGGCACGCCCGCCTCCAGCAATGATCAAAGCACCGGCATTCACGGCAGTGTGCTCGGTGACGACGTGCTGTACAGCATCGGCGGCGGACGCGCCGTGCCGATGGGCCCCGGCGCGAACATGCGCAGTCTGAGTATCGGCGTGGGCTGGAACAGCAACCTGATCTGTGGCGACATGAGCCTGGAAACCACGTTGCAGAACCAGTTGAACGGCATCACCAACGGCTTTCAGTCGATCATGAGCAACGTGATCCAGAACGCCACCAGCGCAGTGGCCTCGCTGCCTGCCATGGTCATCCAGCGGGCCAACCCCGGCCTGTACAACCTGCTGACCAACGGGATTTTGCAGGCCCGACTGGACTTCGATCGCTCCAAGACCACGTGCCGCGCCATCGCCAATCGCATGGCCGATATCGCCGGCGGGCAATCGGGCTGGGAGCAACTGGCCGAAGGCATGGCCTTGAAGGAGGCGCCCAACAAGACCGATGCGGTGGCCGCGATCGAACAGACCGAAGCCAAGCGCGGCAATCGGGGCGTGCCCTGGGTCGGCGGCGCGCAGGCCGGAGGTAGCGGCCAGGCACCCATCAAGGTCGTCAGCGATGTGACCCGCGCCGGTTACAACCTGCTCAATGGTCGCGGAGTGACCGACACCTCGCCGATCCCCCGCGCCAGCTGCGGCGGGCGTTTGAGCTGTCAGAGCTGGGCTTCGCCGCAGGCGGCGGCCGACTGGGCCAACCGCGTGCTGGGCGAACAGGTGCAGCGCACCTGCGAGGGCTGCAACAAGACCGACAGCACCGCTGGCACAGGGCTGACACCATTGATCCAGGATGAATACGACACCAAGCTCAGAGCGCTTCAAGATCTGATCAACGCACGCGTACCCACCACACTGGCCAATCTGGAGGCCGCCAGCAGCAACGCTTTACCGATCACTCGCGGGCTGATCGAGGCCTTGCGCGACGAACCTGATCAGGATCTGCTGGGCCAACGGTTGGCCTCTGAGGTGGCCTTGTCCAGCGTGCTGGAAAAAGCCCTGCTGCTGCAACGTACCCTGCTGACGGGGCGTCAGGAGCCCAATATTGCTGCCAATGCACTGGCACAGCAGGCCGTTGCTCAGGAAAGCGATTTACTGACCCTGGAAATTCAGAACCTGAAAATCGAACTAGAGATGCGACGTACGCTGCTGGCCAACGCTCCTAGCGAAATATTGAGGCGTAGCCAGACGCGTACCGAAAGCTCACGCGGTGTGTATCAGGGCGATCCCGTTCGCAATCGCGTTGAGCAAATCGAACGGCCTGTCGACGATAGTCGCTGATATGCACAAGCCCGACTTGAAGTATCTGCGACCCTTGAGTAATGGCCTCGCCTGGGCCCTATTGCTGTTGATGGCCGCAGTGATGATCAATGTGCTGGGCGATATGCAGTCCTGGCGCGATTGGGTCCGTGATCATGCACTGGGCTTGCTGCTATGGCGGATGGGGCTGTATGCCGCTCTGATATATGGCTGGTTGCGGATGCGCACGCGATTGCTGCTACGCGGGTCGGAAATCCGCCCTCGCCTGCGCCGTACTGAAGTAGCAGGCATCGCCGCGCTGGTGCTGCTGGAGGTCAGTAATATCCTGTCCGGTCTGGAGGCCCCATGAGCCTGAGCACCACTGACTATTTGGAGTATTACCTGACGCTGGTAGGCTGGATCGTCAACAACGGGTTGTGGCAGGTATTGGTCGCCAGCGGGGTATTCGCCCTGCCGTTTCTCGCCATCATCCTGCAGGAGTGGTTACGCGCCCGCGCCGAAGGTGCCGATGAAGGCAACAAGGGCGTGCTCTCGGCGATGAGAATTGAGAACCGGGTATGGGTGGCCATTGTGGTGATCCTGTTCGCCGGCATCCCGTTTATACCGGTAGATCTGAACACCCTACAGTTCGACGAAAGCCGATCAAACCAGTGTCAGGTGCGCGTCGCATCCCCCAGTGAAACCGGCTGGAGCAATGCATTCACGACCCTGAACAACCAAAGCGCCGAAGTGCCCGTGTGGTGGTTCTTTATCCATTCGCTGTCCAAGGCCGTGACAGGTGCAGCGGTTGCGTCCATCCCTTGCGGGGTCGATCTTCGACAGATGCGCATGACCATCGACAGTGCACGAATCAATGACCCCTTGCTGGCCCAGGAAATCGCCGACTTTACCCGTGATTGCTACGCACGTGCTCGCGCACGGCTGTTTATGGATCGTCCACGGCTGAACGACGATCAGATGAACGATGTCGCCTGGATCGGCTCTCGCTACTTTCTCGACAACCCGGACTTCTACGATCGCTATCGCTCCAGCACACCGCGACTTTCCTGGCCATATGAGGCAAACCGCGATGCAGGACTGGCACAGGTGCCCGGTGGTGGAGGCTACCCCAGCTGCCAGCAATGGTGGGCAGACAAAGACCTCGGCTTGCGCCCACGCTTGCTGCTGCAAGTGGATGCACCTGTGCTTACCCGCCTCGCGCGCTGGGCCGGTTTCGTATCCCGCAGTCAAGTCGATGATGCAGTAATTCGCGCCATTGTCGCGCCCAGACAACAAGCGATGAATCTCGGCCAGGTGTATAGCGATTACGGCGGCCAAGTGGAAAAAAGCATCGACAACATGATCACCCGTACTGCTGCCAATGTGGGTCTGACGGTAGGTTCATTGGGGGTTTTTCCGGCCATGGACGTAGTGCGCCAGGCGCTGCCGATGGTGCTGTCGTTCCTGAAAATGGCCCTGGTTATTTGCCTGCCGCTGGTGCTGGTGATCGGCACCTACGACCTGAAGACCCTGGTGACCGCCAGTTGCGTGCAGTTCGCACTGTTCTTCGTCGACTTCTGGTTTCAGCTGGCACGCTGGATCGATAGCACCATCCTTGATGCGCTCTATGGCAGCGCTGCGTCGCAAAACGACTTCAGTGTGCTTTTCGGATTGAATGACTCGTTCGGGGATATGTTGCTGAATTTTGTGATGGGAACGATGTTTTTGGTGCTTCCTGCATTCTGGATAACAGCACTTGCCTGGTCGGGTGTACGAGCCGGGAACCTGCTTCAAGGCCTTTCAGACGGTACAAGAGAATCCGGAAATGCCGCTGCCAAAGGAGCAAGCACCTCGATCAACGCAGCCAAGAGGTAGATCACTCGTCATCAAAGCGAGGGTCAGGATCATCGTTATAGTTTTTCGGGTCGTAATATAGGGTCTTGCGGTGATCAACATCGTGTTGGCCGTACTCACCTTCTGGCACAGCGGTTTTAGGCACCAGAACGATCGCCAAGACAAATAACAGCAACCAAAACGACAAAGTAAACAACGCAATAATCAGCGCAACACGTACGGACCAACTCAGCAGAAAAACGATCACCGTAGGCACCTGCTTGGCACGTAGCCAATTCCACAAGCGGCGTTCCTGATTAACGCCTCTACGGCAGTTATTACCCAACCAGCGTCCAAAACGCTCAGCCTTACTGCTGTTGGGATAACGAGTCATGGCATTCACCTCTACAGCAGCGGGCTTTTCAGCACCTCATAGTGGAAGGATATGCTCCAACAAATACCACACCTGCTCTGCTTTTTGCGTGCCACTTATCAGCCAAAAATGGCCCAAAAGGCCGAAATGGCTGGGGCAAAAGGCACAACGGAAGGGACGCTAATAGGAAAGGCCATATCCCGAAAAGGCAAAGGGTATTGCCACGCCCTGCACTACGGAGGTCGCCATGTTTCGCTGGCTCCCACACTGGAAAAAAGAATCTACAGCGCAATCCGACACTCACACCGAAGCGCCGCACCACTGGTGCCACCCACAATCCCCTGAAGAACTGCTGGCACCACCCCATCGACAAGCACTGCTGGAGCAAATCTGGCAGCGTACCGCCGTTTCACCTGCACAATTTGCAACGCTCTACCGTGGGCCATTGGCGCGTTACGCCGAACTGGTGCAACTCTTCCCCGCCTCCGAGAGCCATCACCACGCCCATTCCGGTGGACTACTGGATCACGGCCTGGAAATCGTGGTGTGCGCATTGAAACTGCGCCAGTCATATCTGCTGCCACCGGGCACCCCGCCAGAGGTCCAGACCCAGCAGGCCGAGGCCTGGACCGCTGGCATCGCCTACGCTGCATTGCTGCACGATATTGGCAAACTGGTAACCGACTTGCTGGTGGAAGACTGCGATGGCCAGCATTGGCACCCCTGGCACGGCCCACTGCGTAAGCCCTACCGCTTCCGACACAATCCGCAGCGGCAATATCGCCTGCATGGCGCGTCAACAGGACTGCTAGCTATTGCAGTACTCGGTCGCGAACCTCTGGATTGGCTCAGCGGTTTCCCGCAACTATGGGCCATGATGCTCCCCGCCCTCGCTGGCCAGCATGAGCACACCGGTATTCTGGGCGAACTGGTGATCCGCGCAGACCAGGCTTCCGTCGCCCAGGCCCTAGGTGGCGATCCCGTTCAAGCTCTTGCAGCACCTCGACACGCGCTGCAACGCAAGCTACTTGAAGGCCTACGCTACCTGGTGCGTAACGAATTCAAGCTTAACCAGCCCGAAGCATCGGACGGCTGGCTAACCGAAAGTGCCCTGTGGCTGGTCAGCAAGACCGCTTCGGACAAACTGCGCGCTCACCTGTTGTCCCAAGGCATCAGTGGGATCCCCGAACGCAACACCACCCTGTTCAACATCCTGCAAGAACATGAACTGGTAATGGAAAGCCCTACAGGGAAAGCCATCTGGAGAGCGACCGTGCACAGCGACAGCGGCTGGACTCAGACCTTTACCCTGCTCAAAATGGCACCGTCCTTGATCTGGGAGACAGAGCAACTACCTACGCCATTTGTGGGTAGTGTCGTGATGGAAGTAGGCACAGCCGCTGAAACAACCGATTTTCCTGCAGCAAACAACGAGTCAACTCCACAGGAGCCTCATGGCGTACAGTTCGTCAAATGGTTGCTCGATGGCCTGCGCCAACAACGCCTGACCCTGAACGACGCTAAAGCCCTTCTGCACACGGTCGACGGAACCCTGTTTATGGTCAGTCCCGGGATCTTTCATCGTTACCTGCAGGAACACCCAGAAATCACCCAAGGCTTGAAGCACGAAGCCTCAAGCGATTGGCAATGGCTGCAAAAGCAGTTCGAACACTTGGGGATGCACCGCAAGCGCTCCGACGACCTAAACTTATGGACCTGCGAAGTACACGGCCCCCGTAAGGGCAGGCGCTTGCATGGCTATCTCCTGCTTCACCCACAGCACATTTTGCCGGATGTGCCATTCGACAATCCTTATCTGACATTGATCTCTTCTGAGAAACAGCCAAAGTGAAGTGTTGTCGCTTCAAGGGTAACCGTCCGGGCATCCCATCTTGCGCAACTAAGTCGGTTGCCAACGATGTGGCAGTAGTTCCTGAATCTCACTTGCCCGCTGCGTCGGCAGCCGAGCGAAAACGTCCTTTAGGTAGGCATACGGATCATGTCCGTTGAGCTTGGCCGACTGGATCAGGCTTATCAGCGCAGCAGCGCGTTTGCCACTGCGTAACGACCCTGCGAAGAGCCAGTTTTTACGCCCAAGAGCCCAAGGCCTGATTTGGTTCTCGCACCAATTGTTATCAATGGGTACAGCCCCGTCATCGAGGTAGCGCGACAGCGCTGCCCAGCGCTTGAGGCTGTAATCCAAGGCTTTGGTGATGGCCAACCCTTCAAACACAAGCTCGCGCTGGGCGATCATCCAGGCATGCAAGGTCTGCATCAGCGGGGCTGCTTTTTCCTGGCGTATTCGTCGTCGCTCATCATGCTCCAGGTCTCGAACTTCACGCTC
>NZ_JASLGE010000093.1 GCF_030150285.1 Pseudomonas sp. | reverse complement strand
GGTGTTCAGTTCAGATCCATTAAGTAGGGGTTGCGTCGCATGTGTGGCATCGTCGGTATCGTCGGTAAGTCGAACGTCAATCAGGCGCTGTATGACGCGCTAACCGTCCTCCAGCACCGCGGCCAGGATGCTGCCGGTATTGTGACCAGCCATAATGGCCGGTTATTTCTGCGCAAGGACAACGGGTTGGTGCGTGACGTGTTTCATCAGCGTCACATGCAGCGTCTGGTCGGGCACGTGGGCATTGGCCATGTGCGTTATCCAACTGCAGGCAGCTCGACTTCAGCTGAAGCTCAGCCGTTTTACGTCAACTCGCCGTATGGCATCACCTTGGCGCACAACGGCAACCTGACCAACGTTGAACAATTGGCCAAGGAGATTTACGAATCTGACTTGCGTCACGTCAACACCAACTCCGATTCGGAAGTACTGTTGAACGTGTTCGCCCATGAGCTGGCACAGCGCGGCAAGTTGCAGCCGACGGAAGAAGACGTGTTTGCGGCGGTCACAGACGTGCACAACCGTTGCCGCGGTGGCTATGCCGTTGTTGCGATGATCACCGGTTATGGCATCGTCGGTTTCCGCGACCCGAACGGCATTCGCCCGATCGTGTTCGGTCAGCGTCACACCGACGAAGGCGTCGAGTACATGATCGCCTCCGAAAGCGTATCGCTCGACGTGCTGGGCTTTACCCTGATTCGCGACCTGGCACCGGGTGAAGCGGTCTACATCACCGAAGAAGGCAAGTTGCACACCCGCCAGTGCGCGGTGAACCCGCAACTGACGCCGTGCATCTTCGAACACGTCTACCTGGCGCGCCCGGACTCGATCATCGACGGTGTGTCGGTGTACAAGGCTCGCCTGCGCATGGGCGAGAAGCTGGCCGAGAAGATCCTGCGCGAGCGCCCAGAGCATGACATCGACGTGGTGATCCCGATCCCGGACACCAGCCGTACCGCCGCGCTGGAGTTGGCGAACCACCTGGGTGTCAAATTCCGCGAAGGGTTTGTTAAAAACCGCTACATCGGCCGTACGTTCATCATGCCGGGCCAGGCGGCACGTAAAAAATCCGTGCGCCAGAAACTCAACGCCATTGAACTGGAATTCCGTGGCAAGAACGTAATGCTGGTAGACGACTCGATCGTGCGCGGCACCACCTGCAAGCAGATCATTCAGATGGCCCGCGAAGCCGGTGCCAAAAATGTCTACTTCTGCTCGGCCGCCCCGGCCGTGCGCTACCCGAACGTGTACGGCATCGACATGCCAAGCGCGCACGAGCTGATTGCGCACAACCGCAGCACCCAGGACGTGGCGGATCTGATCGGCGCTGACTGGTTGATCTATCAGGATCTGCCGGACCTGATCGAAGCTGTCGGTGGCGGCAAGATCAAGATCGAGAAGTTCGACTGCGCGGTGTTCGACGGCAAGTACGTGACGGGCGACATCGATGAAAACTACCTGGACCGTATCGAGCGTGCGCGCAACGATGCGTCCAAGGTGGTTGCGCAGGGCGTCGGAGCGACGATTGGCCTGTACAACAACTAAGTGTTCCCAAGCCGGCCCTGATGGGCCGGTTTGCATTGTTCTTATCGATAAAAATCACTACACAGCAAGGAGTGGGCAGTATGAGTCAGGATTGGGATGCCGGTCGCCTGGACAGCGACCTCGAAGGTGTAGCCTTCGATACCTTGGCCGTACGCGCCGGCCAGCACCGCACGCCAGAAGGCGAGCACGGCGATGCAATGTTCCTGACCTCCAGCTACGTGTTTCGCACGGCTGCCGATGCAGCAGCGCGGTTCTCGGGTGAGGCGGCAGGCAACGTTTATTCGCGTTACACCAACCCCACGGTGCGAGCGTTCGAAGAGCGCATTGCGGCCCTGGAAGGCGCTGAGCAAGCCGTTGCCACGGCAACCGGCATGGCGGCGATCCTGTCGGTGGTGATGAGCCTGTGCAGCGCCGGTGATCATATTCTGGTTTCGCGCAGCGTCTTCGGCTCAACCATCAGCCTGTTTGAAAAGTACTTCAAGCGCTTTGGTGTTCAGGTCGATTACGTCCCCCTGGCTGAACTGGCGGGTTGGGACGCGGCGATCAAGCCCAACACCAAATTGCTGTTTGTCGAATCGCCCTCCAACCCGCTGGCCGAACTGGTCGACATTGCCGCCCTGGCAGAAATCGCCCACGCCAAAGGCGCGATGCTGGTGGTCGACAACTGCTTCTGCACCCCGGCCCTGCAGCAACCTTTGAAGCTGGGGGCGGACATAGTCGTGCACTCGGCGACCAAGTTTATTGATGGCCAGGGCCGTTGCATGGGTGGCGTAGTTGCCGGCCGCAGCGAGCAGATGAAAGAAGTCGTGGGCTTTCTGCGCACGGCCGGGCCGACCCTGAGCCCGTTCAATGCCTGGATCTTCCTCAAGGGGTTGGAAACCTTGAACCTGCGCATGCGCGCTCACTGCGCCAGCGCACTGGCCCTGGCCGAGTGGCTGGAGCAGCAGGACGGCATCGAGAAGGTGCATTACGCCGGGCTCAAGAGCCACCCGCAGTATGCGTTGGCCCAGCGCCAGCAGCGCGGTTTTGGTGCGGTGGTCAGCTTTGAGGTCAAAGGCGGCAAAGAGGGGGCCTGGCGCTTTATCGATGCCACGCGGTTGATCTCCATCACGGCCAACCTGGGCGATAGCAAAACCACCATTACCCACCCGGCGACCACCTCCCATGGTCGCTTGGCCCCGCAAGAGCGCGAAGCGGCGGGCATTCGTGACAGCCTGATCCGCATCGCCGTTGGCCTTGAAGACGTGGCTGACCTGCAGGCTGACCTGGCGCGAGGGCTGGCTGCACTGTGACTGAAAAAGCGCTTGCTAATGGCCGTGTCGCGCTGGTGACCGGCGCGGCGCGGGGGATCGGGTTGGGCGTAGCGGCATGGCTTGTCAGCGAAGGCTGGCAAGTGGTGTTGACCGATATTGATCGCGCCCGTGGCTCCAGAGTCGCGAAGGCGCTGGGTCAAAGCGCGTGGTTTTTGGCCATGGATGTGTCGGTTGAGTCCGATGTCATTCAGTGTGTGGCGCAAGTGATCGGTCAATTCGGGCGGCTCGATGGCCTGGTGTGCAATGCCGCGATTGCCAACCCGCATAACATGACCCTTGAAGGCCTTGACCTTGGTTACTGGAACCGCGTGTTGGCAGTCAACCTGACCGGGCCGATGTTGCTGGCCAAGCATTGCGCGCCTTACTTGCGCGTGCAGCACGGTGCGATCGTCAACCTGGCCTCCACCCGAGCCCATCAGTCGGAGCCTGATACCGAGGCCTACGCGGCGAGTAAAGGCGGGTTGGTGGCTTTGACCCACGCCCTGGCCATCAGCCTGGGGCCACAGATCCGGGTCAATGCCGTGAGCCCGGGCTGGATCGATGCCCGCGATCCTTCGCGCCGGCGTGCCGAGCCGTTGACAGCGGCGGATCACGCGCAGCACCCGACAGGGCGCGTGGGCACCGTGGAAGACGTGGCGTCCATGGTGGCGTGGCTGTTGTCGCGCAATGCCGGCTTTGTCACGGGGCAAGAGTTCGTGATCGACGGCGGCATGAGCAAAAAAATGATCTATGCGGGGTGAGGCAGCTTCAAGCTGTGAGCGGCAAGCTTCAAGTAAGGGCGGCGGGTTGATTGCTTGTTGCTTGTTACTTGTTGCTTGCCGCTTAAAGCTGCTTTTTGCTTTTTTTGAAAAAACCTAACAATCCCCTTGACTTAGCTTCGATAGGTGCGTAAATTTCGCGGCCTCAACGAAGCAAAGGGTGATTAGCTCAGCTGGGAGAGCATCTGCCTTACAAGCAGAGGGTCGGCGGTTCGATCCCGTCATCACCCACCACTTCTTGAGTTTCTCGAAAGAGAAGGCGGTTCTGAAAAGAACCACCAACCGACGCGCAGCGGTAGTTCAGTCGGTTAGAATACCGGCCTGTCACGCCGGGGGTCGCGGGTTCGAGTCCCGTCCGCTGCGCCATATTTGTACAAGTCAGGCTCGCCTGGCTTGCGATTGAAAAGCACCGAAGCTTATCGATCAACGGTTTTAAAGTTTCAAACGGACGCAAGTCCGAGCGATACGCAGCGGTAGTTCAGTCGGTTAGAATACCGGCCTGTCACGCCGGGGGTCGCGGGTTCGAGTCCCGTCCGCTGCGCCATATTTGCTTCAGAGCCCTTGAACTCTCTGAAACTACAAAAAAAGCGACCTCAGGGTCGCTTTTTTTGTGCCTGTGTTTTTTAACCGTAAGCGTGTCGCTGCCCATGAATGTTAAGACAGGCGCGACCGTTGTGTGGATCAAACAGCACGCGGCCCGCTCTAAGTGATGCACACTGTGTGCGTACCGTTATCTTCAGGACGTCTAATGCCCATGTCATTTCCCTTGCGTACCGTAGTTGTGGCCCTTGTTCTGGTTGGCCTTGCGGGTTGCTCATCGAAGAAGACAGCCATTTACGAGCACGAAAGTTTCGATGACTCCGACACGTTTTCCCGCAACTACGCCGTGCCCGACACAGCGTCTTGCGAGGCGGCGCGCCGGGCACTGCTGAGTCAGGGTTACATCATCACCAGTAACGATCCCAAAATGATCAGCGGCCACAAGAGCTTCCAGCAAACCGGCGAAAGCCATCTGGAGATCAGTTTTAACGTGGTGTGTGCTGATGACGGTGGCGCGGCGCATCACTCCGCCATGTTTGCCAATGCCCTGCAGGACCGTTATGCCCTGAAGAAGGTCAATAACTCGGCCAGCCTGGGGGTCGGGGTGCTCGGTTCGGTGTCGATGCCGATCGGTTCTACCGATGACTCCATGGTTAAGGTCGCCAGTGAAACGGTGTCTTCTCCTCAGTTTTATGACCGTTTCTTTGCGCTGGTGGAAGTCTACATGCCCAAGGACGTGAAAAAGACCGAGCCTGCGCCCGAACCCGAGAAGCCTAAAACTGAACTGGGCGTGCCCGAAGCGGCTTCGGCCACTGTTGAGCCGACTCCGCCGCCAACACCCGCGCCAACGCCCGTGCCGGAAACTGTGCCCGAGCCTGAATCCCGGCCCGAGCCCGTAGTGGTGCCGCAAGCAGCGCCTGTCAGTGCGCCTGAGGCGCTCGAGCCGGCCGGTTCGCAGCCGGTGGTGCCACCTGCCGAGGCAACCCCTATCGTGCCGCAAGCACCCCCGGCAGCGGCGGTGGCCCCGACACCCGAGCCTGCCGTTGAGTCGGCCAGCCCTGAAGCGGGCAAGCCGTCTATCACGGTACCGGCCGGGTCAGCCATCACGCCGCTGCCAGGCGCTGAAAACCTTGAGCCCGGTCAATAAATCGGGCAGGTAAATTGAATAGCCTGTGCTACGTTTAAAGTCAGTGAGGGCGGTGGCCGCCGGGTGTCATGTTAACTTCATGCAGCCGCTCTAAAGTGCCCTCATGACCTACGTAAACGACCCTGCACAAAGGATGTAGCCATGGACGACTATCAAGAAGAACTGCTGGAATACAAGGCCTGTGAGCATGACCCGCTGGACCCTGTCGACGACGCCACAGAGCTTTGAATCACACAAGGCGCTGGTGACGGCGGAACGCTCCCGGCGTTTGCGCGCTCCAGCGCTTGAAGGCCCGCTGAAACGCCTCGGCTGAGGCAAACCCCAACAGATAAGCGATCTCGCCAAAGGCCAACTCCGTATCGCGGATATAGGTCATGGCCAGGTCGCGGCGTGTGTCGTTAAGAATGGCCCTGAACTGCGTCCCTTCTTCGGCCAGCCTGCGGCGCAGCGTCCAGGCCGGCAGCTTCAGGCAGGCCGCCACTTCTTCCAGGCCGGGCTCCCGGCCTCCGCTCAGCAAAGGCCCCAGCAACTGCGTGATGCGCTCTCGCAGGCTGCGTGTACGGGTCAACTGTTCGAGTTCGCGCTCGCAGGCCTGCAGCAAGTAGTGCCAGGTGCTGGGGCAGTGCTGGGGGTTGCGGGTATCGAGGGTGGCGGTGTTCAGGCGCAACTGGTTGGTGCTGGCACCAAAGGTGAGTGACCCGGCGTTAAGTGCGCTGTAGCGGTCAGCGTACTCGGGCTCGGCAAATTCAATGTCGATATGCTCGCCACTCAACGGCCGGGCGGCGACGGATGACAACTGCTGTAGCCAGCCGCTGATGATCGAGTCCACCACAAAACGGTTATAGCCGTTGTACGGGCTGATGGAATAGAAGCGCAGCCACGCGCCCTGGGCGTCTTCGAGCAGGCTTGACTGGCCGCGATAGTTGGAGCCGTACAGCGGTTCAAAACGGCTCAGGGTACGCGCCGCTTCCCTGACGTTGGGTGCTTGCGCGGCGGTTACGCCCGCCAGCCCGGCCTGGGGCAGACGGCTAAATCGGCCCATGCACAAGCCCAGCGCCGGGTCGCCGGTCAAGGTAATCGCCGCGTGGCCCAGGCGCATGTAACGGGGAATTGACAGCCGCGCCAAGGGTCGGGCCAGCCGGGCGGGTTCCAGCCCGTACTGGGCGAGCAGCGGCAACGGGTCATGGCCTTGGCTGCGCACCGCCTCGACCAGGCAGTCGACAAACCCCACGCTCAGGTCGCCCAGGCGCATTGGCTTTACGCGCATGGGCTTACAGCCACAGGTTCAGCATGCGGGCACCGTGGGTGGGCTGGTCGGCGCTGGTCTGGCCGTTGTGGCTGATAAAGCCTTGCCCGGCACTGCGTTTATCCCAGAACGCACCGCGCATAAACACCGTCACCCCGGCTTCGGCCGTGCTGCTCGGCACGCTGCTGGTCAGCGTCAGGCGGTGCCAGGCTTCGCCTTCGCTGACTTCACCGGGTTTGAGGCTGACTTCGCTCGGAGTCGACACGCTCTTGTAGCCGCCCCAAGGTTGTTCCCAGGTGTCCTTGCCCACTATAAACGCCGGCACCGCAATCAACTGCGCGCCTTGCTCATTGAGGGTGCGGTAGTGCTCGGGGTACCAACTGTCGCTGCCGATCAGTATCCCCAGTCGGCCCGCCGGGGTGTCGATGACATTCAGTTGATGGTCGGGGCTTGGCTGGATGTAGCTTTGCTCTTCGTAAGTGGGCAGTAACTGGCGTTGCAGGGGGCCCAGCGGCGCACCGTCCTGGCCGAACACGATGCTGCTGTTAAACAGTGGGCCTTTACCGGGGCGCAAGTGCCCGTCTTCGATACGCGGGTCGGGCAAGGCGATACTGCCCGCCACCAGCGTTACACCGTAGTCTTTGGCCAGCCCGCCAAACAGCCGTTGGTAATCGCGGGCCATGCTGGGTGCCTTCATGCGCACATGGGCATCATTGAGGCGGCTTTCGCCATCGGCCCGCAGCCAGGCCTTGGCAAAATCCAGCGGGTTGCTCAGTGTCAGCCAGCGCATGGCCTCCTGCAGGTTGGCCGCTTGGTATAGCTCATTTTTTTCGCCGCGAAACATCAGCCAGGTGCCTACGTGCTCAGGCAATACCACCACTGTCTTGTCGTTGAGCAAGCCTTCGTCGCGGGCTTTACTTAAATAGGCATCGAGCTTCAGACGCACCAGCGCCAGGCTCTGATAATCGCGCGGGGACAGTTGGGGCTCGATGCCCAGCAGGTTGCCGCGGCCCTGATCGACGCCTTCGTTGATAGCGACTTCGACACTCAGGTCGGACAGGTAATGACCGACGTCACGTTGTGAGGCCCAGAAACCATAACCACCGGCAGCGGCGATCAAGGCGATAAGCAGGGTACAGCCGATTAATTTACGCATGGGAAATAGAGCAATAGCGGTCAGCAAAGTTCATCGTTTGAGGTCTGTCGAATGATCGTTGTGGGGCGTCGTAGAGGGGCATCCAGTACCCGCCATGACGCAGGGGAGGTCAGCGGTGGGCTGGCCTGGGCCATGCCCCGAAACGTCCCGGTTTCAGTGTCTGGGCCGAGGATAAAGGGAATCGGTGGGGGAGTGCTTGAATTTCTTGCGCTTGAGCGGTGGACCAGGGCATCTGACGCAAAAAAGCCTTCCTGGGTCCGAGGGCGGCTCAGCGTAGGCTTTTACCTGTTGCGCGCGCCCTTCAGGCCCATGCCCCCGAACGCGCACGCGTTCAAAGCGTATGGGTTGGACGGGGTGTCACGCGTAGTGCGGGCTGTTCATTCGGGTTAGCCCTTTGTCACTTTGGGGCATTGAGCGAGGGCTGCACAGTCTTTACTGTGCCTCACATTCAACGATGGGAGCCGCAGAGCATCCCGCGTTCCGTGAACCTGTCCGTTGTGGAGTTTGCCGATGACCGCCCCTCATTACCCGCATTTACTGGCCCCGCTGGACCTGGGCTTTACCACGTTGCGCAACCGCACCCTGATGGGCTCAATGCACACCGGGCTGGAAGAAAAACCCGGTGGCTTTGAGCGCATGGCCGCCTACTTTGCCGAGCGGGCCCGGGGCGGCGTTGGCCTGATCGTAACGGGTGGCATTGCGCCCAACGATGAAGGCGGCGTGTACAGCGGCGCGGCCAAGTTGAGCACGCCTGAAGAGGCGCAACAACACGAGGTCGTGACCCGGGCGGTGCATGAAGCGGGAGGCAAGATCTGCCTGCAAATCCTCCACGCGGGCCGTTACGCCTACAGCCCACGGCAAGTGGCCCCCAGCGCCATCCAGGCACCGATTAACCCGTTTACGCCTAAAGCACTGGACGAAGACGGCATCGAAAAGCAGATCAGCGACTTCGTCACCTGTGCCCGGCTGGCGCAGGGTGCAGGGTACGACGGCGTTGAAATCATGGGCTCGGAAGGCTACCTGATTAACCAGTTTCTGGCGGCCCAGACCAACCAACGCACCGACCGCTGGGGCGGCTGCTACGAAAACCGCATGCGCCTGGCCGTTGAAATCGTGCGCCGAGTGCGTGAAGCGGTGGGGCCCCACTTCATCATCATCTTCCGCCTGTCCATGCTGGACCTGGTGGCAGGGGGCAGCGTCTGGGAAGAGATCGTGCAATTGGCCCAGGCGATCGAGCAGGCTGGAGCCACCCTGATTAACACCGGAATCGGCTGGCACGAAGCGCGTATCCCGACCATCGCCACCAAAGTGCCACGCGGCGCTTTCAGCAAGGTCACCGCCAAATTGCGGGGGGCGGTCAACGTGCCGCTGATTACCACCAACCGCATCAACACTCCCGAGATTGCCGAGCACATTCTGGCTGAAGGCGACGCCGACATGGTGTCGATGGCGCGTCCATTCCTGGCTGACCCGGATTTCGTCAACAAGGCCGCCGCTGGGCGCAGCGATGAAATCAACACCTGCATCGGCTGCAATCAGGCGTGTCTGGACCATACCTTTAGCGGCAAGTTGACCAGTTGCCTGGTCAACCCGCGTGCCTGCCACGAAACCGAACTCAACTACCTGCCTGCGCTGGAGCCCAAGCGCATCGCCGTGGTCGGTGCCGGGCCTGCGGGGCTGTCGGCCGCGACCGTGGCTGCCGAGCGCGGGCATCACGTCACGCTGTTTGAGTCTGCCAGCGAAATCGGCGGGCAATTCAACGTGGCCAAACGCGTGCCGGGCAAAGAAGAGTTTTTCGAAACCTTGCGCTATTTCGCGCGCAAGCTGCAGACCACCGGCGTCGACCTGCGCCTGAACACCCGCGTAAGCGTTGAGCAACTGCTCGCCGGCCACTTTGACGAGATCATTCTGGCCACCGGCATTGCTCCGCGCCTGCCCGCGATTCCCGGCATTGAACACCCTAAAGTGCTGAGCTACCTGGACGTAATCCTTGAGCGCAAACCGGTCGGTGCCAAGGTGGCAGTGATCGGTGCGGGCGGCATTGGTTTTGATGTGTCTGAGTTTCTGGTGCACCAAGGCGTTGCCACGAGCCAGGATCGCGAAGCGTTCTGGAAGGAGTGGGGCATCGACACCCGACTGGAAGCCCGAGGCGGCGTGGCGTGCATCAAACCCGACGTACAGGCCCCGGCCCGGCAAGTCTTTTTGCTGCAACGTAAAAAAACCAAAGTGGGCGACGGCCTGGGCAAAACCACCGGCTGGATCCACCGTGCCGGGTTGAAGAACAAACAGGTGCAGATGCTCAACAGCGTTGACTACCTGAACATCGACGATGCGGGCCTGCATATTCGTATTGGCGAAGGCGAACCGCAGGTTGTGGCGGTGGACAACATCGTTATTTGCGCAGGGCAGGACCCGCTGCGCGAATTGCAGGTCGGGCTGGTGGCGGCGGGGCAGAGCGTACACCTGATCGGAGGGGCGGATGTAGCGGCTGAACTGGACGCCAAGCGCGCCATCAACCAAGGCTCACGCCTGGCGGCAGAGCTGTAACCCGCGAGGGTGTTGCCGAAGGAACGAGGCTGCGATCGATTGTGTAGCGATCGTAAAGCCTGAATCCCGGGTCTAACAGGCACACCGCGTTGCCTGGCTTTACGACGGCTTCGCCGCCTGACGTAGCCTCGCAAGGCTCGTCAACGACTACAGGGTGTTGGTGCCTCCGATCAATGCACGATCTGCGCAAGAAACGCTTTGGCCCGCGGGCTTTTCGGGGCGTTGAAGAAGTCTTCGGGCGGCGAGTCTTCGATGATCATGCCGCCATCCAGAAACAACACCCGCTCGGCCACTTGACGGGCAAACCCCATTTCATGGGTCACGCACAGCATGGTCATGCCGCTGCCCGCCAGGTTAACCATCACGTCCAGCACTTCGCTGACCATTTCCGGGTCCAGGGCCGATGTCGGTTCGTCAAACAACATGATTTTCGGTTCCATGCACAGCGCCCGCGCAATCGCCACGCGCTGTTGCTGGCCACCCGACAGTTGGCTCGGGTATTTGTCTGCCTGGCTGGCGATGCCTACTTTGTTTAGAAAATGCTGGGCCAGTTCCACCGCCTTTTTACGCGTCAGGCCCCGCACGGACATGGGCGCAAGGATGCAGTTGTCGAGCACGCTCATGTGCGGGAACAGGTTGAAATGCTGGAACACCATGCCGATTTCGCTGCGCACTTGCGCCGCTTCTCGGCTGGTGTGGGCCAGGTCGGTGTTGTTGACCAGAATGGTGCCCTGTTCCGCGATTTCCAGGCGGTTGATGCAGCGGATCAGCGTCGATTTGCCCGAACCGGAAGGCCCGCACAGCACGATACGTTCGCCTTCGCGCACTGTGAGGTCGATGCCCTTGAGCACGTGGAACGCGCTGTAGTACTTGTTCAGGCCACTGATGTCCACCACCACCTTGCGGGGGTCAGTGGCTGGCGACGCAGGGGTATGAACGTAGTGAGGGTGTGCGTGCATGGTGTGTCTCCCGTGATCAGTGAAAGCGCTCGGCGCTGTAAGGGGCCGGATCGGTAAACGGTGCGGCTCCGGTCATCATTTCGGCCAGTAACCGGCCGCTCACCGGGCCCAGCGTCAGGCCGTGGTGGGCGTGGCCAAAGTTGAACCACAAGCCCTTGTGGCGGCTGGCCGGGCCAATCACCGGGCACATGTCCGGCAGGCACGGGCGGCGGCCCAGCCACGGCTCGGCATCCACCCGCTCACCCAGCGGGTACAGGCGCTGGGCGCGGGCTTCACAACGGCGCAACTGGATTTCGTTGATCGGGTCATCGCAGTCAGCAAATTCGATACCGGTAGTCAGGCGAATACCGCCAACCATCGGTGCCAGTACATAGCCGCCCACTGAATCGAGAATCGGGTGCTGCATGGTGTGGCCGTCTTTGGCGGCGTAGTGCATGTGGTAGCCACGCTTGATCGCCAGCGGGATCCGATAACCCAACGGCTCAAAAATCGCGCGCGCCTGCGGGCCGAGGGCCACCACGGCTTCGTTGCCGATAATCAGCCCTTGTTCGCTGTCGACCTGCCATTGCCCGGCGCTGGCGCGCAGGCGGGTGGCATCGCCGATCACAAAGGTGCCGCCGCGTTTGATAAACAGCGCGGTATAGCCCCGGGTCAGGCCGCCCGGGTCGGTCACGGTTTTGGGGTCCAGCCAGTGAATGCCGCCGATCACATCGGCGTGCAGGCCTGGCTCCAGCGCGTGCACTTGCTGCGCATCGAGCACGGTGTAGTTGAGCTTGAACGCGTGCAGGGCCTGGGCATCGCGTTGGGCCTTGGCGAAATCGGCCGGGGTGCGGTACACCTCAATCCAGCCGCTGTCGCGAATCAGGCTGAGCATGCCGGCCGGTTCCGCCAGCAAGTCGTGTTCGGTCACACACCGTTCAATCAGCGGCAGCATGGCCTGGGTAGCTTTGGCCAGCCCGGCGCTGCCCGATTGTTGCCAATATTTCATCAGCCAGGCCCCGGCTTTGGGCAGGTGCTTGAGGCTGTAGCGCACATCCGGTTGCTGGTTCAGGCCATAGCGCAGCAAGCGTGAGATTTCGCGCGGGAACGAGTAAGGGATAACGCTGGCGCGCTCAATCAGGCCGGCGTTGCCGTGGCTGGTGCCGTTGCCCGGCTGGGTGCGGTCAACCAGCACCACGTCGCGGCCACGGGCCTGAAGTTGCAACGCGGTGCTGACGCCGACGATGCCGGCTCCCAGAACGATAGTGTCGCAATGCATAAACAAATCCTTAAAACAGGGGCCGTGTGGGCAGCCCGAACAATGGGCTTACTGCAAGTGGCGGCCGAGACGGCTTTCGATCAGTTTCAGGCTGCGCCGCACGATCTCCACGATCAGCAGGTACAACACGGCGGCCCACAGGTAGACCTGGAAGTCGAAGCTGCGGGAGAACGCCATTTTGGTCACGCCCATCAGGTCATAAATGGTCACCAGGGACGCAATGGCACTGGCTTTGATCATCAGGATCAGTTCGTTGCCCAGTGGGCCGATGGCCACCAGCAGTGATTGCGGTAACACGATTTTGCGAAACGTGGTCCAGCGCGAGAGGTTCAGGGCCTTGCAGGCTTCGCGTTGGCCCTGGGCCACGGCCAGGATGCTGCCGCGCAGGATCTCGGCCTGGTACGCCGCCGTGTTGAGGGTGAACGCCAGCAGGGTGCAGAACCACGCTTCGCGGAAAAACCACCACAGGCCAACGTCTTGCCAGAATTCCTTGAACGACCCCAAGCCGTAATACAGCAGAAACAGTTGGGCCAGCAGCGGTGAGCCGCGAAAGAAGTACACGTAGGCACCGGTGAAGCGGCGCACAAAGCCGTTGTTGGACAGGCGGCCCAAGGCAATCAGCAAGCCCAGCAGCGCGCCAAGGGTGAACGAAATGGCCACCAGTTTGGCGGTCACCAGCAACCCATCGATAAAACGTGGGCCGTACCGTTCCAGCAGGTCGGGGTTGAGGAACATGTCTTGCAGTTCAACCAGGCTCATGGGCGCGCGCTCCGTTGATGGCGGCTGAAGTAGCGTTCCAGGAAGGCAAACAGGCGCCCGGAAATTGCCGAGAAAAACAGGTAGCCGAGGCAGGCGACGGTGTAAAACAGCATCGGCTCTTTGGTCACGCTGACCGCCAGGTTGGTTTGGCGCATCAGGTCAACCAGTGAAATGGTCGACACCAGGGAGGTGTCTTTGAGCAGCGACAGCCAGTTGTTCGACAGGCCGGGCAGGGCGATGCGCGCCAGTTGTGGCAGCACGACCTTGCGAAAGGTGGTGAACCGGGACAGGCCCAGTGCCGAAGCGGCTTCAAACTGGCCCTTGGGAATGGTTTTAAACGCCCCCAGCCAGATCTCGCTGGAAAACGCGGCAAACACCAGGCTGAATGCCGCCATTGCGGCCACGAAGGTGTTGATCGTGACTTGTTCGTCGTAACCCATCATCGCGAGGATTTTTTGCGCGGCGATCTGGCAGCCGTAATAAATAATCAGCAGCGTCAGCAATTCCGGCAGGCCGCGAAAGACTGTCGAAAAGGTGGTCGCCCAAGCACGCATCCAGCGGTTCTTCGAGCGGGCGGCGACCGCCACCAGCAGCCCCAGTGGCAAACCGATGGGCAAGCAGCTCAGGGCCAGGGCAATGGTCACCAGTGCGCCGGCCAGTAACGCCGAGCCCCAGCCGCCACTGGCGAAAGAAAGCAGTGAAAGTTGATCGAGCATGCTCGAATCCCCGGACAAAATTGGGTCGATAACCGCCGCTGCGCACGGTCGGTGCGCAGGGCAGGGTGGTTGGCAGGGAGGCCCTCAAGCGAGGGCAAAAGACTTAGTAGATATCGAAGTCGAAGTACTGGTCGGAGATCTTTTTATAGGTGCCGTCGGCCACGATTTCGTCCAGTGCCTTGTTGAAACGCTCGCGC
The DNA here is from genome assembly GCF_030150285.1 of Pseudomonas sp. Lineage (GTDB taxonomy): Bacteria > Pseudomonadota > Gammaproteobacteria > Pseudomonadales > Pseudomonadaceae > Aquipseudomonas. The sequence goes on along the minus strand of NZ_JASLGE010000093.1, from coordinate 13,846 downwards.
AGGGCGTTGTCCTTTTTGCGCACGGCAATGGCGGCGTCAGCGTAAGTACCGTCGACGTCACCGATGATCTTGCAGCAGCCGTCGCTGTGTTTGTTGACCCATTCCAGCAGCGGGAACTTGTCGGCGATGACGGCCTCAACACGGCCGGTCTTCAACTCGGCATTGGCCTCGTCCAGCGTTGGGTACAGGTTAAGTTTGGCACCGGCTGTCTCGTAGTGATCTTCTGCGTAAATGCCTTGGGTCGCAGCCCCTTGAGCGCCAATGGTGCGGCCCTTGAAGTTGGTTTGGGCATCGGTGATGTCAGAATCTTTAGGCACGGCAATGGACAGCGGCGTGCGGTAGTAGCGGTTGGTGAAGGCGATTTTTTTCTTGCGCTCATCGGTCACGATCATCGAAGCCACGATGGCGTCGTATTTTTTCGCCATCAGGCCAGGAATGATTCCGTCCCAATCCTGAGCAACAATCTTGCACTTAGCCTGCATGCGTTCGCACAGGGCTTTGCTGATATCGACGTCGAAGCCCGACACCGTACCGTCCGAGTTGGTGGTGTTAAACGGAGGGTATGCCCCCTCGGTGGCGATGGTCAGTGTGTCGGCCTGTGCGTGGGTAGCCACGGCGACCAGCAGTGCGCAGGCACTGGCAAAGCGAATGACGTTTTTCATCTAACACCTCGTTTATTGTTTTGATCCGGGTGAGGATGTGTAACCCACGAACTCATTGTGTAAGGCCGCGGTTGCCTCGAGACGCTTTTCGACGTCCGGTCCCAGTTGTTTGCACACTTCGTTGATCAGCAGGTGCACCAGCGACAGCATCGCGGCCGTGGATTCCCAGAACAGGTTGAATTCGGTGGGCACGCGGAACACTTCATCGGCGTGTGTGTCGGCCCAGTCGCAGAACGTATCGGTAATCAGCGTGACCGCAATGCCGGCTTCACGGGCCTTGCGGCACAGTTGCTGGGCGTGGCGCGAGTAACGGCGGGCTTCGAACACCACCAGCGCGCAGTCCTCAGGGGGGCACAGCAGTACGTCGGCGTAATGCCCGGCGGCACCGTCCACCGATTGCACGCCATCGCGCAGGTATTGCAGCAAATGCACCATGGACGCGGCGATGCCGCGCTCGGTCTGAAAGCCCGCCACAAACACCTTGCGCCGGGTGGCCAGGCGCTGACTGACGGTTTGCCACGCGGGGGTCAGGCTGTGTTCATACACCTTCACCAGCGCCGCGACTTCCAACTCAAAGCTGCGGGGCAAGGCCTGCGGGCTCTGGCTTGATTGCTGGCGGAACTCTTGCAAGCGATCACCCACCAGCCATGGACCATCGCCGAGGTCATCTTTAAGGTCGTTTTTCAGGTCCTTGAAATGGCTGTACCCCAGGGCACGGCAAAAACGGCCGACACTGGACTCGCTGACACCCAGTTTGTTGGCGATGTCGGCGGCGGTCTGAAACGGCAGTTCGTAGAGGTTGGCCAGCATATAGCTGGCAATCGCCCGGCCCGAAGGCGCGGCGGTCGACAGACTGCTCTCAAGGCGTTGTTTGATGGACGGGCTCACGGCTGCTTTCCTGTTCTTGTTTCAGCGCGTTGCAGAAAGTGAAGGTTTTCTGTCATTAAGTCAACAATTGACAGATAACTGTCATCGTCGGATAGTTGGCCCCGCCATTGCACGCCTATAAAAATAATTCGACTGGAGCGCCAGAATGTCCCAACCCGCTACTTCCACGCCGTCGCTGACCCTTAGCGAATTGACCACCCTGTTGCAGCAGATCTTTGAACGCCATGGCACCTCGACAGACGTGGCGCAGGTGTTGGCGGACAACTGCGCCCGGGCGCAGCGCGACGGGTCCTTCAGTCATGGCGTGTTCCGCATTCCCGGGTATCTGTCGTCGCTGGCCAGCCAGTGGGTCGATGGCCGGGCGGTGCCGGTGGTGGAAGACGTAGCGTCCGGTTTTATCCGGGTGGATGCGGCCAACGGCTTTGCCCAACCCGCTTTGGCAGCGGCCCGCACGTTGCTGGTGGACAAGGCGCGCAGTGCCGGGATTGCCGTACTGGCTATTCGCAATTCGCACCACTTTGCGGCGTTATGGCCCGACGTCGAACCTTTTGCGCAAGAAGGCCTGGTGGCGTTGAGCGTGGTTAACAGCATGACCTGCGTGGTGCCCCACGGCGCGCACAAGCCGCTGTTTGGCACCAACCCCATTGCCTTTGCCGCGCCGCGTGCGGACGGGCCACCCATCGTGTTCGACCTGGCCACCAGCGCCATTGCCCACGGTGATGTACAAATTGCCGCCCGCCAAGGGCATACCTTGCCCGCGGGCATGGGCGTTGATAAACACGGTGCCCCGACCGAAAATCCGAAAGACATTCTCGACGGCGGTGCCTTGCTGCCGTTTGGCGGGCACAAGGGCTCGGCGCTCTCCATGATGGTGGAACTGCTGGCGGCAGCGCTTACGGGGGGTAATTTTTCGTTCGAATTCGACTGGTCACAGCACCCGGGCGCACAAACCCCGTGGACGGGCCAACTGCTGATTGTGATCGACCCGAGCAAATCCGGGGGCAACGGCTTTGCCCAACGCAGCGCGGAACTGGTGCGCCAGATGCACGCGGTCGGCCTTGAACGCATGCCCGGTGACCGACGCTTTATCGCGCGTGCCAAATCCGAGGAAGCTGGCATCCCATTGAGCGCAGAAGAACTGGCCAAACTGCGCGCACTGGCGCAATAACCCCTACCCCCCCCTACGGATCACGGATGGCAGCGTTTGTAGGAACGAGCTTGCTCGTGATCTTTTGATCTGGCTTTTGATCTAAAAGGGTCCCCTTAAACCACGCTGGCTGATCGCGGCGGCCCACGGCGTAAAGCCGGAACCTTAAGTGGCCGTGACCGCAGCAATGGATAGGCCGAAGCTTTTAAAGATCAAAAGATCGCGAGCAATCGAGCGTCGACCGGCTGATCCTACGGTCCCTGTCCCACGTATCACACGTTCAAAAACTGGCGGATCAGGTTGGGTGTGCAGCCGGTCCAGCGTTTGAGGGCGCGGCGAAAGTTGGCCGGGTCGCTGAAGTTCAGGTGCTCGGCCACGGCTTCGTGGCTCAACCCCTTGATCTGGTACAGGTACAGCGCCATGTGTTTGCGCGCCTGATCCTGCTGGGCCTGGAAGTGGGTGCCGTGTTTGCTCAGCTTGCGCTTGAGGGTGGCCTGGCTCATCGCAAAATGCTGGGCTGTCTGTTCCAGGCTCGGCGCGTGCTGGGCATGGTTGCGCAGGTACACATACAGACGATCAAGCAAGCTGGCGCGCACCCCCAAGCTGTGCAGTTGCGCCTGCGCATCTTGCAGCGCCACCTGGCGGGCGGTGGCCGACGCATTGGGCCAGGCCCGCGTCAGGTATTCGCGAGGGATGCGCATCAGGTCGAGCTGGCTGCCGAACTGGGTGTTTTCCCCCAGGTGTACCCAGTATTGCTCCACGTAACGCGGCTGCGCATGGCAGAAACTGCACTCCCACGGCAGGCGTTCGCCGCTGAGCCATTGGGTCATTGCCATCAGCGCCGTCATGCTGGCCTCCAGCACAAACCGCAGGTGTTCCTGGGCACCGCAACTGTCCAGCCAATACACGTACGCGTAGTGGTCATCCACCAGCAGGCGGGGCGTGAGCAACGGGCTGAGCAGGGCGCGATGATGGGTCACCGTGTCCAGCGCCTGATGCAGGTTTTGCGCGTGTTGCAGGGCGTGGCTCGCGGCTCCGTAATGCCCCGGCAACAGGCGCTGGCCGAACAGAAAACTGCTGTCATCCGCGCCCAACAAGCGCTGTGCGTTGTCGATCAGGCTAAAGAACTGCTGCGGGCTAAGGCGAGTGCGCCCGGCGGTGATGTCTTCGTAAAACAGGCCGGTGCCGCGCAGCAGGCGATGGCTGTCAATGTCGCGGGATAACGCCAGGTCAATCAGCGTGGCGGGCTGGTAATGGCCGGGAATAAAACGATGGTCGGCTTCGTACCAGTCACTGGCCGGCGTCATGCCCGTTGGCTCCGGGGAGGCTTGGCGAGGGCCAGCGCCAGGTTCAGGCGTTTGAGCAAGGCTTCAGGAGGCTCATCGTTGGCCATCACCACCGCCGTGCTGGCCGCCAGGTGCACGCGTTCGCCGTGGTGGCGGGTTTTGTGCGCCAGCCCCTGCACCGCTTGTTGCAGTTCAAGGGCCAGCAAGCGGGCCTGGGTTTCGCCGGTGGTGGGCAGCACCACCACAAAACGGTCGCCGGCCAGCCGGCAGAGCAAGTCGTGACGGCGCAGGTTCAGCAGCAGCAATTGGCTGAGGGCCTGCAGCACGGCGTCGCCTTCCGCGTGCCCGTAGTGTTGATTAATCGCCGCAAAGTCGTCGATATCCAGCGCCAGCAACGACAGGGGTTGCTGCTGTTCGCGGCTTTGCACCAGGCAATCCTGAACCTGACGTTTCAGGTAGTCGGCACCGCCCAGCGGGGTCAGCTTGTCGAACAGCCGGTGTTCGCGAAACACCCGTTCGCGCTTCTCCAACTGCTGGTTGATGGCCTGCTGTTCGCGGTGCCAGTGGAACAGGCCAATGGTCAGCAGCACCATGCCCACCGGCATCGGCCCGGACTCCAGCCAATGGTCCCAGCCGATGTGTTTGGGCAGGCGAAAAAACTCATCCAGCACGTCCATCCACCACGAAAAAAACAGGCAACTCAGGCCGATGGCGAAGTAGTTGGTCACGCGCCCCACCGGGCGGCATTTGAGCACCAGCACCAGCCACAGCAGAATAAACAGCGCCGTGCCACCTTCGCCGGTGATGTCCAGCCATTGCCATTCACTGACGGTTTTGACCCTGCCGAACGCAATGTTCAACAGCAGGCCGATATTGCTCGCCAGTAACAACAGCGCGAGCTTCCAGCGATGGTGCTTGAGGATGTTTAACCAGGTCATGACAGCGCTACCAGAACGGAATGCGGGCCAGCACACCAGAGGTGTGTGACAGCCGTGTGACCGGTTGCGCAGGTCGAATCAGCTCAGGCGGGGTGTTGATAATGTTGCAACCGGCCGCCGACCGGGGCCTGCCTTTCACGCAAACAAGGGATCACGGGGCCGTTCACGTCTGCAGCCCAGGGGTCAAATCAGCTCATTTACCCGCCCGATAGCCACCAAAGCCCTCTATTTCGGGGCATGGCGCGCCACACTGTCACAGCTTTGTCATTCCCCGTCCCTAGCGTTCGCTTCCATGTTGTCGGGCCATTTGCCTGACCTGTCGCAGCATTGGGGGGAGGACAAACATGTACACACGTCGCAACACGGCACAATGGGTCGGTTTTACGGTGAGCGCCTTGGCCCTGGCAATTGCCAGCGAGCGCCTGAGCGCCGCCGAGGCCTTGGCCAATAGTGTCACGGAGCACGTTGAGGTGGTCGGCCAGGCCGCCAGCCTGGACAAGGCCCTCAAGCAGCAGCGCAACTCGGACGCTATCGAAAGCGTGGTCCACGCCGATGGTGTCGCGCAGTTACCGGACGTTAACGTGGCTGAGGCGGTGCAGCGCTTGCCGGGCATCAGTATCGAGCGCGACCAGGGCGAAGGCCGCTTCGTCAGCGTGCGCGGCCTGGGGCCGGACCTCAACAGCGTCACCATCAACGGTACGCTGGTGCCCTCGCCTGAAAGCGCCCGCCGCGCCGTGGCACTCGATGTGTTGCCCTCCGAGTTGGTGCAGTCGCTGTCGGTGATCAAAACCCTGACCCCGGACATGGATGCCAACTCGCTGGGCGGCACGGTTGATGTAAAAAGCCTGTCGGCCTTCGACCATGACGGGCTGTTCTACACTGGCACCACCGAAGCCGGGTACAACCAGCACACCGGCAAGACCAGCCCCAAATTGTCCGGCGCGGTCAGTGATCGCTTCAGCCTGGGCGACGGCATCGACAACTTTGGCGTTGCGGCCGCGTTCAGCTGGAACAAACGTGATTTCGGTTCGGACAACGTTGAAACCAGCGGCGACTGGGACTTTACCGACGGCGCGAAGCTCAACAGTTTTGAGCAGCGCGTGTACGACATTCGCCGTGAACGCACCGGCGGTGGCCTGAACTTCGACTTCAAGCCCGACGATGACACCCGCCTTTACCTGCGCACGTTGTACAGCCGTTTCAAAGACAGCGAGGTGCGCAATTCGGACGCGATCGAGTTCGCCAACCCGCAAGCCGAGGGCGAGTTGGGCAAGGCCAAGGCCAAGCGCAAACTCAAACAGCGTGACGAGACCCAGGAGATCAAATCCTACGTGTTTGGCGGTGAACGCCTGATGGGGCTATGGACCGTGAGCGGGCAGGCCGGTTACAGCGAGTCCAGCGAAGACAGCCCGGCGGGCATTGCCGGGGCAACGTTCAAAGGCAACTCAAGCTTCCCCGACAGCGGCTGGTATGACTCCGAGAAGCCCCGGCCAATCATCGGCGCGGGCTTCTATGACCCCGCCAACTTCACCCTCGACAAAGTCGACGTGAAAAAACAACTCACCACCGACAAAGAAAAGAACATCCGCCTCGACCTGGCGCGCGATTACGACGTTGACGGGTATGCCTCGCAGTTCAAGTTCGGCGGTAAAGTCAGCCGTCGCAGCAAGGACAACGACACCGAGGCCTGGACCTACAAGAACTTTTCCAAACTGGGCTTCAGCGATGACCAACTGAACATGGGCCAGTTCAGCAAAGGCGAGCTGGATTACTCGGTGGGGCGCTATGGCCCGGGCATCAGCCCAGGCGCGATCAAAGACCTGCTGGGCGGGCTGAACCGCAATGACTTTTACAACGAGCAAGACTCACGGGTAAATGACTTCACCCTGCACGAAAACATCAACGCCTCGTACGTGATGAATACCGTGGACATCGACGACTGGCGCTTTATCACCGGGCTGCGCTACGAAGGCACCGAATTTGATGCCAAGGGCACGGGCATACGCAACGGCGTGTATGAAGCGCAAAAAAACCAACGCGATTACCAGCACTGGCTACCGGGCCTGCATGCGCGTTACCAATTGGCAAAAAACACCCAAGTGCGGGCTGCCTGGACCAACACGGTGGTGCGCCCGACATTCGGGCAATTGGCACCGGGTTTTGTGATTGAGGATGACAAAGCCGAGTTCGGTAACCCCAACCTCAAGCCGCTGGAGTCGAGCAACTTCGATGTGGGTATCGAGCACTTTATGGGCCGCGCGGGCACGGTCTCGGCGTTCCTCTTCTACAAAGACATCAAAAACTTCGTCTACAACAACGACCTGGCCGGCACGGGTATGTGGCGCGATTTCACCGAGGCGCATTCCTACGCCAACGGCGACAGCGCCACGTTGTATGGCCTGGAACTGGCGTACTCACAAAAATTCGATTGGCTGCCCGCGCCCTGGAACGGCGTGATTGTGGGGGCGAACAGCACCTTTAGCCGCTCCAACGCCAGCGTTAAGGGGTACGACGCCGCGTCCGGGCGCACCCTCAAGCGCGATATCGATTTGCCCAACCAGTCCAACACCGTTGGCAACCTGATGCTTGGCTGGGAAGACGACACGCTAAGCCTGCGCCTGTCCGCCAACTACAAGTCCAATTACCTGTATGAGCTGGCCGGCATTAACGACAAGGCTCACGACACCTATGTCGATGCGCAAACGTTTGTCGACTTCAGCGCCCGTTACGCGCTGACCAAAAACCTGCACGTCAACTTTGACGCGCAAAACCTGACCGACCAGCCGTACTTCACCTACACCGGCAATCGCCACTTCAACAACCAATACGAAACCTACGGCCCGACGTACTCGCTGGGCCTGACATTCACCCATTTCTAAAACAGCAGAGGTTCTCTGTAGTCGCTGCCGCCGGGTGCGAAGGGCGGGTGCACCGCTGCGACGGCACCTCCCGTTTGTGCAAGCGCCCTGCGAACCGTGCGGGCGCGGCAGCGACGACAGATTGGCCCATTCAACGGACTGTAGACCCATGGCTTTCATGTTTAAACGCAACACCCGCGTATTGCCCTTACTGGCCTGCCTGAGCGCCGGTGCCGTGTACGCCGATGTTAACCCGCCGGCGCTGCAACCCTTCGCGGCGACCAAGGCCCAGGCGCTGGGTTTCTTGCCCGACAGCCGCGCCAACGAACGGCTGGTCGTGAGCCGCCGCGAAGGGGTGCGGCTGCTGGATGCGCACGGCAAAACCCTGAGCCAGGTGCCGGGTTCGTTCACCGGCCTCGACAGCCGTGCGCTGGGCGATCACGTGCTGGTGGCCAGCAGCGATGAAAAAAAGCAGCAAGTGGCGCTGTTCAGCCTCAACCCCAAGACCCATGTCTGGCAGCCGCCGATGTATGTGCCCCGGCGTGATTACGCGGTGACGGGGGTGTGTCTGTACCGTGATGAAGCCAGCAATATTTACCTGTTTACCGTGGGCGAGGAGGGTAAGGGTGAACAATGGCTGGTGGCCGCTGACGGTCAGCGCTTGAACGAACCCCTGCGGGTGCGCAGTTTGCCACTGCCCCCCGACGCCGAGTTCTGCCAGGTCGACGATGCGGCGCAGCAACTGTTCGTCAACGAAGAAAACGTCGGCTGGTGGGCATACCCCGCCCACGCCGAGGCCGATGCCGGGCGCGTGCCGGTGGCGATGGTTGAGCCCTTTGGCAATCTGAAAAAAGCGGCGGGTGCCATGGCGCTGGTGCCAGGCGGCCTGGTGGGGCTGGACCCGAAAGCGGCCCAGTTGCACCTCTACCAACAGCAGGGCAAAGGCTGGGCGGCCGTCGCCACTTTGCCACTCAAGGGCGTGGTCGAGCCCGAGCACCTGGCGTTGCGCCCTACCGCGCAGGGCCTGCAATTACTGGTGCAGGACGGTGACAACAGTCGCCTGTTTGAAGGCAGCCTGAACTGGACAGCCACACCGGTGGCCACACCGGCAGTATTGCCGGTGGTCAGGCCGCAGGTGCAAACCGAACCGGTGATCAGCCAGGGCGATGCGGCGGATGACCCCGCGATTTGGGTTCACCCCACCACACCGGCGGCCAGCCGGGTATTGGGCACCGATAAACGCGCGGGGCTGGAAGTCTACGACTTGCAGGGCCACCGGGTGCAGCATTTGCCGGTGGGCCGCCTGAACAACGTGGATGTGCGGCCAGGCTTCAGCCTCGGCGGGCGCACCGTGGACCTGGCCGTCGCGACCAACCGCGATCACAACAGCCTGAGCATCTTCAGCATTGACCGCGACAGCGGCGAAGTGCGCGAAGCGGGCGAAGTGCCCACCACGGTCAGCGACATCTACGGGCTGTGCCTGTTCAAGGCCCCGTCGGGGGACATTTACAGTTTCGCCAACGACAAGGACGGCACCTTCTTGCAGCACCGCCTGTTCGCCGTGGGCGACAAGGTGCAAGGCGAACTGGTACGCCAGTTCAAGGTAGCGACCCAGCCTGAAGGCTGCGTGGCCGACGACCGAAACCAGCGCTTGTTCCTCGGTGAAGAAGATGTCGCGGTGTGGGCGGTGGATGCCCGGCCCGATCAACCCGCGACCCTCACCAACGTGATCAAGGTGGGCGGCCTGGTACACGACGACATCGAAGGCATGGGCCTGTACCAGACCGACAAGGACAACTACCTGGTGATCTCCAGCCAGGGCAACGACAGCTATGTGGTGGTGGACGCTGCACCGCCATTTGCCCTGCGCGGCGCGTTCCGGGTGGGGGTGAATGCCGCCGCGGGGATTGACGGCGCATCTGAAACCGACGGGCTCGACGTGACCTCCGCCAACCTCGGCGGGCCATGGAGCCAAGGCATGCTGGTGGTGCAAGACGGCCGCAAACGCATGCCCGAACACAGCCAGAACTACAAATACATCCCCTGGACCGAGGTGGCCAAGGCCTTGAAATTGCCTTGAAGCCGTCATGACGCGGTCATCTGCGTCGACTTGAATCCTTCCATGCGCCCACCCCCGGGTGTGGCGCAGCCTTGAACACGGAGTAGCACCATGCACGCAACCATGGAACACATGACCCTCTGGGGCCTGATCAGCGACGCGAGTCCGCTGGTAAAGGGCGTGATGCTGACGTTGCTGTTGGCCTCGCTGTTGAGCTGGTTTTTGATCGTGCGCCGCAGCGCGATTCTGCGCCGCAGCGAGCGCGACATCGACCGTTTTACCCAACGACTGCGCGACCAGGCCGAGTTGAATGCGCTGTACCGCGAAAGCCGCGACACGCCGCACACCGATGCCGGGGCCGAGCACGTTTTCGCAGCGGCTTACAGCGAATACGCCCAACTGCGCCAGCAGCCGGGAGTGGATGCCGACGGCGTGATGCAGGGCGTGGAACGGGCGCTGTACGTGGCCATCAGCGAACAGGAAGTGCGCCTGGAAAAGGGCCTGCAATTTCTCGCCACCGTCGGCTCGGTAAGCCCTTACATCGGCCTGTTCGGCACCGTGTGGGGGATCATGAATTCCTTTATCGGCCTGTCGCAGGTGCAACAGGCCACGCTGTCTACGGTCGCGCCCGGCATTGCCGAAGCGCTGATAGCCACGGCCATCGGCCTGTTCGCGGCGATACCGGCAGTGATTGCCTACAACCGCTTCTCTGCCCGCGGGCAAACACTGCTGACCCGCTATTACAGCCTGGGCAATGAAGTGCAAATGCGCCTGTACCGCACCTCGCATCTCGGCTCACGCAGCATGGCGGCTGTCGCTTAAACAGGGAGTGTGAACATGCTTGTCCGACCACAGCGCAAACACGGGCCCAAGGCCGAAATGAACGTAGTGCCCTACATCGATGTGATGCTGGTGCTGCTGGTGATTTTTATGGTGACCGCACCGATGCTCACCCAAGGGGTGAAAATCGAACTGCCCAAAGTCGCCAGCGAAGCCTTGGGCAATGACAGTCAGCAGAACATTCTCACCCTGTCGGTCAAGGCCGAGGGCGGCTATTACTGGAACCTGGGCAGCGAACTGGACACCCGTAATCAGACCGACAGCGCCGTCAGCCTTGAAGAACTGCAAAGCAAAATCGGCCAGGTGGTGGCGCAAAACGGCGACACCCAGGTGTACATCCGAGCCGACAATGAAGCGGGCTACGGCAATGTGGTCAAGGCCATGGCGGCCTTGCAACAAGGCGGCGTGACCCACTTGGGCCTGGTCACGGAGGCCCCGCAATGAGTACGGCATTGATGCACGGCGCGCTGCCGCACACCGCCGCGCCCTTGCCGTGGGCCACCCTGTGGAACAACAGCCAGGCGCTGGCGGTGAGCGTGGCCTTGCACGGCGCGGTGGTGGCCTTTTTGGTCATGGGCTGGAGCCTGGAACAAGCGGCCCCCGAGCCGGTGCCCGCCACCCTGCACACCCGCCTGGTGATGCTACCGGCCGAACCGCTGGCGGTGCCGGCTCCAGAGCCCGCGCCTGCGGTTGCGCCACCGCCGGTGGTGGTGCCGCCTGACGTGGTCAAACCCACGGTAGACCCGCAGATACAGGCGCGAAAGCTGGAGCAGGCCGCCTTGGCGCATAAACGCGTGCAAGCGCAAAAACAGGCACAGATCGAGGAACAGAAACAGGCCCGCCAGCGCGCTGAACAGGCCGAGGAACAACGCCAGCAGGCCGCTGCAGCCGCCGCGCAACAGGCCCGGGCGGCGGCCGACGCGGCGCAGCGCGCCCAGCAGGCGGCGGCTGCGGCGGACATTCGCCAGTATCAGCCCATCAGCAAACAAGCCCCTGAATACCCGCAGCGGGCGTTGGACAAAGGCATACAGGGCGATTGCACCGTGGAATACGCGGTCACCCCGCAAGGCAAAGTCGACAACCCCAAAGTGGTGGGCAGTTGCCACCCGATGTTGATCCGGCCTTCGCTCGTGGCCGCCGCCACATTTCGCTATGCACCGCGCATTATCGACGGCCAGGCCGTGACCGTACCGGGCGTGCGCAACACCTTTCACTACAAAATCGAATAAACCCACCTAACGGTAGGCGCAAGCGTGCGCCTACCTGATAAGCATCAACGCGAGAGCGCTGTCCTTGACCTATGCTGCAGGCGATTTCAAGTATTAGGAGATGTTCATGAGTGCGCCTGCAACCACCCCGCAGCCGTCTGCCGCGAAAATGAAACTGCCCCTGGGCCTGGTGATTGCGGTGCTGGTGATGGTCGGCGTGCTGCTGTTGCCATTGCCCGCCGATTTGCCGGTGGCGGGGCATCGCATGCTGGCCATTCTGGCCTTTGCCGTGGTGGTGTGGATCACCGAGGCGGTGTCGTACGAAGCCAGTGCGATCATGATTACGTCGCTGATGGCGTTCTTGATTGGCATGGCGCCTACCCTGGCGGACCCGTCGAAAATCTACGGCACCAACGCCGGGATCACGATGGCCTTGACCGGCTTTTCCAATGCCGCCCTGGCCTTGGTGGCCGGTGCGCTGTTTATTGCCGCCGCCATGACCCACACCGGCCTGGACCGGCGTATTGCGCTGGTCACCCTGTCGCGCATCGGCACCAGCACCCGGCGCATTCTGCTGGGCGCAATTGCCGTGACCATCCTGCTCAGCCTGGTGGTGCCCAGCGCCACGGCCCGAAGCGCCTGCGTGGTGCCGATCATGATGGGGGTGATTCTGGCGTTCGGGGTGGACAAGCGCTCGAACATCGCCGCCGGGATCATGATCGTGGTGGCCCAGGGCACCAGCATCTGGAACGTCGGCATCCAGACCGCCGCCGCGCAAAACCTGCTGACGGTCGGCTTTATGGACAAGATGCTCGGTGAGCGCGTGAACTGGCTCGACTGGCTGATCGCCGGGGCCCCGTGGGCAATCATCATGTCGGCGGTGCTGCTGTTTGTGGTGCTGAAAATGCTGCCGCCGGAAAGTGACAGCATTCCTGGCGGCAAAGAAGCGGTGGAGAAATCCCTGGCCGAACTCGGCCCCATGACCGCCCCGCAAAAGCGCCTGATGATGGTCTCCATCGCCTTGTTATTGGCATGGGCCACTGAAGGCAAATTGCACAGCTTTGATACCACCTCCACCACCTACGCCGGGCTGGTGTTTTTGCTGTTGCCGCGTTACGGCGTGATGACCTGGAAAGATGTGCAGTCGCGCATTCCGTGGGGCACGGTGATTGTGTTCGGGGTGGGCATCAGCTTGGGCACGGCGCTACTCACCACCCAGGCCGGGCAATGGCTGGGCGGCCAAGTCGTTGAAAACACGGGGCTGGACCAGGTAGGGCCGCTGGGCATCTTTGCGATCCTGGGAGCGTTTCTGATTCTCATCCACCTGGGGTTCGCCAGCGCCACGGCGCTGACCTCGGCCTTACTGCCCATTCTGATTGCCGTGCTGCAAACCTTGCCCGGTGAATTCAACCGCCTGGGCATGACCATGTTGCTGGGGTTTGTGGTCAGCTACGGCTTTATCCTGCCCATCAACGCCCCGCAAAACATGGTGTGCCTGGGCACCCAGACCTTCACTGCCAAGCAGTTTGCCAAAGTCGGGCTGGTGGTGACGGTGGTGGGTTACCTGCTGATGTTACTGTTCGGCGCGACCTACTGGAGCTGGTTGGGCTGGATGTAGGGAGGGGCCGTCCCGTCCATTGCTGCGGTCACGGCCACTGCCGTGCCACTGCGCAAAACCTGTGTTCGGCCAGCGTGGTTTAAGGGGGCCCTTCATTCACCTGTAGGAGCGAGCTTGCTCGCGATCTTTTGATTTTTAAACGCTCAATGACGCCACGCTGTCGTGCAGCAATTCTATCCATTGCGCGGTCACGGCCACTTAAGGTTCCGGCCTTACGCCGTGCCACTTTGAAAAGCTGTACAGACCGGACACATGGTTGACGGGTGTACGGGGACATGGTGGACACTTTTCGGCGAGCTTATTTCGCCGGAGAGCCATCATGCCTTGGAATACGAGAGACGC
>NZ_JASLGE010000034.1 GCF_030150285.1 Pseudomonas sp. | reverse complement strand
CCGTTTTCGGGGTTTAACCGGTGCATCGGTTTCGCTTTTACAGCGAGTCCCTTTTGTCAAACAGCCACAAAAGGAACCAAAAAGGCCTTGCCCCGACGTTCGGCCTTCGCTGCGCTCAGGTTCCCTCGCTCCGGTCCCGCTCCGAGGGCACGCCGAGACGGGCCATCCTTGGCCCGACACGGCTTTCCCGGCATCCATGCCGGTCAACCCTCTACGCAGAACCTGCTCTCGGCCTGTCGAAAAGGGGCTTGTAGATCAAGGTCAAGATCAACAGCGTGTGCGGCGTGTGCGGTGTGTTCCGTAGCAGTTGCCGAGCTGGGCGAGGCTACGTCCGATTGCGTAGCGATCGTGAAACCTGAGTCCCGGATCTATGAGGTACACCGCGCGGCCTGGTTTTACGACGCCTTCGGTGCCGGACGTAGCCTCGCAAGGCTCGTCAACGACTACGGGTTTTCTGGGGGGCGCTGCCGCTGGCTGGGTAAGGCCCGAAGGGGTTTCGCTCGCGCTCGACCGGTAACGGTATCTCTGCTCAGATCACTGTCCTTCCTGAAATCTTTTGTTAAAAACAGCACAAAATAGCGTGACCTATGAGTCATTAAGGGCATCTTCACTGTATCGTGTCGAACGTTCGGGCGAGTGCCGGGTCTTTTTCAGGCCTTTTTTTTGTAGTCAGGCGCTCACACACGCCCTCTTTATTGTCATCGCCCCTCGATTGTGCGAGCGGGTGATCTCCAGCTATTCAGTATTGGGAAGCCACAATGATTGGCATTAAAAGCATCGCCAGTTACGTGCCAGCAAAGGGGCTGGACAACTACGCACAAGGCGCGAAATTCTCCAAAGACGAAGAATTTATCATCGGCAAGATCGGCTCCGCCTTCTTGCCGCGCAAGGACGATGACCAGGAAACCTCCGACCTGTGTGTCGAGGCTGTCAACGCCTTGTTCGCCAACAACCCGCAGCTCAAGCGCGAATCCATCGATGCGCTGATTGTGGTCACCCAAAACGGTGACGCCGAAGGCCTGCCGCACACGGCCGCCATCGTGCAAGACAAACTCGGCCTGCCGACCCACGTGGCCGCGTTTGATATTTCCCTGGGCTGCTCGGGCTACGTGTATGGCCTTTACGCCATGAAAGGCTTTATGGAAGCGGCGGGCCTGAAGAACGGCCTGCTGGTGACCGCTGACCCGTACTCGAAAATCGTCGACCCTGAAGACCGCAACACCACCATGCTGTTTGGCGACGCCGCCACCGCTACCTGGATGGGTGAAGACGCCACCTGGCAGTTGGGCAAGGCCAAGTTCGGCACCGACGGCTCCGGTGCCCCGCACCTGAAAGTCAGCGACGGCGTGTTCTTTATGAACGGCCGCCAGGTGTTCAACTTCGCGCTGCTCAAAGTACCGGCGCATCTGCGTGAACTGCTGGACGAATCGGACCTGGTCGCGGCTGATATCGACGCCTTCTGCATCCACCAGGGCAGCGCCGCGATTGTTGACGCCGTAGCGCGCCGGTTCGAGGAAAGCGAGCCCGAGAAATTCATCAAAGACATGGTCGAGACCGGTAACACCGTGTCGTCGAGCATTCCGTTGCTGCTGGAACACCATGCGATGAACACCACCTGGAAGCGCGTTGCCCTCAGCGGCTTTGGCGTAGGGTTGTCCTGGGGTTCGGCCATCATCTATCGCCCGTAAGCTTCACGCGACACCCCCAACGCCCGTGGCCAAACACCACGGGCGTTTTGCATTCTGCCCACGCCGACAAAAAAGGGGCTAAGCCCCTGAAATACAAGGGGTGGCCTGCGGCCAGTAAAAAAAATCAAAAAAGCCCTCAAGCAACCCGCGTTCACGACGATAACTAATACGAAGGTTCTCTAGGCCACACCCGGCGGTTGCCAGGGCCGGAAGCCGCAGTATTCATCCAATGAGGATTTCGTCATGGCTTTATCAGTAAACACTAACGTCACGTCCCAGACCGTTCAGAAGAACCTGAACAAAGCCGGCGATGCGCTGAGCACCTCGATGAACCGTTTGTCTTCGGGCCTGAAAATCAACAGCGCCAAAGACGACGCCGCCGGCCTGCAGATGGCTAACCGTCTGACTTCGCAGACCAAAGGCATGACCGTAGCGATTGCCAACGCCAACAACGGCACCTCGATTGCGCAGACCGCTGAAGGCGCGATGCAAGAGTCGACCAACATTCTGCAACGTTTGCGTGAACTGGCCCTGCAAGCCTCCAACGGTGACAAAAGCGCTGCTGACCGTTCGGCCCTGCAACAAGAATTCACGGCGAAAACCGGTGAACTGACCCGTATCGCCCAAACCACCACCTTCGGTGGTCGTAACCTGCTGGACGGCTCGTTCCAGAACCAGTCCTTCCAGGTCGGTGCTGACGCCAACCAGACCATTTCGTTTGGCATGAGCGATGTGAGCGCTACGGGCCTGAAAGGCACTTTCAGTGAAGCCTCTGTCGCCGGTGCGGCCATGAAAAACCTGTCGGCCAGCACAACGGGTTCCGTGCTGAAAAGTGCCTCGTTTGGTCCTACGACTACGACGACCACCGTCCCTGCCGTTCCTGGAACCACGACTACGACGGCGACGGCTGTCGGGACAGCGGTGGCGGGTCTGGAAACGGCTACAAACTCGGTGGCGTTCACGCTCCCCGCCGACACACTGACGATTGATGGCAACGACGTAACGCTCACGGCTACCATGACCGGGGCTGAACTTACTGACGCAATTGAAGCCGCTGATGTCACTGGCAAACTGAAAGCAACTATCGATGGCACTACTGGGGCGTTGACGCTCACCTCGGATACCGCTTTTGAAGTGGGTGGTACTGCTGTCGGTAAAGTAGGCCTTACTGCACAAAATAATCCAGCCACTCCGACGACTACTGGTGGTACTCCCGCCAGCACCACGACCAAAACCGTAGGCCTCGCGGTCCCTAGCCTGGCGACTGGCGGTACCTCGAAGTTAGCGGCTACAGACGACATCACCATTAACAATAAAAAGGTGGGCGTTACCGCTGGCATGAGTGGTGCCGATCTTGCTGCGGCCATTATGACTGCTGACACAAGTGTGACTGCGGTGTTTGACGCAGGCAAAGGCGTTATGACGCTGACTTCCACTACAGGGGCTGTCGTTGTTGGCGGTGCTGATGCAGCCAAAGCAGGCCTTGCTGAAATTCCAGCTGTTGAAGGTCAAGGTCCTACTAAAGTAGGCACTACTGCGATGGAGAAGGAAGGTTCTATCACCGTCAATGGCCAAGAAGTGAAGTGGGACGCCGGTGACACGATTAATGATGTTTTGAAGACACTCAAAGACGTTGAAGGCATTGCATCTGCAACCCTGAATGCTGAAGGGCGTATCGAGCTTAAATCGACTGATGGGCAGGACGTTAAGCTGGCCAACGGTCAGGGCGGCTCGCTGGCTCAGTTGGGTCTGTCGGCCGGTACTTCTCAGGCCAAACTCACAGCCGATACCTCGATTGAACTGAACGGTGTTGAAGTCAAGTTCAAGAAGGGTGATACCGCGGATTCGATCGTTTCCTCGATCAACAGCGCCAGCACCGGCGTGATCGCCAGCAAGAACGCTGACGGCACCCTGAAGCTGTTCTCCAACAAAGACATCACGGTCAAGGATGGCGCAGCCGGTACGGGCCTTGAAGCACTGGGTCTGAAAGACGCAGCCGCTGCGGATAAGGGCACAGGCAAAACCACTGCCACTACCGTCGAAACCACCGTGTCTGACTTGAGCGTTTTGACCGCTGCTGACGCTCAGCGCACCGTCCAGGCACTGGCTGAGGCGATTCAGCAGATCGACACTCAACGTTCGGCGCTGGGTGCGGTGCAAAACCGTTTCACCAGCACCGTGGCTAACCTGCAAAGCATCTCCGAGAACTCGAGCGCCGCACTGGGTCGTGTTCAGGACACCGACTTCGCTTCCGAAGCCGCTGAGTTGACCAAGCAGCAAACCATGCAGCAGGCGTCCACCGCGATCCTGTCTCAGGCCAACCAACTGCCGTCCGCTGTGATGAAGCTGCTTCAGTAATCGTCGCGTTCGGTTGAGTACAAAAGGGCGCCTTAACGCGCCCTTTTGTTTTTTCGGTAGGCAGCGGTGCAAGGTGGCATGAATCGTGATGCACTGTGCAGCCTCGGCTCTGCTCGCCAATAAAGCGCCAGCCACCGGAACAGGAGAATTCAGATGGCCAGTTCAACCATTACGGGTATCGGCTCGGGTTTTGACACCATCGGCATCGTAAAAGCCTTGGTGGATGCCGAGCGAGCCCCCAAATTCAGCCAGATCACCAAGCTGCAAACCAGCACCACCACGCAATTGTCGGCGGTGGGCACGGTGAAGGCCTCGCTTGAAACCTTTCGTACCGCCATTGGCAAGCTCAGTGGTGTAGCCAATTTCAACGGACTGGTGGCGACGTCGTCCGATGAAAAAATTTCCAAAGTGACCATTGACGACAAGGCCTCGGCCGGCAAGTACGCGCTGGATGTCACCACCCTGGCCACCGCGTCCAAAGTCACCAGCAAGGTGTTCGAGGGCGGCGGTTCAGCCGTGGTCAATGCGGGCACTGAAAGCACCACCTTGACCATTTCGCAGTCCGACAGTGATTACGATGTGGTGATTCCGGCAGGGGCTACCCTGCAACAGACCCGTGACGCCATCAACACGCAACTGCAATCCAAAGGCATCAGCGCCAACGTATTGAGCGACGCCAATGGCGCGCGGCTGGTGATCAGTTCGCAGACCACGGGCAAAGGCACCGACATCACCATCGGCGGCAACTCCGAGCTGTCGACCGGCTATGACGCGGGCAAGCCACCCGTGAATGCGGTGTACAGCATCGACGGCATTGCCATGGAGTCGTCGAGCAACAAAGTCACCTCGGCCATCAGTGGCGTGACCCTGGAGCTGATCGATACCAAACCGTCCACCATTAACGTGGTGTCTAACACCGACACGCTGAAAACCTCGGTGCAGTCGTTTGTCTCGGCCTACAACGCGCTGATGACCAGCATCAACGGCCAGACCAAAGTGAGCGCCACGGGCGATGCGGCGACCACCACGTCCGGTGCCTTGACCGGCGATGCGTCGATGCGCCAATTGGTCAGCGGCATTCGCAATGAGCTGCTGCAAAACAGCAGCGAGTCCAGTGTCGGAAATCTGTCACAAATGGGCATCAGCACCGACGTAAAAACCGGCCTGCTGACATTGGATGACAGCAAGTGGAACGCCGCGGTGGCGACCAAGAACGGCCCGGCCGAAATTGCCAAGGTGTTCACGGGCACCACCGGCCTGGTGGCGCGCATGAACAAGGCCACCGAGGCGTATGTGGGCACCACGGGGCTGTTGGCGGCTCGCGCCACGGACCTGAATGACAAGCTGACGGACCTGACGACCCAAGTGTCGGACCTGGACCGGCGCATGGAAGCCCTCAAAACCACCCTCACCGCCAAGTACACGGCGATGGACGGCATGATCGCGAAGATCAACGCCAGCAGCTCCAGCATCATGACCACGCTCAACTCGCTGAATAACCGTAAATCCGACTGATTTCAGCCGGGCCCGGCGCTAAAGTTTCAGGCCTGAACGTCGACATAGAGATCAAGCTCCAGCCATTTTTGCCTGTCACTGTAATGAGGTAGAAACATGAACCCGATGCGCGCCCTTCGTCAGTACCAGAAGGTCAATTCCCACGCCCAGATTTCTGAAGCCAGCCCCCATCGTTTGATTCAAATGCTGATGGAAGGCGGCCTGGAGCGCATGGCACAGGCCAAAGGCGCGATGAGCCGTGGCGATATCGCGCAAAAGGCCCTGTTGATCAGCAAGGCCGTCGACATTATCGGTGGCCTGCGTCAGGGCCTGGATGCCGACAAGACCGACGACAAAGCTGCACTGCAGCAACTCGATGACCTGTACGAATACATGACCGTGCGCCTGACCCTGGCCAATGCGCAGAACGACCCGGAAATCATCGATGAAGTGGCTCGCCTGCTGATTACGGTGAAAAGCGGCTGGGATGAGATCGCCCCACACTCAATGTAATGGCCGCAGGAGAGTGTCATGAGCCAATTGCAACGTATTCAAGAAACCCGTGTCGCGCTGATCGATGCCCTGGCGGAACGCAACTGGGATGCCATCGGCGAACTGGACTCGGCCTGCCGGGCCTGTGTCGAGACCGTGCTGGATGAAGAGCAGGTCAATGAGGCCGTGTTGCGCGAGAATCTGGAAGGGTTGTTGGTGGTGTATCGCATGCTGCTGGAAGCGGCGACCGATGAGCGGCAACAGGTCGTCGAGCAAATGTCACAGATCAATCAAGCAAAAAGTGCTTCAAAGGTTTACCATCTCTTCGGTTAAGGCTTAAGAAAGATGTGGTTAATTGGCGCACCTTGCGTCATAAATTTGACTGTGAACATAATTTTGACTTAACTAGCGCGTATTCTGTTTTAGTCGTCCCACATGCCCAACAGGGCGGGGGCGGCGAGTGTGCCCAATTATCCTGGGCATTGAGTTGACTAGGGAAGTTGCTATTGCATGTGGCGTGAAACCAAAATTCTGCTGATTGATGACGATAGCGTTCGCCGCCGTGATTTGGCGGTAATTTTAAATTTTCTCGGTGAAGAAAATTTAGCCAGTCCTAGTGATCAATGGGAACAGGCCGTCAGTGTTTTGTCGTCCAGCCATGAAGTGCTCTGTGTGCTTGTGGGCACGGTGAGTGCTGCGGGTGGGGTTTCTGGCTTGCTCAAGACGCTCGCTGTGTGGGATGAATTCCTGCCGGTACTGCTGTTGGGTGATATTTCGTTGGTCGATCTTCCTGAAGACCAACGCCGCCGTGTCCTGTCCACCCTCGAAATGCCCCCCAGCTACAGCAAATTGCTGGATTCGCTGCACCGTGCTCAGGTGTACCGCGAGATGTACGATGAGGCGCGAGTGCGGGGGCGCCACCGCGAACCCAACCTGTTTCGCAGCCTGGTCGGTACCAGCCGAGCCATTCAACATGTACGTCAAATGATGCAGCAAGTCGCTGACACCGACGCCAGCGTGCTGATCCTCGGTGAGTCCGGCACGGGCAAGGAAGTGGTCGCGCGCAACCTGCATTACCACTCCAAGCGCCGCGATGCCCCGTTTGTGCCGGTCAACTGTGGGGCGATTCCTGCCGAGTTGCTTGAAAGCGAACTGTTCGGCCATGAGAAAGGTGCCTTCACCGGCGCGATCACCAGCCGGGCCGGGCGTTTTGAGCTGGCCAACGGCGGCACCCTGTTCCTTGATGAAATTGGGGACATGCCACTGCCCATGCAGGTCAAATTGCTGCGGGTGTTGCAGGAACGCACCTTTGAGCGCGTGGGCAGCAACAAGACCCAAAGCGCGGACGTGCGCATCATTGCCGCCACCCACAAAAACCTTGAGAGCATGATTGAAGTCGGCGCGTTCCGCGAAGACTTGTATTACCGCCTCAATGTGTTCCCGATTGAAATGGCCCCGCTGCGCGAGCGCGTTGAAGACATTCCGTTGCTGATGAACGAATTGATCTCGCGCATGGAACACGAAAAGCGCGGGTCCATTCGCTTCAATTCGGGCGCGATCATGTCTTTGTGCCGCCATGCCTGGCCGGGTAACGTGCGCGAACTGGCCAACCTGGTGGAGCGCATGGCGATCATGCACCCCTATGGCGTTATCGGCGTGGCGGAGTTGCCGAAAAAATTCCGCTACGTGGACGACGAAGACGAGCAACTGGTCAACAGTTTGCGCAGTGACATGGAAGAGCGTGTGGCCCTCAACCACAGCGCGCAAGAAGTCATGGCGACGGCGCAGTTGCCGCCCGAAGGGCTGGACCTCAAGGACTACCTGGGCGGGCTGGAGCAAGGGTTGATCCAGCAGGCGCTGGACGATGCCAATGGCATCGTTGCCCGCGCGGCCGAACGCCTGCGTATTCGCCGAACCACCCTGGTTGAAAAAATGCGCAAGTACGGCATGAGTCGCCGCGACGGTGAAGAGCAATCCGAGGATTGATCGGGCATTGCGCCGTTAAAGGTCGCGACCCAGCGCGCGCTTGCAGAGGTAGGCATGGGTATTGCACTCCTTGGCACAACGCACCGTTTTATGACGGTCAGCCAAGCGAGAACCTGCCATGCCTCACACTGCTCAATCCTCCCTGGTCTCTGCCCCGTCTACGCCAGCGCAGCTGGAGCAGGCGTTCTCGCTGTTCAATGAAATGTCGAGCCAGTTGTCGGATTCCTACAGCCTGCTGGAAGCCCGGGTCACCGAGCTAAACGGTGAGCTGGCGCGCGTCGGTGCGCAACGCATGGCGGAACTGGCGGAAAAAGAACGGCTGGCCAATCGCCTGCAACACCTGCTCGACCTGTTGCCCGGCGGCGTGATCGTGATTGATGACCGTGGCCACGTGCGCGAAGCCAACCCGGCGGCCTGTGAGTTGTTGGGCCTGCCCCTGGAAGGCGAGTTGTGGCGCCATGTGATCACGCGCTGTTTCGCCCCCCGCGAGGACGACGGCCACGAAGTGTCCCTTAAGGACGGGCGGCGGTTGTCGATTGCCACCCGCTCTCTGGGCACCGAGCCTGGCCAGTTGGTGCTGCTCAACGACCTGACAGAAACCCGGCGCTTGCAGGATCAGCTCGCCCGTCATGAGCGGCTGTCATCGTTGGGCCGCATGGTCGCCTCCCTGGCTCATCAGATCCGCACACCGTTGTCGGCCGCGCTGATTTACGCCAGTCATTTGACTGAGCAGGCTCTGCCTGTGGAAACCCAGCAGCGTTTTGCCGGGCGCTTGAAGGAGCGCCTGCATGAGCTTGAGCACCAGGTGCGCGACATGCTGGTGTTTGCTCGTGGCGAACTGCCATTGACTGACCGGGTGACCCCCAAGGCCTTGATGCAGGCTCTGCAAGCGGCAGCGCAGACGCAGGTTCAGGGGGTTGCCGTGCGCTGGCAATGTGACGCGTATGCCGGGCAAGTGCTGTGCAACCGCGACACACTGGTGGGCGCGATCCTCAACCTGATCGAAAACGCCTTGCAAGCCGGGACGCCGCAGGTGCGCCTCAAAGTGCACCTGTACGCGCGCGGCAGCACGTTGCGGCTGTGCGTCAGCGACAGCGGCAGCGGCATCGAGCCCCAGGTGCTGCAACGCCTGGGCGAACCATTTTTCACCACCAAGGCCACGGGCACCGGGCTTGGGTTGGCGGTGGTCAATGCCGTGGTGCGTGCGCATCAGGGCGATATTCACCTGCATTCGCGGCGGGGGCGCGGCACCTGTGTGGTGCTCGGCCTGCCCTTGATTCCTGCTGCAACGGAGGCCTGCTGATGGTGATGCGTATTAATGTGCTGTTGGTCGAAGACGATGCGGCCCTGCGCGAAGCGCTGGCGGACACCTTGTTGTTGGCCGGCCATGGTTTTCACGCGGTGGCGTCGGCCGAAGAAGCGCTGCAGGCGGTGACCACGCAAGCCTTCAGCCTGGTGGTCAGTGACGTCAATATGCCGGGCATGGACGGGCACCAGTTGCTCGCCCGCTTGCGCGCCACGCAGCCGCAATTGCCGGTGTTGTTGATGACGGCCCACGGGGCCGTGGAGCGGGCAGTGGACGCCATGCGCCAGGGCGCGGCGGATTATCTGGTCAAGCCGTTCGAGCCCAGGGCCTTGCTCGACCTGGTGGCTCGCCATGCCTTGGGCAGCCTGGGCGTGGCCGAGACCCAAGGCCCGGTCGCCGTTGAGCCGGCCAGTGCGCAATTGCTTGAACTGGCGGCACGGGTGGCGCGCAGTGATTCAACCGTGCTGATCTCCGGCGAGTCGGGCACCGGCAAGGAGGTGCTGGCGCGCTACATTCACCAGCACTCGCACCGAGGCAATCAGCCGTTTGTGGCGATCAACTGCGCAGCCATCCCCGACAACATGCTCGAAGCCACCCTGTTCGGTCATGAGAAGGGCGCGTTTACCGGTGCCATTGCGGCGCAAGCGGGCAAGTTTGAGCAGGCCGACGGCGGCACGTTGCTGCTGGACGAAATTTCGGAAATGCCCTTGGGCTTGCAGGCCAAATTGCTGCGGGTGCTGCAAGAGCGTGAAGTGGAACGAGTGGGCGGGCGCAAGCCGATCGTGCTGGATATTCGCGTAGTGGCCACCACCAACCGTGATTTGGCGGGCGAGGTGGCGGCGGGGCGTTTCCGTGAAGACCTGTACTACCGATTGTCGGTGTTCCCGCTGGCCTGGCGTCCGTTGCGCGAACGCACGGCCGATATTCTGCCGCTGGCAGAGCGGTTGCTGGCCAAGCACATCAGCAAGATGAAACACACCGCCGTGCGTTTTTCGCCGCAGGCCAAAGCGACCCTGACGGCCTATCCGTGGCCGGGCAATGTACGTGAGCTGGACAATGCGATTCAGCGCGCGCTGATTTTGCAGCAGGGCGGGTTGATCGAGGCCCCGGATTTTTGCTTGGCCGGGCCAGTGGCGTGCGCGCCCTTGTCGCCGGTGAGCAATGCCGGGCCGATTGAGGTGGCCGAGTCGGCAGGCGCGCTGGGTGACGACCTGCGCCGCCGCGAATTCCAAATGATCATCGACACCCTGCGCGCCGAGCGCGGTCGCCGCAAGGAAGCCGCCGAACGGCTGGGCATCAGCCCGCGCACCTTGCGCTACAAACTGGCGCAAATGCGCGATGCCGGTATGGACGTCGAAGCCTACCTGTTCGCCGCAACGTGAACGGTAGGCGCAAGCGGGCTCCCGATCGTTTGATCCGTTTAAAAGATCGCAAGCTGGCGAGCACCGACAGCGAGTGTGCAGTTCGTCGCCTGCGACGTTTTGTAATGTTAATCGTGCGAAAACGACAAAGAGCTGGCACCCTTGTTGCTATAGCTCATCCATCGCGGTGTAGGCGTCAAAAAAATGCGGGTCGTCGGAGGTAGTCATCCATGAGCCAAGGTGTTGAATTCAATCGATTGATGCTGGATATGCGGGCCATGCAAATGGACGCCATGTCGCAATCGAAACCCGCTGTGCAAGCCGCTCCTGAAGCGGGTGCTGCCAGCTTCTCTGACATGCTCGGCCATGCGATCAACAAGGTCAGCGAGACGCAGCAGGCGTCTAGCCAGTTGTCCAATGCGTTCGAGATTGGCAAAAGTGGTGCAGACCTGACGGACGTGATGATTGCTTCGCAAAAGGCCAGTGTGTCCTTTCAGGCCTTGACCCAAGTGCGTAACAAGCTGGTTCAAGCGTACCAAGACATCATGCAGATGCCGGTTTAAGGGCGATATCAAGTCATGGCAGATGCACTCCCGGATAAGGTTCCGGCCAACGCAGGCACCCCCGGCAGTAAACTGCCGCGGTTTGGCCTGTCATTTCTCGACAACCTGGCGGACATGACCATGTTGCGTCAGGTCGGCCTTATGGTCGGCCTGGCGGCGAGCGTGGCCATCGGTTTTGCCGTGGTGCTGTGGTCGCAACAGCCCGACTACCGGCCGCTGTACGGCAGCCTGGCCGGGATGGACGCCAAGCAGGTGATGGACACCCTGGCCAACGCGGACATCGCTTACACCGTCGAGCCCAACTCCGGGGCCTTGCTGGTCAAGGCCGATGACGTGTCCCGTGCGCGCCTCAAACTCGCTGCCGCCGGTGTTTCACCGACCGACAGTAATATCGGCTTTGAAATTCTCGACAAAGACCAGGGCCTGGGCACCAGCCAGTTTATGGAGGCCACGCGCTATCGCCGGGGTCTGGAAGGTGAGTTGGCCCGCACCATCTCCAGCCTCAATAACGTCAAGGCGGCCCGGGTGCATTTGGCCATCCCCAAAAGCTCGGTGTTTGTGCGCGATGAGCGCAAGCCCAGCGCTTCGGTGCTGGTCGAGTTGTACGGTGGCCGTTCGCTGGAACCCGGCCAGGTGCAGGCGATCATCAACCTGGTGGCCACCAGCGTACCTGAGCTGACCAAATCGCAGATCACGGTGGTCGACCAGAAAGGCAACTTGCTGTCGGATCAGGCGCAGAACTCTGAAATGATGATGGCCGGCAAGCAGTTCGACTACAGCCGCCGCATGGAAAACATGCTCACTCAGCGCGTACATAACATTCTGCAGCCGGTGCTGGGCAATGACCGCTATAAGGCAGAAGTGTCGGCCGATGTGGACTTCACGGCCGTCGAGTCCACGTCCGAGCAGTTCAACCCCGACCAGCCGGCGTTGCGCAGCGAACAGTCCACCAGCGAGCAGCGCACCGCCAGTAATGGCCCGCAAGGCGTGCCGGGGGCGTTGAGCAATCAGCCGCCAAGCCCGGCCACCGCCCCGCAACAGGCCGGTCAGGCGGCGGGCGGCGCGGGCATGATTCAGCCCGGCCAGCCGTTGCTCGATGCCAACGGTCAGCAAATCATGGACCCGGCCACCGGCCAGCCGATGCTGGCCCCGTACCCGGCCGACAAGCGTTCGCAGTCGACCCGTAACTTTGAACTGGACCGCTCCATCAGCCACACCAAGCAGCAGCCAGGCCGGGTCAATCGGCTGTCGGTGGCGGTGGTGATCGATGATCAGGTCAACGTCAACCCGGCCAACGGTGAAATCACCCGCGCGCCCTGGACCACCGATCAACTGGCGCGCTTTACCCGGCTGGTGCAGGACGCCGTGGGCTTTGATGCCAGCCGTGGCGACAGCGTCAGTGTGATCAACGTGCCGTTTTCGTCGGAACGCAGCGAAGTCATTGCCGACATTCCGTTCTATTCCCAGCCCTGGTTCTGGGACGTGCTCAAGCAAGTGCTGGGCGTGGTGTTTATTTTGGTGCTGGTGTTTGGCGTGTTGCGCCCGGTGCTCAACAACATCACCGGCCACGGCCGCAACAAGGGCGTGGCGGGTATTGGCAGCGATGCTGAAATGGGGGGCATCGCCGGGCTGGATGGCGAACTGGGCAACGACCGCGTCAGCTTGAGCGGCCCGCACAGCATCTTGTTGCCGAGCCCGAGTGAAGGGTATGACGCTCAATTGAACGCCATCAAGAGTCTGGTAGCCGAAGACCCGGGCCGCGTGGCCCAAGTTGTGAAAGAGTGGATTAACGCCGATGAGTGAAAACCGAGCCGCCCTGAACGCCAAGCTGACCCGCGTGGACAAAGCTGCGATTTTGCTGCTGTCGCTCGGCGAGTCCGACGCGGCGCAAGTGCTGCGGCACATGGGCCCGAAAGAGGTTCAGCGCGTGGGCGTGGCCATGGCGCAGATGCGTAACGTGCATCGCGAACAGGTTGAGCAGGTGATGAGTGAGTTCGTCGAAATTGTAGGCGACCAGACCAGCCTCGGCGTGGGTTCCGACAGCTACATTCGCAAAATGCTCACCTCGGCACTGGGCGAAGACAAGGCCAATGGCCTGATTGACCGCATCCTACTGGGTGGCAACACCAGTGGCCTGGACAGCCTGAAATGGATGGAGCCCCGCGCGGTGGCGGATGTCATTCGTTTCGAACACCCGCAAATCCAGGCCATTGTGGTGGCTTACCTCGACCCCGATCAGGCGGGCGAAGTGCTGGGCCATTTCGATCAGAAGGCACGGCTCGATATCATCCTGCGCGTGTCGTCGCTCAACACCGTGCAACCGGCGGCGCTCAAGGAGCTGAACCAGATTCTGGAGAAACAATTCTCCGGCAATTCCAACGCGGCACGCACCTCGCTGGGCGGGATCAAGCGGGCGGCGGACATCATGAACTTCCTCGACAGTTCCATGGAAGGCCAGTTGATGGACTCGATTCGCGAAGTCGACGCCGACCTGTCCGGCCAGATCGAAGACCTGATGTTTGTGTTCAACAACCTGGCCGATGTCGACGACCGCGGCATTCAAGCGCTGCTGCGCGAAGTGTCCTCGGACGTGCTGGTGCTGGCACTCAAGGGCTCGGACGAAAACGTCCAGGAAAAGATCTTCAAGAACATGTCCAAACGGGCTGCCGAATTGCTGCGTGACGACCTGGAGGCCAAAGGGCCGGTGCGTGTCAGCGATGTGGAAACGGCACAAAAGGAAATCCTCACCATTGCCCGCCGTATGGCCGAAGCCGGAGAAATCGTTCTCGGCGGGAAGGGCGGCGAAGAGATGATCTAAGTGAGCAACGGTGAGTCGCCCGGTGATGTAATCCGCGCCAAGGATGTGGGCGCTTTCGACGTGTGGGGGCTGCCCAGCTTTGACCCCTGGCAGGAACAGCCCGAGGTGTTTGAGCCCGAGCCGGAACCCGTTGAAGCGCTGCCCGTCGACAGCGAAGAAGTGCCGCTGGAAGACGTTCAGCCGCTGACCCTCGAAGAGCTCGAAAGCATTCGCCAGGAAGCCTGGAACGAAGGGTTTGCGGTGGGCGAGAAAGAAGGCTTCCACAGCACGCAACTCAAGGTTCGCCAGGAAGCCGACGTGGCCCTGACCGCCAAGGTTGCGAGCCTGGAGCGGTTGATGGCCAGCTTGCTGGCACCGCTGGCCGAGCAAGACCACCAGCTGGAAAAAGCCATGGTCGGGCTGGTCGAGCACATGACCCGGCTGGTGATCCAGCGCGAACTCAACACCGACTCGACCCATATCGCGCAGGTGCTGCGCGATGGCTTGAAGCTGCTGCCGATGGGCGCTGAGAACATCCGCCTGTTTATCAACCCGCAGGACTTCGATCAGATCAAGGCCTTGCGCGAGCGCCACGATGAACGCTGGCGCATTGTTGAAGACGACAGCTTGCAGCCGGGGGGGTGCCGTATCGAGACCGAACACAGCCGTGTCGATGCCAGTATTGAAACCCGTATCAAGCGGGCAATGAGCCAATTGTTTGACCAGTTGCATGAACAGGCCGTGCACCCGCTAGCGCCGGATATCGATGTCGACCTGGACGCGCCCGATGCGCCTTAAGCGCACCAGTTTTGCCAAGCGCCTGGGCACGTACGCCCCGGCGGTGTCGTTAACCGCCCAGCCGGTGGTCGAAGGCCGGCTGTTACGCATGGTCGGCCTGACCCTGGAAGCCGAAGGCCTGCGTGCGGCAATGGGCAGCCGTTGTCTGGTGATCAACGATGACAGCTTCCACGCGGTGGAAGTCGAAGCGGAGGTCATGGGCTTTTCCGGCAGCAAAATCTTTCTGATGCCGGTGGGCAGCGTGGCTGGGATCGCGCCGGGTGCGCGGGTTGTGCCGTTGGCCGATACCGGGCGTTTGCCCATGGGCATGAGCATGCTCGGGCGTGTGCTGGACGGTGCCGGGCGGGCGCTGGACGGCAAGGGGCCGATGAAAGCCGAAGACTGGGTGCCCATGGACGGCCCGACCATCAACCCGCTTAAGCGCGACCCCATCAGCGTGCCACTGGATGTGGGCATTCGCAGCATCAACGGTTTATTGACGGTGGGCCGGGGTCAGCGTCTGGGCCTGTTTGCCGGTACGGGCGTGGGCAAGAGTGTGCTGCTGGGCATGATGACCCGCTTCACCGAGGCCGACATTATTGTGGTCGGGCTGATTGGCGAGCGGGGCCGGGAGGTGAAGGAGTTTATCGAACACATCCTCGGCACTGAAGGCCTCAAGCGTTCGGTGGTGGTGGCATCGCCTGCCGATGACGCACCGCTGATGCGTTTGCGCGCGGCCATGTACTGCACGCGCATTGCCGAATACTTTCGAGACAAGGGCAAAAATGTCCTGTTGCTGATGGACTCCCTGACCCGTTTCGCCCAGGCCCAGCGGGAAATTGCCCTGGCCATTGGTGAGCCGCCTGCCACCAAAGGCTACCCGCCGTCGGTGTTCGCCAAATTGCCCAAACTGGTGGAGCGCGCCGGGAATGCAGAGGCCGGTGGCGGTTCGATCACCGCGTTCTACACCGTGCTGTCTGAAGGCGATGACCAACAGGACCCGATTGCCGACTCGGCGCGGGGCGTGCTCGACGGGCATATCGTGCTATCGCGGCGGCTGGCTGAAGAGGGCCATTACCCGGCCATTGATATCGAAGCGTCCATCAGCCGGGTGATGCCGTCGGTGGTCACCGAAGAGCACATGCGCCGAGCCCAGCAGTTCAAACAACTGTGGTCGCGCTTCCAGCAGGCGCGGGATTTGATCAGCGTGGGGGCCTACGTGCCTGGCGGCGACCGCGAAACCGACACCGCCATTGCCCTGCAACCGGCGATGGTGGCGTACCTGCGCCAAGGCCTGAACGATAACATCAGCCTGGGCGAAAGCAGTGGCCATCTGGGCTCGATCTTCGCCCCAGCGGCGGGTGGTTAATCGCTGATGGCCAGTGGTGGAAGAGCCGCGCGTCTGACGCCCGTCGTGGACATGGCCGAGAGCGCCGAAAAAGCGGCGGCCCAGCGCCTTGGCCATTTTCAGGGCCAGGTCAACCTGGCCAACAGCAAACTGGGCGATCTGGAAAACTTTCGCAGCGAATACCAGTCGCAATGGGTCGACCGCGGCAGCCAGGGCGTGACGGGCCAGTGGCTGCGCAACTATCAATACTTTCTCAGCCAACTGGAAACCGCGGTGGGCCAGCAGCGCCAAAGCCTGGTGTGGCACCAGAACAACCTCGACAAGGCCCGCGAGACCTGGCAACAGGCCTATGCGCGGGTTGAAGGGCTGCGCAAGCTGGTGCAGCGTTACGCCGACGAAGCTCGCCAACTTGAAGACAAGCGCGAACAAAAACTCATGGACGAACTGTCCCAGCGGTTGCAGCGCAGCGAGGCTTGGTAATTGAAGTGCGCCCCAGCTCTTTGCGCGACCGCGCGGCGTCGAAGACGGGGCGGCCGCTCCTACATAACTAACCGCTATGTGGTGTGCTCATTTTCTGATGGCTTGAGTGAGTTTGAATTGATTTTTGCTGATTTCAGTGACTTTGAATTTGGCTTGCATTGAGAATACATATTCATGTTCATTATCGTTTTTGTATATGCCCGTGATATGAGCTGCTTCGCCCTCCATTTCAAGGATTACGCCATCACCCCTAAATGATTCTGCAACTTTTTTGCTGGTGGATGCAGCCAGAAAGTTTCCGGCGATGTAGTCCCCGCCATT
This sequence comes from Pseudomonas sp., assembly GCF_030150285.1. Lineage (GTDB taxonomy): Bacteria > Pseudomonadota > Gammaproteobacteria > Pseudomonadales > Pseudomonadaceae > Aquipseudomonas. The sequence goes on along the minus strand of NZ_JASLGE010000034.1, from coordinate 41,538 downwards.
ATTTGCCAACTCGGCTAACTCGGCTACATCTGCAAATGGTGTTCCTCTCCAGACAGATATTTTCGTTTTTTCGTTTTGTATTTTCTTTTCAAATAGTGTTGATAAATCTTTTTGTGATAGGTCTCCAAGCTCTTTTACTTTGCTTTTCAAATCATCTTGACGATGGAACATAACCTCATCACGCCCGACAAGGTCCGCGATGATTTTATCGCCCATGCTGCCGCGGCCCTCAGGTACTTTCCCGAATTTTATGTACCTGAAACCTGTCTCACTTGCCCATATGTAATCCAACGCGTCAGACACAATATCAATGGCTCTTTCTTCCTTGACTCTCTTCTCTTTCTTCTTTTCAGTGGCTTGTTTACTGGCTGAGGCATTTCTGATGGCTTCAAGCCCGGCTTTTGGATTTGCAGGGTTGCTCATCACAGCTTTCACAATATCCGTTGCGACACCTGCTGCCTTGGGATGGTGCTTGATAAGATTTTTTTTGAGTTCTGCTGCACTGAGCTTGCTGTCGCTCTTCAGCTTTTTTTGGACCAGTGACAGATATGAACTTTCTTCAAACGGGCCCAAACCGCCTATATCCTTTAACGTAACCGGGTTGTTTCTGACCATCCGATAAACGTTAAGCCCGTCTATAATTCCCGCTGGGTCCGGGTTGATCCAGCGATTAAGCCACGGTGCGTAATACCGGAAGCCGTAATAAACAAGCCCGGTGGCATCCCGTTCCTGCCCTGAATATCGAACCACTTTATAGCGGGCTTCAACGTCACTTCGGGCGGCGTGCCATGCTGTTCCACCAAACGGGTAATAGCCTTCGCGGCTGATGACCAGGCCGTTGTTGTCCAGTTCCAGCGCGACACTGCCCACGTAATCGCCGATCTGATAACGCACCTGATTATCGGGAATGTCGTCAGGCTTATTACGCGTCCAATGCAGTACACGAACACTGGCGTGCCCGGCCGATACCGTAATGACTTCCAGTGCTTCATCGGTGGCCGTGTTGCTGCGTATCTCAATACCGGGCAAGTAACGCACTTCAGCGGTGTGCATCACGCTTTTGGCCAATGTCGTGGCAACTTTGCGCACGCGGCTGTTGTTTGCGTCGTAGATATAGCGTTCGTCATCATCAATGCTGTCGGTGCGCCGTACCTGTACCACGCGTTTTAACTGGTTGCGCAGGTCCCATTCCATGGGCTGGCCGGGTGCCAGAAACTGTTGGTTGCCGTTGGCATCAAACCCTGCCTCGAAGTCAGGGTCAGGTTGCCCCTCAAGGTGCACCATACTGCGGTTGCTGTTGGGGGCCACCGCCAGGGTGCGGGTGTACGGGTCTGAGCCGGTTTGGCGCTGTTCGAGCAGATTGCCGCCCGCGTCATAACGGTAGGTGTGGGTGTAGGGCAGCACGACGCTGTCGTCCCCGGTGCCAGGCAGCGCCAGCAGCCTCGGTAATTGAGGGCCACTATCGTCACCGGCGCTCCTGCGCCCGGTGGCGGTTATCAACTGATCGAGCGTGTCGTAGCTGTAGGTGCTGACGCCATCAGTGCGGCGGTTGGCGAAATGCTTGACGGGCTCCAGCTTGTCTTCGAAGCGCACCACATTACCGACCGGGTCATGGGCGTAAATGCTGTCTTGCAACAGTGTGCCGTCTAATCGTTGGGTTTTGATGCGTCGAGGGCGTTGAGTGCGCGAGCCATACTCAAGGGTGTGTGTCACTTGGTTGGCGTACACCTCGCGCACGGGGTTGGCGACGGCGTCATAGTCAATCTGGCTGACCAATTGCTGTTCGTCGTGGCCGCTTATTTGTAGCCACACGCTTTTCAGTTGCCCGTCCACTGTCCATGTCTGGCGTTGCGTGTGGCCGCGTGCATCGGTTTGGCTCAGTTGCCCGCCGACGGCATCGTATGTCTGGGTGGTGGTGTAGGCGGTATCTGTTTCAAGCCGTTCATCGCGAGCCGTTTCGTTCTCAGGCCAGTCAATATCGTCCGGCGACTTTACAAAGCGACGTACCTGACTCAAGGCTTGGCCAGCCACGCCGAACGCGGGAAATATCAGCGTCCCGGCCGGATCGTCATGGCGTATCAGTTGGCCGCGTCGGTTAGCTCCGGTGTCATCGTTGCTGGCATAGGTCATGCGCTCAACGCAGCGTATGTCGCCGTCTTCAGCCTGTTCAAACAGTGCAACAGGCCGTAGCCACTGGTCATAAACGGTCGTGTGCTGGCTGTTGCGGCTGTCCCATGTGTGACGTTTTTCAGCGGCTGCACCGAAGAGCCCTACTGTCCATCCCGCATCAACCGTATCGCTGGCCAACACTTTGGAGCCGAGGTCATAAACCATCTGCAGGTTGGGAGCGATGCTTTCACCCCTCTGCGCTTTGGCCCCCAGTCGAGCATCCCACTGCGCGGTATTACGCTGGGCGCTGTCGTAGGCATAGCGCTCGATACGGGCCTCGGCCTCTGAGCCGATGGCTGATCGACAGTAGCGTACCGTGCGTGTCAGTAGCCCGCGAGGGTCGATCACCCCCAATGTGGGTGTCTGTTGGTGTAGCGTGGATGTGAGCGCGGTGACTAGCAGAGCAGGCATGGTGTTCTCGCTGGCAAAAACTCTGGCAAAAAACTTGTAAGGTTTTTCTTCCCCGACTGTAGGTTTAGACCTCTTTTGCGGTATCCGCAAGTTAGCCCATGCAGCTGTAAAAATGCGCTTCAACGGCAGTCGCTTGGCGAAGCCGGGTGGGTGTCAGAAGAGGTTGATGGCCATTTGCAATCATTGGGCGGGTGGACGTACACTCTGTCGCCTACACGCCCCTTGTCGTTCGAAATGTCGCTGATGATGATCTCAGTTGCTTCGGTAAGCCATTGCCATTAAGTATTCCGGTCAGGCTTTATTCCGACGGCGGGCAGTGTCGTGCGCTGGATTGGCTGGCCGGCTTTAAGTATCGTGCCCCCACGCCGCAACGCTTGACTCGCTGCCTGATCGGCTGCAACGGTGGGTGGCCGCAGCGCGTACGTGGAGTTTTCATGGAGGGGTCTGGCATAATCGGCCTCGTTGTTGATCAGGGAGTGAACAAGTGACTGATATTCATATGGATTCAACCGTGCTTTGTGCGTTGCGAGAGGTCATGGAAGCCGGGTATGCCGACTTGCTCGACACTTTTTTGGCGGATTCCCAAGAGCATCTGGCTCGCTTGCACAACGCTCAGGATGCCAGTGAGTTAGCAAGGGTCGCGCACAGTTTCAAGGGCAGCAGCAGCAACATGGGCGCTCTTCGTTTGGCGCTTTTGTGCGGCGAGCTTGAAGACAGCGCTCGCAAAAGACCGCTGTCAGGTCTCGCAGAACTGGTGGGCAAGATCGACTACGAATTCCAGCATGTGCAACGCCTGTACAAGCTCGAGCGCCAGCGTTGTGGCTCCCCTAGCCTGATCTCGCGATGAAGGCAGTCGAGCTGGCCCGAACCTTGCTGTAAGTCTCTGACCTGTACCGATGCCAGCCGTACAGTGGAGACCCGCTAATGCCCCTTGCCGCCAACCCGTTGATTCAAACCCCGGCCGCTGCCGCGTCTGCTGTTGCCGCCAAAGCCTCGCCGCCTGATGTCGAGCCCGTGCGTGCAGGGCGCGACACTTTTTCGAAGGTGTACGCCAAGGCGTCCGATTCGTCGGCACACCCGGTGCCCCGGTCTGAGTCAGGCCACGATAAAATATCTGGTGGTGCGCGTGACGTTGCCGATAGCGGCAAGCCCTTGCCTGTTGGCAAAGCGCATGACACGGTGCAGGCCGATCAGGAGGGCAGCGCACTTGAGCCGGGTGACGGGAATGCCGGTATCGAACCCACACTGCCCGCATCCCCTGCGGTTTCCGTGCCAGAGGTGCCTGCGCCGCCTGATGGCCAAGCGCCTGACCCCGTAGCTTCCAGCCTTATGATCGCGCCCACCCTGCCGGTGGCGGATGAACACTTCGACCCCGCCGCCGACCCGCTGGACGACCTGCCAGCCGTGCGCCTGGCGATGGAGCAGGGCGGGCATATTTCTGCGGGCAGTCAGTCTACGGCCAAAACCGCGCAGCCCGATTCGCCGCCTACTGCGGCAACGGCTCAGGCCAGCGGAGTCGCCTTGGCCATTGAGCCTGAGGCCGACACGGCCAGCCCCGGAGAGGGCGGCGAAAAGGCCTTTAAAGGTTTGGTCGAGGAAGGTCTAAAAGACTTGAAAAGCACCGCCAGCGACACGCGGGTCGACGACTTTGCCAACCGTTTGGCGGCGTTGACACAGGCCAGTGTGCCCAAAACCGTCAATGCCCTGCCCGTTAATCAACCCTTGGCTATGCACCAAAGCGGCTGGTCTGAAGAGATCGTCAACCGTGTGATGTACTTGTCCAGCGCCAACCTGAAATCGGCTGATATCCAGCTCGAGCCTGCGGAATTGGGGCGTCTGGACATTCGCGTCAATATAGCGGCCGACCAGTCGGCGCAGGTCAACTTCGCCAGTGGTCACGCGGGCGTGCGCGAAGCGCTGGACAGCCAGTTGCACCGTCTGCGCGAAATGCTGGCGCAGCATGGCATGACGCAAGTGGACGTTAACGTCTCTGACCAGTCCCGGCAGTGGCAGGGCCAGGGTCAAGACCCGCAAACTCAAGCCCGTACGCCAGGGTCGCGGGTTGATGGGGGCGGCGATGACGAAGCGGCCCCCGCCCCAATTATTGCCCCCACGGTCGTGCTGGGCTCCAGCGCTGTGGATTACTACGCGTAGGAGCAACCGGTCGAGGCTCGATTGCTCGCGATCTGTTGATCTTTAGAAGCTTCGGCCTATCCATTGCTGCGATCACGGCCACTTAAGGCTCCGGCTTTACGCCGTGCCACTTTGAAAAGCTGTACAGACCGGACACATGGTTGACGGGTGTACGGGGGCCCTTTAGATCAAAAGCCAGATCAAAAGATCACGAGCAAGCTCGTTCCTACAAACGCTGCCATCCGTGATCCGTAGGAGCAGCCGGTCGACGCTCGATTGCTCGCGATCTTTTGATCTTTAAAAGCAGTACCGCCCCATCTTCGGCCTATCCATTGCTGCGATCACGGCCACTTAAGGCTCCGGCTTGAACTGGCCTTACGCCCCTACCACTCGGTGCCTCGCTGTGTCTCGGCATGCCCTCACCACAGGCTTTGCTCCGTGGGCCCGCCGCGATCGGCCCTCCTTGGCCGTGTCGCGGCTAACCCGGTGTGAGGTGAGCGTGGTTTAAGTGGGGGGGGCTTGGATCACTGGTCAGATCAAAAGATCGCGAGCGTTCTGGCATAACACTTGCTCTGCCTTGTTCTGCACCTGTGAAAACCCAAAAGTGACGGATTATTGGCATGGCGACGAGCGACGCAGTAAAAGATCCCGCCGACAAAGGCAAACTCAAGCTGATTATTCTGGTCGCCGTGGCGGTATTGCTGGCGATCGGTGTGTCTGTGGGTGCCACCTGGTATTTTCTCAGTGGCCCGAAAAGTGAAGCCCCGGCAGCCGTTCAAACCGACGCCAAATTACCCGCCATCTATGAGCCACTGCCACCCGCGTTTGTGGTCAACTTCAACGCGGACGGTCGCCAGCGTTATCTGCAAGTGAGTCTTACCTTGCAAGCGCGCAATCTCAATGACCTTAATGCCCTCAAGGTGCATATGCCGGTCATCCGCAACAACCTGGTGATGCTGTTCTCGGGCCAACGCTTCGAAGACTTGGCCACCCCGGTGGGCCAGGAAATGCTGCGTCAGAAAGCCACTGCCAGCGTGCAGGAAGTCGCGCAGAAGGAACTCGGCAAAGTGGTGATTGATCAGGTGCTCTTCACTAACTTTGTATTGCAGTAGGACCACGACATGGCCGTGCAAGACCTGCTGTCCCAGGATGAGATCGATGCGCTGTTGCATGGCGTCGATGATGGTCTGGTACAGGCCGAAGCCGCTGCCGAACCCGGTAGCGTCAAAAGTTATGACCTGACCAGTCAAGACCGGATTGTTCGGGGGCGCATGCCGACCCTGGAAATGATCAACGAACGCTTTGCCCGTTACACCCGCATCAGCATGTTCAATATGCTGCGCCGCTCGGCTGACGTGGCCGTGGGCGGGGTGCAGGTGATGAAGTTCGGCGAGTACGTGCATTCGCTGTACGTGCCCACCAGCCTTAACCTCGTCAAGATCAAGCCTTTGCGGGGGACGGCGCTGTTTATTCTGGACGCCAAACTGGTGTTCAAACTGGTGGACAACTTCTTTGGCGGTGACGGCCGTCACGCCAAGATCGAAGGCCGCGAATTCACCCCGACCGAATTGCGCGTCGTGCGCATGGTGCTGGAGCAGGCCTTCGTTGACTTGAAAGAGGCCTGGCAGGCCATCATGGAAGTCAACTTCGAGTACATCAACTCGGAAGTGAACCCGGCCATGGCCAATATCGTCGGCCCCAGTGAAGCCATTGTCGTGTCCACGTTCCATATCGAGCTGGACGGCGGCGGCGGTGACCTGCATGTGACCATGCCGTATTCGATGATCGAGCCGGTGCGGGAAATGCTCGATGCCGGCTTCCAGTCCGACCTTGACGATCAGGACGAGCGCTGGAGCAAAGCCTTGCGCGAAGACGTGCTGGACGTAAGCGTGCCGCTGAATACTACGGTGGCCCGCCGCCAATTGCGCCTGCGGGACATTCTGCACATGCAGCCGGGCGATGTGATTCCCATCGAAATGAACGATGAACTGGTGATGCGCGCCAACGGCGTGCCCGCGTTCAAAGTCAAACTGGGCTCGCACAAAGGCAACCTGGCTTTGCAAGTGATTGAGCCCATCGGCCGGCGCTAAGCCCGGCCTTTCCGAATTTACTGTGTTAACGACTGACTGCCCGCCGAGGACACCCGATGGCTACCGAACACGATACAACTGCTGCAGACCAGGCCCTGGCTGATGAATGGGCGGCGGCGCTGGAAGAAACCGGTGATGCGGGGCAGGCGGACATCGACGCGCTGCTGGCCGCAGGGGAGTCACAAAAGCCGGCACCCAACCGCCTGCCGATGGAAGAATTTGGCAGCGTGGCGCGCCCGAACAATGAGTCGGTCACGCTCGACGGCCCTAACCTGGATGTGATTCTGGACATCCCTGTGTCCATCTCCATGGAAGTGGGCAGCACGGACATCAATATCCGTAACCTGCTGCAACTCAATCAAGGTTCGGTGATTGAGTTGGACCGCCTGGCCGGTGAGCCGCTGGATGTACTGGTGAACGGCACCCTGATTGCCCATGGCGAAGTGGTGGTGGTCAATGAAAAGTTTGGGATCCGCCTGACTGACGTGATCAGCCCAAGCGAACGCATCAAGAAGTTGCGCTAAGTGAAACGGCTCCTTGGCGTGTTATTGGCTATGCCCCTGAGCGTGTTGGCGGCTGAACCCGTGGCGACGACGGCAACAGTACCGGTGGTCAGCAGTGTGGGGGGGCAACTGACGCAATTGGTGCTGGGGTTGCTGCTGGTGCTAGGGCTGATTTTTGCTCTGGCCTGGCTGGTGCGACGTGTTCAGCACGCCGGGCCTCGGCAGGGGCAAGTCATTGAGCTGATTGGCTCGCGGGCCTTGGGCGCACGTGACCGGCTGGTGCTGGTGCAAGTGGGCAACGAACAAATCCTGCTGGGCCTGACGCCGGGCCGCATCACCCCGTTGCACGTGCTCAAGGAACCCGTGCAGGCCCCGGGCGGCACGCAACCGGCGACCCCGGAATTTGCCAAGCGGCTGATGGACATATTGCGTCACCAAAAGGACAAGCCGTAATGCGTTTAGTTGTCGCGTTGTTGTTGGCGCTGGCCGCGCCGCTGGCGTTAGGTGCCGATCCGTTGTCGATCCCGGCCATTACCCTGGGCACCGGGGCCAACGGCCAGCAAGAATATTCGGTCAGTCTGCAAATTTTGCTGATCATGACCGCGCTGAGCTTTATTCCGGCGTTTGTCATGCTGATGACCAGCTTTACCCGCATCATCATTGTGTTTTCAATCTTGCGTCAGGCGTTGGGGCTGCAACAAACCCCCTCCAACCAGATCCTGACCGGCATGGCGCTGTTTCTAACGATGTTTATCATGGCTCCGGTGTTCGACAAGGTGAACGAAAACGCGCTGCAACCCTACCTGGCGGAAAAGCTCACGGCCCAGGACGCGATTCTCAAGGCCGAGGGCCCGATCAAGGACTTTATGCTGGCCCAGACCCGCACCAGCGATCTTGACCTGTTTATGCGCCTGTCCAAGCGCACCGACATTGCCACGCCGGACGAAGCTCCGTTGACGATTCTGGTGCCGGCCTTTGTGACGTCCGAGCTGAAAACCGCTTTCCAGATCGGCTTTATGATCTTTATTCCGTTTTTGATCATCGACCTGGTGGTGGCCAGTGTGTTGATGGCGATGGGCATGATGATGCTGTCCCCGTTGATCATTTCGCTGCCGTTCAAAATCATGCTGTTTGTGTTGGTGGATGGCTGGGCGCTGATTATTGGCACGTTGGCTGGCAGTTTCGGCGGAGTGTGAGTCATGACCTGGAGTAACCCGCAATGACCCCGGAAGTCGCGGTTGACCTGTTTCGCAGCGCGTTGTGGCTGACCACCGTGATGGTGGCGGTGCTGGTGGTGCCCAGCCTGCTGGTCGGTTTGCTGGTGGCAATGTTCCAGGCTGCCACGCAAATCAACGAGCAGACCCTGAGCTTTCTGCCGCGCCTGCTGATGATGCTGGTGACGTTGATCGTGGCCGGGCCGTGGCTGGTGCAGACCTTTATGGAATACATCCTGTCGTTGTACGGCAGCATTCCTCAGTTGATCGGCTAAATGTCGCTGCTTACCCTGACCGACGCGCAGATCAGCACTTGGGTCGCCACGTTTATGTTGCCCCTGTTTCGGGTGGGCGCGCTGTTGAGCACCATGCCCATCATCGGCACGCCGCTGGTGCCCAAGCGCATCAAGCTGTTTCTGTCGCTGGCGATCACGCTGGCCATCATGCCGAGCCTGCCGCCGTTGCCCACGGTCAACCCGCTGAGCCTGAGCGGGCTGATGCTGATTGCCGAGCAAATCATCATCGGCGCGCTGATGGGGTTCTCGTTGCAGTTGTTCTTTCAGGCGTTTGTGGTGGCTGGGCAAATTGTCGCCATTCAAATGGGCATGGGCTTTGCCTCGATGGTCGACCCGGCCAACGGCGTCAATTCGGCAGTGATCGGGCAGTTTTTAACGATGCTCGTGACCTTGCTGTTTTTGTCCATGAACGGCCATCTGGTGGTGTTCGAAGTGCTCACCGAAAGCTTCACCACCTTGCCTGTGGGCGGCGGGCTGATGCCCAATCACTTCTGGGAGATCGCCAACAAGCTGGGGTGGGTGCTGGGGGCCGCGCTGTTGCTGGTACTGCCGGCCATCACCGCGCTGCTGGTGGTCAATATCGCGTTTGGCGTGATGACCCGTGCCGCGCCGCAGCTCAACATTTTTGCGATTGGTTTTCCCTTGACCCTGGTGCTGGGCATGGTGATTTTGTGGGTCAGCATGGCGGACATCCTCAATCAGTATCAGCCGCTGGCCGTTGAGGCCTTGCAGTTTTTACGTGAACTGGCACAGGCGAAATAGCCATGGCAGAGAGCGAAAGCGGTCAAGACAAAACAGAAGAACCCACGGAGAAGCGAAAAAAAGACTCCAGGGAAAAGGGCGAAATCGCGCGCTCCAAAGAACTCAATACGTTGGCCATCATGTTGGCGGGTTCGCTGGGATTGCTGATTTTCGGTGGCGTGCTGGCGCGCGACATGATGGACATGATGCGCTACAACTTCAGCATCAGCCGCGAAACGTTATACAACACTGACTCAATGGCGGCTTTTTTGCTGCACTCCGGCAAAGTGGCCCTCATGGCCGTACAGCCTGTGCTGGTCACGCTGCTGATTGCTGCCCTGGTTGGGCCGATTGCCCTGGGCGGCTGGCTATTTGCCGCCGGCAGCCTGGCCCCCAAGTTCAGTCGCATGAACCCTGGCGCCGGAATCAAGCGCATGTTTTCGGCCAAAGCGCTGGTCGAATTGCTCAAGGCTTTGGCCAAGTTTTTCATCATCTTGATCGTGGCCTTGCTGGTATTGAAGTCTGACATTGACGATTTGCTGCGCATCGCCCAGGAACCGCTGGAACTGGCGGTGATTCACAGCCTGCAAGTGGTGGCGTGGAGTGCCGTGTGGATGGCCTGTGGGTTGATCCTGATTGCCGCAGTGGACGTGCCGGTGCAATTGTGGGAAAGCCGTAAGAAATTGCTGATGACTAAACAGGAGATTCGCGACGAACACAAAGATCAGGAAGGTCGTCCCGAGGTTAAGCAGCGCATTCGCCAAGTGCAGCGGGAAATGTCACAGCGTCGCATGATGGCGGCCATTCCTGACGCCGATGTGATTATCACCAACCCGACGCACTACGCCGTAGCCCTCAAGTACGACCCGGAGAAGGGCGGGGCACCGCTGTTGTTAGCCAAGGGCAGCGACTTTCTGGCACTCAAAATTCGCGAGATCGGTGCCAAGCACAATATCCTGCTGCTGGAGTCGCCCGCGTTGGCGCGTTCGATTTACCACTCCACGGAGCTTGAGCAGGAAATCCCGGCCGGTCTGTACCTGGCCGTTGCTCAGGTGCTGGCCTACGTGTACCAGATCCGCCAGCATCAGGCAGGCAAGGGCAAACGCCCGGATCCGCTTAAGGATGTCCCTATTCCGCCGGACTTGCGGCGCGATGACTGAGCAGTGCCTGGGTCTGTCGCGCTCTTAAGCTCTGCACGAACGCTATCGGCGCATCGGTTACGCGGCCTTTGATGGGCAAGACAAGCCATCCCGAGATGAATTTCTATTATTTGGGAATTTTCCTATATACAAAGAAAATTCCTACAAATTTGGTCGTTTGACCCCTACGTTGTTTTTTAAATTCGTCTGTTAGATTAGCTCCGCGTTCATAAATGCAGTTAAACATCCGAAGCTGATATTGATTATTCATGTCTTCCGGTTTTCATTGGGTAATGATGTGCCTGGTTTTATTGGCTTAAGTTTATCTGTGTGCGTTGACTATAATTTATCAGGGGTTTTTTTATGTCTTTTAAAATGAAAACAGTCTTGGCTTCCATGGTCTTGATGGCAACTTCTGCTTCTGTTGTTCATGCAGCCGGTTCGGGGCAGATCAACTTTAGCGGGGAAATCATTGCAGCGGCTTGCTCTATCACGCCCGGTACTTCTGATCAATCTGTCATGTTTGGTCAAGTTGCAAATTCTCAGTTGAAAGAAGGCGGATCGTCTGCGTTGAGGCCTTTTAAAATTGAGCTGACAGGTTGCGACCTTGAGGACCTGACAGACAACACCGTGACCGCCACTTTTACCGGTACAGAGTCAGTGGATGTTCCGAGCGCGTTGGCCATTAGCGGCACCGCCAAGGGCGCAGGGATTGTCATTTTGGATGATCGTAATACGCCTGTTGCACTGGGTAAGGCTACTTCGCCGCGCGGCCTGGTTGAAGGGGACAATACGCTGTCTTTTAATGCGTATTTGAAAGGCAAAGCCACAGGCGATATTACTGTGGGTGAATTCGCAGCCGTTACTAACTTCTCGTTGGCTTATCAGTAAGCTGTTTTCCCTCGCTGCTGTTATTGGCGGTGAGGGTTATTGCCGGAGGTTTGGGTGAGAACATTTGCAGCGTTAATTAAAACGTCCATGTTCGTCGGCGGTGCAACTTTTCTCGGTGTTGCTCTTGCTGCTGGGCAGGGCAGTGGGCTTGTCACCCTTGAGGGGCAACTTGTTGATTCGGCCTGCGCGCTGGAGAGTAGCAGTGCACATCAACTCATTGAGATGGATGTTACGGCTATGGGGCAACTTATTCGCCAAGGAGCAAGCGTGCCTCATCCGTTTTCGTTGCGCCTGGTCAAGTGCTCATTAAGTCGTTCTGACCCTTCTCGCCCCGGCAATTATTTGCCTGATTGGCAGCACGTGCGCGTGACCTTTGAAGGACGGGTTGATTCGGCAAGTGCGCTTTTTAGTACCGAGGGCACCTCAGAGGGTATAGCCCTGCGCATTGCCGATAGCCAAGGCCGCACAAGCACCTCAGGTGTCCCGATGCCGTTGACGCCCCTTACGGGTGAGGATCAAGAGCTGCGCTACACCCTTCAATTGGTCGGTAATGGCCGCCCTATGGCTGTTGGGTCTCACCGTACTGCGGTGCGCTTCAGGCTGGAGTACTTCTAATATGCATCGGTTGTTTACCTTGCGAACCCCCTCGACCGTTAGGGCCGTGCTTCGTTCTGGCGTGCTGGGAGGGCTTATGTCGATTGGAGGTGAAGCCTTCGCCGCCGATATCCAATTCAATACCGATATTCTCGACCTTGATGATCGCTCCAATATCGATCTGTCACGGTTTTCTCGCAGTGGGTTTATCCTGCCGGGAACCTATCCTATGGTGGTTCAGATAAACACCCAGGAGCAGCCAGAACAGCCGGTTAGCTTTTATGCTCCCGATGAAGATCCCCAAGGTAGCCAGGCGTGTTTGTCACCCGATCTGGTGGCGCAGTTGGGGTTGAAACCCGAACGTATGGCTGAACTCACCTGGTGGAAAAACGGTGAGTGCCTCAATAGTCAAAGTTTGCCGGGGATGGAGGTCAGAGGGGACTTGGGCACCGCGACACTCTACGTATCGCTGCCGCAAGCTTATCTGCAGTACAACGCCCCGAATTGGGACCCGCCGGCACGCTGGGATGACGGTGTGACGGGCCTGCTGGTTGATTACAACCTGACGGCACAGTCGATTCGTGACCCCGGCACGGCGATGCGCAATGACTTGACTGGCAACGGTACTTTTGGTGCCAACGCCGGCCCATGGCGGTTGCGTGCCGATTGGCAGGGCCGTGTCGAGAAGGGCAGTGACAGCCGCCAGCAAGCGCTGCAATGGAGCCGTTTTTATGCCTATCGCGCGCTGCCTTCACTCAATGCTCGCCTGACGCTGGGTGAAAACTACCTGTATTCGGACCTGTTCGACAGCTTCCGTTTTACCGGTGCGTCACTTCACTCCGACGACAGCCAGTTACCGCCCAACTTGCGCGGCTATGCGCCCGAAGTGGTCGGCGTGGCCAGAACCAATGCCAAAGTCATTATCAGCCAGCAGGGTCGCGTTCTTTATGACGCCCTGGTTGCGGCGGGCCCTTTTCGAATTCAGGACCTCAACGATGCCGTCACCGGCACGCTGGATGTGCGGGTTGAAGAGCAGGATGGCAGCGTACACACCTTCACGGTTGAGTCGGCCAGCATTCCTTACCTGACCCGCCCCGGAACCGTGCGTTACAAACTGGCTGCCGGGCGGCCCTCCGACCTTCACGATGGTGGGCAGGGTAAAGCCTTTACGACAGGTGAGTTTTCCTGGGGTGTCACTAACGGCTGGTCGCTGTTTGGGGGTGGCATCAGCGACAAAAACTATAAAGCGCTCTCGCTTGGGGTCGGTCGCGACTTGCTGGCCTTCGGGGCTGTGTCATTGGATGCCACGAAATCTCATGCCGAGATTGAGGATGAAGCCCTGTCTGGCGCGTCCTATCGCTTGAGCTATTCGAAGAGTTTTGACGAATACGACACGCAGGTCTCGTTTGCCGGTTACCGGTTTTCCGAGAAGAACTACCTGAGCATGAGCGAGTACTTGAATGCGAGTGAGTACGGTGGGCCGATAGGCTCAAGCAAAGCGCTCTACACCGCGACGTTTAACAAACGGTTTCAAGATGCCGGGCTCTCCGTGTACCTCAACTACAGCAATCAATCCTACTGGGATCGACCTGACAGTGAGCGATGGAGCCTGTCGATGGCCCGCTATTTCAGTGTGGGCAATGTCAAAAATATGAGCCTGTCTTTGAATGTGTTTCAAAACCAGGAAAGAGATCACTACAGCGGTGCCAAAAACGACAGTACCGGCCTGTATGTATCGGTCAGCCTGCCGCTGGGCAAGTCCGGCACGCTCACGACCAGTGCGAATCGCGCCTCGGGCGCGAGCAGTGTCAGTACGCGCTTCAGTGACCGGCTGGATGAGCGTAACAGCTATCAACTGTCGGCCAGCGACACGTCCGTGAGTGGTTACCTTAGCCACGCCGGTGAGCGTGCGGATCTGTCCCTTAGCGCCAGTATGCAAGCGCGCGATCACACCAGCCTTGGCCTGTCGGCACGGGGTGGGGCCACGCTAACGCCGTATGGCGGTGCACTGCATCGCAGTTCGGGTACCGGCGGGACTCGGTTGATGGTTGATACCAGTGGCGTGCCTGATGTACCGATCCGGGGTTCAGGTGTGCCTACCCGCAGCAACCGCTATGGCAAGGCTGTGGTGTCTGACGTCAGCAGCTTTTTGCGCACCGCTGCCAGTGTTGACATTGACAGTCTGCCCGAGAATGTCGAGGCCACGCAGTCCGTTACTCAGCTCACGCTGACAGAAGGGGCTATCGGCTATCGCACGCTGGATGTGGTGGCCGGCTTTAAATCCATGGCGGTGTTACGCATGGCTGATGGCAGCGTCCCGCCGTTCGGGGCCACGGTGAAAAATGCAAGGCAGCAGGACACCGGCATCGTCAATGACGGGGGCAGTGTCTATCTGAGTGGTATTGAGCCGGGCGCGAAGATGAGGGTCAGTTGGGATGGCGCTGAGCGTTGCACCCTCGAAATGCCGGCACGTTTACCGGCCGCAGGGTTTACCTCGGCACTGAACCTGCTCTGCCAGATGGCAGAGGAAAATAACGACGTCCCTGCGCCAGCCTCGCTGAGCGGAACGCTTACTGATACAGAGAAAACTTCCTCATGATTATGAAATCTCGCTTCGCGCCTTTGGCGTTCAGTCTTCTGACGATGTGCCTGATCAATACTGCTCATGCAGCTATTGGCCTTGACCGAACTCGAGTTGTGTTTGATGGCAGCAAAGACGCCGTCAGCATGACCATTACAAACAACAACACCCAACTGCCTTATCTGGCTCAAGGGTGGCTGGAAGATGAGCAAGGCCAGAAAATCACTTCGCCCTTGATCGTACTCCCTCCCGTTCAACGCCTGGAGCCGGGTAAGCAGAGCCAGGTAAAAGTTCAGGCGCTGCCGGCTGCCAAGTCGCTTGCGCAGGACCGAGAAACGGTTTTTTACTTCAACCTGCGCGAAATACCGCCGCGCAGCGACAAGGCCAACAGCCTGCAAATTGCCCTGCAGACCCGGATCAAATTGTTCTACCGCCCGGCCGCTATCATCCCCAGCCAGCAGGAGTTGGCTGATCCCTGGCAGAAAAAGCTGACCCTCACACGGATGGGGGATTACTACCAGGTGAATAACCCCACCCCGTATTACATCACGCTGATTGATGCCCGCCCCGGTAAAGACGCCAAAACCGCTCCGGGTTTTGAACCGCTGATGGTGCCCCCCAAAGGCGCGCTGAAGCTGGCACCTACTGTTACTGCGCTGGGCACCACGCCGTATTTGACCTATGTGAACGATTACGGTGGCCGCCCCACCTTGTCATTCACGTGCAGCGACACGACCTGCAAGGTAGACCCGAGCGCGTCCCCGGACAATCAGTAGCCTGTGCAGGGATAACCCTTATGAACCCGTTCAAAGTGACAGCCCTCAGTGCGTTGTGGCTGGTGTTGCAAACCCTGCCTTTTCAGGCGCAGGCGATTGATGGAATGAGCGGGCTCATTGAAGTCTCGGGCTCGCTGCACAATTCACCTTGTGTGCTGGACATGTCTTCGTACGACCAGACGGTCGACCTCAACACCGTGCCGCGCAGCCAATTGGAGCGCCCGGGTGATCAAGCAGCACCCGTGGCTTTCCAGCTGCGCTTTCTCGATTGCCAGCGCGCCTCCGGAAGTTTGCAAAGCGAGCGTACCGGCAATTTGGTGTGGAGTGCCTACCAGCCAGTGGTGTCTGTCGCCTTTATAGCCCCGGCAGACGTGGATGATCCGCGGCTGGTCCAGGTACAGGGTGTCACGGGCATGGGTTTGCGTATTACCGATGCCCTGGGGCGCGGTGTGCCTTTGGGGGCCCGTGGCGAACCACTGTTTTTAGCCCACGGCAGCGACACGCTGACGTGGTACGTGCAACCAACGCGCACTTCAGCGGCACTGGGCAATGGTGCCTTCAAAGCGGCAATGGATTTCAGGCTCATTTATGAGTGAGGAAAAAAAGATGGCGACTTCGCACTGGGCAGTTGTCTGCGGCTGTCTGCTGGTGACCCTGAGCCAAGGCACCCTGGCTGCGGTCGG
This sequence comes from Pseudomonas sp., assembly GCF_030150285.1. Lineage (GTDB taxonomy): Bacteria > Pseudomonadota > Gammaproteobacteria > Pseudomonadales > Pseudomonadaceae > Aquipseudomonas. Next base: position 25,317 of record NZ_JASLGE010000034.1, on the reverse strand, counting down.
AGTGGACATTCGCGTGGAAATCCTTGCGCCTCCACCCTGCATCATCAACGGCGGCGGCACGCCTAACGTGCCCTTTGGAAACGACCTGATGACGACCCGGATTGACGGGGTGAATTATCGGCGCGATGTGCCCTACACCGTGGAGTGTGAAAGACAGCCCTCAACTGCCATGACCATTACCTTGCAGGGTGCTGGTGCAGCGTTTGATGGCACTTCCTTGAGCACCAATAACCGCGATCTTGGGATCAAGTTCCTGATGGACGGGGTGGCATGGCCCCTCAATGACGCACTGAAATTTACCTACCCGACCTTGCCACGAATGGAAGCGGTGCTCGTTAAAAAAGCCGACAGCACTCTTGAAGGGGGGGCCTTTTCGGCCGCGGCGACGATCGTGGTTGCGCTGCAATGAAAGGGGAAAAAAGGATGAAATCCTGGCAACAGTCTGCGGTGTTTGCAGTGTTTAGCGTTGGGCTCTCCAGCGGTGCACTGGCCAACCTCACCTTTGATGGCACGTTGATGGAGCCACCTGCATGCCTCATCAACAGTGGCAGCACCGTTGAAGTTGACTTCAAGGAAGTCGGACTCAAAAAAATTGATGGGGTTAATTACCGCAAGCGGATTGATTACACCATTACGTGTGAGGCGGGCACGCTGCCGTGGGAAATGGTGCTCAGGGTTGAGGGCGCAGCGACAGCCTTTGAGACTTCAGCGTTGCAGACCAGCGTACCTGATCTTGGGATTCGCTTCTTGCAAGGCGGAGTACCGCTGGATCTCAACACAGCGTTAATGATTAACCCGGCGGCAGCACCCGTATTGGAAGTGGTGCCGATCATTCGTGCAGGCACTTCTTTGGGCCCGGGCGAGTTTTCAGCAACGGCAACGTTGTTGGCCAAGTACCAATGAGGAGAGCAGACCATGCCACGTTGGATAAATAGGCAGAGTTGCAAGGCCTTAACGCTATCAGTGCTGGCGGCTTTGCCGTGGGTGCTGCCTCACAGCAGTCATGGCGCAGACAATTTGAGTTTCAAGGGCGTATTGGTTCAAGAGGCTTGCAGCATTCGCCCCGGGGACGAAGCGCTGGCGCTTGAGTTGTGGGACACCTCACCTAAAGACCTGTACCTCAACACCCGCACGCTAGGCAAGGTGTTCCAGATTCATCTTGAAGGGTGCGATACCCGCATAGGCGACTCGGTGACCACAACCTTTAGCGGCAATGAAAGCCTCGAGCTTCCGGGCCTGCTGGCCCTGGACGCGGGAAGTAGCACCTCAGGGGTTGCCATTGGCCTGGAAACGCCGGAGAACACCCCGCTGCCCTTGAACACAGCCACTGACAAACAGGCACTCAGCGACGGGAACAACCTGATTGAGTTCAAGGCCTATGTCATAGGTGAACCCAAGGCCCTTGCGGATCAATCAATCGTGGCGGGTGCGTATAGCGCAGTGTCGACGTTTACGTTGAGCTATCCGTAACCCCACCCAGTCGTGGCTTGTGCAGTGCACTGCCTGGAGTACAGAACATCATGAAATACCTTGCGGGCATACTTTTTCTGTTAGTCATGCAAACCGCTGATGCCACTCAATGCAGAATAAATGGCGGTACCTGGTTACAAGTTGGCCCAACTTGGGACATACGCGTCAATGTGAAGGCGACGCCAGGAGCGGGATTGATTGATCTGGACGGCTATCAATTAGAGTGTAGGTACCAGCCAGGCCCAACCACTCCCAATTCTGACTACGACGTCATGTCCACGCGATCTGTTGGGCTCACGCCGGGCGCGAAATTCGTAGGCCACAAGATGGGGCTGCTCATCTCAGGCCGCCGGCACGCCGCTCCCATCTTCCTTAGGACCCACATGGCAACGCTGCCTAATAACGGAAACGGGGTAGACCTTAAAACGAACATGTATATGAGTCTTCAGGGGTTACCCGGCAAACCCATTAATATTTTGGCGGGGGACCTACTGGGTACTCTTCTTATAGGGCAGGTGAATAACTTGGGCATACCTGGAAACGATATGACCGTTAACATTATTGCCCAAAATGGCTTCATTCTAGAGCCATCAACTTGCACAATTAATGGTAATAACCCCATTGATGTGGATTTTGATCAGGTTGACCCCCTTACCATCGGCGACAGCCCGCTCAGCTCCACTGTTCAAAAGACAGTGACCCTTAACTATTCATGCCCTGATCCCAATATTACCCTGCCCATTACCATTACGCTGAAGGGGGCGCCGGCTTCGTTCAACACCGATTCCATTGCCATGAGTCATGCTGACCTCGGCACGGGATTGATCCGCAGAGGCGTGGTGGTGGGGCCAGGTAAATCCTTTACGACAAACCTGCACAACAGCGTCGGAAGCGATGACGTCACCTTCTCGCTCATTCGAAAGCCAGGCAGTTACCCCGATGCTGGCGTTTATACCGGTAGCGCAACGCTTGTCATGGGCGTGCCCTGACCGACGGACTGTCATTGTTGCCAGTAGAGGCATCGCAAAAATCCGCTTAACTTGAAGGCAGCGCGCTGTGGAGTGCCCAGTGCTCAGCTATGGAGAGGCGCGATGCCCATCGAGTTAACGCTTATTCCTGACGGCTCAGTCAAAACCCATGCCCTTAGCGACTCTTGGGACATGGCCCACGTCGAACTGGAAGGGCTGTTCCCGGCTTTTCCAGTGCTGAAAGGTACGTTTGCCATTTTCTGGGTCGACCAAACATGCGGGCGACGGATCATGGGGTTCAGCACCGAAGGGTCTAACCTGCTGGCCGTGATTTCGCTGCCTACGGTGCCCCACGGGTGGGGGCGGGAAGACTATTACGCTGCGGTTGTTGAGCGCTGCAACAAAGAGCGCGATTCCATTCTGGCGTTTGTGCGCAAATCCCTGAGCTTTGAGGGGATTAACGGTCGGTGTGTGCGCAGTTTCATTCTTTGCAACCTGGTACGGCAGTTGCAGCTCGACAGCGTACCGGTCTGGCGGGATCGCCCCCGAACCCGTGACGGTCGTTGCGGCGATATTCTGATTGGTGGGCAAGCCTCGGCGCACTATGTGCCCAATCGCAAGATCGACGTGGTGTTTGGTTCCAGCAGCAGTGCGTGCCTGGTGATCGATTTGGGCGAGTGGTGCTGGAATTGAGTGCTGCCCACACGCACTGCTCGATTTGACGCGGATAACAACGGTGAACCTGGCATTGCTGCCCGTATGGGCCGGGTTGTTTGTGTCTGCGATATGGCCATTGGCCAAAGTTGGAAGGTTTCTTGCACAGGCAGGCTCACGGCGCACCGGGCGTCAAAAGTTTGCTAAAGGTTTGTGCAATGTCATTGGATCGTTCTCAGTTCATCAACACCGCGCGCAGCGGCCTGGCCGGTTTGGGCCATGGCCAGTTAGGCGTGCCGCTGTTGTTGCTGGTAATGCTGGCAATGATGATGTTGCCAATTCCGGCGTTTCTGCTGGATGTGTTTTTCACCTTCAACATTGCCCTGTCGATCGTGGTGCTGCTGGTGTGCGTGTACGCGCTGCGGCCCTTGGACTTTGCCGTGTTTCCCACCATTTTGCTGGTCGCCACATTGATGCGGCTGGCGCTGAACGTGGCCTCGACCCGGGTGGTGATGCTCCATGGCCAGGACGGGCATGCGGCCGCGGGCAAGGTGATTCAAGCCTTCGGTGAGGTGGTGATCGGCGGCAACTACGTAGTGGGTATGGTGGTGTTCGCGATTTTGATGATCATCAACTTCGTGGTAGTCACCAAAGGTGCCGGGCGTATTTCCGAGGTGAGCGCGCGATTTACCCTCGACGCCATGCCCGGCAAACAAATGGCCATCGACGCCGACCTCAATGCGGGGCTGATCGACCAGAACCAGGCCAAGACACGCCGTCAGGAAGTTGCCCAGGAAGCCGAGTTCTACGGGTCGATGGACGGTGCAAGCAAATTCGTGCGCGGTGATGCCATCGCCGGCTTGTTAATCCTGTTTATTAACCTGATTGGCGGCATGGCGGTGGGCATGTTCCAGCACGGCATGTCGTTCGGCGATGCCGGCCGGGTGTACGCCTTGTTGACCATTGGTGACGGTTTGGTGGCGCAACTGCCATCGATCCTGCTGTCCACGGCGGCGGCCATCATGGTCACGCGGGCTTCGGGCTCCGAAGACATGGGCAAGCAGATCAACCGCCAAATGTTCGCTTCGCCCAAGGCACTGGCCGTGTCGGCGGGCTTGATGGCGGTGATGGGGCTGGTGCCGGGAATGCCGCACTTTTCCTTTCTGAGCCTGGCCGCCGTTGCGGGTGGCGCAGCGTACCTCATGTGGAAAAAGCAAAACGTTGCCAAGGTTCAGGCCTTGCAAGAGGTCAAGCGCCAGCAGGACCTGCTGCCTTCACCCGCCCGCGCCCAGGAAACCAAGGAGCTGGGCTGGGATGACGTGACGCCCATCGACATGATCGGCCTGGAAGTCGGTTACCGGCTGATCCCGCTGGTAGACCGCAACCAGGGCGGCCAATTATTGGCGCGCATCAAGGGCGTACGTAAGAAACTGTCCCAGGACCTGGGTTTTCTGATGCCCACCGTGCACATTCGCGACAACCTCGACCTGGCCCCCAGCGCCTATCGCCTGACCTTGATGGGGGTGATTCTGGCCGAGGCCGAGATCTACCCGGACCGCGAAATGGCAATCAACCCCGGCCAAGTGTTCGGCACCCTCAACGGTATTACCACCAAAGACCCGGCCTTTGGTCTGGAAGCGGTGTGGATCGAAGTCAGCCAGCGCAGCCAGGCCCAGTCGTTGGGCTATACCGTGGTAGACGCCAGCACCGTAGTGGCCACGCACCTCAACCAGATTCTGTACAAGCATTCCCACGAACTGATTGGCCACGAGGAAGTACAGCAACTGATGCAACTGCTGGCCAAATCGTCGCCAAAATTGGCTGAAGAGTTGGTGCCGGGCATTTTGAGCTTGTCGCAGTTGCTTAAGGTGTTGCAGGCGCTGTTGGCCGAACAGGTGCCGGTGCGCGATATCCGCAGCATTGCCGAGGCCGTCGCGAACAATGCCCATAAGAGTCAAGATACTGCCGCTTTGGTTGCCGCTGTGAGGGTCGGATTGTCCCGCGCCATCGTGCAAAGCATTGTCGGTGTTGAGTCTGAGCTGCCAGTTATCACGCTTGAGCCAAGGTTGGAACAAATATTGCTCAATAGTTTGCAGAAGGCAGGGCAAGGTCAGGAAGAAGGCGTTTTACTGGAGCCCAGCATGGCTGAAAAGCTCCAGCGCTCACTGATCGACGCGGCTCAGCGTCAAGAGATGCAAGGCAATCCCGTGATTTTGCTGGTGGCAGGCCCTGTGCGCGCGATGCTTTCGCGGTTTGGACGTTTGGCGGTGCCTAACCTGCATGTGCTGGCGTACCAGGAAATTCCTGACAACAAGCAAGTCACGATCGTTGCGACAGTAGGCCCTAACGGCTGAGGGTTTGGTTTATGCAAGTGAAGCGATTTTTCGCCGCCGATATGCGTCAGGCCATGAAGCTGATTCGTGATGAATTGGGGGCCGACGCCGCCATTATTGGCAACCGCCGCATCGCCGGCGGAGTTGAGTTGACTGCCGCGCTGGACTACAAATTATCGGCGCTGGCACCGCGTGTGCCGAATATTGAGCTTGAAGAAGAGCTGCGCAAGACCCAGTCGAAAATTGTCTCGGCCCAGGCGGAGTTGAGCCTGCGCGTGGAGGGCGATGCCGAGGTCAGCCGTCAGCTGTTTGCAGGTTTGCCACTGACGGCGGCTGAACCGCTGATCGAGCCGACGGTGCTTGAAGCGCCGCGCCCGGTGCAGATGCCCGCGCCGTCGATTGACCAGCGCGTATTCGACAGCATGCGCCAGGAACTCAACGGCTTGCGCGAACTGCTGGAAGTGCAACTGGGCTCGCTGGCCTGGAATCAATTGCAGGGCACCCGGCCCGAGCAAGCGAACTTGTGGCGCCGGTTACAGCGCATCGGCCTGTCGGGGCCGCTGTCGCGGGACTTACTGGCCCAGGTGGCAGAGATAGACGAGCCCCGCCAAGCGTGGCGGATGCTACTGGCGCACCTGGCGCGGATGATCATCACGCCGGAGCTGGAGCCGCTGGAAGAGGGCGGCGTGATTGCGATGGTCGGTCCGGCAGGCATGGGTAAAACGACTACGCTGGCCAAGTTGGCGGCGCGCTACGTGCTCAAGTACGGCGCGCAGAACATTGCCCTGGTGAGCATGGACAGTTTTCGCATTGGTGCTCAGGAGCAGCTCAAAACCCTGGGTCGCATTCTCAATGTGCCTGTCACCCATGTTGCCCCCGGCCAGTCGTTGGGTCAGACCCTGGAGCCGCTGGTGCGCAAGCGCGTGGTGCTGATTGACACCGCCGGCTTGCAAGCCAGCGACCCGGCGCTGCGCCTGCAACTGGAAAGCCTGGCGGGGCGCGGCATCAAGGCGCGCAATTATTTGGTATTGGCCACCACCAGCCAGAAGCAAGTGCTGGCGGCGGCTTATCTGAGCTACAAACGCTGCGGACTGGCCGGTTGCATCCTGACCAAGCTGGATGAAACGGCCAGCCTGGGCGAAGTGTTGAGCCTGGCGATCAGCCATGCGTTGCCCGTGGCGTATCTCACGGACGGCCCGCGCATTCCTGATGACCTGCACCTGCCGCGTCGTCACCAATTGGTGAGCCGTGCGGTGAGTGTGCAAATGCAAGAAGAACCCAGTGAAGAAGCGATGGCCGACATGTTTGCAGATATCTATCACAGCCCCCCTAAAAGGGTCGGCTAGCACTATAAAAACTACGTTGCAATGTACCTACATTGATGGCCTGCAAGGTGTTGTTCCACTGGGGAACGCGCAGCCAACCTCTGTAGCCGCGTCTAAGTAAGACAAGGTAAAGAAAGATCATGGGCAGCATGCATCCCGTACAGGTGATCGCAGTGACCGGCGGCAAGGGTGGCGTCGGTAAAACCAATGTGTCAGTCAATTTGTCCATCGCGCTGGCCGAGTTGGGCAGGCGTGTGATGTTGATGGATGCCGACCTGGGCTTGGCGAACGTCGACGTCCTGCTGGGGCTGACCCCCAAATTTACCCTGGCTGATGTGGTCGAGGGGCGCTGTGAGCTGCGCGATGTGTTGTTGCAAGGCCCCGGCGGGATTCGCATCGTGCCGGCGGCCTCGGGCACCCAGAGCATGGTCAACCTGAGCCCTGCGCAACACGCCGGCCTGATCCAGGCCTTCAGCGACCTGAGTGACAACCTGGATGTGCTGGTGATTGACACCGCTGCCGGTATTGGCGACTCGGTGGTGAGCTTTGTGCGGGCGGCCCAGGAAGTGCTGTTGGTGGTGTGTGACGAGCCGACGTCGATCACCGATGCCTATGCGTTGATCAAATTGCTCAACCGTGACTACGGCATGAGCCGCTTTCGCGTGTTGGCCAACATGGCGCAAAGCCCGCAGGAAGGCCGCAACCTGTTTGCCAAATTGACCAAAGTGACCGATCGCTTTCTGGATGTCGCCCTGCAATATGTCGGCGCGGTGCCGTACGACGAGTGTGTGCGTAAAGCCGTGCAAAAACAGCGGGCCGTCTACGAAGCGTTTCCGCGTTCCAAGTGCTCGCTGGCGTTCAAGGCCATTGCGCAAAAAGTCGACACCTGGCCGCTGCCGGCCAACCCTCGCGGGCACCTGGAGTTCTTTGTCGAGCGTTTGGTGCAGCAAACGGGCGGAGGACGCCCCTGATGACTGCCAGCGGCTATCGCATGTACAGCAAGTCATCGCGAGACAGCCAGTATGAGCTGATCGAACGGTACGCCCCGCTGGTCAAACGTATCGCTTATCACTTGCTGGCGCGTTTGCCGGCCAGCGTACAGGTTGATGATTTGATCCAGGCCGGGATGATTGGTCTGCTCGAAGTTTCGACCAAGTACGACGCCACCAAGGGTGCAAGTTTTGAGACGTACGCCGGTATACGCATCCGTGGTGCGATGCTCGATGAAGTGCGCAAGGGCGACTGGGCTCCCCGCTCGGTGCACCGCAATACCCGCATGGTCAGTGACGCAATCCGGGTAATTGAAGCAAAAACCGGCTGTGACGCTAAAGATCACGAAGTTGCGGCCGAACTCCAGTTAAGCCTTGATGATTATTACGCGATCTTGAATGACACCTTGGGCAGCCGCCTGTTCAGTTTCGACGACCTGTTGCAGGACGGTGAACATGAGGGGCTGCATGAGGATGGCGCGAGTGCGCACCTTGAACCGTCGAGGGATCTGGAGGAAGAACGCTTCCAGAAAGCGTTGGCCGATGCCATTGCCCATTTGCCTGAGCGTGAGCGCCTGGTGCTGGCGCTGTATTACGACGAGGAATTGAACCTCAAGGAAATCGGCGAAGTGTTGGGGGTCAGCGAGTCGCGCGTCAGCCAATTGCACAGCCAGTGCGCCGCCCGCCTGCGGGCCCGCCTGGGCCAGTGGCGCGCGCGCTGATCACGTGTAGGAGCGTCGACCGGCTGCTCCTGCAGGTAAGTCCGCTTTTTACCGAATTTGATTGAATGGCGCGGTCCTGTTGTGGGCGCGTTAAAGACTGCTTGGAGGTCGAATTGGACAAGAACATGAAAATCCTCATCGTGGATGACTTCTCGACGATGCGGCGGATCATCAAAAACCTGTTGCGTGACCTCGGGTTCACCAACACGGTCGAGGCCGATGACGGCACCACGGCATTGCCCATCCTTAATCACGGTGGCATCGATTTTCTGGTGACCGACTGGAACATGCCCGGCATGACCGGCATCGACCTGCTGCGCCATGTGCGTGCTGACGACAAGCTCAAGCATTTGCCGGTGTTGATGGTGACGGCTGAAGCCAAGCGCGAGCAAATCATTGAAGCGGCCCAGGCGGGGGTTAACGGCTATGTCGTCAAGCCTTTCACTGCGCTTGCACTCGAAGACAAGATTAAAAAGATCTTTGACCGTATCGGTTGACCGGTTTGCCTCGGGGGCGCTATGGAGCACAAGGAATCTACAGTGGGCGAGTTTGAATCGACCCTGAAAAAACATGCCCATGAGTTGGTCGCAAGCCTTGAAAAAGGCCAGTTCGGTGATGCGGTGCAACTGATTCATGAATTGAACCAGACCCGCGACCGCGGTTTGTACCGGGAAGTCGGCAAACTGACACGCGAGCTGCACAGTGCGATTGTCAATTTTCACATCGACCCGTCCATGCCGCGCGCCGAAGAAGTGTCGCAGATCACGGATGCCACTGAGCGATTGGCTTATGTTGTGAAACTCACGGAAGCGGCCGCCAATCGCACGATGGACCTGGTTGAAAGCAGCACGCCGCTGGTCAATGGCCTGAGCCAGGACGCCAAAGCCTTGAGCCACGACTGGGGCCGCTTTATGCGTCGCGAAGTGGGCGCTGAAGAGTTTCGTGAGTTGGCGCGTCGGGTGGAGCGTTTTCTGGCGCGCAGCGAGGTCGAGAACCAGGCCGTGTCCGGTCATTTGACGGGCATTTTGCTGGCTCAGGATTATCAGGACCTTACAGGGCAGGTGATCAAGCGGGTAACGCAGCTGGTGACTGACGTCGAAAGCAACCTGCTCAAGCTGGTGCTGATGGCCAGCCAGGTCGACCGCTTTGCAGGCATCGAACATGACCGCGAAGCGTTGCGCGCAGAAAATAATTCGCAAAAAAACCAGACGAAGGGTGAAGGTCCGCAGATTCATGCCGATAAACGTGAAGACGTCGTATCCGGCCAGGATGATGTAGACGATTTGCTGTCCAGTTTAGGTTTCTAGGCCTGTCGCGGGCGTGCGGGTGCGCTGGTGCGCCCGGTGTTGCCAGGTTCAATTTCAAGGAGCAGGTCCATGAGCTTCGGCGCCGATGAAGAAATCCTTCAGGATTTCCTGGTTGAAGCCGGCGAGATTCTAGAGCAGTTGTCCGAGCAACTGGTTGAGCTGGAAAGCCGACCGGATGATGCGGACTTGCTCAATGCAATTTTTCGCGGTTTTCACACTGTAAAAGGGGGCGCCGGTTTCCTGCAACTCAACGAGTTGGTGGAATGCTGTCACATCGCCGAGAACGTGTTTGACATCCTGCGCAAGGGTGAGCGGCGTGTCGACGCGGAACTCATGGACGTGGTGCTTGAGGCCCTGGATGCGGTCAATGGCATGTTCACCGAGGTGCGCGAACGCGGCCCGATTACGGCGGCAACGCCTCAATTGCTGGCGGCGCTGGCGCGTCTGGCCGAACCGGGTGTGGCCGAGCCCGTGGTTGCGGCGCAACCCGAGCCGGTGGCGCAGGTGGATGCGACCGGTGGCAATATGGACATTACCGATGATGAGTTCGAGCAACTGCTGGACTCGTTGAATGCGGTCAAGGTTGCTGCGGCCGCACCCGTGGTAACGCCCGGCGTGCCTGACGCCGTGGCGAACGATGAAATCAGCGACGCCGAGTTTGAGTCCTTGCTCGACCAACTCCACGGCAAGGGCAAGTTCTCTGCGCGCGCGGTCGCCAGCCCAACGCTTGAACCGGTACCCGCCGCGCCCGAGACGCCGGGCAATGAAATCACCGACGATGAATTCGAAGCCTTGCTTGATCAATTGCACGGCAACGGTTCGTGCAGCAGCGAGGCGGCCGTGGCAGCCCCCGCTACCCCCGTGGCAGGCGTTACCGCTGACGACCCGAACCTGATCAGCGATCATGAATTTGAAGCGCTGCTTGATGAACTGCACGGTAAAGGCCAGTTTTCGGCCCACAGCCCGGCGGTCGTCGCGGCGGTGAAACCCGTTGAAGCGGTCGTGGCTACGGCGGCGAAAACACCCCCCGCCACGCCGCCGCGCACCCCGGTTGCACCGGCGGAAAAGCCGGTGGCCTCTGAAGCGGAAACCACTGTGCGGGTGGACACGGCGCGGCTCGACGAAATCATGAACATGGTCGGCGAGCTGGTGCTGGTGCGTAACCGCCTGGTGCGCCTGGGGTTGAACAGCAGCGATGAAGAGATGGCCAAAGCGGTCTCCAACCTCGATGTGGTCACTGCTGACTTGCAAACGGCGGTCATGAAGACCCGCATGCAGCCGATCAAAAAAGTCTTCGGGCGTTTCCCTCGGCAGGTGCGTGACCTGGCGCGTCAACTGAAAAAAGAAATCAACCTCGAACTGATCGGCGAAGACACCGACCTGGACAAAAACCTGGTTGAGGCACTGGCCGACCCGCTGGTGCACTTGGTGCGCAACGCGGTGGACCACGGCATAGAAACCCCGCAAGAGCGTGAAGCAGCGGGCAAGCCGCGGTGCGGGCGGGTGGTGCTGTCCGCTGAACAGGAGGGCGATCATATCCTGCTGTCGATCTCGGACGACGGCAAAGGCATGGACGCCCATTTGCTGCGCACGCTGGCGGTGAAAAAAGGCCTGATGGACAAGGACGCGGCTGACCGTTTGAGTGAGTCGGACTGTTACAACCTGATTTTCGCGCCAGGCTTTTCGACCAAAACCGAAATCTCGGATGTCTCCGGGCGCGGCGTGGGCATGGACGTGGTGAAAACCAAGATTGCCCAGCTCAACGGTTCGCTGAGTGTGTTCTCGACCCTGGGGCAGGGCTCCAAAATCGTCATCAAGGTGCCGCTGACGCTGGCGATCATGCCCACCCTGATGGTGATGCTGGGCAATCAGGCCTTTGCGTTCCCGCTGGTCAACGTCAACGAAATCTTCCACCTGGACCTGTCGCGTACCAACGTGGTCGACGGCCAGGAAGTGGTCATCGTGCGCAACAAGGCATTGCCGCTGTTCTACCTCAAGCGTTGGCTGGTGCGCTCGGCGGCGCACGAAGAACAGCGCGAAGGGCATGTGGTGATTGTGTCGGTGGGTACCCAGCGCATCGGCTTTGTGGTCGACCAATTGGTTGGCCAGGAAGAAGTGGTGATCAAGCCGCTGGGCAAAATGCTGCAGGGCACGCCCGGGATGTCGGGTGCCACCATTACGGGCGACGGCCGTATCGCCTTGATCCTCGATGTGCCGAGCATGCTCAAGCACTACGCCTCACGGCGCATTTGATGGTGGCGGCGGGGCGCGCGAGCCCCCGCACGGCCTAACGGAGTGTTTATGGTAGTCAAGGTCCTGGTGGTGGATGATTCCGGTTTTTTCCGTCGCCGCGTCTCGGAAATTCTGTCGTCCGACCCCACCCTTCAGGTGATCGGCACGGCCAGCAATGGCCGGGAGGCGATTGATCAGGCGTTGGCACTCAAGCCCGACGTGATCACGATGGATTACGAGATGCCGTTGATGGATGGCATCACCGCCGTGCGTCATATCATGCAGCGCTGCCCGACGCCGGTCCTGATGTTCTCGTCCCTGACGCACGAAGGTGCCCGCGTGACCCTGGATGCATTGGACGCCGGGGCTGTGGATTTTCTGCCGAAAAACTTTGAAGACATCTCGCGCAACCCGGAGAAGGTCAAACAGCTGCTGTGCGAAAAAGTGCACTCGATTTCACGCAGCAACCGGCGTCTGGCCAGCTACAGCGCCCCGGCACCTGCTCCGGTGCCGGTGGCACGCCCGGGGTTTGCTCACTCGGCCGCTCCTGCGCCGGTGCGCACCGCGCCGCTTGCCAGCCGGGCTCCGCTGCCTGCCGCTGCCGCGTCCCCCGCGCCTAAACGCCGGGCTTACAAGTTGGTCGCCATCGGTACGTCCACCGGCGGCCCCGTGGCCTTGCAGCGGGTATTAACCCAATTGCCGGGCAATTTTCCGGCCCCCATCGTGTTGGTGCAGCACATGCCGGCCGCGTTCACCCGGGCGTTTGCCGAACGGCTGGACAAGCTCTGCCGCATCAGCGTCAAGGAAGCCGAGGACGGTGATCTGCTGCGCCCTGGTCTGGCCCTGTTGGCCCCCGGCGGCAAGCAAATGATGATCGACGGCCGTGGCGCTGTCAGAATTCTGCCGGGCGATGAGCGCCTGAACTACAAGCCCAGCGTGGATATCACCTTTGGCTCGGCGGCCAAGTCGTTCGGCGACAAAGTTTTGGCGGTGGTGTTGACCGGCATGGGGGCCGATGGCCGCGAAGGTGCGCGTCTGTTGAAGCAAAACGGCAGCAACGTGTGGGCCCAGGACGAAGCCAGCTGCGTGATTTATGGCATGCCCATGGCAATTGTGAAGGCCAACCTGGCCGACGCGGTGTACAGCCTCGATGACATGGGTCGGCATCTGGTCGAGGCCTGCCACTGATGGACGTGCTCAGCCTGATCGGCCTCATCATGGCCTTCGTCGCGATAATCGGCGGCAACTACCTGGAAGGCGGTCATTTGGGGGCGTTGGCCAACGGCCCGGCGGCATTGATTGTGCTGGGCGGCACGGTGGGGGCGGCGCTGTTGCAGTCGCCCATGAGCGCCTTCAAACGGGCCATGCAGACGGTGGGCTGGATCTTTTTCCCGCCGACGGTCGACATGGCCGGCGGCATCGACCGCGTCGTCAACTGGAGCCTCACGGCGCGCAAGGAAGGCCTGCTGGGCCTTGAAGGCGTGGCCGACGCCGAACCTGACAATTACTCGCGCAAAGGCCTGCAATTGCTGGTGGACGGGGTCGAACCCGAGGCCATCCGCAGCATTCTGGAAGTCGACTACATGACCCAGGAACGCCGTGATATCGACGCGGCGAAAGTGTTTGAAAGCATGGGCGGCTACGCGCCGACCATTGGCATTATCGGCGCGGTCATGGGGTTGATCCATGTGATGGGCAACCTGGCGGATCCCAGCCAACTGGGCAATGGCATTGCCGTGGCCTTTGTCGCGACCATCTACGGCGTGGCCAGTGCCAACCTGGTGCTGTTGCCCATCGCCAGCAAACTCAAGGCCATTGCGCTGCGCCAGTCGCTGTACCGCGAAATGCTGCTCGAAGGGATCCTGTCGATTGCCGAAGGTGAAAACCCGCGTTCCATCGAACTCAAGCTCCATGGCTTTGCGGGGTAAGTATGAGCCGCCGCCGTCGCGCTGCTGAAGAGCCCGCCAATCATGACCGCTGGCTGGTGTCTTACGCGGATTTCATCACCTTGCTGTTTGCCTTTTTTGTGGTCATGTACTCGATTTCGTCGGTCAATGAAGGCAAATACCGGGTGATCTCCAAAGCACTGGTGGGGGTGTTCAGTGATTCTGAGCGCAGCATTAAACCCATCCCGATTGGCGAGGAACGGCCGCTGACCACTCAGCCCGCCGAACCGTTGATCAAGGACAGCGAGCACACGGACGCCGGGCTGGGGAAAATCCCCGATGACCCGCTCAAAACCATTGCCAGCGATATCACCGACGCCTTTGGCGACCTGATTGCCTCCAAACAATTGACGGTGAGCGGCAACGAGTTGTGGGTCGAGATCGTGCTTAATTCCAGCCTGCTGTTCGGCAGCGGTGATGCCATGCCCAGCGACATGGCATTTAGCATCATTGATAAAGTGGCCGCGATTCTTAAGCCGTTTGACAACCCGATCCACGTTGAAGGGTTTACCGACAATTTACCGATTCGAACGGCGCAGTATCCGACGAATTGGGAGCTGTCTTCGGCGCGGTCTGCGAGCATTGTTCGCCTGCTGGCCATGCAAGGCATCAACCCCGGGCGCATGGCGTCTGTGGGCTATGGCGAGTTTCAGCCCGTGGCCAACAATGCTACGCCCGAAGGCCGTGCGCTTAACCGCCGAGTGGTGCTGGTGGTGTCGCGCAACCTGGACGTGCGCCGTAGCCTGACCGGCACGGGCACGGCCCATGCAACACCGGACGCGGCCCTGAAGCGGGCTGGCACACAAACTGCACCGACGCAGGTCAAGTCACTGGTTCGCGGGGATGGCGTCAATTCCCCGTCACCGGCCCTATAAGTGCATGTCAAGTCTCGGCAGGTAAGACTGCAGCCGGGAGGAACAAAATAATGAGAGTCTGGGCAGTAGCCAATCAAAAAGGTGGGGTCGGCAAGACCACCACATCCATCGCACTGGCCGGTTTGCTGGCTGAGGCGGGCAAGCGCGTGGTGATCGTCGACCTCGACCCGCACGGCTCCATGACCAGTTACTTCGGGTATGACCCGGATGCGCTGGAGCAGAGCTGTTACGACTTGTTTTTGCACAAGGGTCAGGTACCCGACGGTCTGGCCGCGCAACTGCTGTTGCCCACCAGTAACGAGCACATTTCCCTGTTGCCGTCGAGCACGGCGCTGGCGACCCTGGAGCGCCAATCCCCCGGGCAAAGTGGCCTGGGCCTGGTGATTGCGCGCAGCCTGGCGCAGCTGTGGCAGGACTACGACTACGCGATCATCGACAGCCCGCCGTTGCTGGGCGTGCTGATGGTCAACGCCTTGGCGGCCAGCCAGCAATTGGTGATCCCGGTGCAAACCGAGCACCTGGCGCTGATGGGCCTGGAGCGCATGGTGCATACCCTGACGATGATCAACCGTTCGCGTCAGCAGCCTTTGCCTTTCAGCATTGTGCCGACCCTGTTCGACCGCCGTACCCAGGCCTCGATGAGCACCTTGCGGGTGCTGCGTGATCAGTACCCCGACACCCTGTGGCCGGGTTTTATCCCGGTCGACACGCGCTTGCGCGATGCCAGCCGGGCGGGACAAACGCCATCGCAGTTCGACGCCAAAAGCCGTGGGGTAATCGCCTACCGCGCCTTGCTCAAACACGTGCTGACCTCTCAACTTGCGCCGCAGGCCGTGTAAGGTGATGGCACCCGTGCACTCAGGCAGGTATTCAGTATGGCCGATAATGGCCAAATGCCTGTATTGTGCCCTCATCGAAGGGGTCACCCCATGAAGCCACCCGTATCACCGGCTACCCGCCCGCAACTGGCGCTGCAGTCTTATCTCGACGCCTTGTTGTTCGATGCGACCGAGCAGGCGCTGGAGCCCTTGCCGGAACCCGCACAGGTTCAGGCACCGGCTGGCGAGCTGGATGCGTTTGCTGCGGCGGTACTGGAAGAGCAGGTGCGTGATGCCCGTGTGCAGGCCGTGGCACTGCCGGTGCAGGAGCTTGCGGCTCCGGTGCGGCTGGATGTGCTGGGGGTGGACGTGCATCGGCCGGCCTCTGTTCACGCGCGTCTGCCAGTGCTGGACGACGGCCGCCCTGTGTGGGCGGCGCAGCCCTTCGAATGTTTGTTGTTCGACGTGGCCGGGTTGACCCTGGCCGTGCCGCTGGTGTGCCTGGGTTCGATTTACGCGTTGGAAGGCCTTGAGCTGACCCCGTTGTTTGGTCAACCCGAGTGGTTTTTGGGAATGATCCCCGGCCAGAGCGGCAACTTGAACGTGCTGGACACGGCGCGTTGGGTGATGCCGGAGCGCTATCGCGCCGATTTTCGCGACGGGCTTCAATACGTTATTTCGGTTCAGGGCTACGACTGGGGGTTGGCGGTGCATCAGGTCCGTCACTCGTTGCGCCTGGACCCGGGCCAGATCAAGTGGCGCACCCGGCGCGGGCAACGCCCGTGGCTGGCCGGCACGGTGATTGAACACATGTGCGCGCTGCTGGATGTGGCGCAATTGGCCGAGTTGATTGCCAGTGGTGAAGCCCGCCACCTGGACACGGCCCACAAGGCAGATAAATAAAAGACCGTGCCAGGGCGCGGTCGTACAGCACTTAAGTCAGGGGTTTTGGGTATGAAGCAAAGCGCACAGGGTTCCGAAGATCCGATTCTGCAGTGGGTCACCTTCAAGCTGGACAACGAAACGTACGGCATCAACGTGATGCAGGTTCAGGAAGTGCTGCGCTACACCGAAATCGCTCCGGTACCGGGTGCGCCTTCCTACGTGTTGGGCATCATCAACCTGCGTGGCAATGTCGTCACCGTCATTGACACGCGCCAGCGTTTTGGCCTGTACAGCGCTGAAACCAGCGACAACACCCGAATTGTCATCATTGAAGCCGACAAACAAGTGGTGGGCATTCTGGTGGACAGCGTCGCGGAAGTGGTTTACCTGCGCCAGTCGGAAATCGAAACGGCCCCCAACGTAGGCAACGACGAATCGGCCAAGTTTATCCAGGGCGTGTGCAACAAGAACGGCGAACTGCTGATTCTGGTTGAACTGGACAAGATGATGAGCGAAGAAGAGTGGTCTGAACTGGAGAGCATCTGATTGATCCTTGAGGTGGCGGTGATTGTACTGGGCCTGCTTTGGGCAGTTACCGCGTGCCTGTTTGTGGTGTACGTGCGCCGTCAGCGCGTGGCGGCCGCACAACAGGCCGCCGCCGACCTGATGCGCGACCGTCGCCTCAAGGAACTGGGCCGCCGGCTGGACACCTACCAGAACGGCAACGTGCAAATGGGCGAAGCCCTGCACGAACTGCGAGCCGTGGTCGCGCCCCTGCCTGAAAAACTCACCCAGCTGGAACAGAGCGACCCCTCCAGCCTGTCATTTGCCCAGGCAGCGCGCCTGGTGGGCATGGGTGCCAGCGTCGACGAACTCACCCAATCCTGCGGCCTGACCCAAGCCGAAGCGGAACTGATGCGCAAAATGCACAAAGGGTGAGATGCGCACTACCGGCCCGACCTGAGGGCCCAGATATCCCCCCGCGTAGCAGTTGACGAGGTGAACGAGGCTACGTCCGGCGACGAAGTCGTCGTGAAATCGGGCAGCGCGGTGTGCCCCGTGAGACCTGGCACGAGGTGTTCAGTACGCAGGGCGCGCGCAGTCCGTTGCCGAGAATGCCAATGATCGATGGCTTCAACGAAGGTTGGACCGAATTTGCGGGTACGCCGCGCCAAGGGCAGGTGGCGCTGCAAACGGTGTTGGGCGAGCTGATTTAGCGCAGTGGTCTATGAGCAAGGCCGGGGCGGCACGGCGGCTACTCCGGCGTCACATCCCGCTCGACCGGCTCGGCATCGGGGTCGAACCCTGGCGGGTATTTGCCTTTTAACTGCCAGGCAAAGGCGATGATTTCTGCCAGGGTTCGGTACAGCGCTTGCGGAATGCTGTCGCCCAGTTCCAGGCGCGCCAGTAACCTCACCAGTTCGGCGTTTTCGTAGATGGGCACTTCGTGTTCGCGGGCCAGTTGCAGGATGGCTTCGGCCAGCGCGTCGTCGCCTTTGGCGGTGAGCGTGGGGGCCTGTTGGCCGTCGTATTGGAGGGCGATGGCCTGGCGGGTTTCGCGGTCGTCAGTCATGCGGTTTCGTCTACCCAGCGTTGGTGCAGTGGGGTGTGGCCACTGGGAGGGGGAGTGCCTTGATGGCAGTCAAGGTCGGTCACGCTCAGGCCGGCGTCGTTCAGGCGTTGGCGTAATTGGCCCAATTGGCTGGCGATCAGTTCGGCGGTGAAGGCGCGCTCGGCCCAGAGCTGGCCCGATAACGTACCGCGCAGCAGTTGCGCCTGCACGTGCAGCGGGCCCAGAGGGGTGAGGTCGAACGCCAGTTCGACGCGCCACAGTTGATCAGCTTGCTCGCGGGCTTCGGGGGTGTCCTGGGGGCTTTTGGCGGGCGGGTCTTCGCGCTGGAATTTGACTTGCAAGGGTACGATGTCGTGGGCGTTACGCATCGGGATTTCCACTTGCCAAGTAGTTAGCAGGTTGCCATCAGCGGTGCGGCCGCTTTGTTCCAGGCTGGACAGTTGATGGCTTTGCAGGCGCGAAAGGGCAGCAGCGGCCAGTTTTAGCAGGTTTTCGAGGCTGCTTTCGCCTTCGCCGCTGCGCACGGTGCGCGGTGGCAGCGGAAATCCGGTGGGCTGAGGTTTGACGCTGACCTGGCCGAGCATGCCCAGCGCATTGCGCACAAAGGTCGGCAACGCCTGAGCCTGGGTGCTGGCGGCCATGCCGGGGTTGAAGGCGGCGTTGGCCGGCACGCCGGGTAGGATATGCGTGATCAGGCGCAGTAACGTGGCTTTCATGTCCGGGGCCAGGGCCTGGGTCTGACCATCCAGCAATTTGGCCTCCAGAAAAGCGCCACTATTAAGCAGGGCATTGGCCCATGTTTTGGGGTTGCTGAGTTGCGCGGCTGTGGGCAAACCCGACAGCAATTTGTCGGCAGCGGTGCGCAGCGCGTCAGACGTGTTGTCGCTGGCCGGGAGTTTTTGCAGTGCGCTGAGCAGGCCTTCCAGTGAACCCTGGCGGCTTTGCTGGGCGGCCAGTTGTTGCGCCACGGCCAACTGGTCCTGGCGACCGCTCAGCGGCACGAAGTTGAGGGTGTTCGCGTCCTGGACCCCGGCGCTTAACAGGCTGCCGATACGCAGGGGTTGTGGGCTGTCGAGGGTCAAGGTGCTGCCGCTCAGGGCGCTGTTGAGCAGCGTCACCATCGAGCGATACACCGACGGCTGGCCATTGGCGGAGGGCAACAGTTGGGTGGTCAGCACCTTGCCTTGCAGCAACGTGCCAATCGGTAATTGTTGCGGGTCGAGACGGGTGAGGGTGGCGGCGCTGCTGCTCATGGCCTGCTGCACGCTCACCGCCAGGCTGCCGGGGGTTGGTTGTGACACGCTCAATAAGGTGCCCAGCGGCCACACCTGGTTGCTGCTGACTTGAACGTTGGTCTGGCGGCCGTTTTCCAGGGTCAATCGCAGCAGCAATTGAAAGGCCGCATCGCCTTGTTTAAGCGTCAGCACTTGCGCCTGGGCGTTGTGACCGGGGCTGATCAGTCCTTCGAGGGGATTGAGCAACGTGAGTCGTTCACCGCCCACAACGCCGGGCCGCACGGTGTTGGTTGCGGCAGGTGGGATGGGGGGAAGTGTCATGTCACTTTTCATCGTTACAACCTGTCGAAATTGCCGCAATAAGCGTAGGACATGGCATGTATAATGCTGCCCCGTTGTTCAGAGAGGATAAAAACATTGACCCAGCTCTCTGAAACAGGCCGCAAATGCCTTTATCCTGCAGTACGTTAACGGCCGCGCCTGAGCCGACTTGAACCGTGAAGGCCTCAATTACGTGACCAGCCCTCTTTTAGAAGCCGTAGCGCTTGCCTGTGAGCGTGACTGGCGGATGTTATTCGAGCGTCTCGAATTGCGACTCGGCAGTGGCGATATGCTACAGATCAGTGGCCCCAACGGCAGCGGCAAAACCAGCCTGCTGCGTCTGTTGGCGGGCCTGATGCAGCCCACCGCGGGCGAAATTCGACTGAACGGCCAGCCTCTGGTCAACCAGCGCGCGGAGCTGGCCAGTCACTTGCTGTGGATCGGCCATGCGGCGGGGATCAAGGATTTGCTCACCCCTGAAGAAAACCTCAGCTGGCTCTGTGCCTTGCACCGCCCGGCTAGCCGTGACGCGATGTGGGCGGCACTGGCGGCGGTCGGCCTCAAGGGCTTTGAAGATGTGCCGTGCCACACGTTGTCGGCCGGTCAGCAGCGTCGCGTCGCCCTGGCCCGGCTGCATCTGGACAGCCCGCCCTTGTGGATCCTCGACGAGCCCTTTACGGCGCTCGACAAGCAGGGTGTCGCACACCTGGAAGAACACCTGGCCCGCCACTGCGAAGCGGGCGGCATGGTGGTGCTCACTACCCACCACACGTTGACCCGGACGCCGGCCGGTTACCGCGATATTGATCTGGGGCGTTGGGCCGTATGAGTGTGTTTGCAACCCTGGTCGTGCGTGAGGCACGCCTGCTGTTTCGGCGCCCCGCCGAGTTGGCCAACCCGCTGGTGTTCTTTGCCATTGTGATCGCCATGTTTCCCTTGGCGGTCGGGCCCGAGACTCAATTGTTGCAAACCTTGTCTCCGGGGCTGCTCTGGGTGGCAGCACTTTTGTCGGTGTTGCTCTCGCTGGACGGGCTGTTTCGCAGTGATTTTGAGGACGGCTCCCTGGAGCAGTGGGTCCTTTCGTCGCACCCCCTACCTCTTCTGGTGTTGGCCAAGGTACTGGCACACTGGGCGTTTTCAGGGTTGGCGCTGGTGATCCTGTCACCGCTGCTGGCCTTGATGTTAGGGTTACCGGTGGCCTGCCTGCCGGTGCTGCTGATGTCGTTGCTGCTGGGCACTCCGGTGTTGAGCTTGCTGGGGGCGGTGGGGGCGGCGTTGACCGTGGGCCTCAAGCGTGGCGGCCTGTTACTGGCACTGCTGATTTTGCCGTTGTACATCCCGGTGTTGATCCTGGGCAGTGGCGCCTTGCAGGCGGCCTTGCAGGGCATGCCTGCGACCGGTTATTTGCTGTGGCTGGGTAGCCTCACGGCCCTGGCAGTCACTTTGACACCCTTTGCAATAGCGGCCGGCCTGAAGATTAGCGTCGGCGAATAATGAGGTCTGGCCCTGCGGGGCCAGTAAAGACCCTGGCTGGCATGACAGTGACCTGTCGTGATCGGCACCGTGATGGAAACAGCGTGATGAACTGGACTTGGTTTCACAAACTCGGCTCGCCCAAATGGTTTTATGGCATCAGTGGGCGGATGTTGCCGTGGTTAAGCAGTGCCGCCGTGTTGTTGATTGCCGGTGGGGTGGCTTGGGGCCTGGCGTTTGCGCCGCCGGACTACCAGCAGGGCAATAGCTTTCGCATCATTTATATCCATGTGCCGGCGGCCATGCTGGCGCAATCATGCTATGTGATGCTGGCGGTCTGCGGCGTGGTGGGCCTGGTCTGGAAAATGAAAATCGCGGACATCGCGTTGCAGTCCGCTGCGCCCATCGGTGCCTGGATGACGGCGTTGGCGCTGATCACCGGGGCCATTTGGGGCAAGCCGACCTGGGGCTCCTGGTGGGTCTGGGATGCACGCCTCACCTCCATGCTGATCCTTTTGTTTCTGTACTTCGGGCTGATTGCCCTGGGCAACGCCATCGCCCATCGCGACAGTGCAGCCAAGGCCTGTGCGGTGCTGGCCATCGTCGGCGTGGTCAATATCCCGATCATCAAGTACTCGGTGGAGTGGTGGAACACCCTGCACCAGGGCGCGACGTTTACCCTCACGGAAAAACCCGCCATGCCAGTGGAAATGTGGCTGCCGCTGCTGCTCACGGTGCTGGGCTTTTATTGCTTCTTCGGCGCGGTGGTGCTGTTGCGCATGCGCCTGGAAGTGCTCAAGCGCGAAGCGCGCAGCAGTTGGGTCAAGGCAGAAGTGTTGAAAGCGCTGGAGGGGGCACGATGAGCTTTGCGTCGTTTGGCGACTTTATCGCGATGGGCCATCACGGCGTGTATGTCTGGTCGGCCTACGGCATTTGCCTGGCGGTGCTGGGGTTGAATGTGGCGCTGCCGATCCTGGCACGCCGGCGTTATCTGCAACAAGAGGCGCGTCGTGTGCGCCGGGAGAACTCGAAGTGAATCCGCAGCGCAAAAAACGTCTGATCATCATCCTGGCGCTTGTGGTGGGCGTGGGTGCCGCGCTGGCCTTGGCCCTGAGCGCCTTGCAGCAGAACATCAACCTGTTCTACACCCCGACCCAGATCGCCAATGGCGAAGCACCGCTCGACACCCGCATCCGTGCGGGCGGCATGGTGCAGGACGGTTCGCTGAAGCGCTCGGGCGATTCGCTGGACGTCGAATTTGTGGTCACCGATTTCAACAAGGGCGTGACCATTCAGTACCGCGGCATCCTGCCGGACCTGTTCCGCGAGGGGCAGGGCATCGTCGCGCTGGGCAAGTTGAACGCCCAGGGTGTGGTGGTCGCCGATGAAGTACTGGCCAAGCACGACGAAAAATACATGCCGCCTGAAGTCACCAAAGCGCTGAACGAAAGCGGCCTGTCCGCGCCTGTGCCGGCCAATGCTGCGCCGGCTGAGGGGAACAAGTGATGATGTCTGGTCTGATGATTCCGGAATTGGGCCACCTGGCCATGATTCTGGCCCTGTGTTTTGCCGTGGTGCAGGCCACTGTGCCGCTGCTGGGGGCGTGGCGGGGCGACAAACTGTGGATGAGCCTGGCTCAGCCCGCCGCCTGGGGGCAGTTTGCCTTTTTGCTGTTTTCGTTCGGCTGCCTGACTTACGCCTTTATGGCCGACGACTTCTCGGTGGCCTATGTCGCCAGCAACTCCAACACCGCGTTGCCGTGGTACTACAAGTTCAGCGCCGTGTGGGGTGCCCACGAAGGCTCGCTGCTGTTGTGGGCGATGATTCTGGGCGGCTGGACCTTTGCCGTGTCGGTCTTTTCGCGGCAGTTGCCGCAGGTGATGCTGGCGCGGGTGCTGGCAATCATGGGCATGATCAGCATCGGCTTTCTGCTGTTTTTGATCCTCACCTCCAACCCGTTCGTACGCTTGCTGCCGCAGATTCCGAGCGACGGCAATGACCTTAATCCCTTGCTGCAAGACATCGGCCTGATCGTTCACCCGCCGATGCTGTACATGGGCTATGTCGGCTTCTCGGTGGCGTTTGCTTTCGCTATTGCGGCCTTGCTGGGCGGCCGGCTGGACGCCGCCTGGGCGCGCTGGTCGCGGCCGTGGACCATCGTCGCCTGGGCCTTTCTGGGCATCGGCATCACCCTGGGCTCGTGGTGGGCGTACTACGAACTGGGCTGGGGCGGCTGGTGGTTCTGGGACCCGGTGGAAAATGCCTCCTTCATGCCCTGGCTGGCCGGCACCGCGCTGCTGCACTCGCTGGCCGTGACGGAAAAGCGCGGCGTGTTCAAGGCGTGGACGGTGCTGCTGGCCATCATCGCCTTTGCGCTCAGCCTGCTCGGTACCTTCCTCGTGCGTTCCGGCGTGCTGACCTCCGTGCATGCTTTTGCGTCCGACCCTTCGCGCGGACTTTTCGTGCTGGGCATCCTCGCGGTCGTGATCGGTGGCTCGCTCACGCTGTTTGCAGTGCGTGCCGGCGCGCTCAGCAGTGAATCGCGTTATGAGCTCGTCTCGCGCGAAATGTTCCTGCTGGCCAACAACCTCCTGCTGCTGACCGCCACCACCGTGGTACTGCTGGGTACGCTGTTTCCGCTGGTGGCCGATGCCATGCATCTCGGCAAGATTTCCGTGGGGCCGCCGTATTTCAACCTGCTTTTCGTGCCCTTGACCTTGCTCCTGCTTTTCTTCCTCGCGCTGGGACCGCAGGCCAACTGGAAGCGCCAGGATGCCGGCAAGCTGCTCAAGCCGCATCTGCTGGTGTTGCTGGGCGGGATGCTGCTGGGCGTGGTGCTGCCGCTGCTCTGGTTTGGCGACATCAATGTGCGCGTGGCCATTGCCTGCACGCTGGTGTTCACCGTGGCGATTGCCATCGTGCGTGACGTGCTGGCAAAAGTGCGTACTGCCAGGGCAGGGGCGTGGGCCGGTCTGCGTCGCCTGTCGCGCAGCTATGTCGGCATGCAGCTGGCCCATCTCGGCCTGCTGGTGACAGTGCTGGGCGTCACGCTGGTGTCCACGCACAGCATGGAGCGGGACGTACGCATGGCGCCGGGCGAGGCCGTGACGGAAGGTGAATACAGCTTTGTCTTTCACGGCGTGAGCGAGCGCAAGGGTGCCAATTACATGGCGCGTCGCGGTGATGTCGAAGTGTTGAAGAACGGCAGCAGCATCCGTCACCTGTATCCGGAAAAACGCGTGTACAACGTGCAGCGCAACACCATGACGGAGGCGGCGATTGATCCGGGCCTGTTCCGCGACCTTTATGTGGCGCTGGGCGAACCGCTGGAAGACGGCAACTCCTGGGCTGTGCGCGTTTATCACAAACCCTTTGTGCGCTGGCTGTGGCTGGGTGCCCTCGTCATGGCCGCGGGCGGCGTGCTGGCCGCGACGGATCGCCGTTACCGCATGCGCAAGACAACAGCATCCGCCCTACCGGTGACGGGAGAAAAAATCTGATGAGCAAGCCCGTTCGCCTTGCACTTTATGCCCTGCCTTTGCTCCTTTTCATCGGTCTTGCCGTCCTGCTGGGCAGTCGCCTGGGCAAGGACCCCACCGAACTGCCTTCTGCCCGCATCGGCAAGCCACTGCCGGACTTCAGCCTCAGCACACTGGATACGCCGGAAAAAAAACTGACGGCAGCCGATGTGAAAGGGCAGGTGCTGTTCCTGAATGTCTGGGCAACCTGGTGCATTTCCTGCCAGGTCGAGCATCCCGTGCTCAAGCACATGGCGGAGCAGGGCGTGCCCATCATCGGCATCAATTACAAGGATTACCGCGAGTCGGCACAGAAATACCTGGAACTGCACGGCAACCCTTTCCGCTTCACCCTGTTTGACGACAAGGGCGACCTGGGCCTGGACCTCGGGGTTTATGGCGCGCCGGAAACCTACCTGGTCGACAAAGCTGGCAATATCCGTTACCGCTACATCGGCGTGCTGGATGCGGAAAAATGGGAAAACGTGCTGCGTCCGCGCTATGAGGCGCTGCTGGCCGACAAGCCGCTGCCGGCCGACGACGATGCCTCGGGGAGCAGCCTGTGAAAAAAATCCTGCCGCTGCTTCTTTTCCTCGCAGTTTCGGCCCAGGCGGCCATTGATGTTTTTCCTTTCCAGTCGCCGGAACAGGAGCAGCGTTTCCGTCAGCTGATT